>JAIXXN010000053.1 GCA_027490725.1 Oxalobacteraceae bacterium
ATCTAAGGAACTGACATGATCGGTAACTACAATTACGGCACCGGCCGTCGCAAGAGTGCAGTAGCTCGTGTGTTCATCAAAGTTGGCACTGGCCAAATCATCGTTAACGGCAAGCCAGCGTCGGAATACTTCTCGCGCGAAACCGGCCTGATGGTTATTCGTCAACCACTGGAACTGACCGGCAACGTTGAACGTTTCGACATCAAAGTCAACGTACACGGCGGCGGCGAGTCCGGCCAGGCAGGTGCAGTTCGTCACGGTATCACCCGCGCTCTGATCGACTACGATTCGGGCCTGAAGGGCGATCTGGCACGCGCTGGCTTCGTAACCCGCGATGCACGTGAAGTTGAACGTAAAAAAGTTGGTCTGCGCAAAGCACGTCGCGCAAAACAATTCTCGAAGCGTTAATTTTCACGCTCTGGTGCGCTGCTTGCAGCGCATCATCAAAAAAGCCGCCGGCCTTGTGTCGGGCGGCTTTTTTGCCATCTGGGCCAGTGCTTTGCTGGACTCTGCGCGGCCCCTGCAGCCCTGCTAAAATGGGCGCCTTATTTTCGCATTACCTTTCCGTATTACCTCATTCAAGGAACGAATATGATCAAAGTTGGCATCGTCGGTGGCACCGGATATACCGGAGTGGAATTGTTGCGCCTGCTGGCCGTCCATCCCGATGTGCAGCTGACCGCGATCACCTCGCGCAAGGAAGACGGTCTGCCGGTGGCCGATATGTTCCCGTCGCTGCGCGGCCGCGTCAATCTGGCGTTCTCCGCGCCGGACAAGGCTGACCTGCGCCAGTGCGACGTGGTGTTCTTCGCCACCCCGCACGGTGTGGCCATGGCGCAAGCGCCGGAACTGCTGGCCGCTGGCGTGAAAGTCATCGATCTGGCGGCGGATTTCCGTATCAAGGACCGCGCCGTGTTCGAACAGTGGTACAAAATCGAGCACAGCTGCCCGGAACTGCTCGAAGAAGCCGCTTACGGTCTGGCCGAGCTGAATCGTGATGCGATCAGCCAGGCACGTCTGGTGGCTAATCCCGGTTGCTACCCGACCACCATGCAGCTGGGCTACTATCCGCTGCTGAAAGCGGGCGTGATCGACGCCGCTGGCCTGATTGCCGACTGCAAATCGGGCGTGTCCGGCGCGGGTCGCAAGGCAGAAATCGGCACCCTGTTCTCGGAATCGAGTGACAACTTCAAAGCCTATGGCGTGGCCGGTCACCGCCACACCCCGGAAACCGTGGCGCAGCTGCAGCAATTCAGCGCCACGCCCGTAGAGTTGGTATTCACGCCACATCTGGTGCCGATGATTCGCGGCATGCACTCGACGCTGTACGCGCGCCTGACCCGCGAAATCAGCAACGAAGCCCTGCAAGCGCTGTTCGAAGAGCAATATAAAGATGCGCCATTTGTCGATGTGATGCCATTCGGCTCGCATCCGGAAACCCGCTCCACGCGTGGTTCCAACATGCTGCGTCTGGCACTCCACCGTCCCGGCAATGGCAACACGGTGATCGTGCTGGTAGTGCAGGACAATCTGGTGAAGGGCGCCTCCGGCCAGGCCGTACAGTGTATGAACCTGATGTTCGGTCTGGCAGAAGACACGGGCCTGAAGCAGATCGCGCTGCTGCCTTAAATCAAAGGCGGCTGGTCCGCGGCGGGTAGATTAGGAAGTCCCGTTCCCGCCTGCGGAAAGCCTGCCATGACAGAGATCGATAGCCTGATCGGCGAACAGATGCGCGTGGTCGGTCATCTGATGTTCCGCGGTGGCTTGCGTATCGATGGCGTGGTGATCGGCAATGTGGTGGCCGAGGCCGGACCGGAGAGTGTGCTCCTGATTGCCGGGCAGGGCCGGGTGGAGGGCGAAGTATGCTGTGACCACCTGATCCTCAACGGTGAAATAAAAGGTTGCGTGATGTGCGCGCATTTGCTTGAAATGCAGCCGCATGCCTGTATCATCGGGGATGTCTGGTACCGGGTGCTGGAAATGCATGCTGGCGCTAGGGTGATAGGGAAAATGCACCCGTTGCAGAAGGCTGGTCGGGTGGCAGCGATTATGCGTCCGAGAGCATGATTTTTGCCAAAGGTCTATAATGGATCAAATTGATTTACGTAGGAGTCTGAAATGAACGCTGTCGCCGACGCACAAGATGTAATGCCAGCACCAATTATCTTCACCGATAGCGCGGCTGAAAAAGTCGCCCAACTGATCGAAGAAGAAGGCAATCCGGATTTGAAACTGCGCGTATTCGTACAGGGTGGCGGCTGTTCCGGCTTCCAGTACGGTTTCACGTTTGATGAAATCGTCAACGAAGACGACACCACCATGGTGAAAAACGGCGTCCAGCTGTTGATCGACTCGATGAGCTACCAGTATCTGGTTGGCGCCGAGATCGACTACAAGGATGACCTCGAAGGTGCCCAGTTCGTGATCAAGAACCCGACTGCCAGCTCGACCTGCGGCTGCGGTTCCTCGTTCTCGGTCTAAGAGTCCCGGTTACGCGCGCCGGCCTCAGTCGGCGATGCACAAACGGCGGCGCAACCTCGGTTGCCCCGCCGTTTTTTTATAAAAAATTAGCAAAAAAGTTGGGGACGTAACGATATTTAAAAAATATCGTTACGTCCCCATTGGTGTTTCAGGCTGGGTAGAGGGCGCCGAGGATGCGTGCACCACGGGCGCCGGTGACGGCGGCCAGGTTGCCGGCAAGACGGGCGCTGAAGCGCTGTCCCAGCCAGGCGAAGGCGAGCGCTTCGACGTGGTTGGGGGCGACGCCCAGCGCTGCGGTGGAGGCGACGCTGATCTGCGGGCCCAGTTCGACGCTCAGTTGCTGCATCAGCAGGCGGTTGTAGGCGCCACCACCACAGACGTAGACGGCGCTGGCGCCGGCGCCGTGGCGCGCGATGGCCTGTGCCAGGCTGCGGGCGGTTAGCTGGACCAGCGTGCGCTGGATGTCGGCGGGGCTGGCGCTGGCGACCGCCGGGCAGGCGCTCAGGTGGCGCTCCAGCCATGCCATGTGGAACAGGTCGCGGCCGGTGCTCTTCGGTGCGGGCAGGGCGAAATACGGCTCTGCCAGCATTGCGTCCAGCAGCGACGGGATAAGCTGGCCGCTGGCGCCCCAGGCGCCGTCGTGGTCGTATTCCTGTCCCTGATGGCGCAGGATCCAGCCATCCAGTAGCGCATTGCCGGGGCCGGTGTCGAAGCCGGTCACGGTGTCGCCAGCCAGCACGCTGATGTTGGCAATGCCGCCGATGTTGGCGACCACGCGGGTCTGGCCGCGCTGACTGAACAGGGCGTGGTGGAAGGCCGGTACCAGTGGCGCGCCCTGGCCGCCGGCTGCCACGTCACGGCTGCGGAAGTCGGCGATCACGTCGATGCCGCTCAGCTCGGCCAGCAGGGCGGGGTTGTTGGTCTGGCGCGTGTAACCCAGTTCGGGACGGTGGCGGATGGTCTGGCCGTGGACGGCGATGGCGCGGATCTCGGTGGCGCCGTGGCCGGTCTGCTCCAGCAGTTGCCGGACGCAGTCGGCGTACACCTGCGCCAGCCCGTTGGCGGCCAGTGCTTCGCGGTTGATTTCATCGTCCCCCGCAGCCTGCAGTGCCATCAGCTGGCTCTTCAGTGTGGCGGGAAAGCCGAGGAAGCTGGCACCTAGCGTGGCGATGCCGTGCGCATCGATGCGGGCCAGTGCGGCGTCTACGCCATCCATGCTGGTGCCGGACATCAGGCCGATATATAAACTCATGGGTTCACCTTTGCTGGCAGACTGTTCTGTTGCAGATAAGAAAACAGGCCGCCATGGCGACCTGTCTGTGGGCAGTGCTGTGCTGACTGTTACTTGGCAGCGACGCGGGTGCCGCGCGAGCCGCCCGGTTGCAGTAGCGCAAAGCGGTGCGACATGTCCGAAGCGTAGGCCTTGAAGCGGCTCATTTCGGCCGCCGTCAGCGGTGCCTGCTGTTGCACGTTCATTTTGTTCGGGTCGCGCGCATCGCCACCGACACGGAATTCGTAGTGCAGGTGGGCGCCGGTCGACCAGCCGGTAGTGCCGACGTAACCGATCACGTCGCCCTGGCTGACCTTGCTGCCCTTTTTGATGCCGTTGGCAAACCGGCTCATGTGGGCGTAGGCGGTGGTGTAGTTGGCCCAGTGCTTGATGATAATGAAGTTGCCGTAGCCATTCTGGGTGCCGGCGAAGTCGATCACGCCATCACCGGAGGCGCGGATCGGGGTGCCGGTCGCGGCCGGGAAGTCGATCCCCTTGTGGGCTTTCCACTGACCCGAAAGCGGGTGTACGCGCATCGCGAAGCCGGACGAAATACGCGAGAACTCGACGGGCGATTTGAGGAAGGCTTTCTTCAGCGATTTGCCGTCGAAGCTGTAGTAGCCACCACCCTGTTTGCTTTGCGGGTCTTCGAACCAGACTGACTGGTAGGTGGTGCCCTTGTTGGTGAATTCACCGGCCAGCACACGTCCGGCACGAACGAACTCGCCATCCTGCCAGAAGGTTTCATAGACGACATTAAAATGGTCGCCCCGTTTCAGGTCGCCACGGAAGTCGATGCTGGTCGAGAACATCTCGATGATCTGCTTGACGATGGTATCCGGCAGTTTGGCGCCATCTTCACTGGAGTCGGTGGCCGCGTACAGGGTCGAACTGATGGTACGGGCATGCATTTCCACGCGGCGTTCCAGTTTGGCCGCTTCTTCCTGTGCGACGAAACCATTGCCTTTGCGGGTGATACGGATGTTTTTGACGGGAATATCTTTGCCATCGACCACCACGGCGCGCAACCATTGCAGATTGCCTTCTTCATCCGTCTGGGCCTGCACGCGCTTGCCGGCCTTGAGCTGCATCACGCCTTTGGCGACGCTGTCTTTCTTGATGAAGGTTTCGGCCGCGTCGTCATCCACACCGAGACGCGTCAGCAGGGTGGCGAGGGTGTCGCCCGCGCGGATTTTTTCTTCGTGAACGAAATGTTCAGTGGAAGACTGTTGTTCGAGTGCTGCAATCTGTGCGCCCAGATCCGGCGCCACAACGGCTTCTTCGACGGATTTGACGGGCAGATCGGACGCATCAGGCGCCAGTGGTGCCACGCCGGCAGCGCCAAAAGCGCAGACTGCCAGGAATAGGGCAGACGCGCTGATGATGCGCGCTTTGCGCGTCGAACCTAGCAGACTGAACAAGCGTGAGCTCGTGAATTTATGTATTTGGTTCATGCAATCAGTTAAAATTTGCCGCTTGAACTATTCGGTAAGTTTTTATTTCTTCTATTTATGCTCTAAGTTCGTTTTCATACGGCAATATTGATCGATCGAGGATTATATCAAACTCCGCCGGCTAAACCCTATTTCTGAAAAATACCGCCCTAAAATTATGACTACTACTGTATCGACATCGCCGGCCGTTTCTGCAGCCCTGCCTCTGACAGATCGTGTGCTGGAGGCGCTTGCCATCACGAAACGCGGTGTTGACGAGTTGCTCATCGAAAGCGAATTCGCCCAGAAGCTGGCCCGCTCGGAACAGAGCGGCGTGCCACTGCGCATCAAACTCGGACTTGATCCAACCGCTCCTGACCTGCACCTGGGCCACACCGTGGTGCTGAACAAGATGCGCCAGTTGCAGGATCTGGGCCATCAGGTAATTTTCCTGATTGGTGACTTCACCTCCATGATCGGCGACCCGTCCGGCCGCAATATGACCCGTCCGCCCCTGACGCGCGAGCAGGTCGAGCAGAACGCGATGACCTATTTCAAGCAGGCCTCGCTGGTGCTGGACCCGGCCAAAACGGAAATTCGCTACAACTCCGAGTGGTGCGATCCGCTTGGCGCACGCGGTCTGATCAAGCTGGCCTCGCACTACACGGTGGCGCGCATGATGGAACGTGATGATTTTAGTAAGCGTTTCAAGGGTGGGACTCCGATTGCCGTCCACGAGTTCCTGTATCCATTGATGCAGGGCTACGATTCGGTCGCTTTGAAGGCCGACCTTGAGCTAGGTGGAACCGACCAGAAATTTAACTTGCTAGTTGGTCGCGAGCTGCAGAAGGACTACGGCCAGGAGCCGCAGTGCATTCTGACCATGCCGCTGCTGGAAGGTCTGGACGGCGTGGATAAGATGTCCAAGTCGAAAAACAACTACATCGGCATCACCGAAGCGCCGAATACCATGTTCGCCAAGATCATGAGTATTTCCGACACCATGATGTGGAAATACTATGAATTGCTGTCGTTCCGTTCGCTGGCCGATCTGGCGGCACTGAAAGCGACTGTCGATGGCGGCGCCAATCCGCGCGATGCCAAAGTGGCGCTGGCGCAGGAAATCGTGGCGCGCTTCCATTCGCAGGCTGCCGCCGAAGAAGCGCTGAACGACTTCGTCAACCGCTCGAAAGGCGGAATTCCTGACGATATCGCGGAAATCACGGTGCCGGGCGCACCGGCCGGTATCCAGCAATTGCTGAAAGCGGCCGGTCTGTGCGCATCCGTCTCGGAAGCCGGTCGGATGATCGAGCAGGGCGGCGTGCGCATCGATGGCAGCGTGATCAGCGACAAGACCGTGAAGATCGACGCCGGCACCATGGTGCTGCAAGTGGGCAAGCGCAAGTTCGCCCGCGTCACGCTGACGGCATGATAGGCCTGCTGCAACGCGTCAGCCACGCCAGCGTGGTGGTCGAGGGTGTCACGGTGGGCGCCATCGAAGCGGGCTTGCTGGTGCTGGTGTGTGCCGAACGGCATGATACCGAGCAGGAAGCCGACGCCTTGCTGAATAAATTGCTGGGCTATCGGGTGTTTGCCGATCAGGCTGGCAAGATGAACCGTAGTGTCAGCGATACCGGCGGCGCCTTGCTGCTGGTGCCGCAGTTCACGCTGGCGGCCGACACCAATTCCGGTACGCGGCCCTCGTTCACCCCGGCGGCGGCACCGGCCGATGGCCGGCGCCTGTTCGATTATTTTGTCAGGCAGGCACGCCAGCGTCATGCGCAGGTAGCCTGTGGCCAGTTTGGCGCCGATATGCAGGTGTCGCTGACCAATGACGGCCCGGTAACGTTCTGGCTGCAGACCCGTCCCAAAGCCGCGCCCTCGGCGCCGTAAGCATTTGTTTAGGCCATGCCGCCCGGCATGGCCTTTTTTCTGAAGATGGCATGAATCACAGCACACCGAGTCACAGCACAGCGAGTCACAGCACCTTATTACTGATCCGGCATGGCGAAACGCCGTGGAACGCGGTACGGCGGCTGCAGGGGCACACCGATATTCCGTTGAATGAGCAAGGCGAGCGGCAGGCGGCGGCACTGGCGGCGGCACTGGTACAGCAGGGCGTGGAGCTGCTGGTCGCCAGCGACCTGCAGCGCGCCATGCAGACGGCGCAGGCGCTCAGCACCCTGCAACCGGCCCTGACGGTGCAGACCGACGCGCGCCTGCGCGAGCGCTGCTACGGGGTGTTCGAAGGCATGCTGTACAGCGAGATCGCCGAACGCTATCCGCAAGAATATGCGCGCTGGCAAGCGCGCGATATCGATGCCGTGATGCCGGACGGTGAGCGGCCGGCGGAAAGCTTCCGCAGCTTCTATCAGCGCTGCATCGAGGGGCTGGGCGACTGGATGGCGCGGCATCCGGGCCGCACCATCGCCGTGGTGGCGCATGGCGGTGTGCTCGAATGCGCCTATCGCGCGGCGCGCGGCATGAGTCTGGACAGCCCGCGCGACTTTCAGGTCAAAAATGCCAGCATCAACCGCTTCCGCTGGGATGGCGCACGCCTGCAGCTGGAACAGTGGGGGGATGTGGCGCATCTGGCGAGCACGCTGGACGACATCATTTAGCGTCCTGCGGCGGGGCGGGCGTGCCATGGCGACCCCGGGTGACCTTCTCCTGACGACCGCAAGTATGAAAAAAAGTGCTTATTATTTGAGCAGCTGATAGGGTAAAATAGCAGGTTCCTTCCCTCGTTTCAGGTATTCCCCGTGCAGATCGGTCCTTATGTTTTGCGTAACAACGTATTTGTCGCCCCCATGGCGGGTGTGACCGATCGTCCGTTCCGTCAGCTGTGCAAACAGCTGGGCGCTGGCTATGCCGTGTCTGAAATGGCCGCCTCCAATCCGCGCCTGTGGGCTACGGAAAAGAGCAGCCGGCGTACCGACCACACGGGGGAAATGGAACCGAAAGCGGTGCAGATTGCCGGTGCCGATCCGGATGACCTGGCCGCTTGCGCGCGCTTCAACGTCGAGCGCGGCGCCCAGATCATCGATATCAATATGGGTTGCCCCGTGAAGAAAGTCTGCAATGCGTGGTGCGGTTCGGCCCTGTTGCAGGACGAGGCACTGGTGCAGACCATACTGCATGCCGTGGTGAGCGCTGTCGATGTGCCCGTCACCTTAAAATTCCGCACCGGTTGGGATCGTTCCCACAAGAACGCCCAGACCATTGCGCGGATGGCCGAAGATGCCGGGATTGCCATGCTGACGCTGCATGGCCGTACCCGCGCCGACGGTTACAAGGGCGACGCCGAATACGACACCATCGCGGCGGTCAAGCGCGCGGTGTCGATTCCGGTGGTCGCCAATGGCGACATCAGCACGCCGGAAAAAGCCCGCTTCGTGCTCGATTACACGGGTGCCGATGCGGTGATGGTAGGGCGTGCTGCGCAGGGCCGACCGTGGATCTTCCGCGAGATCGACCATTATCTGCGCACCGGCACCCATCTGCCGGCGCCACTGGTGAGCGAGGTGCGGCAGTTGATGGATGAACATCTGCGTGCCCACTATGCTTTCTATGGCGATTTTCTGGGGGTACGTACGGCACGCAAACATATCGGCTGGTATGTGCGCGAGCTGCCCGGTGGCGAGGAATTCCGACAGCGCATGAACCTGCTGGAGTCGACCGAAGCGCAGTTGCAGGCAGTCGCGCAGTTCTTCGATTCACAGGCGCACTACGGCGAGCGGTTACAATACTGCCTTTCGCCGATTCCGGAAGCGCAACGCGAAGCCGCCTGAGTGGGGCGAATTGGCAGCAATCAAGGGCCGGAAGAGCGCACTAGCGCGGCCCGCAACGTCTAAAAAAGTCGGATCAGAACGGTGAACGTCAGGGCCACAAGCCCGCCCGCGATTCACCAGCGTCAACAGTTAAATACAGTGAACCAAACAAAATGAGCAAAGAAAGTATCCAGGAAGTAGTCCAGAAGAGCCTTGAAGAGTACTTCAACGATCTGGGCGAGCAGCAAGCCTCGAATATCTACGATATGGTGGTGCTGACCGTTGAGAAGCCGATACTGGAAGTGGTCATGACCCGCGCCGATGGCAATCAGTCGCATGCCGCGCAGATGCTGGGTATTAACCGCAATACCCTGCGTAAAAAATTACAGGAGCACGGTCTGCTGTAAACCGCGCACGTTTTCCGGCATGAGTGGCTGGGGACGGCCACTGGCGCCGGCCGCAAGAATATTTAACCCCCAATCTAGTTTCCGCTAGATCTCACTCGCTCTCATTAGCCATGATTAAACAAGCTCTCATCTCCGTATCCGACAAAACCGGCGTGCTGGACTTCGCCCGCGCCCTGTCCGCCATGGGTGTCAACATCCTGTCGACCGGCGGCACCGCCAAATTGCTGGCCGATAACGGCGTGGCCGTGACCGAAGTGGCCGACTACACCGGCTTCCCGGAGATGCTCGATGGCCGCGTGAAGACCCTGCACCCGAAAGTGCACGGCGGGATTCTGGCGCGCCGCGATTTCCCTGAGCACATGGCCAAGCTGGCTGAACACGACATTCCGACCATCGATATGGTGGTAGTGAATCTGTATCCCTTCCAGGCCACCGTTGCCAAACAGGACTGCTCGCTGGAAGACGCGATCGAGAACATCGATATCGGCGGCCCGGCCATGCTGCGTTCGTCGGCAAAAAACCACAAGGACGTGGTGGTGATCTGCGATCCGAGCGATTACAGCGTGGTGCTGGACGAGATCAAGAACAATGCCGGTGTGGTTAGCTATGACACCCGTTTCGGTCTGGCCACCAAAGTGTACTCGCACACTGCCCAGTACGATGGCGCAATCGCCAACTACCTGACCAGCCTGGACGCCAGCCGCAGCCACGCTGCCCGCAATACCTATCCACAGTCGCTCAACGTGGCCTTCGAAAAAGTGCAGGACATGCGCTACGGCGAAAACCCGCACCAGTCGGCAGCCTTCTACCGCGATGTCCAGACTACCGTTGGCGCACTGGCCAACTACCGTCAGCTGCAGGGCAAGGAACTGTCGTTCAACAATATCGCCGATGCAGATGCCGCATGGGAATGCGTGAAGAGCATGGGTGGCTTTGACCAGAGCGCCGCCTGCGTGATCGTCAAGCACGCCAATCCTTGCGGTGTGGCGCTGGGCGCGAATGCCGTGGACGCTTACCAGCGTGCGCTGCAGACCGATCCGACCTCGGCGTTCGGCGGCATCATCGCCTTCAACGTCGAAGTCGATGCCGCAGCGGCGACCGAACTGGCCAAGCTGTTCGTGGAAGTGCTGATCGCACCGTCGTTCACCGCCGAAGCGAAGCAGATCCTGTCGGCCAAGCAGAACGTGCGCTTGCTGGAAATCGCACTCGGCAATGGCGTCAACGCGATGGACTTCAAACGCGTCGGTGGCGGTCTGCTGGTGCAATCGGCCGATGCCAAGAACGTGCTGATCTCCGACCTGCGCGTGGTGACCAAGCTGCAACCAACCCAGCAGCAACTGCAAGACATGATGTTTGCATGGCGCGTGGCCAAGTATGTGAAATCGAACGCCATCGTGTTCTGCGGTAACAATATGACGCTGGGCGTGGGCGCTGGCCAGATGAGCCGTATCGATTCGGCCCGTATCGCTTCGATCAAGGCGCAGAACGCCGGTCTGAGCCTGGAAAACTCGGTGGTGGCATCGGATGCCTTCTTCCCGTTCCGCGACGGTCTGGATGTGGTGGTTGATGCCGGCGCACGCTGCGTGATCCATCCGGGCGGTTCGATGCGCGATCAGGAAGTGATCGATGCTGCCGACGAGCGCGGCGTGGTAATGCTGTACACCGGCACCCGTCACTTCCGTCATTAATCTGCGCGCAAGCCAGTAGTCACCGTCTGCACGAATAAACAGTGCGGCGGCCCTCTTGGGGCCGCCGCACTGTTTTTATATACAGCATTCATCTTTCGCGGGTACAATTCCGGAATGATAATTCTCGGCATAGACCCCGGCCTGCGTACCACCGGTTTCGGTGTGATCGAGCAGCGTGGCGCCACACTGCGCTACATCGCTTCGGGCACCATCAAGAGCGGTGAGGGCAATCTGCCACAGCGGCTCAAGGTGATTCTGGACGGCGTGGCCGAAGTGGCACGCCAGTACCAGCCGGACTGTGCTGCCATCGAACAGGTATTCGTCAACGTCAATCCGCAATCGACACTGCTGCTGGGACAGGCACGCGGTGCGGCGATTTGCGCGCTGGTCTCGGCGGATCTGGCCGTGGCGGAGTATTCGCCGACCCAGATCAAACAGGCAGTGGTAGGTAGCGGTCGTGCCGTCAAGGCGCAGGTGCAGGACATGGTGGCGCGTCTGCTGGCCTTGCCCGGCCTGCCCGGTAGCGATGCCGCCGATGCGCTGGGGATTGCGATCTGCCATGCGCACAGCCGCGAAACGCTGAAGCTGATTGCGGCGGCCGGCGCTGGCGCCGGTGCGGGCGCGCTGGCGGGGCTGCGCATGCGACGTGGCCGCTTGGTCGGCTAGCTGCGGCAGCAATCTGGCATG
This sequence comes from Oxalobacteraceae bacterium, assembly GCA_027490725.1. Classification (GTDB taxonomy): domain Bacteria; phylum Pseudomonadota; class Gammaproteobacteria; order Burkholderiales; family Burkholderiaceae_D; genus Rugamonas. The sequence goes on from JAIXXN010000053.1 coordinate 11,737, forward strand.
TTTAATCTTTTACCTTTTTTTCCACAAGGCTAGTCACGATGATCGGTCGTCTCTCCGGTATTCTGCTTGAAAAAAATCCACCCCAGTTGCTGGTCGATTGCGCTGGCGTTGGCTATGAAGTCGATGTGTCGATGAGCACCTTCTACAATTTGCCCGGCGTGGGCGAGCGGGTGGTGCTGTTCACCCATCAGGCGATCCGCGAGGATGCCCATCTGCTGTTCGGCTTCGGCAATGCCGAGGAACGCGCCGTGTTCCGCCAGCTGATCAAGATTACCGGGGTGGGGGCGCGTACCGCGCTGTCGATATTGTCCGGCATGTCGATTGCCGATCTGGCGCAGGCAGTGACCTTGCAGGAATCGGGACGGCTAGTGAAAGTACCCGGCATCGGCAAGAAAACCGCCGAGCGGCTGCTGCTGGAACTGAAAGGCAAGCTGGGCGCGGACATCGGCGCCACCGGTGGTCACGCTGTGCCGGATGCCCAGTCGGATATTCTGAATGCCTTGCTGGCACTCGGCTATTCCGACAAGGAAGCTTTGCTGGCGTTGAAGGGCGTACCGGCCGGTAGTAGCGTGTCGGACGGCATCAAGCAGGCGCTGAAGGCGCTCTCCAAAGGCTGATCGGGCGCGTGGCGGGCAGGGTAGAATGGTGGCATGTGCGACGCATGCTTGCGCCGGCTGCTGCCAGCCTTCAGCGTACGGCGGCCACGCCCGCACTCTCTTGAACTGATTGAATAGGCCACCTGCCACTGCATGAGCATCCAGACCGACAGCTTTACCGAACAGCGCATCATCGACGCGGCGCCCGCCTCGCCAAATGAGGAGGCGATCGAACGGGCACTGCGCCCCAAGGCGCTCGATGAATACGTCGGGCAGAGCAAGATCCGCGATCAGCTGGAAATCTTTATTGCCGCTGCCCGGGGGCGCAAGGAAGCACTCGACCATACGCTGCTGTTCGGCCCGCCGGGACTGGGCAAGACCACGCTGGCCAACATCATTGCGCGCGAGATGGGCGTGAATTTGCGCCAGACTTCCGGCCCGGTGCTGGAACGGCCCGGTGATCTGGCGGCGCTGCTGACCAATCTGGAAGCCAACGATGTGCTGTTCATCGATGAAATCCATCGGCTGTCGCCAGTGGTGGAAGAGATTCTGTATCCGGCGCTGGAAGACTACCAGATCGATATCATGATCGGCGAAGGGCCGGCGGCGCGCTCGGTGAAGCTCGATCTGCAACCATTTACGCTGGTGGGCGCGACCACCCGCGCCGGTATGCTGACCAATCCGCTGCGCGACCGCTTCGGTATCGTGGCGCGACTGGAGTTCTATAACACTGAAGAACTGACCCGCATCGTCACGCGCAGCGCGGCGCTACTGAAAGCCAGTATTGCGCCCGACGGAGCCGTGGAAATTGCCCGCCGCGCGCGTGGTACGCCGCGGATTGCCAACCGTTTGCTGCGCCGGGTGCGCGATTACGCGGAAGTCAAAGGCAATGGCGATATCACCAAAGCCATCGCCGACGCTGCGCTGGTGATGCTCGATGTCGATACGGTGGGCTTCGATGTGATGGACCGCAAGCTGCTCGAGGCGGTGCTGTTCAAATTCGCTGGTGGCCCGGTGGGGATCGGCAATCTGGCGGCGGCGATCGGCGAGGCGGCCGATACCATCGAGGATGTGCTGGAACCTTATCTGATCCAGCAAGGCTATCTGCAGCGCACCCCGCGCGGGCGGGTGGCCACGGCAGCGGCCTATCAGCACTTCGGTGTGACACCACCACGGATCAGCCCGAATGGCGAGCTGTGGGAATCGTGATGCAGATCTGGGTGGATGCCGATGCCTGTCCTGCGGTCGTCAAGGAGATTCTGTACCGGGTAGCCGAGCGCGTGCCGCTGCAGCTGACGCTGGTCGCCAACCAGTTGCTGCGCGTGCCACCATCGCGGCATATCCGCGCGCTGCAAGTACCGTCCGGTGCCGATGTGGCGGATCAGGAAATCGTGCGGCTGCTGACGCCCGGCGATCTGGTGATTACCGGCGATATTCCGCTGGCAGCCGATGTGCTGAAAAAGGGCGGCTATGCGCTCAATCCGCGCGGTGAGTTCTACACGGAACACAATATCGCGCAGATGCTGACCATGCGCGCGTTTATGGATGAATTGCGGGGGAGTGGGGTGGATACTGGCGGACCGGCTGCCTACAGCCAGAGCGACCGCCAGCAGTTTGCCAATAGTCTGGACCGGCACATCAGCAAAGTGCAGCGTGAACAGGCGCGCCAGAGCTAAGCCGGGCTGGCCGGCATGGCGGCGTCGGTGGGGGCAGGGCGCTATCAGCGGCGGCCGCTAGCGCCCCGCGGGATTATTCCTGACGCAGCCAGACTTGCGAACGGCCCAGCATCGGTACGCCGATGTAGCCGCGCACATTGAGTTTCTTGCCGTTGTCGCTCAGGTGCATCTTGCTCTTGTAGACCTTGCCGTTGTCCGGATCGAGAATCTCGCCACCGCCATAGCTATCACCATCTTTTTTCAGACCCGACATGAACACCATGCCGATGATCGGCTGGTTCTTGCGCGCATCTTCGCATTTCTCGCATTTCGGATTCTGATCTTCGCCAGGGGCGCGAAACAGTTGTTCGATCTTGCCTTGCAGGGCACCATTGTTTTCCGAAATACGGATCAGCGCCTTAGGCTTCCCCGTCACATCATCGATATTTTTCCACAGACCTACGGGCGAGCTGTCATCGGCCCATGCAGGGGCGATGCTGACGGCAGCGGCGAGAGCCAGGGTGAGGGCATGAGCGAACCATTTCATTGCGAGTCTCCAGGTTGAATTTTATAGTCCGACGAGTGTAGCAAGAAAATGACCGATCGTGCTATTTTTTGTGCGCCCGCCGTGGCGCCATGAAAACAGCTATCATTTATGACTGGCAACATTGCCCTTAAGGATAACTATGACCACGCCGATTTTGCCTACCTATGCCGATGTACAGGCCGCCGCCGCCCGCATCGACGGCTATGCCCACCGTACGCCAGTGCTGACTTCGCGGACCGCGAATGCCGAACTGGGCGCGGAAGTGTTTTTCAAATGCGAGAACCTGCAGCGCATGGGCGCGTTCAAATTCCGTGGTGCTTATAACGCGCTGGCGCGCTTCGATGCGGCCCAGCGCCGTGCCGGGGTGGTGGCGTTTTCGTCCGGTAACCACGCGCAGGCGATTGCCCTGTCGGCGCGTCTGATGGGCATACCGGCCACCATCATCATGCCGCTCGATGCGCCGGCGGCGAAAGTGGCGGCGACGCGCGGCTATGGCGCTGATGTGGTGCTGTACGATCGCTATACGCAGGACCGCGAACAGATCGGCCGCGATCTGGCCCAGCAGAAAGGCATGACCCTGATTCCGCCGTATGACCATGCCGATGTGATTGCCGGGCAGGGCACGGCTGCCAAGGAATTGTTCGAAGAAGTCGGCCCGCTCGACAGTCTGTTCGTCTGCCTAGGCGGCGGTGGCTTGCTCAGTGGTTCGGCACTGTCCACCCGCGCGCTGTCGCCGCAGACCCGCTTGTATGGTGTGGAGCCCGAGGCGGGCAACGATGGCCAGCAATCGTTCCGCAGCGGCAGCATCGTGCATATCGACACGCCGCAAACCATTGCGGATGGCGCCCAGACCCAGCATCTGGGACAACTGACCTTCCCCATCATCCGCCGTGACGTCGATGACATTCTGACGGTGAGCGATGCCGAACTGCGCGCCGCGATGCGTTTCTTTGCCGAACGCATGAAGCTGGTCGTGGAGCCGACTGGCTGCCTCGGTTTCGCCGCCGCGCGTGCCATGGCGGCAGCGCCATCCGCGCCGCTGCAGGGCCAGCGTATCGGCATCATCCTCAGTGGCGGCAACGTCGACATCGCCCGCTACGCTGCCTTGCTCGCCGAATAAAAAAAGGCCGGGAGCAGCAGCGCCGCCGGCGAACCGGCAGTGCCACTGCTCCCGACCTATCCGGAAGCGATGCTGACTGAACCGCTTAGGCGGCTGGCAGCTTGGCGAACTGTTCGCGCATCTTGCTCAGCGTAGCGCTGAAGTTGGCAACCCGTTCTTTTTCCTGCGCGACCACTTCTGCCGGTGCGCGGGCCACGAAGCTTTCGTTCGACAGCTTGCCGTTGGCCTTGTTGATCTCGCCTTCCAGACGGGTGATCTCCTTGCCCAGGCGCTCACGCTCGGCTTTCACGTCGATTTCCACTTTCAGCATCAGCTTGGTCGTACCGACGATCGAGACGGCGGCCGGCGATTCCGGCAGCGCATCGACGATCTGTACTTCGGCCAGCTTGCCCAGCGACTGGATGTACGGTGCGAACACCTGCATCGCTGCCTGATCGGCGGCATTGCCCGGTTCGACGATCAGCGGTACCCGCAGCGACGGAGCCAGTTGCATTTCGCCGCGCAGATTGCGGGTCGCATCGGTCAGCGCCTTCAGTTGCTGCATCCAGGCTTCGGCCGATTCGTCGATCTTGGCCGGGTTGGCGATCGGGTAGGGTTGCAGCATGATGCTGTCGCCGGTCTTGCCAGCCAGTGGTGCCACGGCTTGCCACAGCGCTTCGGTAACGAAAGGAATGATCGGATGCGCCAGACGCAGCACCACTTCCAGCACGCGCAGCAGGGTGTGACGGGTAGCGCGTTGCTGGCCTTCGGTGCCGCTTTGCACCTGCACTTTGGCTACTTCCAGATACCAGTCGCAGTACTCGTCCCAGACAAACTTGTAGATGGCCGAGGCGATATTATCGAAGCGGTAGTCTTCGAAGCCTTTGGCAATCTCCAGCTCGGCTTTCTGCAGCAGCGAAATGATCCACTTGTCGGCCATCGACAAGTCGGCTTCATTGGCGCTGCAATCCTTGCCTTCGGTGTTCATCAGCACGAAGCGGGTGGCGTTCCACATCTTGTTGCAGAAGTTACGGTAGCCCTCGGCACGGCCCAGATCGAAGTTGATGTTGCGACCCAGCGAAGCGTAAGAGGCCATGGTGAAGCGCACCGCGTCGGTACCGTAGGCAGCGATGCCTTCCGGGAATTCCTTGCGGGTGGCCTTGGCGATCTTCTCGGCCGCTTTCGGGTTCATCAGGCCGGTGGTACGTTTTTCTACCAGCGCTTCGATGCCAATGCCGTCGATCAGGTCGATCGGGTCCAGCGTGTTGCCCTTGGATTTGGACATCTTCTGGCCTTGCGAGTCACGTACCAGACCGTGCACGTAGACGGTGTTGAACGGCACTTTGCCGGTGAAGTGCGCAGTCATCATGACCATCCGCGCCACCCAGAAGAAGATGATGTCGAAACCGGTGACCAGCACCGACGATGGCAGGAAGGCTTTCAGATCCGGGGTTTCCTCCGGCCAGCCCAGTGTCGAGAACGGCACCAGTGCGGACGAGAACCACGTGTCGAGTACGTCGCTGTCGCGACGCAGCGGCGCGGTGATGCCCTGTGCGGCTGCTTTGGCGATGGCTTCTGCCTCGGTTTTGGCGACGAAGATATTGCCGGCATCGTCATACCAGGCCGGGATCTGGTGGCCCCACCACAGCTGACGCGAAATGCACCAGTCCTGAATGTTGTTGAGCCACTGGTTGTAGGTGGTGCTCCAGTTTTCCGGTACGAATTTGATTTCGCCGCTGGCCACTTTGTCGAGCGCCGTTTCGGCGATCGATTTGCCCGGGAAGAAAGTGCCTTCCGGTGCCGGTTTGCTCATTGCGACAAACCACTGGTCGGTCAGCATCGGTTCGATTACTACGCCGGTACGGTCGCCGCGCGGCACCATCAGCTTGTGCGGTTTGACCTGTTCCAGCAGACCCAGTGCTTCCAGATCGGCGACGATTTTCTTGCGCGCTTCGAAACGGTCCAGACCACGGTAGGCTTCTGGCGCGTCGTCGCTGATTTTCGCTTCCAGCGTCAGAATCGATGGCATCGCCAGATTGTGACGCTGGCCCACGGCGTAATCGTTGAAGTCGTGTGCCGGGGTGATTTTCACGCAACCGGTACCGAATTCCTTGTCCACATAGCTGTCGGCAATAATCGGGATTTCACGCTCGGAGAGCGGCAGTTTCAGCAGCTTGCCGACCAGCGGCTGATAGCGCTCGTCAGTTGGATCCACGGCCACGGCGACGTCGCCCAGCATGGTTTCCGGACGGGTGGTGGCCACCGTCAGCGAGCCGCTGCCATCGGCCAGCGGGTACTGGATGTACCACATCGAGCCATCTTCTTCTTCCGAGACCACTTCCAGATCGGAGACGGCGGTGCCCAGCACCGGGTCCCAGTTGACCAGACGCTTGCCACGGTAGATCAGGCCCTGTTCGTGCAGACGCACGAAGACGTCGGTCACCACTTTCGAGCGTGGTTCATCCATCGTGAAGTATTCGCGCTGCCAGTCCGGCGACGCGCCCAGACGGCGCATCTGGCCGGTGATGGTGGAGCCGGATTTTTCTTTCCACTCCCAGACTTTCTTGATGAATTCTTCGCGGCCCAGATCATGGCGCGAGATTTTCTGCGCGTCCAGCTGGCGTTCCACCACGATCTGGGTGGCAATACCGGCGTGGTCGGTGCCCGGAATCCAGGCGGTGTTGTGGCCCAGCATGCGGTGGTAGCGGGTCAGACCGTCCATGATGGTCTGATTGAAAGCATGGCCCATGTGCAGGGTGCCGGTGACGTTCGGCGGCGGCAGCTGGATGCTGAAAGAAGGCTGGTCAGCGTCCATGGTGGCGCGATAGTAACCGCGCTGTTCCCACTCGCTGCGCCAGAACTGTTCAATGTCGGCAGGCTCGAAAGACTTGGCTAATTCCATGATTTGGCTAATTTAAATTGGCGAAAACAGCCATTATAGATGACGCGGGAGGCCAAACGTCAGGCGCAGGGGGCTTTTTGATTGACGTAGCCGGTTTTTTACCGACAAGATAAGCGCATCATTGTTTTCCGGAGTCCGGCATGTCGCACCCTATTCCCGAGTTTGAAACCCTGTCTGTCAGTCTGGACCAGCACGTCGCCACGCTGCGGCTGAACCGGCCGGATAAGTTGAATGCGATGAATCTTGCCATGTGGAAAGAGCTGCGCAGTGCTTTCCAGTTTCTGGATGACTTGCCGGAAGCACGCGTGGTGGTGCTGGAAGGGGAGGGGCGCGGCTTTACCGCCGGCATCGATCTGCAGATGATGATGGGGCTGGGCAGCCAGATCCAGAATGACTGCGAGGGGCGCATGCGCGAGGCGCTGCGCCGCATTATTCTGGACTTGCAGGAATCGCTGACCAGTCTGGAACGCTGCCGCAAGCCGGTGCTGGCTGCCGTGCATGGCGCCTGTGTGGGAGGCGGGATTGATCTGATCTGCTGCGCCGATATGCGCTACTGCTCGGCCGATGCCTGGTTCAGCATCAAGGAAATCGATATCGGCATGACGGCCGATGTGGGCACCCTGCAACGCTTGCCGAAACTGATAGGCGAGGGCATGGCGCGCGAGCTGGCCTACACGGCGCGCAAGGTCGATGCGGCCGAGGCTAAGGAAATCCGGCTGGTCAACCGGGTGTTCGAAACGCCCGAGGCTTTGCGTGTAGGTGTGCGGGCAATTGCCCTCGAGATCGCCAGCAAGGCGCCGCTGGCGATCCGTGGCGTGAAGGAGATGATCACTTACGCACGCGATCACAGCGTGGCCGATGGACTCAACTATAACGCTACATGGAATGCCGCCATGCTGATGTCGGCCGACCTGCAGGCAGCCATGATGGCGGGCATAAGCAAGACGCCGCCGAGCTTCAGGGATTGAGTCTGGCCTGTCTGTAAGCGTGAGCGCACGATATGGGAAATATGGGAAATATGGGAAATATGGGGCTTGGACGGCGCGGTGTGGTGTGCTCTCCCGAACTCCTTATTCTGATTCGTTCTATTTATTCTTCTGCTTTCTTCTATTTTTTCTGCTTTACCCTTTTTCGGAACCTTCTGTCGCGTTTTTGCTCTAATAAGTACAAAAATAGAAAGAAGTAGAGGCAAAAATAGGAGGAAATAGAACATGGAAAACTGGGTGAGTGTTCCTATAGAGAGCCGCCAGATTCATCGGCTGGTCGAACAACTCGGGCGGCGTGGCGGCGCCCCCGATTTGCAACAGGCGCTGGCTGACGCCATCGAGCTGTGGCTGGCCGAACAAAGCCGCCTGCAGATGGGCGGCAATCCATGCGCCGTGCATGGTTATCAATGGAAAACTGTGTTTTTGCCGGATGGTACCCTGTTGCGCACTGTTAGTTATCACGACGAGCAGTGTGCCCGCGTGCAAGGTAACGAAATTATTTTTAATGGGCGTGTTGTTACGCCCAACCAGCTAGCGCACTGGGCCGGTCGCGGCACGCGCAACGCGTGGAATGATATTTATGTGCGCCGCCCGCAGGATAAATACTACATTCACGCCAGTCGCCTGCGCATGCTAGTCCGGCAGGAGCAAGCACAGGCACAAACACAAACACCAGCACAAACACCAGCACCAGCACCAGCACCAGCACCAGCACCAGCACCAGCCACACGCCATCCGGGTTGTGACGTTTTGGCGAGCGTAACTTCGACGGGAACAAGCGCCATTTCCGCAAGTGCCGATGCAGCTAGATCTGCCGTTGCCACCCCTGCCAACCAATTACTTGCAGACCTAGTGAGTGCTTGCGCTGCCGTGCAGAAGACATTGCAAGTCCACAGCTTGCTCGCTCCAGCAGCCGAGCCAGCGCCGCGAGATTGCAGCAAAGGCGAGGGATGGGTGTTGCCGGAACGGCGTAAATTCCGCTTCCGTCTGGAAGACGTCGCCTTCAGCTAGCATGAAGTTGCCGGTAGCCATAGTGCTATTCCCCGGTCGACCTCGTGACTAACCACTGCACGACTACGTCCTTTCAAGATCGATCAAGTATCCAGCAAACGGCAGCGAGACAGCTATTGTCGGCATGCTAAGACGCGGCGTATAATCGGCCCGCTGCCGCAAGGTGGCAAACGCTAGGGGTCCTGCACATCATTGTGGTGTGCGGGTGAGAAATACCCTCCGAACCTGATCTGGATAATGCCAGCGAAGGGAAGCTAAGGATAGCGCCGTCACACCGCCCGCATCGAACCCCGGCATTGCCCGGATCGCGCGCTCCGTGTTCGCCGGTCGTCCTACCTCCTTTGCTGGCTCCTGTAGCCTACCAAGGAGCCAAATGAACGCCAACGCCAAATTCCTCTCTGTCACCGCCACGGTGGATAGTGCAGCGATTAAACCTTTACCCAATTCCCGCAAAATCTACGTACCAGGCAGCCGTCCCGATATCCGCGTACCGATGCGCGAAATCAGTCAGGCCGATACGCCGGCTTCCTTCGGCTTCGAAGCCAACCCGCCCGTCTACGTCTACGATACATCTGGCCCGTACACCGATCCGGATGCGCTCATCGATATCCGCTCGGGACTGGCCGCTACCCCGCGTCTGCCGTGGATACTGGAGCGCGACGATACCGAAGCGCTCGACGGCCCCACCTCTGACTATGGCAAGGCGCGGCTGGCCGATCCGGCGCTGGCCGAACTGCGTTTCAATCTGCACCGTCAGCCACGTCGCGCCCGCGCCGGTAAAAACGTCACGCAGATGCACTATGCACGGCAGGGTATCATCACACCGGAAATGGAATACGTGGCGATCCGCGAAAACCTGCGCCGTCAGGAATATCTGCAAAACCTGCAGAAGTCCGGCCCGATGGGTCAGCGTCTGGCCGATCTGATGGGGCGCCAGCATCCGGGCCAGTCCTTCGGCGCCAGTATTCCTGCCGAAATTACGCCGGAATTCGTGCGCGAAGAAATCGCCCGGGGCCGCGCCATCATCCCCGCCAACATCAATCATCCGGAAGTCGAGCCGATGATCATCGGCCGCAATTTCCTCGTCAAGATCAATGCCAATATCGGCAACTCCGCCGTGACCTCCTCGATCGGCGAAGAAGTCGAGAAAATGACCTGGGCGATCCGCTGGGGTGGCGACAATGTGATGGACCTGTCGACCGGCAAACACATACACGAAACCCGCGAATGGATCATCCGTAACAGCCCGGTACCGATCGGCACCGTACCGATTTATCAGGCGCTGGAAAAGGTCAACGGCAAGGCCGAAGACCTCACCTGGGAAATCTTCCGCGACACCCTGATCGAACAGGCCGAGCAAGGCGTCGATTACTTCACCATCCACGCGGGCGTGCTGCTGCGCTATGTGCCGCTGACGGCCAAGCGCCTCACCGGCATCGTCTCGCGCGGAGGTTCCATCATGGCCAAATGGTGTCTGGCCCACCATCAGGAATCATTCCTGTACACGCATTTCGAAGAGATCTGCGAAATCATGAAGGCCTACGACGTGGCGTTCTCGCTCGGTGATGGCCTGCGTCCCGGCTCGATCTATGACGCCAACGATGAAGCCCAGCTGGGTGAACTGAAGACGCTGGGCGAACTGACCCAGATCGCCTGGAAGCACGACGTGCAGGTAATGATCGAAGGCCCCGGCCACGTGCCGATGCAGCTGATTAAAGAGAATATGGACCTGCAACTGGAGCAGTGCCATGAAGCGCCGTTCTACACGCTGGGACCGTTGACGACCGATATCGCGCCCGGTTACGACCACATTACCTCGGGCATCGGCGCGGCGCAGATCGGCTGGTACGGTACTGCCATGCTGTGCTACGTCACGCCCAAAGAGCATCTGGGTCTGCCGGATAAAAACGACGTCAAGGACGGCATCATTACTTACAAGATCGCGGCACATGCGGCCGATCTGGCCAAGGGCCATCCGGGCGCGCAGATTCGTGATAACGCCCTGTCCAAGGCGCGCTTCGAATTCCGCTGGGACGATCAGTTCAATCTGGGTCTGGATCCCGATAAGGCGCGCGAATTCCATGACGAGACTTTGCCGAAAGATTCGGCCAAAGTGGCGCACTTCTGCTCGATGTGCGGACCGCATTTCTGCTCGATGAAAATCACCCAGGAAGTGCGCGAATACGCGGCAGCGAACGGGGTCAGTGATGGCGTGGCACTGCAGCAGGGCATGCAGGTCAAGGCGGTGGAGTTCATCCGCGATGGCGCCCAGCTGTATCACAAGCTGTGAGGCGGACATGAGCGAGTTCGAGATTGCGATAGCGCTCAATGGCGCGCCACATCGGGTGCCCGCGCAGCAGACGCTGGATCAGTTGATCGACGCGCTGGCGCTGACGGGACAGGCGCTAGCGCTGGCCGTCAATCGCAGCGTGGTGCCGCGCCAGCAGTGGCCGCAGCGCGCGCTGCAGGCTGGCGATCAGGTCGACATCGTGCGTGCCATTGGCGGTGGCTGAGCCGTCCATCCAGTACGCACTACACAACAGATAAAGGAAAACACTATGAACAGTATTCAGACGCATGAAAACGCTGCCGTCGCCGCCAGCGCTCCCGGGCAGGACTTGCTGACCATCGCCGGCCAGACCTATCAATCGCGCCTGCTGGTGGGCAGCGGCAAATACCGCGACCTGCAGCAGACCCGCGAAGCGACCGATGCTGCCGCTGCGGAAATCATCACCGTGGCGATCCGCCGCGTCAACATCGGTCAGGATCCCCGGGCGCCCAGCCTGCTCGACGTGCTGCCGCCATCGCAGTACACCATTCTGCCGAATACGGCCGGCTGCTATACCGCCAAAGACGCCATCTATACGCTGCAGATGGCCCGCGAACTACTGAATGGCCACAAGCTGGTCAAGCTGGAAGTGCTGGGTGACGAAAAGACCCTGTTCCCGCACATGCCGGAAACGCTGGTCGCCGCCGAAGCGCTGGTCAAAGACGGTTTCGATGTAATGGTCTACTGCAGCGATGATCCGATACAGGCCAAGATTCTGGAAGATATCGGCTGCGTCGCCGTGATGCCGCTGGCGTCCCTGATCGGCTCCGGGATGGGCATCCTCAACCCGTGGAATCTGTCGCTGATCATCGAACAGGCGCGTGTGCCGGTGCTGGTCGACGCTGGCGTCGGCACGGCCTCGGATGCGGCGATCGCCATGGAACTCGGTTGTGACGGGGTGCTCATGAATAGCGCCATCGCTGGCGCGCGCGATCCGGTACGCATGGCACGCGCCATGAAGCTCGCTGTGCAGGCGGGCCGCGAAGCCTATCTGGCTGGCCGCATCGCGCGCAAGTTCGCAGCCTCGCCGTCTTCGCCGATGGCCGGCCGGCTGGCATGAGCGCCAAGCCGCGCGCGCAGGTCAGCGTTGCCACCAGCCGCCCGTGCGTGCTGGTGTTCGCCGGGCTAGACCCGAGCGGCGGCGCAGGGCTCAGCGCTGACCTGCAAGCCATTGCAGGGCAGGGCGCGCACGCGCTCACGGTGGCTACTGCCCTGACGGTGCAGGACAACAACCGGGTGTACGCCGTGCATCCGGTCGCGGCCAGCCTGCTGCGCGAACAGGCGCAGGCGCTGACCGCGCGCATCGCGATTAGCGCGGTCAAGATCGGTATTCCCGGTAGCGCCGAGAATGCCCGTGCCATCGCGGCGCTGATCGTACAGCTGCGCCAGAGCCAGCCGCAGTTGCCGGTGGTACTAGACCCGGTACTGGCCAGCGGTCACGGCGATCTGCTGTCGCACGATGATGCCGTGCGGGCGCTGGCGCCGCTGCTGTCACTGACGACGGTAATCACCCCGAACCAGCCGGAAGCCGCGGCGCTGACCGGTCTGCACAGCCCTCTGGCACAGGCGCAGTCGCTGCGTGCGCAAGGCTGCCAGCATGTGCTGCTCACCGGCGGTCACGACGAGGGCGAACTGGTGCTCAACCAGTGGTTCGGGCCGGACGCCCATCCTGATACGCTGGTCGCGCGCCGGCAGTGGCACTGGCCCCGGCTGGCGGGCAGCTTCCATGGCAGCGGCTGCACCCTGGCGGCGGCCATCGCCGGCCAGTTAGCGGCGGGTGTGCCGCTGGCGCTGGCGCTCGATGCGGGACAGGCGTACTGCAATCAGGCGCTGGTCACTGCGTATGGCGTAGCACCCGGCCAGCGCATCCCCCAGCGCGCCAGCTATTTTTAGGCAGCGCGGGTGTTGCGCTAGTTATGGCCCAGACCCACTCACTGCTTACCATTCGAACTTCGGAGAATCAACCATGCAAGGACTGTATCTGGTCACCCCCAACTGGGATAACACCGAGCGACTGCTGTGTGTCAGCGAACAAGCCTTGCGCGCAGCGCAGGGCTGCCAGCCCGGCATCGCCATGCTGCAGTACCGCCACAAGCACGCCAGCCCCGCCTTGCGGCTGGAGCAGGCCACAGCCTTGCGCGCCTTGTGCCGGCGCTATGAGGTAGCGTTTATCGTCAATGACTTTGTCGAACTCTGCGAGCAGTGCGGCGCGGACGGCGTCCATCTGGGCGCCAGCGACGCCAGTCTCGCGCAAGTGCGCGCCCGCTTAGGGCCGCATGCCATCATCGGCGCCTCCTGCTATGGCGAGCTGGCGCTGGCGCTGGCGGCGCAGGCGGCTGGTGCCAGTTACGTGGCGTTCGGCGGCTTTTACCCCTCGCGCGTCAAACAGTACGCCGTCACGACCGCCCCTGAATTGCTGGAACAGGTCCGTCCGCTGATCCATTTGCCGCAGGTGGTGATCGGCGGCATGACGCCAGCACTGGCGGCGCCGCTGGTGGCGCGTGGTGCGCAGATGGTGGCCGCCATCAGCAGTGTGTATCTGGCGGCCGGCGCCCTGGCGGCCGGCGCCCCGGCGGCCGGCCCTGCGGCCGACGCGGCCGCTCCGGGTGCCGATGAACTTGAGGCCGGCGCTCCGGCGGTGGCCGCTGCCGTGGCCGGCTTCCTGCAGCTGTTCAGGACAGATGCTGTTGTTTAATCGATGAAACGGCGGGCAAAAAAGCGCCAGACTAGGACAAATTGACGACGAAAGGCTTACAGTAGGTGAACTTTTCGGCCTTATAATAGGTCGTTAGCTTAAGCCCAAGGTTGTTGCACATGAATGGTTCCTCCAGCGCCAAGCGTCTGATCCTGATCGTCGACGACGACCAGTTGCTGCTCGATTTTCTCGGGGAAGTACTCGGCCATGCCGGTTACGACATCCTGAAGGCTCTGTCGGCCGAGCAGGCGCTACAGCTGATCAGCCAGCGCGAGCCCGATCTGGCCCTGCTCGACATCCATATGCCCGGCATGAACGGGCTGGAACTGGCCAAACAGCTACATTCCAGCTCCTCGGTACCGTTTATGTTCCTGTCCGGCCGGGGCGACGCCGATGCCGGTCAGCAAGCGGCCGCCTATGGTGCGGTGGGCTTCCTGGTCAAGCCAGTTGACGAGAAGCATCTGATGCCGGCCTTCGCTGCCGGGCTGGCCCGTGCCGATGAAATCCGTCAGTTGCGCCGCACCGAACTGAATCTGAACGCCGCACTGGCCTCGGGCCGCGAAACCAGTCTGGCGGTGGGGCTGCTGATGTGCAAATTCCAGACCGACCGCAATACCGCTTTCGAAGTGCTGCGCGACCACGCCCGTTCGAATCGCCGCAAAGTCAACGAAGTCGCCGATCAGTTGCTGAGCGCGGAAGAAACCTTGAATGCCCTGCATGCGGCCTTCAACCAGCGTCTGAAAAAGTAGACGCTGGCGGGTTTTTTTTAGCGTTTTTCCCTCTTTGCAAGGTCCGCTGTTGTAGACTGTTGGTTAATGGCATGAAATGCCTTTTAGCAACAATGTGCGACGGGTCAGTCTGACCTTCCCGTGCGCACCTGTCACTGCCTCTACCCCGCCGTGACACGCCCAGCGTTCGGCCCAGCACCGCCGATTCTAGCCTGCGTTCTGCGCAGCGCTGCAGCACCGTATTCTTCGCGGAGACCCTCAGATGAGTGATGGAGCGTCCGATCTTCAGACGGCCGGGATAGCCTGGTCTCTGCTCGAACAGACCGAACTTGGCATCGCCGCCGAAGTACCCCGCATTCTGCTGGTCGACGCCGACGCTGACGCGGTGCTGGTGCTGACGGCCTTGCTGGTCCCGGAAAACCAGATCTACCATGCTGCTACCCGTGCCGAAGCCGACAGTCTGCTGCAGCAGGAACCGTTTGCGCTGGTGGTGCTGGATGCGAATCTGCCTGATTCACCTGACTTGCTGGCGCTGGTGCGCCGCTATCACGGCACGGCGCCTTTGTTGCTGTATTCGGCCCGCACACCGGACACGCTCGATGACGCGGCCGGCATCACCTATCTGGCTAAACCCTGGACTACCCCGCGCCAGCTGTGGCACACCATCAGCCGCCTGCTAGGCAGTGGTGCCGTGCTGCGCAGTGCGGTCACCTCCGGCACGGAAATTTCGGCGCTGGTATGATGTTGGGTCTGCGCGGCCGAGCTGCCGCGCGCATTCAACACTTACTACTCCCAGCCCGAGGATAACCACATGAAAACCAAAGCAGCCGTAGCCTGGCAGGCGGGCAAACCGCTGACCATCGAAGAAGTCGAACTGGGTGGCCCGCGCGAAGGCGAAGTACTGGTGGAAATCAAAGCCACCGGCATTTGCCATACCGATTACTACACCCTGTCCGGCGCTGATCCGGAAGGTATCTTCCCGGCCATTCTCGGTCACGAAGGCGCTGGCGTGGTGGTCGATGTCGGCCCCGGCGTGAAGTCGCTGCGCAAAGATGATCACGTGATCCCGCTGTACACCCCGGAATGCCGCCAGTGCAAATTCTGCCTGTCGCAGAAAACCAATCTGTGTCAGTCTATCCGCTCGACTCAGGGACGCGGCCTGATGCCGGACGCCACCAGCCGCTTCTCGCTGGACGGCAAGCCGATCTACCACTACATGGGTACGTCGACCTTCTCGAACTACATCGTGGTGCCGGAAATCGCGCTGGCCAAAATCCGTAGCGATGCGCCGTTCGACAAAGTCTGCTACATCGGTTGCGGCGTCACCACCGGCGTGGGCGCGGTACTGTTCACCGCCAAAGTGGAAGCGGGCGCCAACGTCGTGGTGTTCGGTCTGGGCGGCATCGGCCTGAATGTGATCCAGGCGGCGCGCATGGTGGGTGCCGACAAGATCATCGGTGTCGATATCAATCCGGCCCGTCAGGAAATGGCGCGTAAATTCGGCATGACCCACTTCATCAATCCGAACCAGGTGGAAAACGTGGTCGACGCGATTATCCAGCTCACCGATGGCGGTGCCGATTACAGCTTCGAATGCATCGGCAATACCACCACCATGCGCCAGTCGCTGGAGTGCTGCCACAAGGGCTGGGGCCAGTCCATCATCATTGGCGTGGCCGCCGCCGGACAGGAAATTTCCACCCGGCCGTTCCAGCTGGTGACGGGGCGGGTCTGGAAGGGTTCCGCCTTTGGTGGCGCGCGTGGCCGTACCGACGTACCGAAGATTGTCGACTGGTATATGGAAGGCAAGCTGAATATCGACGACCTGATCACCCACCGTCTGCCACTCGAACGCATTAACGAAGGTTTCGACCTGATGAAAAGCGGCGAGTCGATTCGTTCCGTGGTGCTTTACTAGGCCGCTACTGAGCCGACACTGCGGCCGGTTTGCCGCGCTACCGGTGTAGATAAAAAATTCTAGACAATTCGATCTAGATAATTTATTCTACATCCACACATCGGGAGCGCGGCATGACGACACTACGCGGGTATATCACTACAGTTCAGGGGCTGCGCCATGCATAGGCTGCTGGAAGCGCTGGTGCCAGCCATGGGCTGGGCGCTACTGCATTTCCTCTGGCAAGGCTTGCTGATCGGCTGGGGTGTGGCGCTGGCCATGCACTGGCTGCGGCATGCCCGCCCGCAAACCCGTTATGCCGTGGCCTGCAGCGCCATGCTGTTATGCCTGCTGTTGCCCTTGCTGAGCATCGTCAGCGCTGTGCGCGATCCGGGGCAGGCGAGTGCCACCAGTCTGGTATTCCAGCGCGTACTGGCACAGTTCAGTGACAGCGACGCCAGCACTGGCCGGAGCAGCAGCGTCAGTCGCGCTGCGCACAGCGCCCCGCAAGCGCTGAACGGTCACGCTGCCTTGAACACCCCCAATCCCCATTCCGCCAGCGATGACTATCCCCGTAGTGCCGGTATGCGCGCCACGCTGGGCGCCCTAGGCAGTGCATTCCACACCGATAGCGAGCGCCTGCTGCGCGGGCAACTGGGCTGGATCGTCGGCCTGTGGCTGGCCGGAAGCGCACTGATGGTATTGCGGCTGGCGCTGGGCTTGCAGTGGGTGGCCAGACGCACCCGTCCCGAGGCCTACACCAGCCACCCTTACTGGCAGCGCCGCCTGTCGCTGCTGGCCAGTCGCTGCGGCATGACGCGTCATGTACGTCTGGGCAGTGCCGAGGGCATCGACGGCCCGATCACGGCGGGCTGCTGGCGCCCCATCGTACTGGTACCGGCTGCGCTGCTGAGCGGCATGCCGCCCGAACTGCTGGAAGCCTTGCTGGCACACGAACTGGCGCATATCCGCCGTCACGATTATCTGGTCAATCTGCTGCAAAGTAGCATCGAGATACTGCTGTTCTATCACCCTAGTGTTTGGGCCTTGTCACGCAGGATACGCTTAGAGCGAGAACAAATCGCCGACGATCTTGCGGTGGACATGCTCGGCCAGCCCCAAAAGCTGGCACAAGCTCTGGCGCAACTGGATCAGTTCCAGTTCGACAGTACCCAACTAGCCCACGCGGCTCACGGAGGAAATCTCATGTCTCGTATTCAACGCCTGGTGCGTCCCCAACTTGAACCTACCAGCTGGAAACTGGCCTTGCCCCTGCTTGGATTGTTTGCTGGCGGCGCGCTATTGCTGGCGCAGGTGGCCCCGCAGGCCGCAACCCTGACCGCCGTCGCGGCGACGCCTGCCGAAGTTGTGCCAGCTGCGGCGTCCGCACCGGCACCAGCACCAGCACCAGCACCAGCACCAGCACCAGCAGCCAAGGCGCGCGTCGCTGCCGCTGCGCCCGCCATACCTGCAGTGCCAGCCTTGCCAGCCAAACAGAGCTTGCCAGCTTTGCCTGCCGTGGCCGCCGCGCAGGCACGACCTGCCTTGCCTGCGCTCTCGGCCTTGCCACCGCCACCGCCACCCCTGACACCACCGGCACTACCAGCACCACCGGCACCACCGGCACCACCGGCCGTGCCTGCGGCGCCCCCTGAGGCCATGCTGGACGCGGCCGACAGCAAACACGCCGCCTATGCGCTGGTGCATGAGCAGCAGCACAGCGTGGCGACCCGGATCACCAGCCGTGACCGTGCCGAAATCGATGTGGCGCGTAGCCGTCTGAAGGGTGACTTCCTGTGGGTACGCGATGGCAAGCAGCGCTACGTGATTCAGGATGCTGCCACGCTAGCGCAGGTGCAGGCGGCCTGGGCTGCCGTGGACCGTATCGCTGCCCGCATGGAAGAACATGGCAAGAAAATGGACTTGCAGGGGCAGGCTATGGACGCCATCGGTAAGCAGATGGATGCGGCGGGACGCGAGTTCGAGAAACGCTGGATCCAGCCATCGGCCCAGCAGGAGCGCAAGATCGAAGCGCTGGCACGTCAGCAGGAAGCCATCGCGCGCCGACTGGAGCAAGCCGCGCGCGCCCAGAGCGAGCATCCTACGGATCAGCAATTGCAGCAATTCCATCAGCTTCAGGCGGCGCTGCAACGTGAAATGGCGCCTTTGCAGAAACAGATCGAGCAACTGGTCAAGCAGCAGATCGAGCCGCAGCTTCAGGCACAGCAGCAGGCGCTGCAGCAATCCATGCAGGGTTTGCAAGCCCGTATGACGGAAGCCAGCAAACCCATGGCGCTACTGGGCCAGCAGATGGGGGAGCTGGCGCGCGAACAGGCTCTGGCCAGTCGCGCTGCCGAGCAAGCGATGCGTAATCTGATCCGTGACGCGAAAAACAACGGTAAATTGCAGGCCGTTCCGGCCGGCTAGGTAAAGCCAGGGCAGGCCGCTGCGGGCGCTGAAGATTCCGTCCGCAGCGGCAGCAGTCCGGGGCGCCGCTGCCGGTATAATCACGGCATGCAAAATCTCTTACACAATCTCAATGAAGAACAGCTGGCCGCCGTCACGCTGCCAGCGCAGAGCGCCCTGATTCTGGCGGGCGCCGGTTCCGGTAAAACCCGCGTGCTGACCACCCGGATTGCCTGGCTGATCCAGACTGGGCAAGTCTCGCCTTCCGGCATTCTGGCCGTGACCTTTACCAACAAGGCCGCCAAGGAAATGCTGACGCGCCTGTCGGCTATGCTGCCGATCAATACGCGGGGTATGTGGATCGGTACCTTCCACGGCTTGTGTAACCGTTTGCTGCGTACCCATCACCGTGATGCAGCGCTGCCGCAGACCTTCCAGATTCTCGACAGTCAGGATCAGTTGTCGGCCATCAAACGTCTGATCAAGGCGCACAACGTCGATGACGAAAAATTCCCGCCCAAAGAAGTGATGTACTTCATTAACGGCGCCAAAGATCAGGGCCTGCGTGCCGATAAAATCGAGCCTTACAACGCTGACGAACGTAAAAAAGTCGAACTGTACGAGCTGTACGACGCGCAGTGCCAGCGCGAAGGCGTGGTCGATTTTGCCGAACTGCTGTTGCGCAGCTACGAGCTGCTCAGTCGCAACCAGCCGCTGCGTGAACACTACCAGCAGCGCTTCCGCCACATTCTGGTGGACGAGTTCCAGGATACCAATGACCTGCAGTACAAATGGCTGAAGCTGCTGGCCGGTGTGCCGGGCAATAGCGGCAGCGCACTGTTCGCGGTGGGTGACGACGATCAGAGTATTTACGCTTTCCGCGGCGCCAATGTGGGCAATATGAGCGCCTTCGAGCGCGAGTTCCAGGTGAAGAATCTGATCAAGCTGGAGCAGAACTACCGCTCGCATGGCCACATTCTGGATGCTGC
This sequence comes from Oxalobacteraceae bacterium, assembly GCA_027490725.1. Taxonomy (GTDB): domain Bacteria; phylum Pseudomonadota; class Gammaproteobacteria; order Burkholderiales; family Burkholderiaceae_D; genus Rugamonas. Next base: position 31,577 of record JAIXXN010000053.1, read on the forward strand.
CAATGTGCTGATCGCCAATAACAGCAAGCGTCTGGGCAAGAATCTGCGCACCGATGCCGGGCATGGCGAACCGGTGCGCATCTACGAAGCCAGTTCCGATCTGGCCGAAGCGCAGTGGATCGTCGAAGAAACCAAGAGTCTGGTCGCGGATGGCGCTTCGCGCAGCGAAGTGGCGGTGCTATACCGTTCGAACGCCCAGTCGCGCGTGATCGAGCATGCACTGTTCTCGGCTGGCATCCCCTACCACGTGTATGGCGGCCTGCGCTACTTCCAGCGCGCCGAGGTCAAGCACGCGATCGCCTATCTGCAACTGATGGACAATCCGCACAATGATTCGGCCTTCCTGCGGGTAGTGAATTTCCCCACCCGCGGGATAGGCCTGCGCAGCATCGAAGCGCTGCAGATGGTGGCCGAGCAGCAGCGCATTTCCCTGTATGCGGCGGTGCCCCACGTGGCGGGCAAAGCCGGTTCCACGCTGGCGGGGTTTGTACGTCTGATCGAAGGCGCACGCTTTGAAACCCAGCAGATGGCCTTGCCGGAGCTGGTGCGCGTGGTGCTGGAACACAGTGGCCTGCTGACTCACTACCAGACCGAAAAAGAAGGCGCCGACCGCATCGAGAATTTGGAACAGATGGTCAGTGCTGCCACCCAGTTCGTTTCCGAAGAAGGTTACGGCCAGGGCGCACCGGCCCATCTGGGACCGGCCGCGCAGGCGCAGTCTGGTGCTGCCGTGGTGAATCAGGATGGCATCGAGATTCTCGATGCCGATGCGCCGCTGCCAGCCGTGATGTCGCCGCTGTCGGCCTTCCTGTCGCATGCCTCGCTGGAAGCGGGCGACAATCAGGCAACCGTCGGGCAGGACGCTGTGCAGATGATGACGGTGCACTCGGCCAAAGGGCTGGAGTTCAACAACGTCTTCATCACCGGGCTGGAAGAAGGCCTGTTCCCGCACGAGAGCAGTTCGCGCGAACACGATGGCGTGGAAGAAGAACGCCGCCTGATGTATGTCGCAATTACCCGTGCGCGCCAGCGTCTGTATATGTGCTTTGCCCAGACCCGCATGCTGCACGGCCAGACCCGCTACAACATGAAGTCGCGCTTCTTTGACGAGTTACCGGAGGAATCGCTGAAATGGCTGTCGCCCAAAGTGCAGTCGCACTGGTCCGGTCAGACCAAGTCGGCCTGGGATGCGGCGCCGCTGGTCGGTTCCGATAATGCGATTGCCCAGAAGATCGCCCAGAAGGCTCCCGGCAATGGCTGGCGCGTCGGCGAATCGGTCCAGCATGGTAAATTCGGCGAAGGCGTGATCGTGTATATCGAAGGCAGTGGCGCCAGCGCCCGGGCCCAGATTAACTTCGGTAACGTCGGCATGAAGGTGCTCGACCTGAGTATCGCCAAGCTGGAGCGGCTAGGACGCTAGCCGATAGCTGCTAGCAGCGAACTGCTAGTTGTTAGCTGCTAGTTGCTAGCTGCGGCGGCGGCGTGCCAGCACGCCGCGCACATAGGCCAGTGCTGGCGCTTCGACGCAGTGCCAGCTGAACACCGACAGGGGCAGCACAATGGCCAGCGTGGCGGCCAGCATCAGCCAGATGCCGGTCGGTGGCAGCAGCGCTTTCAGCATCAGCATCACGGGCCAGTGGTAGATGTAGATGGCGTAGGAATAGTCATGGCGCTGCAGATGACGCCAGCGCAGCAGGCGCGAACTGCCCACCCACAGTGCCAGCGTGACGGCCACCAGATTCACGCCGAACACGGTCAGTGCCTGATGCTCGAGAGCGAGCCAGCGCGTCGAATTCAGGGCCAGCAGCACGCAGGCCACCACGAACGGCCGCATGCCGATACGTAGTTCGGCCGCCAGGGTTTGCAGCAGCATGCCGCACAGGAACAGGCTCCACAATCGCGCTTCCCAGATATAGCCGGCCAGTACGGTCGGGAACTGGAATGCGGCCAGTGCCAGTAGCAAGGACATCACCATCATCCAGCGCCGCATCGGCAGAATGGCTGCCGCACCGATCAGTGCGACCATCACATACATGCGGCCTTCCCAGTACACCGTCCACAGCGAACCGTTGAGCGCCGCGCCACCGAGTACGCCGGGTAGTGCCAGTTCTGCGGGAGGAATCTGGTACACCAGCCAGTGCAGCATGGCACCGTTAACAATATAGCGCCACGGCGCCGGATCAGCCAGACCGGCTAGACCGGCTGGCGAGAACCAGATCACCGCTACCACGGTCGTGAGTGCCAGACAGACTAGCAATCCCGGCACCAGTCGCGCCGCGCGCCGCACGGTAAAGCGCAGCAGATCGGGATCACGCATCCAGCTCTGGGTAATAAACAGGCCGCTGAGTACAAAAAACACGTCCACCGCCAGTGCGCCGATGTCGGCCACCGGCAGCATCAGTGCGCTCAGCGGATCCGGCCCGGCAGCCAGTGTATTGTGTTCGCCCGCATGGAACAGCAGCACCAGCAGCGCGGCAATCAGACGTACCAGATTGAAGCTGTTATCGTTGGAGTCGATGGCACTGGCCAGCGTGCGCGGTGTCTGCATGGGCGGGCGGCGGGCTTATGGCTTGGGCGTGGAGGCGGGCACGGCGCTGGCCGGCGGCGTGCCGAAATAGTGGCGGTAGCAGACGTACAGCGTGCAGTGCAGCAGCACCACCATGATCAGGAACAGTGTGAAGATCACGGTCAGCTTCAGTTGCGGCGAGCTCAGCAGGAACACCGGCAGCGCCGTGCCGATCTGGAACAGAATAAACAGCAGTAGCGCGGCGGCGAAGAAGGCGCGGAAATCACGCTTGACGGTGACCACGCTATAGAACAGTGCTTTGCCCAGCGACATCTTCTGCCAGACGATCAGCGGCGCAGCCAGACAGCTGAACAGCCAGCCCAGCATATAGATCAGCGAGGCCAGGAACAGGGGGCCGCGCGATTGTTCCAGTGCGGCTTCGTCGACTTCGACTTCACGGCTGGCCATTTGGATCAGGTTGCCATTGTCGAGCAAGCTCAGTACGCCCAGCGCCACCAGCATTACCAGCAGATACAGCGCACCGAGGCCCAGCAGGGGGCGTCGTAGCGGCTGGCGGAAACCGCTGAATACTAGCCGTGGCTGGGCGCGCTGGCCGTGCTCGACATCGGCACAGGCTTGCAGTATGGCGACCGTAAACATGGGCGCCAGCAAGGTGGGAGCGATCGAGCCGAGCAGCGGCACTGCCAGCGAGAACATGGACAGGAACATGCAGCAGAAGAACAGCGCCATCAGCCCGCCCGGTTGCTTGCGGAAGAGTTGCCAGCCCTGTTGCACCCACAGCCAGCCTGTACGCATGGGCAATTTGTTCATCCGTGTAATCCCGGTGCTGGTGTCGCGATGCGCACCCGCAGGATGCGTTCGAAGTGGGTCGGGTCGTGCGGAGTCAGCATTTCGGCCTCGCGTGGCTGGTAGAAGTCATACAGGCGCGACAGCCAGAAGCGCAGCGCCGCCGCGCGCAGCATCGGTTGCCAGGCGGTCTGCTCGGCGTCCGTGAAGGGCCGCACCGCGTGGTAGGCGTCCAGCAGGGCACGCACGCGGGCCGTATCGAGTTCGCCACTGGCGAGGTCGATACACCAGTCGTTGACGGTGACCGCCACATCGAACAGCCAGGTGTCGCAGCCGGCAAAATAGAAGTCGAAGAAGCCGGTCAGGCGCTCGCCATCGAACATCACGTTATTGCGGAACAGGTCGGCGTGCACGGGACCGCGCTGCAGCTGGCGATAGGTGTCGCAGCCGGCAAACGCTTCCTGGAAATGCATTTCTGCGCGCAGCAGATGGGCATTCTGTTCCGACAGATACGGCAGCACGGCCGGCGTGGTGGCATTCCACCAGTCCAGCCCGCGCAGATTCGGTTGCTGCAGCGGGTAGTCGACGGCGGCCAGATGCATGCGCGCCAGCATCGCGCCAACGGCGGCGCAATGCACCGGCTGCGGCGCCATTTGCGAGCTGCCTTCCAGTTTCGACACGATCGCAGCCGGTTTGCCGTGCAGCGATACAATCAGCTCGCCGTCGTGGTTGGCGACCGGGGCAGGTACCAGCACGCCCCGTTCGGCCAGATGGTGCATCAGCTTCAGGTAGAACGGGAGTTGCTCGAAGGAGAGATTCTCGAAAATGGTGAGCACATACTCGCCGCTTTCGGTGGTCAGGAAGAAATTACTGTTTTCGATGCCGGAGGCGATGCCCTTGAGGGCGAGCGCCGAGCCAAGAGGAAATTGTTTGATCCACTGGGAAACGTCGTCCAGCGTGACCGAGGTAAACACTGCCATGGGTATAAAGAGGTTCGGTGAGCGGCGCCGCCACGAGGCGGCCGCCGCAGGCACCCGCAATGGCGGGCGTGCGCGTTATTTCGCGGCAGCTGGCGGGCTGGTTTCGGCGGCGCCTTCTTCCTCTGCCGTTTTCTTCTTTTTCTTGCCGATATCAAATTCCATCACCGTCCACTGTGGGCCGCGGTTGGCGCCGCCCATTGCGTCGCCGGGCAGGGCGGTGCCGGCAGGGTGATTCGGCCGCACTGTGTAAGTGCTCGGGCCGCTTTTGACGGTCGCTTCGACCACTTTGCCGCTGTTGTCACGGCGTTCCGTGATCTTGGTCTCCGGCGCCGGTTTGGACGTCACGGTGATCGGATCATTGCTCACTTCCTCGAGCTTTTCCAGTTTTGGTGGCGCCTGGCTAGGGGTGGACTGGGCGAACGCCGAGTGGGCGCTCAGGGTCAGGAGCAGGGCAGGCCAGAGGGTGGAAGTGCGCAGCATGGTGGATCGCCTTAATCGTGGAACTGGGTGGTAAAAAACCGCCAAATTTTTATGTATGATCCATTGTAACAAACTGACACGCCGCACTGCTTCTAAAAGCTGATTTTTACGTATAGAAAGTGCTGAATTGTTTTTTTGAAAAGTGGTTGACGGGCTCAGCTACCCCCTTAAAACCTGCGATAATGCACGTTTATGATGCCGCAAGGCTGCTCCATCCCCTATTCGAGTCTATGCAAAATACCCTGCTGTTAGTTGACGGTTCCAGTTACCTCTATCGTGCTTTCCACGCGCTGCCCGATCTGCGCAGTCCGGATGGTTACCCGACTGGCGCCATGCACGGCATGGTGAATATGCTGCGCCGTCTGCGCGCCGACTATCCGGCCGCCTACATCGCCTGCGTGTTCGACGCCAAAGGCAAGACCTTCCGCGACGATATGTATCCCGAATACAAGGCCACGCGCGCCTCGATGCCGGACGATTTGCGTTTGCAGATCGAACCCATCCACGAGGTGGTGAAGGCCATGGGCTGGCCTATCCTGATGGTCGAAGGGGTGGAAGCGGATGACGTGATCGGCACCCTGTCGCTGCAGGCCGCGCAAGCCGGCATGCAGGTGGTGGTGTCGACCGGCGACAAGGATCTGGCCCAGCTGGTCAATCCGCAAGTCATGCTGATCAACACCATGACCAATGAGAAAATGGATGAGGCGGGTGTACTGGCCAAATTCGGCGTGCCACCGAACCGCATCATTGACTACCTGACCCTGATCGGCGACACCGTTGACAACGTGCCCGGCGTGACCAAGTGCGGCCCGAAAACGGCGCTCAAGTGGCTGACCGCCTACGACAGTCTGGATGGCGTGATGGCCAATGCTGCGCAGGTCAGTGGGGCAGTCGGTGAACATCTGCGCAATGCGCTGCCGTGGCTGCCGAAGGGGCGTGAACTGATTACGGTGAAGCTCGATTGCGACCTGTCGGCGCATATGGACAGCATCGCCAGTTCGCTGGTGGCGCAGCCGGAAGACAAATCCGCCCTGCAAGCCTTCTTTGCCCAGTACGGCTTCAAGACTCTGCTGCGCGAATTTGCTGGTGCTACGGCAAATCCGCCACCGGCCAGCGCGCCAGCGCGCGCTGCCACGCCGGTCGCGGCGGGCGGTGCCGTATCGGCCAACCTCGACATGTTCGGTGCTGCGCCGGAAATCAAAGCCGAATACGAGACCGTACTGACACCAGAGCAGCTGGAGCGCTGGATTGCCCTGATCAACGCCGCGCCCCTGACGGCAGTCGACACGGAAACCACCTCGCTGGAACCGATGACTGCCCAGCTGGTCGGGATTTCGCTGTCGGTGGAAGTGGGCAAAGCCTGCTACATCCCGCTGGCGCATGCCTATCCTGGCGTGCCGCAGCAACTTGACCGGGCGCAGACGCTGGAAAAACTGCGGCCATGGCTGGAAGACGCCAGCAAGGCCAAAGTCGGTCAGAACCTGAAATACGATAGCCACATCTTTGCCAATCAGGGCGTGACTTTGCGCGGCATCGCCCACGACACGCTGCTCGAATCTTATGTCTTCGAATCGCACCGCAGCCACGATATGGACGGTCTGGCGCTGCGCCACCTGAATTACACCACCATTCCTTTCGTGGATGTGTGCGGCAAAGGCGTGAACCAGATCACCTTCGATCAGGTCGAGATCGAGCGCGCTACTGCCTACGCAGCGGAAGATGCCGACATCACCTTGCGTCTGCATCAGGCCATGATCGCTGAAGTCGAGTCGGACGAAAAACTCAACTTCATTTACCGCCAGATCGAACTGCCGACTGCCGTGGTGCTGCAGAAAATCGAACGCAATGGCGTGCAGATCGACGCGGCCCTGCTGCAACAGCAATCGGCCGAACTCGGTGCCCGCATTATCGAACTGGAAACCAAGGCGCACGAACTGGCCGAGCAAGCGTTCAACCTCGGTTCGCCGAAGCAGATCGGTGAGATCTTCTTCGAGAAGCTGAAGCTGCCGGTGGTGAAGAAGACCCCGAGCGGCGCCCCGTCGACGGACGAGGAAGTGCTGCAGAAACTGGCCGAAGACTACCCGCTGCCGAAAGTGCTGCTGGAATACCGCAGCCTGTCCAAGCTGAAATCGACCTATACCGACAAGCTGCCGAAGGGCATCAACGCCAATACTGGCCGGGTGCATACCAACTACGCACAAGCGGTGGCCGTCACGGGCCGGCTGGCGTCGAACGACCCGAATCTGCAGAATATTCCCGTGCGTACCAAGGAAGGCCGGCGTATCCGCGAAGCGTTTGTCGCGCCGGCCGGCAGCCACATTGTCTCGGCTGACTATTCGCAAATCGAACTGCGCATCATGGCGCACATCTCCGGCGATGCAGCCATGCTGCGCGCGTTTGCCGAAGGCGTGGACATTCACCGCGCCACCGCGGCGGAAATTTTCAGCGTCGCCGCCGATCAGGTGGATAGCGAACAGCGCCGTTACGCCAAAGTGATCAACTTCGGCCTGATCTACGGCATGAGCGCCTTCGGGCTGGCGGGTAATCTTGGCATCGAACGGGGTGCGGCGCAAAACTATATCGACCGTTACTTCGCCCGCTTTGCCGGCGTTAAACAGTATATGGACGACACCCGTCTGCAGGCCAAGGCACGCGGCTACGTGGAAACCGTGTTCGGCCGTCGCCTGTGGTTGCCCGAAATTAATTCGCCGAACGGCCCGCGCCGTCAGGGGGCGGAACGGGCAGCGATTAATGCGCCGATGCAGGGGACGGCAGCGGATCTGATCAAGCTGGCCATGGTGGCGGTGCAGAACTGGCTGGAAAGCGCAGCGCTGCAGACGCGCATGATCATGCAGGTCCACGACGAACTGGTGCTCGAAGTGCCGGACGCGGAACTGGCGCTGGTCAAAGAGATGCTGCCCAAGCTGATGGCAGGCGTGGCGGAATTGAAAGTGCCACTGACGGCGGAAGTCGGCGTGGGCAACAACTGGGAAGAAGCACACTAGGCGCGCTGGCCGTCGTCACTTGAGGGCGAGGCGCCGATCAAACTGGGAGAGCAAGGCATGGATGATTTACAGCGGGATGCAGAGAGTTTGTTGCCAAAGACCGGCCTGTCGGACGGCATAGCGCGGCGCGATTTCATCAAGGTAGCACTGGGTACGGGCTTCGCTGCGGCGGCCATGCCGGTGGTGGCGCAGAACGTGATCACCACCGATAGCAGCGGCCTGATCGCGGGCACCATCGAGGTCGAGGTCGACGGTCAGCGGGTGCCGGTGTACCGCGCCCAGCCGGAAGGCAAGTTGAACCCGCCCGTGATACTGGTGGTGTCGGAAATTTTTGGTGTGCACGAACATATCGCCGACGTGGCGCGCCGTTTTGCCAAGCTCGGCTACATGGCGCTGGCGCCCGACCTGTTCGTGCGGCAGGGTGACCCGCAGAAAGTCGCCACGATTGCCGAATTGCAGCGCGACATCATCTCGCGCACCCCGGACGCGCAAGTGATGGCCGATCTGGATGCGGTGGTCGCGTGGGCGGCAGCCCATGGCGGCAATACGGGCAAACTGGGCATTACCGGTTTCTGCTGGGGTGGCCGGATCACCTGGCTGTACGCCGCCCACAATCCGCAGATCAAAGCAGGTGTCGCGTGGTATGGCCGGCTGGTGGGAACCAGCAGTGCCATGACTCCCAGGCAAGCTATCGATATCGCTGGATCTCTGAAAGCGCCCGTGCTGGGGCTGTATGGTCTGAAAGACGGCGGGATTCCGCAAGACAGCATTGCCGCCATGCAGGCAGCGCTGGCCAAAGGCAGTAGCGGCGCGCAGTTCGTGATCTATCCGGACTCCGGCCACGCCTTCCATGCCGACTACCGTCCCAGCTACGTGCAGGCCGATGCGCGTGATGGCTGGCAGCGTCTGCAGAGCTGGTTTAAACAGCACGGCGTCGCACCGTAAGCGCACCGCGTAAGCGCACCGCGTAAGCGCACCGCATAAGCGCACCGCATAAGCGCACAAGGTAAGGTCGCCGAACATGGCGCTGGCCGGTAGTGCAGGGCGGCGCCGGTTCGGCGTGGATAGCTGAAAAAGCGTCCATTTAGGCAGAATTGCAGGCTGGGCGTTAAAATAACGCCCCCGACCGGCATTTGACGGCGGCATCCCTGTAAAAAGAGGCGACAACATCGATCCCGTACTGATATCCATCCTGTTAGCCACCACCGTGGCCGGCGTCGTCAGCATTTCAGCTGCCGCGCTGTTTTCGTTCACCCTGCTGTCGAAAGTAGTGGAACGGATGGTCAGCCTATCGGTCGGCATCATGCTCTCGACCTCGCTGTTACACGCCTTGCCGGAAGCATTCGAATCGCAGGCCAGCGCGCGTAGCCTGTTTGCCACCCTGCTGGCCGGGCTGCTCGCCTTCTTCCTGCTGGAAAAGCTGGCGATCCTGCGTCACTCGCACCACCACGAAGGCGACGGCCACCACCATCACCACGGCCACGACAAACACGAAGCGGGCAAAGCCGGCTGGATGATTCTGGTGGGCGACGGCATGCACAACTTCACCGACGGCATCCTGATCGCCGCCGCCTTCCTTGCCAATCCGGAACTGGGGCTGGTGACGGGCGTCGCGATTGTCGCCCATGAAATCCCGCAGGAAATTGGCGACTTCATCGTACTACTGAATGCCGGCTTCTCGCGCACCCGCGCCTACGTCTACAACCTGCTGTGCAGCCTGCTGTCGATTGCCGGCGGCCTGCTCGGCTACTACACCCTCGATCGCGCCAGCGGCCTGATCCCCTACGTACTCGTGTTCGCCTCATCCGGCTTCATCTACATCGCCGTCAGCGACCTGATGCCGCAGATGCAGCGCCGCGCCACGCTGCGCGAAAGCGTCCCGCAAGTACTCCTGATCGGCCTCGGCGTCCTGATCGTCCTCTGGCTCACCCGCAACCACTAATCAACCGAGCTTAAAACCGGGGTCAGATCCGACATTCAGACACGAGCTGAACCGATTCCCGTCCATTACAGCAGGGTTTGTGTCCGGATGTCGGATCTGACCCCGGGTTGCGGGTTGCGACTTGTTACGTACCGGTCGCTACCGGACGGGCCGGGTCGGCGCACCATTCGCTCCATGAGCCCGGATACAGGGACGCGCCGGGCATGCCGGCTACTTCCAGTGCCAGCAGATTGTGGCAAGCTGTGACGCCTGATCCGCACTGCATGATGGCTTGCGCGGCGCAGGCAAACAGCGGGGCGAATTCGCTGCGCAACAATGCGGCATCTTTGAAACTGCCATCGGCGTTCAGGTTGTCTTTGAAGAAGCGGTTGCGTGCATACGGGATGTGGCCACCCACCGGGTCGATGGTTTCGTTTTCGCCGCGATAGCGGTCGGCCGCGCGCGCGTCGACCACGATGCGATCCTGCGTGCTCAGATTGAATAGCACATCGGCTACCGAGACTGTCTGCACCAGCGCTGCGCGCTCGCTCAGCGTGCCTGCGCTGGCGGCCGGCGGCGCGCTGGTTTCCAGCGGCTGACCCAGCGCCTGCCATGCCGGCAGACCACCATCGAGCACTGCCACGGCAGGATGACCGACCCAGCGCAGCAACCACCACAGCCGCGCGGCGAACATGCCACCGTGAGCATCGTAGGCGACTACTTGCGTGTCGTCGCTAATGCCCCAGCTACGCAGCGTGGCCAGCAGGGCGGCCCGTTCCGGCAGCGGGTGACGGCCACGGAATACGCCATCCTCGCCGACTTTGGCGCCGGAGAGATCGGTGTCGATATTGGCGAAGCGGGCGCCCGGCAGGTGGCCGCTGTGGTAGGCGTCGCGGCCGGCAGCGGGATTCATCAGATCATGGCGGCAATCGAGCACGACCCACTGGCTGTCGTTGCGGTGGCGCGCCAGTTCGGCGGCGCTGATCAGGGTAGTGTGCATGGCAAGACTCCTTGCTTTTGGGTTCAGACTTCGCTGGCAATCGGATCGGTACTGGCGATGGCCTTACCGTGTTCCGTGTTACGGGTATTGTAGAACGTCGCGGCCACCCCGGACAGCAGGATTACGCCGATGCCTGCCCAGCTATGCCAGCTGAACACGTCGCCAAACACCAGCACGCCCCAGACGCTGGAAAATACGATGCCGGTGTATTGCAGATTGGCGACCACCAGCGTCTGACCCAGCCGGTAGGCACGCGTCATGGCGATCTGCGCACTGGTGGCGCAGATGCCGATGCCCAGCAACAGCAGCGCGCCGTGTACGCTGTTGACGGGATGCCAGACGGCGCCTGTGCCATCGGCCAGCGCATAGTTGCCGGCAATTCCGGCCAGCAGATTCATGGCCGAGAAATACAGCACCACACGGTTTTCCGGTTCACCTGCCAGCCCCAGCTTGCGTACCTGCATGTAGGCCATGGCCGACAGCACGCTGGAGCCGAGCGCAATCATGGCGGTACCGAGCTGGTTGGCGTGGAAGGCCGGTTGCAAGAGCAGGGTGACGCCGCAGAAGCTGGCGCCGATGGCGGCCAGCAGCGGCCATTTGATCTGGTTTTTGGCATGCCACCAGCCCATCGCGAACAGCCACAGGGCGATCCAGATGGGCGCCATGTAGTTGAGCGTGACGGCGGTGGCGAGCGGCAGCTTGGCGATGGCGTAGAACCACATCCACAGCGATACCACCCCGACCACGCCGCGCCACAGGTGGGCGCCTGGCATGCTGGTGCGGAAGCTACCGCCCTGCAGGCGGATGATGATGGTGAGTACCACGACACCGACGATGCCGCGGTACATCACGATTTCCGAGGTGGAGAACTGCTCCGACGCCAGTTTCACACACACGCCCATGGCGGCGAACATGAAACTGGCAAACAGCATCCACAGTGATTGCATCAGACGCCTAGAGTTCGATGTTGGCGCGGTACCACTCGTGGAAGTGCTGCATGCCGTCTTCCATCGGTGACTGGTAAGGGCCGGCATCGGTGGTGCCGCGCTTCATCAGCGCTTTACGACCGGCATCCATGCGCAGACCGATTTCATCATCCTCGATGCAGGTTTCCATGTAGGCAGCTCGCTCGGCTTCGACGAATTCGCGTTCGAACAGCACGATTTCTTCCGGATAGTAGAACTCCACCACGTTCTTGGTGCGCTGCGGACCGTCCGGCCACAGGGTCGACACCACCAGCACGTGCGGATACCACTCGACCATGATGTTGGGATACAGGGTCAGCCAGATCGCGCCATACGGCGGCGCTTCGCCACCGCGGAACTTGAGCACCTGCTCCTGCCAGCGCTGGTAAATGGGCGAACCGGACTTCTGCAAGCCCTTGTGTACGCCCACCGTCTGCACGCTGTAGTCGGCACCGAATTCCCAGCGCAGATCGTCACAGCTGACAAAGCTGCCCAGACCCGGGTGGAAGGGCTCGACGTGATAATCCTCCAGATAGACTTCAATAAAAGTCTTCCAGTTGTAATCGCAGTGGTGCACTTCCACGTGGTCCAGCAGGTAGCCGCTGAAATCAAGATCCTTGCTGACGGAGAGCTGCGACAGCTTTTCCATCACGTTGTAACCGTTTTGCTCGAACAGCAGACCGTTCCAGCTTTGCAGACTGGTTTTTGGCAGGTTCAGGCAAGGCGTGGCCGGGAAGTGCGGCGCACCGATCAGTTCACCCTTGAGATCGTAGGTCCAGCGGTGTAGCGGGCAGACAATGTTGTTAGCATTGCCACGGCCGTTCACCATCAGCGCTTGCCGGTGACGGCAGACGTTGGACAGTAATTCCAGCCCGTTGGCATTGCGCACCAGTACCCGGCCCTCGTCCTCGGACGCAAGGGTGGCATAGTCGCCCAGATTCGGCACCATCAGCTCATGGCCTACGTAGCGTGGGCCAGCCTGGAATAATTGCTGCATTTCTCGCTGCAGTAGCGCTTCGTCAAAATAGACGTCAACCGGCAGTTGCGCGTTAGAACGCGCCAGCTTGGCGTGGGTACCCAGATCGGACATCCCAACCCCCCTTAATATGTACATCAAACCAAGAAGAGACAGAATCCGTAAAGACCTGAATTCAAAGTTGTTGAAAATGGTATTTCGGACAGAACCGGCGATTATACCGTGTTTCGGCCATACGAGGCGAGCTGGCCTGTGAGCGGGAGGGGAGAAAACCGGGCGTAGCGCAGGATTGCCGTGCCGGCGTGGCTAATTGCGATAAAATCAGCGGTTTATGCCGCCAGCCGGGCCGCTATAGTGCCACCGGATCAGGTGGTTTGTTCTAAAATAACGGGCTACACTGCGCGGGCACGTGTTTTGCCATGAAACCTGAGTAACTATGTCTAAGAAATTAACTGCCGACGCCGCTGCCGGCGCGGGAGCTGTCCCGGCGTCCTTCGAAGACGCCATGGCCGAGCTGGCACAACTGGTAGCCCAGATGGAGGCCGGCCAGCTGCCGCTGGAAGCGTCCGTGGCCGCCTATGCACGCGGCTCGACGCTGGTGCAATTCTGCGCCGCCCAGCTGGAAAAAGTGGAATCTCAGGTCAAAATTCTGGAAGGCGACATGCTGAAACCGTTCGCACCGGGCGGGGAGGCCGAACAATGACGGCACCGTTCGAAGTCTGGATGAAAACCGTACAGGCTGGCTCGGAACTTGATCTGGCCGGCTTTTTGCCCGCCGAAACGGTGATTCCGACCCGCTTGCACGCTGCCATGCGCTACGCGCTGCTCGGTGGTGGTAAGCGGGTGCGTCCGCTGCTGGTGTATGCCGCCGGCGCGCTGTTCGATGCCGATGCGGAGATCCTGAGCCGCGCTGCCGCTGCCGTGGAAATGATCCACGCCTATTCGCTGGTGCACGACGACATGCCCTGCATGGATGACGATGCACTGCGCCGTGGCAAACCGACGGTGCACGTGGCCTACGATGAAGCGACCGCGCTGCTGGTGGGTGACGCGCTGCAATCGCAAGCGTTCATGGTGCTGGCCGAGGCGGGGGCGCTGGCGACGGAGCGCCAGATGGCCATGCTGCGGGTACTGGCACAGGCGTCCGGTTCGGCCGGCATGTGCGGCGGACAGGCCATCGATCTGGCCAGCGTGGGCCTGAGCCTGACGCTGGAGCAGCTGGAACAGATGCATCAGCTGAAAACCGGTGCGCTACTGCGCGCTTCGGTGGTGCTCGGTGCGCTGGCCGGCAAACAGCTGGATGCGGCCGAGCTGCAGGCGCTGAACACCTATGCGCGCGCCATCGGACTGGCTTTCCAGGTGGTTGATGATGTGCTCGACGCGACGGCCGATTCGGCCACGCTGGGCAAAACGGCTGGCAAGGATGCCGCCGATAACAAGCCGACCTATGTGTCGATACTGGGTCTGGAACCGTCACGGCTGTTGGCGGAACAATTGCGGCTCGACGCGCATGCTGCGCTCGCGCCGTTCGGAGATAAAGCTTTGCGATTACGCGAACTCGCGGATCTGATCGTGCAGCGGAAGGCATAAATGAAACTGCTAGAAACCATACATTCGCCAGCGGATGTGCGCAAACTGGCGCGCACCCAGCTGACGCCCCTGGCGCACGAACTGCGCAGCTATCTGCTCGACTCGGTGTCGAAAACCGGTGGTCACCTGTCGTCCAATCTGGGCACGGTGGAACTGACGGTGGCGTTGCATTACGTGTTCAACACCCCGCATGACCGCATTGTCTGGGACGTCGGTCACCAGACCTACTCGCACAAGATTCTCACCGGCCGGCGCGAGCGCATGCACACGCTGCGTCAGCTCGATGGTATTTCCGGCTTCCCGAAACGGGACGAAAGCGAATACGACACCTTCGGCACGGCGCACTCGTCGACCTCGATTTCGGCGGCACTGGGTATGGCGCAAGCGGCCAAGATCAAAGGTGAAAACCGCCACGCTATCGCGGTGATCGGTGATGGTTCGATGACGGCCGGGATGGCCTTCGAAGCGCTCAACAACGCCGGGGTACAGGAAGACATCAACCTGCTGGTGATCCTGAACGATAACGATATGTCGATCTCGCCGCCAGTGGGCGCGCTGAACCGCTATCTGGCACGTCTGATGTCGGGGCAGTTCTACGCAGCGGCCAAGAACGTCGGCAAATCGGTGTTGCCCGGACCGGTGCTGGAACTGGCCAAGCGGCTGGAAGAACATGCCAAAGGCATGGTGGTACCGGCCACCATGTTCGAAGAATTCGGTTTCAACTACATTGGCCCGATCGACGGCCATGATCTGGAATCGCTGATCCCGACGCTGCAGAATATCCGCCACCTGAAAGGTCCGCAGTTCCTGCACGTGGTGACCAAAAAAGGCCAGGGCTACAAGCTGGCCGAGGCCGAGCCGATTCTGTACCACGGCACCGGCAAATTCAATCCGGCCGAAGGCATCAAGCCGGCGACTGCGCCGGGCAAACTGACTTACACCGAAGTGTTCGGCAACTGGCTGTGCGACATGGCTGGCGCCGATAAGAAGCTGGTCGGCATTACGCCCGCCATGCGCGAAGGTTCGGGCATGGTGCGCTTCGAGCAGGAATACCCGGATCGCTATTTCGACGTCGGCATCGCCGAACAGCACGCCGTCACCTTTGGCGCAGGTCTGGCCTGTGAAGGCCTGAAGCCGGTGGTGGCGATCTACTCGACCTTCCTGCAACGCGGTTACGATCAGCTGATACACGACGTCGCTCTGCAGAATCTGGACGTAACGTTTGCGCTCGATCGCGCCGGTCTGGTGGGCGCCGATGGTGCTACCCACGCCGGTAACTACGATCTGGCCTATCTGCGCTGCATCCCGAATATGCTGGTGATGGCGGCCTCGGACGAAAACGAATGCCGCCAGATGCTCACTACCGGCTACCACTACAACGGCCCGGCAGCGATCCGCTATCCACGCGGCGCCGGGATTGGTGCAGTGGTCGAAAAAGAACTGACGTCGCTGGAAATCGGTAAAGGCGAAATCAAACGGCGCGGCCAGAAGATCGCCATCCTTGCGTTTGGTTCGATGGTGGCACCGGCAATGGCTGCGGGCGAAACGCTCGACGCCACGGTGGCCAATATGCGCTTCGTGAAGCCGCTGGATGTGGAACTGGTGCGCCAACTGGCGGCCGAGCATGACTATCTGGTGACGGTCGAAGAAGGCTGCATCATGGGTGGCGCCGGCGCCGCCGTTGCCGAAGCACTGGCGGCGCAAGGTATCGTCAAGCCGCTGCAGATGCTGGGCCTGCCCGACAAATTCATCGACCATGGTGACCCGGTCAAATTGCTGGCCAGCGTCGGTCTGGATGCTACCGGCATCACCGCCTCAATCCGGCAGCGCAACGCCGCTAGCGAACCACGGCTGGTGGTGAGCAACGGCTAAGCCCCGTTTTATTAGCGGCGACGTTCGTGCTGCCAGAGCACGTCGCTGCCGCCGCTGTGGCGGTTCAGTACGCGCGCCAGCACGAACATCAGGTCGGACAGGCGGTTGACGTACTGCCGTGGATGGTCGTGGATGGTTTCGGCTTTACCCAGCGTGACGATGGCACGTTCGGCGCGGCGGCACACGGTGCGGCAGACGTGCGCCAGTGACGCGGCACGCGAGCCGGCCGGCAGGATGAATTCGGTCAGCGCGGGCAGGGTGGCATTGTATTTTTCCAGATGCGCGTCGAGGCGCAGCACGTGGGCTTCGGTAATCATCTGGTAACCGGGGATGCACAGCTCTCCGCCCAGATCAAACAGGTCGTGCTGGATGGTCACCAGTTCTTCGCGCAATGCGTCGGGCATGTCTTCGCACAGCAGCAGCCCCAGATGCGAGTTCAGTTCGTCGACTTCGCCGATGGCGTCGATGCGCACGCTGTCTTTGTCCGTGCGGCTGCCGTCGCCCAGACCCGTAGTGCCGCCGTCGCCGGTGCGGGTGGCGATTTTGGAGAGTCGGTTACCCATGTCATTTCCTTAAGTGTGAGGTTCGCGACCGGAAGAATACAACAGTTTGCGTTTGTATTTCAGCGCTGGCACCGATTGTATCCACGTTTGTGCTTACAATCCTGTTCTGATCACGTGCTTTCAGGTGCCCGCCCCATGAACACCGTCACACCGGCCGCTCCCGCCGCTATCCCCCTTACCACCCCTGCACAACTGGCGGCCCGCCGCACCGAGCTCGCTGCCGCGTTGCTGCAGCTGCTGCCAGCGTCCAGTGTTCTGTCCGATCCCGAAGATACCCGTCCTTACGAATGCGATGGACTGGCCGCGTACCGCCAGATGCCGCTGATCGTGGTACTACCCACCAGCGAGGCGCAGATTGTGGCCGTGCTCAAGCTGTGTCACCAGCTGCAGGTGCCGATTGTGCCGCGCGGTGCCGGTACCGGTCTGTCCGGTGGCGCCATGCCGATTGCTGACGGGGTGGTGCTGTCGACCGCGCGCCTGAACCGGATTCTGCGCATGGATGCCTATGCGCGCACGGCGGTGGTGCAGCCCGGGGTGCGCAATCTGGCCATCTCCGACGCGGCGGCCCAGCATGGCCTGTATTACGCGCCCGATCCATCCTCGCAGATCGCCTGCACCATCGGCGGCAACGTGGCGGAGAACTCCGGCGGGGTGCACTGCCTGAAGTATGGCCTGACGGTGCACAATGTGCTGCGCGTGCGCATGGCCACCATCGAGGGCGACGTGGTGGAGCTGGGCAGTGAGGCGCTCGATGCGGCCGGGCTGGATTTGCTGTCGGTGTTTATCGGCTCGGAAGGCATGCTCGGTATCGTCACCGAAGTGACGGTGAAGCTGGTCCCGAAGCCCGCCTGCGCGCGGGTGATTATGGCGTCCTTTAATGAAGTGGTAGCCGGTTGCAACGCCGTGGCGGCGCTGATCGCGGCGGGGATCATTCCGGCTGGTCTGGAAATGATGGATCAGACCTCGGCGCGCATGGTCGAACCGTTCGTGCATGCCGGCTACGACACTGAGGCGGCAGCGATTCTGCTATGCGAGGCCGATGGCACGGCCGAGGAAGTGGAAGAGGAAATCGCCCGCATGTCGGCGGTGCTGCAGCAGGCTGGCGCCAGCGCGCTGGCGGTGTCGCAGTCGGAGGCGGAACGGATGCGCTTCTGGTCGGGGCGCAAGAATGCCTTCCCTGCTGCGGGCCGCATCTCGCCTGATTACTACTGCATGGATGGCACCATCCCGCGCAAGCGGTTGGGCGAGGTGCTGCACGGGATCACCCAGATGGAGCACAAATACGGCCTGCGCTGCGCCAATGTGTTCCATGCCGGTGACGGCAACCTGCATCCGCTGATTCTGTTCAACGCCAACATTCCTGATGAATTCGAACGGGCCGAAGCTTTTGGCGCCGAGATTCTGGCGCTGTGCGTGGCGGTGGGTGGCACCATCACCGGCGAGCATGGCGTGGGCATCGAGAAAATCAATTCCATGTGCGCGCAGTTCGCGCCGGCAGAACTGGAAGCCTTCTTTGGCGTGAAACGCGCCTTCGATCCGGCGCGTCTGCTCAATCCTGATAAGGCTATCCCGACGCTCAACCGCTGCGCCGAATTCGGCAAGATGCGCGTCAGCGGCGGACAGATGCCGTTTGCCTATCTGCCGCGTTTCTGAACAGAACACTATGACTAATCCCGTATCACTTACGCCGGCCGCCTCACATGCCAGTGGCGCCGATGTTGCTGCTGCCGCAGCCATCGCTAACGCTTACGCCGAACGTATTCGCGCGGCCAGTGCCGCTGGCACGCCAGTCTGTCTGCGCGGTGCCGGTAGCAAGGACTGGTATGGCCAGACCCCGCAAGGCGAGGTGCTCGACACGCGTGCCTATTGCGGCGTGGTGGCCTACGAACCGACCGAACTGGTGATCACGGTGCGCTGTGGCACGCCGCTGGCGGAAGTTGAAGCGCTGCTGGCGCAGCATGGGCAGATGCTGGCCTTCGAGCCGCCGCGCTTTAGTGCCGCGTCGACGATAGGCGGGGTGGTGGCCAGCGCGCTATCCGGCCCGCGCCGTGCCAGTGCCGGAGCGGTGCGCGATTTCGTGCTTGGTGCGGTGCTGATGGATGGTCACGGTACCATCCTGCGCTTCGGTGGACAGGTAATGAAGAATGTCGCCGGTTACGACGTGTCGCGCCTGCTGGCCGGTTCGCTGGGCACACTGGGATTAATTCTGGAAGTGTCGCTCAAGGTGCTGCCTTTGCCGTTATGCGAGACCAGTCTGCGCTTCGAACTGGGCGAGATCGAGGCGCTGCGTCGTCTGAATGAATGGGGTGGCCAGCCTTTGCCGATATCGGCCAGTTGCTGGCATCAGGGGGTGCTGGCGGTACGCCTGTCCGGTGCACCGGCGGCAGTCGCAGCGGCGCAGCAGCGCATGGGTGGTAGCGCGCTGGCGCATGCCGACGCCTTCTGGACTGCACTGCGCGACCAGAGCGCGGCGTATTTTTCCGATGGCTGTCTATGGCGGCTGTCGCTGCCTCCGGCTGCCAGTGCCATCATCCTCGGCGGCGAACAGCTGATCGAATGGGGCGGGGCGCAGCGCTGGCTGAAAACGCCCGGCTTCGATGCCACGCAGGCCGAAGCGATCCGCCGTGCCGTGGCGGCAGCGGGCGGGCATGCGACGCTGTATCGCAGCGTGAACAAACCGGTGAGCGTGTTTCATCCGCTGGCGCCGGCACTGGCGCGCATTCACCAACGGCTGAAGGATTCGTTTGATCCGGCCGGCATCTTCAACCCCGGCCGTATGTACTGAGAGCGCCATGCAAACCAATCTTGCTGACTTTATCCGTAATACTCCGGACGGCGACGAGGCGGATGCAATTCTGCGCTCCTGCGTGCACTGCGGCTTCTGCACTGCCACCTGTCCCACCTACCAGTTGCTGGGCGATGAACTGGATGGCCCGCGTGGCCGCATCTATCTGATCAAACAGGTGCTGGAAGGCGCGCCGGCCACTGTCAAAACCCAGTTGCATCTGGACCGCTGCCTGACCTGCCGCAACTGCGAGACCACTTGCCCGTCCGGGGTGAAATACAGCCGGTTGGTGGATATCGGCCGCAAGGTGGTGGAGCAGCGCGTGCCACGCCCGTTCATGCAGCGTATGCAGCGCCTGCTGGTGCGCGAGACGGTGTCGCGCAAGGCGCTGTTCGGTACGGCGCTGGCACTGGGCCGCATTGCGCGCCCCCTGCTGTCTCCGGCGCTGCAGGACAAAATTCCACTGCGCCAGAGCGCCGGGGCATGGCCGACCCGCAGTCATGCCCGCAAGATGTGGGTGCTGGATGGCTGTGCCCAGCCGGCCATGGCACCCAACATCAATAGCGCGACGGCACGGGTACTCGACGCGCTAGGCGTGCAGTTGTTGGTGGCGCCGCGTGCCGGTTGCTGTGGCGCTTTGCGCCACCATCTGAACCAGCATGAGGCAGCGCTCGACGATATGCGGCGCAATATCGATGCGTGGTGGCCGGCACTCCATGATGGCTCAGTAGAGGCGATCGTGATGACCGCTTCCGGTTGCGGTGCCACGGTCAAGGACTATGGCCACCTGCTGGCGCATGATGTGGCGTATGCGGACAAGGCGCGGCGGGTGTCGGCCGCGACGCATGACCTCAGTGTAGTGATGGAAGAATTTATCGCCGTGCTGCCGACCCGCACCCGCCTCAGCGAACGGGTGGCCTATCATCCCCCATGTACGCTGCAGCACGGCCAGCAGATTCGCGGCAAGGTTGAATCTGTGCTGCGTGCGGTAGGAGTGGATGTGGTGCTGTGTGGTGACAGCCATCTGTGTTGTGGTTCGGCTGGCAGCTATTCGCTGTTGCAGCCGGAGTTATCGCTGCAGCTGCGTGACCGCAAACTGGCGCATCTGGCCGAGACGGGCGCCAGTACCATCGTTTCGGCGAATGTGGGCTGCAGCGCGCATCTGCAGAGCGGCACCGATACGCCGGTACTGCACTGGATAGAACTGATCGATCGTGCGCTGGCCTGAAGCTAGTCCTTACAGCAGCGCGGGAATCTGGCCGGTGCCCGGTACTGGCTCGTGATGCAGATTGACGATAGGCGGTAATTGCGCGGCGGCCTGCCAGACGGCGGCATTGCTGAAGTTATCTACCCATGGCTGCACGTCGCTGGCCGGCATCGGCCGGGCGATGCCATAGCCCTGTACCAGATCGCAACCCAGGCGCATCAGCATGGCGCCATGTTCGATGGTTTCGACGCCTTCGGCGATCACGCCCAGCCCGAAGGCACGGGCCAGGCCGATCACGGCACTGACCAGATGCAGGTCGTCGCGATCGACCAGCATATTGCGCACAAAGCTCTGGTCGATCTTCAGCACATCGGCCGGCAAGCGCTTCAGGTAAGCCATTGATGAATAGCCGGTGCCGAAATCATCGAGCGCGAAGCTGATGCCCAGCGCCTGACAGTCCAGCATGATGTTGCGCACGTGTGCCATATCGCTGAGTGCCGACGATTCCAGAATTTCCAGCTCCAGCATGTGCGGCGGAACATCCGGATATTCGGCCAGTATTGCCCTCAGTTGCGGCACGAAATCGGCGCGTTGGAAATGGCGCGCGGCGATATTCACGCTGACCACCCAGTCGGCAGCGTAACTGCGCCACTGCTGTAGCTGACGCAGCGCTTCGCGCAGTACCCATTCACCGATATCGACAATTACATCGCTGTGTTCGACGATGGGCAGGAAATCCATCGGCCCAACGATGCCGCGTTCTGGATGCGCCCAGCGCACCAGTGCCTCCATGCCGATGATGCGGCCTTTGCGCATATCAAGTTTCGGCTGGTAGTACAGGCGCAGTTCACCGGCACGCACGGCAGCGCGCACTTCGGTGCGGCGGTTGTGGTGGGTGCGCACCTGTTCATCCAGATCGGCATCGAAGAAGTGGGCGCGATTGCGGCCCATGATTTTGGCCTGATACAAAGCCTGATCGGCATGCCGCAGCAGGCTGTCGGCACTGACCTCGCTCCCTGCATAGATGGTCACGCCGGCACTGGCCGACATGTTCACCGGCTGGCCGTTGCACAGATATGGGCGCGACAGTTCGGCCAGCAGGCGTTCCAGTGCCTGCTCGGTGGCGGTGCGGTCGGCCAGTTGCGGCAGCAGCATGACGAATTCATCGCCACCCAGACGCGCCACATAATGGCGCGGGCCGGCGAAATCGTGCAGGCGGCTGGCGGCCTGCTTGAGCACCTCGTCGCCGATGTTCTGGCCCAGCGTGTCGTTGACCTGCTGGAAGCGGTCCAGATCGAACAGGCACACGGCGAGGGTAGTGTGCTCTTCGCGGGCGCGGAACACCTCCTGCTCGAAGCGGGTGGTGAGGGCGGCGCGATTGGGAAGGCCGGTCAGCAGATCGTGGCTGCTCTGCCACGAAATCTGCTGCATCAGTTGGCGGCGTTCCGTGACGTCGCGGAACACCAGTACCGACCCCTGAATTTCGCCGCTGGCGGAGCGGATCGCATTCGCGGTGTACTCCACCGTGTAGAGCTGGCCGCTGCGGTTGCGCATACTCTGGTTGCCCACCTTGATGGCGCTGCTGCCTGCATAAATCGCCGCCATCGACTTCAGTAGCGAGTGCTGGCCGAAGTTATTTGCCAGTACAAACACCTGATGCAGCTCCATGCCACAGGCATGCTGCTCCTGCCAGCCTGTCATTTGCTGGGCCATGCCGTTGATGCTGGCGATGCGCCCTGTCAGATCAGTGGTGATCACGGCATCGCCGATCGCCGCCAGCGTCACTTCGATACGTTCTTTTTCGGATTGTAGCGAGGCCTGTGCCTGCAAGGTCTGGCTCAGTTGTTCGCTGAGCTGGCGCTGGCTGAGTTGCAGCCGGTGCACCAGCGACTGCATGCGTTGCGCCATATTGTTAAAGCTGATGGCGAGGGTACGCGCTTCCAGCGTACCGGAAACGGGCAGGCGTACGTCGTAATCACCGTTCTGAAAGCGTGCGGTACCGTCGGTGACGCGTTTCAGCATGCGGGTGTTGGCGAAGATCAGCAGGCCAAGCAGGGTGTAGATGATGGTGACGTTGCCGGCCGTGATCAGCGCCTGCTGACGCAAGGTATGCCAGACCTGTGTCAGTGGCAGGGTGGGCACGAAACTGAGCACCAGTTTCGCTTCGCCCAGATCGAGCGTGCGCTGTTGCGGACGTAGCCCGTCCAGATTGGCAAACCAGGCCGGATATTCGGCCCGGTTGGGCGTGCTGCGCAGGGCTTCCAGATGGCCGCCCGCGTAATCGAGTCGCGCTGCCACCAGATCGGCTTCCAGCAGCATGGCGCTGGCCAGAGTGTTGTCGAGCCGCGCGCGGTCACGCACTTGCAGGGCCGGCAGCAGCGCCTTGCGCATATATTCGACCAGATCGCCGGCATCGCGCTGATAGCGGACATTGGCGTGCTCAGTCTCGCTGCGGTAGAGCATCGAGTAGCGCAGGCACAGGGCAGCGATGATGATGACAAATACCAGCATGAACATGCGGGTGACCATACCGGTATTCCGCCAGCGCGCCTGGACTTTCTCAAACAGCGTCATAGGCGCTGGCTTCCTTCTGGACGGTGCATAGCGGCTTATTCTGCGAGCAGGGTTTCGATATCGGCAATCAGATCTTCAGGCTTGGTGCTGGGCGCATAGCGCTGGTAGACACGGCCGTCTTTACGGATCAGGAATTTAGTGAAGTTCCATTTGATGGCCTGTGTGCCGAGAATGCCGGGGGCCTCTTTTTTCAACTGGCGGAACAGCGGGTGGGCCTGCGCGCCATTCACGTCGACCTTGGCGAACAGCGGGAAGCTGACGCCAAAGTTCTTTTCGCAGAAAGCGCCGATTTCTTCAGCCTGTCCCGGTTCCTGATGGCCGAACTGGTTGCAGGGGAAGCCCAGCACCGTAACGCCGCGTTCCTTGAACTGCTGGTAGACCGCTTCCAGGCCGCGGTACTGGGGCGTGAAGCCGCACTGGCTGGCCGTGTTGACGATCAGGAGTACCTGTCCGCGGTATTGCGCCAGACTGGCCGGTGTGCCGGCCAGTGTGGTGGCCTGATGATCGTAGAGTGATGTCATGGGAGCGTGTTTAAATGATGCCGAGATGTTCGGTGCCAGCGGAGAGGTCGCGGTTGCGGGCGGCTTTGCCTTCGAGCTTCAGGGCAAGGCGTAAGTCGTTGACGGAATCGGCGTTGCGCAGTGCGTCTTCGTAGCTGATCAGGTCTGCTTCGTGCAGATCGAATAGCGACTGGTCGAAGGTCTGCATACCCAGTTCGCGCGATTTCTTCATCAACTCCTTGATGTCGTGGATCGCGCCTTTGAAGATCAGATCCGAAATCAGCGGGGAGTTGAGCAGAATTTCAATTGCCACCACCCGCCCGGCACTCTGTTTGCGGGGGATCAGGCGTTGCGACACCATGCCCTTCAGATTCAGCGACAGATCCATCAGCAGTTGCTGGCGTCGTTCTTCAGGGAAGAAGTTGATGATGCGGTCGAGCGCCTGATTGGCGCTATTGGCGTGCAGCGTGGCCAGACACAGGTGGCCGGTTTCGGCAAAGGCGATCGCGTGGTCCATGGTTTCGCGGTCGCGGATTTCGCCGATCTGGATCACGTCCGGCGCCTGCCGCAGAGAGTTCTTCAGCGCTACGCCCCAGTCTTCCGTGTCGACCCCGACTTCGCGCTGGGTGACGATGCAGTTGCGGTGCGGGTGCACATATTCGACCGGATCTTCGATGGTGATGATGTGGCCATAGCTGTTTTCATTGCGGTGACCGACCATGGCAGCCAGCGTGGTCGATTTGCCGGAACCGGTGGCACCAACCATGATTACCAGGCCGCGCTTGGCCATCACGATTTCTTTCAGCACTTCCGGCAGGCCAAGCTGTTCCAGTTTGGGAATTTCGGTGGTGATGGTACGCAGCACCATGGCCACGGAACTCATTTGCACCAGCGCAGAAACGCGGAAGCGTCCCAGATCGCCGGGGCTGATCGCGAAGTTGGCTTCCTTGGTCAGTTCGAAACCGGCGGCCTGCTTGTCGTTCATGATGGAACGCGCCAGATCGTTGGTGTGGGCGGCCGTCAGAATCTGCGACGAGAGGGGCGTCAGGCGGCCATCGATCTTGATGGCGGGCGGGAAGCCTGCCGTGATAAACAGGTCCGAGCCCTTTTTGCTGAGCATCAGGCGCAGTAGGTCGAACATGAATTTAGAGGCCTGATCGCGTTCCATGCTGGGTCCTTAACCGGGGAAGTTATCGGGCGACTTGGCCGCGCTGCGTGCGGCGGCGGCGCTAATCACATTGCGTCGGACCAGATCGGTGAGGTTCTGGTCCAGCGTCTGCATGCCGACGTTGCTGCCAGTCTGGATCGCCGAATACATCTGCGCAATCTTGGCTTCGCGGATCAGGTTACGGATCGCCGGGGTGGCCACCATGATTTCGTGGGCGGCTACGCGGCCGCTGCCATCCTTGGTTTTCAGCAGCGTTTGCGAAATCACCGCCTGCAGTGACTCAGACAGCATGGCGCGGACCATTTCCTTTTCATCGGCCGGGAACACGTCGACGATACGGTCGATGGTTTTGGCGGCCGAGGAGGTGTGCAGGGTGCCGAACACCAGATGGCCCGTTTCGGCAGCCGACAGCGCCAGCCGGATGGTTTCCAGATCGCGCATCTCGCCGATCAGAATCGCGTCCGGATCTTCCCGCAGGGCCGAGCGCAGCGCATTATTGAACGACAGCGTGTGCGGGCCCACCTCGCGCTGGTTGATCAGGCATTTTTTTGACTCGTGGACAAACTCGATCGGGTCTTCAATGGTCAGGATATGGCCATACTCGTTTTCGTTGAGATGGTTGACCATGGCCGCCAGTGTGGTCGATTTACCGGAGCCGGTCGGTCCCGTTACCAGCACCAGACCGCGCGGTTTGAGGGCGAAATCGGCGAAAATCTTGGGGGCATTGAGTTCTTCCAGCGTCAGGATCTTGGAAGGAATGGTACGTAGTACTGCGGAGGCGCCGCGTTCCTGGTTGTAGGCATTGACGCGGAAACGCGCCAGACCGGGGATGGCGAAGGAAAAATCGCACTCCAGCATTTCCTCGTAGGCCTTGCGCTGGCCGTCGTTCATGATGTCATAGATCATGCCGTGCACGTCTTTGTGTTCGAGCGGCGGCAGATTGATACGGCGGACATCGCCGTGTACCCGTATCATAGGCGGCAAGCCGGCGGACAGGTGCAGGTCCGAGGCCTTGTTCTTGACGGAGAATGCGAGTAGCTCGGTAATGTCCATTTATAATTCCTGTGCCCGACCTGTTGAAGTGCCGTATCGGCGCTTGCCGCTTTACAACCTTTATCCACTGATTATGTCCCTGATTCCCCAGAACTTGCAAGCCATCGCCTCGACAATTGTTGCCGCAGCCCAAGAAGCTGGCCGTGCGCCCGAGTCGGTACAGCTGCTGGCCGTCTCCAAAACCTTTGGTGCCGACGCGGTGCTGGAGGCCGTGGCCGCCGGGCAGCGCGCGTTTGGCGAGAACTATCTGCAGGAGGGCGTGGACAAGATCGCGGCGCTGCGTGCTGCGGTGACGGCGCCGCTGGTGTGGCACTTTATTGGTCCGATCCAGAGCAACAAGACTCGCCCGATTGCCGAGCATTTCGACTGGGTACATACGGTGGAGCGGGAAAAGATCGCCCAGCGTCTGTCCGAGCAGCGGCCGGCAGAGTTGGCACCCTTACAAATCTGTTTGCAAGTAAATATCAGCGGGGAGGCCAGCAAGAGCGGCGTGACTCCGCAGGAACTGTCGGCGCTGGCCCATAAAGTCGCAGCGCTGCCGAATCTGACCTTGCGTGGCCTGATGGCGATCCCTGAGCCGGTCGAGGACTATGCGCAGCAGCGCGCGGCGTTTGCCGCCCTGCGCGCGCTCTACGAACAACTGCGCGCCGAAGGACTGGCGCTCGATACGCTCTCGATGGGCATGTCGGCCGATTTGCGTGCCGCCATTGTCGAAGGCGCGACTATCGTGCGCGTTGGCAGCGCCATTTTCGGCGCACGAACTTATCACAAGGCTTGATGATGAAAATAGCATTTATTGGCGGCGGCAATATGGCCTCCGCCCTGATCGCGGGACTGGCGAATAAACTCACGGCAGGCGCCAACATCCACGTCGCCGATCCGAGCGCCGAAGCACTGGCACGCCTGCAGCAGCAGTTTGGCGTCAGCACGGCCGCGCAAGCCGATGCCACCGCCGCCGCAGCCGATGTGATCGTGCTGGCAGTAAAACCGCAAGCGATGCGCGCCGTGGCGGCGCAGTTGCTGCCTTTGCTCGCGCCGGGGCATCAGCCACTGATCGTCTCGATTGCTGCGGGCATCCGTGGCGCCGACCTGTCGCGCTGGCTGGGCGGATATCGCGCCATCGTGCGCTGCATGCCGAATACTCCGGCGCTGATCGGCATGGGCATCACCGGCATGGTGGCCACGGCGGGCGTGAGCGCCGCGCAGAAGCAGGCAGCGGACGACATTCTGCGTGCCGTCGGCCCGACCGTGTGGCTGGACGACGAAGCGCAAATTGATGCCGTGACGGCGGTGTCGGGCAGCGGCCCGGCGTATGTGTTCTACTTCATCGAAGCGATGCAGCAGGCCGCGCAGGAAATGGGCCTGAGTGCCGAGCAGGGCAAGCAGCTGGCGATGGCGACCTTCACGGGCGCGGCGCAACTGGCGCAGCAATCGGAGGAACCGGTCACGCTGCTGCGCGAGCGGGTCACCTCGAAAGGCGGCACCACCTACGCTGCGCTGACTAGCATGGAAGCGGCCGGCGTAAAACCGGCGATCATCAGCGCCATGAAAGCGGCCGCAGCGCGTGGTCGCGAAATGGGTGACGAACTGGGCGCAGCCAGCTAGGGCGGCGTACAGCCTCAACAAGGAGCGAGGACAACATGGGCAATAGCCGACGGATTTTCATGCTGGGCAGCAGCGCCGCCGCGCTAACTGCCATGTTTGCGCGCAGTGCCGGCGCGCAGGAACGCCAGCCCCTGCGGGAAGACGAAGCGCAAGCGCGCGAATTCCACTACGTCAGCAACGCCGACAAAGTCGACCCGAAAAAATTCCCCGACTTCAAAGCGGGCGACCGATGCAGCAAATGCCAGATCTATGAAGATGGCCCCAATGACATGGGCGCCTGCCCGTTGTTCGCCAACCGGCTGGTCGCAGCGGCCGGCTGGTGCACCTCGTTCGGCTAATCAAACCGGGGTCAGATCCGACATTCAGACACGAGCTGAACCTTAACCGGGGTCAGATCCGACATTCAGACACGAGCTGAACCGAAGCTAGCCCATTACAGTAGAGTTTGTGTCCGGATGTCGGATCTGACCCCGGGTTTTACAGCAGAGCCTGTGTCCGGATGTCGGATCTGACCCCGGGTTTTATTTGCGGGTGATGAGCAGGCCGACGGCGAGGCCGATGGCTGCGCCGATGCCAACCGCTTTCCACGGATTTTCATGTATGTAGGCGTCGGTGCTGCGCGCGACGCTGCGGCTGCGTGCTTTTAGACTCTGCTGTAGCTGCTGCAGGTCGGCCCTGGCTGTTTCCAGCCTTGCGTTGAGCTGGTCGCGGGTGGTGCTTTCGGAGCTGGCGCCGTCGCTGCCGTCGCTGTGCTCCAGCCAGCCTTCGGCGGCGGCGATCGCGCTATTCAGTTCCGTCATCAGGCGGGCACGGGCTTCGGTGCTGGCGGCCTGACTATCGGCAAGGTCCTGTCCATTCTGCTGGGGGGCGTCCATGCTGTCCTCTTGGTATGTGGCGGAGATCCTGTATTGTGGGCGGCGCAGGGCGCTGGCGCTTGCGCTGCCGCAATAGGATGAGCCAGAATTAACGCAACGCGTAGTCCAGCAGTATGCCGGCGAACACGGCCGCACCAAGCCAGTTGTTGTGGCGGAAGGCCCGGAAGCAGGCGTCGCGCTCGCGACCGCGGATCAGGGTGTAGTGGTAGGCGGCGATGCCGGCCGCCACGACGACGCCGCCAAGGAAGTACAGCCCCAGCCCCAGCATCTGGCCGCAGTACAGCAGCAGGCCCAGATGGGCGGTATAGCACAGCATGATGGCAGCGACGTCATAGCGACCAAAGGTGATGGCCGAGGTTTTGATGCCGATTTTTAAGTCGTCGTCGCGGTCCACCATGGCATAGGCGGTGTCGTAGGCTACGGCCCAGAACACATTGCCCAGCAGGAGTAACCAGGCGACCAAGGGCACGCTGTTCTGTACGGCGGCAAACGCCATCGGGATGCCGAAGCCGAAGGCTATCCCCAGATAGGCTTGCGGGATGGCGAAGAAACGCTTGAAGTAGGGGTAGCTGGCGGCAATCAGGACGGCTGCCACGGAGAGCTGTTTAGTCAGGGTGTTGAGTGGCAGGATCAGGCAGAACGACAGCACGGCCAGTAGGCCGGCAATCGCCAGCGCCTCTTTGCCGCTGATGCGCCCGCTGGTGATGGGCCGTTCGGCGGTGCGTTTCACATATTTGTCGAAGTCCTGATCGGCGTAGTCGTTGATGGCGCAACCGGCCGAGCGCATCAGCAGGGTACCCAGCGCGAAGATCAGGACCAGCATCGGGTCGGGATGGCCGTTTGCCGCAATCCACAGCGCGCACAGGGTGGGCCATAACAGCAGCAGGGTGCCGATGGGTTTGTCGAGTCGGACCAGACGGTAATACAGTGCCAGCTTGTTCATTGTGTGTGCGACCGGGCGGGAAAGTGATAATTATCGCAAATCCCGCGCGCTTGCGCTGATTTGAAGGCAAGCCCGGGCGCAGATGCCGCGCTACCGCGCCCGCCGTGACACAGCTTCAGCTGTCCGACTGGACCGGGGTGATGCCGGGCAGTTTGCAGGCCGCGACGGCGGCGCAGACAGCGTCGATGGCGGCTTTGCGGGTAAAGCTTTTGCGCCAGACGATGACCACGCGGCGCGACGGCACCGGATGGTCGAAGGGACGGTATTGCAGCAAGCCATCCTTGGCATCCATATCGGGCACCGAGGCGCGCGGCAGCACGGTCAGACCGATGCCGCTGGCGACCATGTGGCGGATGGTTTCCAGCGAGGAGCCTTCGAAAGTGCGCTGCATGCCGTTGCCCGGCGTGGCGTAGCGCGCCATTTCCGGGCAGACTTCCAGTACCTGATCGCGGAAGCAGTGGCCGTTGCCCAGCAATAGCATGTTTTCCGTTTTCAGATCATCGCCCGGAATGCTGCGGCGCTTGCACCAGGCGTGCTGGGCCGGCATGGCCACCACAAACGGTTCGTCGTACAGCGCCTGCACGGACATGCCGTGTTCGGGCAGCGGCAGCGCCATGATGGCCGCATCGAGCTCGCCCTGACGCAGCATTTCCAGCAGCTTGACGGTGTAGTTTTCCTGCAGAATCAGCGGCATTTGCGGCATGCTGGTGATCATGCCTTTGACCAGCGGCGGCAGCAGATACGGGCCGATGGTGTAGATCACGCCCAGCCGCAAGGGGCCGGCCAGCGGGTCTTTATTCTGTTTGGCGAGTTCCTTGATGGCGGCGGTCTGTTCCAGCACGCGCTCGGCCTGTGCGACGATCTGCGCACCGAGTGGCGTGACGGAGATTTCCGCGCCGCCGCGTTCGAACAGGACGACGCCCAGCTCGTCTTCAAGTTTCTTGATCGCGACCGAGAGAGTGGGCTGGGCAACGTAGCACGCTTCAGCAGCGTGGCCGAAGTGTTTGGCTCGTGCAACAGCGACGATGTATTTCAGTTCGGTCAGAGTCATGCAGGTATTTGAACACAGCCTATGCTGGTATGCAATAAATCTCACCCGATTGTCGCGCCCGCACCGATATAATGCAGATTGCTCAGAAGCATCGAAAGGCTGGTATGTCCTCTCCACTTGGTCCGCAAGAAGCGCAAGCCTATCTGCATAAATTGCTCAGGGCGATGCATCAGATGGGCGCTTCCGATCTGTTTATTGCCGCCGATTTCCCGCCCAGCGTGAAGGCGCAGGGCGCCATGAAGCCGCTCAGCCAGCAGAAACTTAGCGGGCCGGTGACGCGCGCGCTGGCCTTGTCGATCATGAACGAGAAGCAGCAGCGCGAGTTTGAAACCGAGCTCGAATGTAATTTCGCCATTTCGCTACCTGATCTGTGTCGCTTCCGCGTGAATGTCTTCGTGCAGCAGCAGTGCGTGAGTATGGTGATCCGTACGATTGCGGCGGAAATTCCCGATTTCGAGAAACTGGCGCTGCCCGCAGTCCTCAAGGATGTGATCATGAGCAAACGCGGGCTGGTGCTGGTGGTCGGTGGGACCGGCTCCGGCAAGTCGACCACGCTGGCCGCCATGATCGATTACCGCAACGCCAATTCGGCCGGCCACATCATCACGGTGGAAGATCCGGTCGAATACGTCCACAAGAACAAGCAGTGTCTGGTGACGCACCGCGAGGTGGGCGTCGATACCCTGTCCTGGCATAACGCGCTGAAAAATACCTTGCGGCAGGCGCCCGATGTGATTCTGATCGGCGAGATCCGCGATACGGAAACCATGGAGCATGCGATTGCGTTTGCCGAGACCGGCCATTTGTGTCTGGGTACGCTGCACGCCAATAACGCCAATCAGACTATGGACCGCATCATCAATTTCTTCCCCGAAGAGCGCCGCAACCAGTTGCTGATGGATCTGTCGTCGAACTTGCGGGCGATCGTGTCGCAGCGTCTGATCCGCACGGAAGATGGCACGGGCCGCAAGGCGGCGATAGAAATTCTGCTGAATACGCCGACCATTGCCGAGATGATTTTTAAAGGGAATTTCCAGAACATCAAAGAGATCATGCACAAATCCCGTGAACTGGGCATGTGTACCTTCGACCAGGCGCTGTATGAACTTTATAATGCGGGCTACATTGCCTATGAAGAGGCGCTGCGCAATGCCGACTCGGTGAACGGCTTACGCCTGCAGATCAAGCTGCACGGCGGCCGTCAGGAGGCTGGCAGCGTCAGTGCAGCCGGGGCCGGGTCGCTCAGCATGCAGCTCGATGAAGCGTCACCGGACGAAGATCAAGCTATCCAATAACCAGTCTATAGTCAGTATCAACCTAGGAAGTTACACATGCCACAATTCGAGAAGAAAATCTGCAGCCGCGACGAGCTGGCAGCGCGCGTGGCAGCGCTGCCCAAGCCCGTAGTCATGACCAACGGTGTGTTCGACATCCTGCACCGTGGTCACGTTACCTATCTGGCACAGGCGCGTGCTCTGGGCGGGTCACTGGTGGTGGCGGCCAATACCGACGCTTCCGTCAAGCGTCTGGGGAAGGGCGATGACCGTCCGCTGAATAGCTGTGCGGACCGTATGGCAGTGCTGGCCGCGCTGCAGGCGGTCGATCTGGTGGTCGATTTTGATGAGGATACGGCGCTCGAAGCGGTGCTTGCCGCCCGCCCGGAAATTTACGCCAAGGGTGGCGATTACCGTATGGATGAAATCCCCGAAGGGCTGGCCGTGCTGGCCTATGGCGGCGAAGCCGTCGCGATCAATTTCGAACACGACCGTTCGACCACCAAACTGCTGACCAAGGTTCGCGCGCAGCAGCCCTGATGCACTTAGACCTCCCACCCTGCCGGGCGCTGGCCCGGCAGTCCTGCAGCTCAGGCGCCGCCGGCGTAACCGTTCTGGCGCCACGCTTCAAACACCACCACCGCCACTGTGTTCGACAGATTCATGCTGCGGTTATCGGGGCGCATCGGCAGGCGGATGCGCTGGGCCGGGGCAAAGCTGTCGCGTAGCGCTGGCGCCAGACCGCGCGTTTCCGAGCCGAACACGAATACATCGCCGGGCTGGAAAGTCGCCTGCCCGAACGGTGCGGAACCGTGCGTCGTCATGGCAAACATGCGCTGCGGGTCGGGCTGTACGGCGGCCAGAAACGCGGCCCAGTCAGCGTGCACCTGCATGCGCGCGTATTCGTGATAGTCGAGGCCGGCGCGTTTCAGTTTGCTGTCTTCGAGCGGAAAACCGAGTGGTTCGATCAGATGTAATTGCACGCCCGTGTTGGCGCACAGACGGATCACATTGCCCGTGTTGGGTGGAATTTCTGGCTCGACGAGTACGACATGAAACACGGACTTCTCCTTGATACGGTTTAACGGGGTGGGGTGCGGGCAAACACCAGATTACTGACCCGGCTGGCGCCATAACGGCGCAGCAGGGCGGCCAACTCCTGCACGGTGCTAGCGCTGGTCATCACATCATCGACCAGCCCGATATGGCGCCCCTGCACCAGTGCCGGCTGACTCAGTACAAACGCGCCGGCCAGATTATGCCGGCGCGCCGCCGGCGTGACCAGACTTTGCGCGGCCGTCTCGCGCACCCGCTGGAATAGTCTTGGCGCCAGCGGCACCCCGAGCTGGCGGGCCAGCGGACGGGCGATTTCCAGCGCCTGATTGTAGCCCCGCTCGGCCAGCCGGCGCGGCCCCAGCGGGACCGGGCACAGCAGATCGGGCAGACGGTAATCACGTGTACGCAGTACGGCATCGCGCAGCAGTCGTGCCATCAGCCCCGCATACGCCAGCTGCTGGCCGAACTTCAGGCGCAGCACTAGCTGGTCCAGCGGCAGTTGATAGCTGCCTGCCACCAGCGTGTGGGCGTAGGCCGGTGGCGACCTCAGGCAGGCGCCGCAACGGCTGTCGATGAGGGCGTCCGGCATGGCATCCGGTGCTGCCTCCCGATACGCGGCACCATTATCCGGTGTGAGCGGATTGGCGCAGCAGCTACAGCGCGCGCCGTTGGCGGCAGCGCTGAAGAACTGCTCGCGACAGTCCGCACAGAGCAAGGCCTTGCCCGCGCCGCACAGGGCGCAACTGGCCGGCAATAGCCAGTCCAGCAGGCGCAGGCCGCTACGACGCAGAACACGGGGTAGATCTGCACGGGCAAACATGGTCACTCCCGGACGCCAGAGGCGGCAAGCATGTACACTGCCGACATTATCGCATTAGAACACCCTTCACCCCTATCGACGAACACCTATGCAAGCCCCCGCTCAGCCTCCGAAACTTAGTGCCCCCATCGACCTGCAGCGCGTGCGCCGCCTGTTTGCCCGCCCCGAGCGGGTCGCGTCCGCCGACTTTTTGCGCCGTGAAATCGCCGAACGCATGCTCGACCGGCTGGGGCTGGTCAAGATTTCACCCCAGCGTCTGCTCGATGCCGGCTGCGGCACGGGTGCCGATTTGGCGGTTTTACAGAAGACTTATGCTGCAGCGCACATCCTCGGTGTCGATGCCGCGCCGGCCATGTTGCAGGCAGCCCGGCAGCGTGCCGGACGCAGCTCTTCGCTGAACCAGTTACTGAGTAAACTATTGCCTGCCAAGGCCGGTGTGGATCTGCTGTGTGGTGATTTTGCCGAGCTGCCGCTGGGGCCGCTGAGCGTGGATCTGGTGTGGTCGAATCTGGCGTTGCACTGGCATCCCCAGCCGGACCGGGTGTTCGCCGAATGGCGCCGGGTGTTGCGGGTGAATGGCTTGCTGATGTTCTCCTGTTTCGGCCCGGACAGCCTGCGCGAGCTGCGTAGCGCCTTTGCCGAGGCCGATCTGGCCGAACATACGCTGCCGTTTGTCGACATGCACGATTTCGGCGATCAGCTGGTCGAAGCCGGGTTTGCCACCCCGGTGCTGGACATGGAAACCATTACCGTGACCTACGATACGGCGGCCGCACTGCTGGCCGATGTGCGCGCGCTGGGCGGCAATCCTCAGTCGACGCTGCCGCGCGGCCTGATGGGACGTCAGCGCTGGCAGCGCATGCTGGCAGCACTGGAGCGGGGGCGACGTGCAGATGGCAAGTTAGGACTCACTTTCGAGGTCATTTATGGACATGCTTTCCGCCCTGCAGCACGGATGACGTCAAGCGGCGAAGCGATAATTCGCTTTGATTTACCACGAAAACCGCCTAGGTAGGTGTTTTCCCTCATAAGTGTGGTAAGGCTAGCAAGTCGAAATCTTGATTTAGATTATTTCTTGAGCGTGGTGATCTACTTATATATAATCGGCCAACAAAATTTGCCCTTGGACCAAGCTGCCAGCCAGATTCGGCTATAAACAGGCAGCCGCGGCCGGTGGCGGATCGCAGCGAGCACGAACGAGCAGTTGAATTAAGCAGAATCGGGCTTTTTTATTGTCCTCAGGCAGCATCCGAGGGCCCTAACAGAGTTCCGTAAGGCCCCGCCGGGCTGGTGTCGGTATGTTTCCCGGCAACACTGGCAAGGGGCCTGTGGTTGTTTAAGGAGCGGCGCCGGTTCAGTTCACCGAAATCCGGAGTCGTTAAAAAAATATAAATTTTTAATTTCTTGGGTGGTTGGGGAAAACATGAAACATGCGAAACGACTTCAATCGTTGATGCTCGGGCTGTCAGTGATGGCGGCGAACATCCCAGCGTGGGCGGCAGACGCGGCGGTGAGCGCGACTGGTACGTACACGTCGGCAACCGGCGGTACTGGCGGCCCTGTCGCCGGCGAACTGAATCTGCAGCCGCCAGCGACCCAGATCGCATCGGAGATCTACAGTCTGCACACGTGGATGATGGTGGTCTGTATGGTCATCTTCGTCGCTGTGTTCGGCGTGATGTTCTACTCGATCTTCAAACACCGTAAGTCGCTCGGTCACAAACCTGCCACCTTCCATGAATCCACCGCCGTGGAAATCGCCTGGACCGTGGTGCCTTTCCTGATCGTGATCGGGATGGCACTGCCTGCTACTCGCACCGTGGTTGGCATGAAAGACACTTCGAATGCCGATATCACCATCAAGGCCACCGGCATGCAGTGGAAATGGGGCTACGATTACCTGAAAGGCGAGGGCGAAGGGATTGCCTTCCTGTCCAATCTGGCCACGCCACGCGCACAAGTGGGCGCGCCGGGCTTCGAGGCGACCGAAAAACGCGGCGATAACTACCTGATGGAAGTCGATCAGGAAGTGGTCGTGCCGGTCAACAAAAAAATCCGCATCATCACCACTGCCAACGATGTGATTCACTCGTGGTCGATTCCGGCCTTCGGCGTGAAACAGGATGCGATCCCCGGTTTCGTGCGCGACACCTGGTTCAAAGCCGAACATACCGGTACTTTCCGTGGTTACTGCTCGGAACTGTGTGGCAAGGAACACGCCTTCATGCCTATCGTAGTGCGGGTGGTCAGCGATGCCGACTACAGCGCCTGGGTCGCTGCCAAGAAAAAGGAAATGGCGGCACTGGCCGACGATCCGAGCAAAACCTGGACCATCGATGAACTGAAAACCAAGGGCGAAAAAGTGTACGCCGCCAACTGCGTGGCTTGCCACCAGGCCAATGGTAAGGGCGTCGCTGCGACCTTCGCGCCACTCGATGGCTCGCCAGTCGTGACCGGCCCGAAAGCCGAACAGATCGACGTGCTGTTGCACGGTAAGAAGAGCGGTAAATATGCCACCGAAATGCCGGCGTGGAAGCAACTGTCGGATACGGATATCGCAGCAGTCATTACCTATACCCGTAATAGCTGGTCGAACAAGGCCGCCGAAAACATCGTTCAACCAGCCGAAGTTGTGGCTGCACGTAAGTAATCAGGAGCGTTACAAATGAGCACTAGCACTGTAGATCACGCGCACGATCACGACCACGCACACGACCATCCCCATGGTCTGGCGCGCTGGCTGTTTGCCACCAATCACAAAGACATCGGTACGCTGTACCTGTGGTTCTCGCTGATTATGCTGATGTCGGGCGGCGTACTGGCCCTGATGATCCGCACCGAACTGTTTAAACCGGGCCTGCAATACTTCCAGCCGGAGTTCTTCAACCAGCTGACCACCATGCACGGTCTGGTGATGGTGTTCGGCGCCATCATGCCAGCCTTCGTCGGCTTCGCTAACTGGATGATTCCGCTGCAGATCGGCGCTTCCGATATGGCGTTTGCCCGCATGAACAACTTCTCGTTCTGGCTGCTGCCACCGGCCGCGCTGCTGCTGGCCTCGTCGTTCTTCGTGCCGGGCGGCGCGACCGCTGCCGGCTGGACGCTGTACGCACCGCTGTCGAGCCAGATGGGTATCGGCATGGACATGGGTATTTTCGCCATGCACCTGATGGGCGCGTCCTCGATCATGGGTTCGATTAACATCATCGTCACCATCCTGAACATGCGCGCTCCCGGCATGACCCTGATGAAAATGCCGATGTTCTGCTGCACCTGGCTGATCACCGCCTACCTGCTGATCGCTGTGATGCCGGTTCTGGCAGGCGCGATCACCATGACCCTGACCGACCGTCACTTCGGCACCTCCTTCTTCAACGCCGCTGGCGGCGGTGATCCGGTGATGTACCAGCACATCTTCTGGTTCTTCGGTCACCCTGAGGTGTACATCATGATTCTGCCGGCCTTCGGCATCGTCTCGCAGATTCTGCCAGCGTTCGCCCGCAAGCAGCTGTTCGGCTACGCTTCGATGGTCTACGCTACCGCCTCGATCGCGATTCTGTCCTTCATCGTCTGGGCGCACCACATGTTCAGCACCGGTATGCCGGTGACCTCGCAACTGTTCTTCATGTACGCCACCATGCTGATCGCCGTTCCAACCGGCGTGAAAGTGTTTAACTGGGTTGCCACCATGTGGAAGGGTTCGATGACCTTCGAAACCCCGATGCTGTTCGCCGTCGGCTTCATCTTCGTGTTCACCATCGGTGGCTTCACCGGTCTGATTCTGGCCGTGACCCCGATCGACATCCAGTTGCAGGACACCTACTACGTGGTGGCGCACTTCCACTACGTGCTGGTGGCCGGTTCGCTGTTTGCCCTGTTCGCCGGTTTCTACTACTGGTCGCCGAAATGGACTGGCTTCATGTACAACGAAGGCATGGGCAAGTTCCACTTCTGGGCTTCGCTGATCACCTTTAACATTACCTTCTTCCCGATGCACTTCCTGGGTCTGGCAGGTATGCCGCGCCGCTACGCTGACTATTCGGCGCAGTTCACCGACTTCAACTCGATCGCCACCATCGGTGCTTTCGGTTTCGGTCTGTCGCAGGCATTCTTCCTGTTCTTCGTGGTGCTGCCAACCATCCGTGGCGGTAAGAAAGCCGAAGCCAAACCTTGGGAAGCTGCCGAAGGTCTGGAGTGGACTGTGCCATCGCCGGCACCGTTCCACACCTTCGAAACCCCACCACAGGTGAAGTAATCGTGACGCCGAAAAAGCAACCGAACAATGCCCGTACCGGCTGGATGCTGGCCGGTCTGGCACTGTTCTTCTTCGTGTCGGTGTATGTCAAACATATCTGGCTGAGCTAACGTGAGCGACGCTGCATCGGGCCGCGGCTTGAACCGTACTTTGCTGGGCAAGCTGATTGTCGTGGCAGTGCTGATGTTCGGTTTTGCCTACGCGCTTAACCCGTTCTACCGGCAGATCTGTGAAGCACTGGGCATCAATGTGCTGACGCAGCAAGACGGTACGGTGAGCGCGCCGGTGAATAC
The DNA here is from genome assembly GCA_027490725.1 of Oxalobacteraceae bacterium. GTDB lineage: Bacteria > Pseudomonadota > Gammaproteobacteria > Burkholderiales > Burkholderiaceae_D > Rugamonas. Next base: position 69,701 of record JAIXXN010000053.1, read on the forward strand.
CCAGATCGATATGACGCGCGAAGTGGTCGTGGAATTTGACGGCAACGCGCAGGGGCCATGGCGTTTCCGTCCCGTGACGCGCAGCATGACGGTGCATCCGGGCGAACTGGTGACGGCGACGTATGAAGTGGTGAATACTCTGAATCGTCCCGTCAGTGCACAGGCGATACCGAGCTACGCGCCGCAGAGCGCCATGCCGCACTTGAAAAAGGTCGAGTGTTTCTGCTTCAAGCAGCAGACCTTGCAGGCCAACGAAGCACGGCAGATGCCGGTGGTGTTTTTCATCGATCCGGCGCTGCCGAAGGATGTGAAGACGATTACGCTGTCCTACACTTTCTTTGAAGTGGGCGGACTGGAAAAATCAGCAGCACAGTAAAAGGTTGTGACGATGGAGAAGAAACCGCAGGCGTCGTTCCTGTATTCGCTGAAAGCGGTAATCTGGTCGTTTTTCGGCCTGCGCCGCAAAAGCGACTTCGATCACGACGAAGTAAAGCTTAATCCGCTGCATATCATCATTGCAGCACTGCTGGCGGTAGCCTGCTTCATCGGCACCCTGATCAGCATCGTCAAGTATGTGGTTCTAAAATAAAACGTAGCATTCTCGAATAAAGTAAGGGAGATGAAGATGAGTTCACATAACGCTGCGGCACCGTACTATTTTGTGCCTGGTCCTTCCAGGTGGCCACTGTTTGCGGGCATTTCGCTGCTGACCACCATGATCGGCGCGTCGGCCTGGGTGAATGATGTATCGTGGGGCCCGACCCTGAATTACGTCGGCCTGGCCGGTTTCCTCGCCGTGCTGTTCTTCTGGTTCCGCGACGCCATCGCCGAATCCGAAGGCGGGCAGTATAGCCAGCGTATCGATCACTCGTATCGCTGGTCGATGGGCTGGTTCATTTTCTCGGAAGTGATGTTCTTCGCCGCCTTCTTCGGCGCGCTGTTCTATGCCCGTTCGATATCCATGCCATGGCTGGCGGATCTGGACCACAAAGTTCTGTGGCCTGACTTCGTGCCGCACTGGGGTAACACCGGTCCGGCTGGTACGGTGGCGGCATTCAACACCATGGGACCATTCCCCATCCCGACCATCAACACCGCACTGCTGCTGACCTCGGGCCTGACGCTGACCCTGTCGCACCACGCGCTGCGCGCCGGTCACCGTTCCCAGACCGCCCTGTGGCTGTTCGCCACCGTGCTGCTGGGTGCTGTGTTCATGGGCTTCCAAGCTTACGAATATCATCACGCCTACACCGAACTGAATCTGAAACTGACCTCGGGTATCTACGGTTCGACCTTCTTCATGCTGACCGGCTTCCACGGCTTCCACGTGACCATGGGCGCAATCATGCTGTCGGTGGTGCTGTTCCGTGTCCTGAAAGGCCACTTCACGCCGGATAATCACTTTGCCTTCGAAGGCGCCGCATGGTACTGGCACTTCGTCGACGTAGTCTGGCTGGGTCTGTACGTCGTGGTGTACTGGCTGTAAAGCTGCACAGGATGAGCGCCACTGCGTTATCGCTGTGGCGCCGGTAGCAGCAGCTGCGTAAATAAACAAGCCGCATGCGGGAGTACCCGGATGCGGCTGTTTTTTTAAGCGCGCCAGTATGTGGCGCGCCGGGTAGTGCGCTTACATGCGGATGCCGGTGGGCTGGATGTAACCGAGTTTGTGCGCCAGCAGCAGGGCGGCGAACAGGGCGATCGAGAGTCCCACGCGCACGGCCAGCGCGCGCACGGTATTATTCGTCTTGCCCTTATCGCGCATCAGGAAAAAGAAGGCCGCCGCGAGGCTGCCGATGATCAGAAGGAAGGCGATGGCGACGGCGATTTTCATGTAGGCGTTAGTCAGAGGGAATAGGAGAGATCATTGTAATGCGTATTCGCTTCCGATTTAAGCTGATTCCTTTCATCGCCACCGTGCTGGTGGTGGCGCTGGGCATACAGCTGGGGAACTGGCAGCAACGCAAGGCCACCCAGAAGCAGGTGATGCAGAGCCAATTGGTGCAAGGCCAGCAGGCCGCGCCACTGCTGCTCGATGGTGCGGCGCTGGCGGCCGAGGCGCTGCAGTTCCGCCGGGTGCAGCTGCGCGGCGAATTCGTCACTGGCTGGCCGCTGTATCTGGATAACCGTCCGTATCAGGGACGGGCCGGTTTCTATGTCCTGATGCCGTTTAAAATTGCTGGCTCAGGCATGCATGTGCTGGTACTGCGCGGCTGGGTCGCGCGCGATGCGGCGCAGCGCACCCGCTTGCCGTCAGTGAGCACACCGGCCGGCACCGTGACGCTGGACGGGGTGGCGCGTTTGAATGCCGGCCATGTGCTGCAACTGGGTGGCGCAGTGCCGCTGACGCCGGGCGCCATCGTGTCGAATCTCGATCCGCTGCAGCTGGCGCGCGACAGCGGTCTGACCATGCAGCCTTTCGTGGTCGAACAGAGCGCTGCCGCGCAGCCCGGTGGCGATGATGCGCAGCTGGTGCGCGACTGGCCGGCACCGGCGCTGGGCGTGGAAAAAAATCAGGGCTACGCAGTGCAGTGGTATGCGCTGGCTGCGATGGCAGTTGTCTTTTTTGTTGTGAATGGATGCAGACGTGGAAAAAATTCAGCTTAGTCGTTTGAAAATGCTCGGGGTGCTGGCGGTGTGCGCAGCGCCGCTGCTGGCCTCCTACTTTACCTATTATGTGATCAAGCCGCAGGGTGGCGCCACCAATGCTGGCACGCTGATCGACCCGCGCCTGTACCCGATTCCGGCGATGGCCAGTACCACACTGGATGGCCAGCCGCAGACCCTGGAGCAGTTCAAGGGCAAGTGGATCATGCTCAAAGTGGGGCCATCCGACTGCCAGCAGGATTGCCAGGACCAGCTGTTTGCGATGCGCCAGTTGCGCACCATGCAGGGCAAGGAAATGGAGCGCATCGAGCGGGTCTGGCTGATTACCGACCAGCAGCCGCTCGACACCGTCATGCTGCGGGTGAATGATGGCACTCGCATGCTGCGCGCACCGGCCGCCACGGTAGCGGGCTGGCTGCCGCTGGAAGGCAATGCAGATCAGGTGACCGAGCATGTCTATCTGATCGACCCGCTGGGTAACCTGATGATGCGCTTCCCGAAAGGCGCAGTCTCCAGCGATCTGGTGCAGGTTAAACGGGTGCACAAGGATATCGCCAAACTGCTCAAGGCTTCTGCGATCGGCTAATCATGCATCTGACTCTGGCGCAAATGGCCATCACGGCCCTGCTGGTGGCATTGTTGCCGCTGGCTCTGGTGTGGACTTCGTCCGATGTGAATAAATATCGCAAGCTGGTATGGGTGTGCGTGTTTCTCACCTTTGACCTGATTGTGTTCGGTGCGTTTACCCGCCTAACCGATTCCGGTCTGGGCTGTCCGGACTGGCCGGGCTGTTATGGTGCGGCCAATCCCTTCCTCGCCCATCAACAGATTGTCGCAGCGGAAGCACTGCTGCCGAGCGGGCCGGTGACGGTGTTCAAAGCGTGGATCGAAATGATCCACCGTTATCTGGCGATGGCGATCGGCGTGCTGATCGTGGCGATGCTGGTGCAAGCGTGCTACCAGTGGCGCCGCAGCGCAAGTGCTAGTGCCACTGCGGCGTCGGCCGAAGGGCGCGCCGCCTATGCGCCGGCAATGCCGACCCTGCTGTTCTTGATGGTCTGTCTGCAGGGCGCGTTCGGGGCGTGGACGGTAACCCTGAAACTGCAGCCAGTGATCGTCACTACCCATCTGCTGCTGGGCATGGGCTTGCTGGCGGTGCTGGTCTGGTACGCCAGCCGGCAGGATCAGCTGATGACGCCATTGCGCACGCTGACGGCAGCGCCGCCCGCCATGCGCCGTATCCGCTGGCTGGCTGGCGCCAGCGGGGCGCTATTGGTGCTGCAGATAGCCCTGGGTGGCTGGACCAGTACCAATTACGCCACGCTGGCCTGTACCGACTTCCCGCTGTGCGGCGGGGTGCTGGTGCCACCGATGGACTTCGAACACGGCTTCACGTTGTGGCGTGAGCTGGGCAAGACTGCCGCCGGTCACTACCTGCCATTTTCGGCGCTGACGGCGATCCACTGGGTGCACCGTAACGTCGGCCTGCTGCTGGCCCTGCTGGCCGGCTACACGGCTTGGCGCGCGTGGCAGCATACGGCGTTGCAGCGCACTGCGCGCTGGCTGGCCCTGACGCTGCTGCTGCAACTGTGCACCGGCATCGCCACCATTTACCTGAGCTTCCCGCTGACCATTGCCGTGCTGCACAATGCCGGTGCCGCGCTGCTGGTGCTGTTACTGACCATGTTAAACTATCAGGCAAAATGCCAGTTTGCTCTGGCCGCCTCCACCGATGCTGCAGCGGCAGCTCACTCGCAACGCATCCGCAAAGATATCACCCCCTCATGACCACACAGACTGTCTCTTCCAAGCTTTCCGGCCGTGCCGCCCAGTACTGGGCGCTGACCAAACCGCGCGTCACCCTGCTGGCCGTTTTCTGCGCCGTGATCGGTATGTTCCTCGCTACCGACGGGATGCCCGACTGGCGCTTGCTGGTCTCGGCCACGGTCGGTATCTGGCTGCTGTCGGGGGCGGCATTTGCCGTCAACTGTCTGGCCGAGCGCGAGATCGATGCGCGCATGGCACGTACCGCACGGCGCCCGATGGCGCTGGGCGATATTAGCGTGACGCAGACGGTGATTTTTGCCACCGTGATCGGCGCTGCCGGTATGTGGCTGCTGTACGCGCTGGTCAATCCGCTGACCATGTGGCTGACCTTTGTCACCTTCCTCGGCTACGCCATCATCTACACCATGATTCTGAAACCGGCCACGCCGCAGAACATCGTGATTGGTGGCCTGTCGGGCGCGATGCCGCCAGCACTGGGCTGGGCTGCCGTCGCCAATGATGTGCCGATGCAGGCGTGGTTGCTGGTGCTGATTATTTTCGTCTGGACCCCGCCGCATTTCTGGGCGCTGGCGATGTACCGGCGCGACGACTATGCCCGTTCCGGCCTGCCGATGCTGCCGGTCACGCACGGTATGCAGTTCACCCGCTTCCACGTCTGGCTGTATTCGATTGCACTGGCGGCGACCACGCTGATGCCCTACGCAGTGCGCATGAGTGGCCTGATCTATCTGCTCAGCGCCATCGTGCTGAATGCGGTGTTCCTGCGCCACGCGTGGAAAATCTACCGCCATTACACCGACCTGATCGCCCGCAAGGCGTTCACCTGGTCGATCATTTATCTGTCGCTGCTGTTTGCCGCCTTGCTGGTGGATCACTACTTCAAAATATGAAAAAACTATCTTTAGCGGGCGTGGCTTTCAGCCTTGCCCTGAGTTTGCTGGCCGCCTGCGGTGAGAGTAAAACCTCGGTGCCGCGCGAGGCATTCCAGAATACCGATCTGACCGGGCTGCCGTATGCCAAGGACTTCGCACTGAGCGACCATACCGGCAAGCCGCGTACGCTGGCCGATTTCAAGGGCAAAGTGGTGCTGATGTTCTTCGGCTATACCCAGTGTCCCGATGTGTGCCCGACCACGCTGTCGGAAATGGCGCAAGTGATGCAGCAACTGGGGCCGCAGGCCGATCAGGTGCAGGTATTGTTCGTGACCGTTGACCCCGAGCGCGATACCCAGCCGCTGCTGGCGCAATACGTGCCGGCTTTCGATGCACGCTTCCTCGGCCTGTATGGCAGCGCCGAGCAGACGGCCGCGGTGGCCAAGGAATTCAAGGTGTTCTACGCCAAGGTGCCGGGCAAAGCTGCCGGCAGCTATTCGATGGACCACACGGCTGCCAGCTATGTGTTTGACAAGCAGGGCAAGATCCGCCTGCTGGTGCGCAATGGTCAGGGCACCGAATCCATGCTGCACGATGTGAAACTGCTGCTGGCCCAGCGCTAGGCTGCGCGCTATGTCGGATAAATTCCAGCCCTACACCCGTCTGGCGGCGATTGTTTTATTGCTGCTCGGCTGTCTGGCAGTATTGCGGCCGTTTCTGGCGGCGATACTGTTTGCTGCCGCGATCACCATGGCCAGCTGGCCCGTGTATCTGCAGGTACTGGCGCGCTGCGGCCAGCGGCGTTCGCTGGCGGCGGCCGTGATGTCGGTGGCGCTGACGCTGCTGATCATTGTGCCGCTGACGGCGGTGACGTGGAATGTGGCGGACAATATCAGCGTGTTCTACGATCATCTGAAGATCACTCTCGATGGGGGGCAGCTGGCGCCGCCGGCATGGCTGAAAGAAATTCCCGTGCTGGGCAGCGTGGCAGATAGTTATCTGCGCAAGCTGCTGGGGAGTCGTGACGAGTTACTCAATCTGGCGAAAACCCTGCTGGAACCGGCGCGCCATCTGCTGCTCGGGGCCGGCGTGGTGCTGGGCAGCGGCGTGGCGCAGGTCAGCCTTGCCGTGTTTGTCAGCTTCTTCCTGTACCGCGACGGCAAAGCGCTGCACGCGACTTTGCAGACGGCGATGGCACGGCTGATCGGCCCGCAGGGGCAACTGGTCACGGAGACCGTTAGCCGCACCGTGCGCGGCGTGGTGTATGGTTTGCTGGGAACGGCGCTGGCACAGGCCGCTGTCGCGGCACTCGGGTTTCTGATTGCCGGGGTGCCGGCGGTGGCGCTGCTGGCGGCCGCGACGTTTTTACTGTCGCTGGTGCCGGTCGGGCCGCCACTGGTGTGGGGCGGTGCGGCCATCTACCTGTTCGATGCCGGCCAGACCGGCTGGGGCATCTTCATGCTGGTATGGGGCTTCTTCCTGATCAGCAGCGTCGATAATGTGGTCAAGCCGATGCTGATCAGCCGTGGCAGCAGCCTGCCGTTTATCCTTGTACTGCTGGGCGTGACGGGTGGCGTGCTGGCATTCGGCTTTGTCGGCCTGTTTATCGGCCCGGCGCTGCTGGCGGTCGGGCTGGGCCTGATCCGCAACTGGAGCGCTGAGTCAGGTAGCGGCGACGTTCAGTCCTGATCGGCGTTGTCTTCCGTGTCATCGCGCGGAATGACTTTGACCAGCAGGATGCGTGGCCCGCTCATTTTCTTGACCACGATGTCAAAGGCCTTGAAGCTGATGCGCTGCCCCTGTTTCGGGATGTCGCCCAGTTTGAGCATGATCAGGCCGCCCACCGATTCGATTTCTTCCAGTCCCAGTTCTTCGTTTTCAATATCGATGCCGAGTGCCCGTTCCAGCGAGAAGATGGGCAGGCTGGCTTTGCCGGCCAGCGTTCCGTCCGGCTGCTTCAGCCAGTCGTTTTCATTGAGCCGGAACTCGTCGTGGATTTCGCCGACCATCGCGCCCAGCAGATTGTCGAGCGTGATGAAGCCCAGCGGGCGCTTGCCTTTTTCGCCGATCAGCGCAAAGTGCGGCGCGCCGTCGCGGAAGCGGCGGAACTGTTCCAGTGCCGGCGTGCGCGCGGCGATGGTTTCGATGGGGCGCAGGAACGGCGCCAGATCGGTAATCGGTTTGCCCGATTGCAGCGCAAAGAACAGATCCTTCAGGTGTACCACCCCGAGCACGCTCTCGCCATCCTTGTCGTAATACGGATAGCGGCTGAAGCGGTTGCGCAGCATGGTGTCGAGATTGTCCTGCAGCGGGCGCGCCGCATGCAGGGCGATGACCTCGTTGATGGGGCGCATCAGGTCCGACACGGCCAGATCGCTGAAATCCAGCGTGTGGGCCAGAATGTTGCGCTCATCTTCGTTGAATTTTTCGCCGGGCTGGCTGGTGCGCAGGATCAGTTTCAGTTCATCGACCGAATAATGGCTGTCGTGGCCACCCTTGCCGGACAGGCCGGCCAGCCGCAGTACCATGGCGGCGCTGGCATTCAGCACCCAGATAAACGGATACATGGCCCAGTAGAAGCCGTATAGGGGCAGGGCGCTCCACAGTCCCACCACTTCCGGCAGGCGGATCGCCAGCGACTTCGGCGCCAGTTCGCCCACCACGATGTGCAGGAAGGAGATCACGCAGAAGGCAAATACGAAGGCGATGCCGTGCACCAGCTCCGGTGAGGTGATGCCGATTGCCGTCAGCAGCGGCTCCAGCAGGCCGGCGAAGGCCGGTTCGCCGACCCAGCCCAGTCCCAGCGAGGCGAGGGTGATGCCGAGCTGGCAGGCTGACAGGTAGGCATCCAGTTCGCCATGCACGATGCCCAGAATGCGGCCGCGCAGTCCCTGGGTTTTGGCGATGGCGCGCACGCGGGTTTTGCGCAGGGTGACGATGCCGAATTCGGCGGCGACGAAAAATCCGTTCAGAGCTACCAGGATCAGAGCCAGTACGACAAGCAGGAGGTTATTCATAGGGCGACGCTGAACGTCATCGGTGATAAAGGCTGTATCTTAGCCGAAACTGGGCCGAAACCTCACCGAAACCTCGCCGCGACTGGTCCACGACGTGGCCAAATCCCGGGTAAAGTCCGGCCGCGTATCGTCATCGCCGCTAAATAAGCCGCGAAGCAACAATGTGCGTAAATTCACGCGCCGACATGCGGTATAGTGGAAGTCATTGTAAAAATGATATTTCAGGCTAGCCATGGACGTTGGGCAATACGAGAGTATCGGGCAGATTATCTACGGTTACGCGCGTGCCCGTAACGAGTTTGCCATGCTGCTGTCGGGCGTATGCGGCCTTGCCCTGCATGCGCCCCTGACGCCCGATGCGGAGCTGACGCTGATCGCCACAGCGCGCCAGCGCGTGCGCACCGCCGGTCTGGCGCGTCAGGTGCTGACCGATTTCGAGGCGCTCCTCGATTGCTTCCGCTCCCTGCAGCAGATCGACGCCTTGCTGCATCCGGCCGCCGGTGGCAATAGCGGCGCGGCGATCCTGCCTTACCAGCGGCAACTGGTGACGGCGCGCAGGCTGCTGGAAGTGTGCCGGCATGCTCTGAGCGAGCTGCTCTAGTTGCTCTAGCGGTGCTTGTCGCGATGGCTGGTCGGGTCCTTATTCCGCAATCGCGAATGGGCCACCCTGCACCGTGTTGAGAATCGCGGTAATCGCCGGGTGGGTAATTTTGCGGGCATTGGAAATCGCGTAGAACTGTTCGCGCAGTTCCGGCGCGTCGCCGACCAGCACGGCGCCGAACTGGGTACCCATATCTTCTTCCAGTGCAGACGGCGCAAAGAATAATCCCAGACCATTCCGGCCAAAGGTGTTGAGCATGGCGTTGTCCTCGAACTCGCCGACGATTTCCGGCGTCACCTGATGGGCGATGAACCACGCATCGATGCGGCCGCGTAAAGCGTTGTTGCGGGTTGGTAGCAACAGCGGCGCACCGTGCAGGCTGGCCGGAAAATTGCGGCGATAGCGGCGCGCCAGCTTGGCGGCACCGAACAGTTTCATGTCACTTTCACCGAGCAGGTGGCTGAATACTTTCAGACTGCCGCCAGCCCTTACCGTGCGATCGGTCAGCACCACATCGAGTTTGCCCAGTGCCAGATCGGCCAGCAGTGATTCGAATTCATCTTCCATACAGACTAGTCTTACCTGCTGCTCCAGTTGCTGGGTTGCCTGCAATAGACGGTAGGCCACCAGCTTGGGAAGCGAATCGGAAATGCCCACCGTGAGGCGCATCTTGCCTGCCTCGGTGGTTTCCAGTGCATCCTGCAACTGATCGCCTAGCAGGAAGATCTGCTCGCAATAGGTGAGTGCCAGCCGGCCCGCTTCGGTCGGTACCAGCCGGCGTCCCTGCGGCTCCAGCAACTGCTTGCCGATGCTCTGTTCCAGTAGCGATAACTGCATGCTGATGGTCTGCACGGCCAGTCCCAGTCGCTCTGCCGCTCGGGTCACGCCGCCTTCTTTGGCCACCATGTAAAAGAAATACAGATGGCGAAAATTCAATCCGGAGGTTTTCATAGCTTCTGTTTTTTCGAAGTAATGCTTCAATTATCTTCTATTTTTAAAAAGTCCGTTTATCCCTACACTGCATCACATTCTTAAAACAACTCGTGGGATAAAAAAATGAAACACTTCAAAGTGTCCTTTTTAGTGACAGCCCTCTGCCTCGCGGCAGCAGGCTGGTGGGGCTATACATTAACCGGCTGGAGCGGCGCGCTGTCGGCACTGGGCATTGCGGCCATTCTGGCAGCCATGGAAGTGTCGCTGTCGTTCGATAACGCGGTGGTGAATGCCTCCGTTCTAAAGACCTGGGATGACTACTGGCAGAAGCTGTTCCTCGGCGTCGGCATCATCATCGCGGTGTTCGGTATGCGCCTGCTGTTCCCGCTGGTGATTGTGGCGGTGGCAGCCGACATCGGCATCATGGATGTCTGGCATCTGGCACTTAATGATCCCAAGACTTATTCGATGCATCTGACCAATCACCACGCAGAAGTGGCGGCCTTTGGCGGCATGTTCCTGTTGCTGGTGTTCCTGAACTTCCTGTTTGACCACGAGAAGGAAGTGCACTGGCTGGGCCACGTCGAGCAGAAGCTTGGCGCGCTGGGCAAGGTCTCCTCGATTGCAGTCATGATTTCGCTGGCGGTCCTACTGGGCTCGATGAGCCTGGTAGGCGAAGCGCAGAAACTGGTGGTGCTGATTTCCGGCCTGTGGGGCATTCTGATCTACGTCGCAGTCGATGCGATCAGCAATCTGCTGGAGAAGGAAGAAGAAGGTAGCAATGTCGGTGATCTGGTCAAGAAGGGCGGTATCGGTGGTTTCCTGTACCTGGAAGTACTCGATGCGTCGTTCAGCTTTGACGGTGTGATCGGTGCGTTTGCGATTACCACCGACGTAGTGATCATCATGCTGGGTCTGGCAATTGGTGCGATGTTTGTGCGTTCGCTGACGGTGTATCTGGTCAAGCAGGGCACACTCGATCAATTCGTGTTCCTCGAACATGGTGCGCACTATGCGATCGGTATCCTCGCCGCAATCATGCTGGCCAGTATGAAGTATCACATCCCGGAAATCTTTACCGGTCTGATAGGTGTGGCCTTTATCGCCGCGTCGGTGTGGTCGTCGGTACGTCACCGTCGCCAGCAGGCCAGCGCTGCGCTCACCGCGTAAGCCAGCATTCAAGAATTCGGCGCGCCGTTAAAAACGGACACGGCACGCCGCCTGTAGTACCCAAGTCCGCTCTGTATTTTTTAGGAGTTACATCATGGCAATCAGTCTGCAAAAAGGCGGTAACGTTAATCTGAGCAAGGAAGCTCCCGGCCTGTCGAAAATCGTGGTCGGTCTGGGCTGGGACGCACGTAGCACGGACGGCAAGGACTTCGATCTGGATGGTTCGGCCTTTCTGCTGAAAGTCGACGGCAAGGTGCGCGCCGATAACGACTTCATCTTCTACAACAATCTGAAATCGTCGGATCAGTCGGTGGCCCACTCGGGTGATAACCGTACCGGCGCCGGCGATGGCGACGATGAAACCGTGACCATTGATCTGACCCGCGTGCCGGCCGACGTGGAACGCATCGCGATCTGCGCCACTATTCACGACGGTGACGAGCGCCGCCAGAACTTCGGCATGGTGCAGCGCGCCTTTATCCGCTGCATGAACGGCGCCAACAGTGGTGAGATCGCCCGCTACGATCTGTCGGAAGACGGCTCGACCGAGTCGGCCATGATCTTCGGTGAAGTCTACCGCCACGGCAGCGACTGGAAATTCAAGGCCGTCGGCCAGGGTTTCAAAGGCGGTCTGGGCCCACTGGCCAGCTCGTTCGGCGTACGCGTTTAAAGGGAGAGGGAGCACATCATGCCTGTATTTTCGATTACCGGTGATATCGATCCTTTCCTGCACGTGTCGCTGACTCATGGTGAAAAAATCTATTGCGAATCCGATGCGATGGTGATGATGGAAGCGGGCCTCGATCTGAAGGGCAAGATGACCGGTGGCATAGGCGCGGCGCTGATGCGGCGCTTTGCCAACGGCGAGTCACTGTTCCAGCAACACATCGAAGCTGTGCGGAGCGGCGGCGACTGCCTGCTGGCGCCACGCCTGCCCGGTGCCATGCAGGTGCTCGATGTGGGCCAGCGCCAGTACCTGCTCAGCGACGGCGCGTTTGTGGCCGCCACTGACAAGGTCGACCTGAAAGTGCGTACCCAGAGTGTCGGCAATGCCCTGTTCGCCCAGAGTGGCGGCTTCTTCATCACGGAAACGGGTGGGGTGGGGCAGGTGGCGGTGTCGGGCTTCGGCGCGATCTCGCAACTCGAGGTTACGCCCGGTAACGACATGATTATCGACAACGCCCACGTGGTGGCCTGGGATAGCACGCTGCGTTACGAAATTTCCGTCACCACCGGCGGGAATAGCGGCTTCCTCGGCAATCTGGTGAATAGCCAGACCAGTGGCGAGGGCATGGTGTTGCGCTTCTCGGGACAGGGCAAGATCCTGATCTCTTCGCGTAATCGTGCAGCGTTCCAGTTGTGGGCGCAGCGCGGCGCGGCGCAGTAAAACAATTTAGCAATCAAGGAGTAGCGATGACTGTCAGTTTAAGCAAGGGCCAGAAAATTTCTCTGGCCAAAGAAGGTGGCGGTAGCCTCGGGCGCGTCACCATGGGGCTGGGCTGGGATGCCATCAAGAGCAAGGGCTTCTTCGGCTTCGGCAGTAAAAGCGAAGCGGTCGATCTCGACGCGTCCTGCGTGATGTTCGACGAGGCCGGGCGTCCGGTGGACGTGATCTGGTTCCGCCAGTTGCGTAGTCGCGACGGCAGTGTGCTGCATACGGGCGACAACCGCACCGGTGCCGGTGATGGTGACGATGAGCAGATCAATGTCGATCTGAATGCCGTGCCGGATACGGTGAAGAGTCTGGTATTTACCGTCAACAGCTTTACGGGCCAGACTTTTGCTCAGGTAGAAAACGCCTATTGCCGTCTGCTCGATGCGACGCAGAACAAGGAAGTGGCGCGTTTCAATCTGTCGGTGCAGGGACCGCACTCGGCGCAGATCATGAGCAAGCTGTATCGCCATAATGGTGAGTGGAAGATGCACGCCATTGGCGAAAACGGTCAGGGTCGCACCTTCGAGGAATTGCTGCCGCAGATAGGCGCGCACCTCTAAGCATAGGGAGGCAGCCAGCTTCTGCGGGCTGTCTCTAGCGCAGGGGAAAACTTCCCTAGGGTAAAGTCCCTAAGCGCAAAGCAAGTCATACGATGTGTAATAAGTATGTCATATTGCAATGTTACTGTTTCGTCACTTTAACCAACAGTAACGGACTCTGCCATGCGTCATTTCGCTCCCCGCCCCCTGATTCTCGCTGTCAGCATTGCGCTCGCTCTGAGCGGCTGCGGTTCCAACGTGGAAGACCAGCCGCTGGTGATGCCAGCTGCCCCGGCCGATCAGGGCGCGGCCGAGGTGGTGCCAGTGCCCGCGGTGACTGCGTTTGTCGATACGATTGCGACCAATCAGCGCGGCGATGCCCGCTATGCGACGCTGGCGACCAATGCCGGTGTGCGCGTGCTTGGTGGTTTCCTGCAGATCTGGAAGCCGCTCACGGAAATCGTCGACGCCGGCGTGAACGCTGCGGCAGTGGAAGGCTTCCCGGCTGTGGTGGCATCGAAATGGACGGGTGTACCCAACGATGGCACGCCCGATGGCAGCGTGCTCAACGCAGCCGTGCATGCGGCGAATATCGGCTACGTGGTGACGGCGACCGCCAACCGTAGCGATGCACAGGGCGTTCAGGCGTATCTGGATGACCGCCGTGGCAAAGGGTATAGCGTCACGGAAGGACTGGGCCCGCTGACGGCGGCCTGGCGCAATGCGGCCCAGCAGACTACCTCGATTAACGGCGTCGCAGCGGATGCGACCAGCGTGCTGTACAACGACACTGGCAATAATACCGGCGTCGCTGGCAGTGCCAATCCGGCTTTCGGTAGCGTGGTGGAGCTGGTCAATCTGGTTGGCAATAATGCTTCCACCGAACCGGCTAAACGCTTTTACAAATATGCCCGCCCATATCGCTGGAGTAGCAGCGTGCAGGTGCTGCCGGCGCTGGTGCCGGCCAAGAGCAGCACGCCGGCCACGGATGGCGGTTTTACCAGTGGTCACTCGGCCGAAGCCGTACGGGATGCGGTGGCCATGGCCTACGCCCTGCCTGAACGCTATCAGGAAATTCTCAGCCGTGGTCTGGAGCTGGGTGAATCGCGGATTCTGTCCGGTATGCATTCGCCCCTCGATGTGTTGAGCGGGCGCATACTCGGTCAGGCCAGTGCCGCTGCCAACCTGGCCGATCCGGCCAATGCCGCCAAGAAGGCGGCAGCGCTGGCGCAGGCGCACACCACCCTGATGGCGGCCACCGGCACCAATCCGGACAGCTTTGCAGCGTTCGCGCAATCCGGTACGCCAGCCAACGATCGCTTTGCCGATTACAGTGTGAATCGCGGTAATTATCTGCGCCGCAGCACCTATGGTTTCAGCGCGATCGCCGCGACCAATCTGACTGCGGTGGTGCCGAAAGGTGCGGAAGTGCTGCTGGAAACCCGTCAACCTTACCTGAGCGATGCACAGCGCCGTGTGGTGCTGAAAACCACGGCGCTGCCGTCGGGCTATCCGGTGATGGATGATGCAGAAGGCTGGGGGCGTTTGAATCTGTTTGCGGCGGCGGATGGCTATGCTGCCTTCACCGGTAACGTAATCATCAGCATGGACGCGAGCAAAGCTGGCTTCCATGCAGTGGACCGCTGGCGCAACGATATCAGCGGTACGGGCAAGCTGGTGAAACAGGGTACGGGCTTGCTCAAGCTGGCGGGCAATAACAGCTGGAGTGGCGGCGTCGAATTGACGGCTGGTGGCCTGCAGGGTGATTCCGTGACGGCGTTCGGTACGGGTGACGTGTATGTAAGCGGCGGTACGCTGGTCGTGAACGCGCCTGCGGCGCTCAAGCTGGCAGGAAAATTCACTCAGCTGAGCGGCGCTACCGGCACGGAAATGCTGCTTGGAGCAAACGGGCAGGGCAGTCTGAGCGTGGCAGGAACGGCCACGCTGGGCGGCGGTACGCTGCGGATTAAATTTGCCAGTGGCTACAAACCTAAGGCTGGCGACAGTCTGGTGGTGCTCACTGCGGGCAGCTTGAAAGGTCGTTACACCAGCATTAGCGTGGACGGCTTTAGCAACGTCACGCCAGTGTATGGCAGCACCACGCTGACGCTGAATCTGGGCAGCTGAGCTGGCAGTGCTGCGGCGATTTTGTCAAATGGGAACTTTTGCACACTTCTTAGAAAGTTTCTTCGGGGAATAATCCTGCTGTCCTCGCTAAGGCTATAATCAAGCGATGGAAAAACTCAAGGATTACGCTGAAGTGGTCAGTCGCGCAGAGCGCGGTGAACTGGTGTTCCCGACCAGCGTCAATGCCGCGCTACGCTTGCAGCTGGCACTGTCTGATCCTGATTGCAACACGGAAGATGTGATCCGCAAGGTGCTGGCCGAGCCGCAACTGGCCGCCCGGACGGTGGCGCTGGCGAATGCGGCGGCGTTTAACCGCAGCAGCACGCCGGTGACCAGTGTGCGGGTGGCGGTGCAGCGGCTCGGTTTCCGCCATCTGTATTCGATGGCGGCGGCGATGGTGGTGCGCCAGTTCGGCAACCGTATCAACGATCCGCTGCTGCGCGCCAAGGCCGACCAGCTGTGGCAGCACACCGCCCATGTGGCGGCACTGTCCTATATTATCGGCCGCAAGCTGACCCATACCGATCCCGATACCGCGCTGTTTGCCGCGATTGTGCACGAGGCGGGCGGCTTCTATCTGCTGTCCTGTGCCGATGAATTGCCGGGCTTGCTGGATCATCCGGAGCGGTGGCAGGGGGCCGCGCAGGAAATCATCACGCGCGAGATGATGAAGAAAATGGCGATTCCAGAGCCGGTCAGTCAGGCCATCGTGGCCTTGCGTGGTGCCAGTTTGCTGCCGCCGCCGATAGGCTTGCGCGATACCCTGCTGGTGGCACGTTTTCTGGCACCCGTGGCGTCGCCACTGGCCACCGAAGCGGCGCACCCGAGTCTGGCGGAATTCGTCGACGGCAACGTGGCACTCAGCCAGATGCTGGCCGAATCGGCCGACGATGCCGCCTCGATGAGTGCCGCGCTGCTGGCCTGATGCAGGATTGCCGGGTGGCGTAATGCGCTGCCCCTTACGCGCAGAGCCGCTTAGCGTGTATGCTATTGGTCATCATACAACTTCTGGCATGCCATGAATCCGAATACCGACCAGCCTAGCGTTCCCGCCACTCCCTCTGTGCCGATGAAGAAGCACCGTAATCTTGCTCAGGGTGTGGTGGAAGCGGTGACCAGCAGCATTCAGGCGGGCACGCTGAAACCGGGCGAAAAGCTGCCGACCGAATCGGTCATCATGGCCATGCACGGCGTCAGTCGCACGGTGGTGCGCGAAGCGATTTCCCATCTGCAGGCAGCCGGGCTGGTGCAGACTCGCCATGGCATCGGCACCTTTGTGCTGGAACCACCCCCGGCCAGCTTGCGGTTTTCTGCCGACACCATCCGCACCATTGCCGATGTGCTGGCCATCCTCGAGCTGCGTATCAGTCTGGAAACGGAAGCGGCCTGGCTGGCGGCAACCCGGCGCAGCGAGGCGCAGGTGCAGGAAATGGGCGAGGTGCTCAAGCGCATTCAGGCATCCCAGCAACAGCAGGCGGGCTCGGTGGAATCGGATGTGGCGTTCCACTTACTGATCGCGCAGGCTACCGGCAACCGTTATTTTGTCGATATTCTCAGCGATCTTGGTCACACCATCATTCCCCGTACCCGTATCGATTCAGCCCGGCTGGCGCAGGACGAGCCGCGTGCCTATCTGGAACGCCTGAACCGCGAGCACGAAGATATTTACAACGCCATCGCGCGCAAGGATGCGGAAGCGGCCCGTGCCGCGATGCGTACCCATCTCAGCAATAGTCGCGAACGTCTGCGCCGTGCGCAGGACGGTATCGTCGCGCAGAACGGCTAACTCAGCATCAGGAATCGCAACACCTGCGGGGCAAGCGCGCGTAGCAAGGGCAGTTTTTGCTAAATCGCTTGCTCACGTTTCGATATAGTTGTACGATGTCATACAACAAGGCGGGATGACCGCTCACATCCACCCCCACACACTGGAGACTGTATGCAACCGAATGACCTCAAAAAAATCCTCTCTTCCGGACTGCTGTCGTTTCCGGTGACCGACTTCGATGCGGAAGGTAATTTCCGCAAGTCGAGCTATATCGAGCGTCTGGAGTGGCTGGCACCGTACGGCGCGAGCGCGCTGTTTGCCGCTGGCGGTACTGGCGAGTTCTTCTCACTGGAAGCCAAGGAATACAGCGATATCATCAAGACCGCCGTCGATACCTGCGCCGGTAAAGTGCCAATTCTGGCCGGTGTCGGTGGCCCGACCCGCGTGGCGGCCGCCTATGCCCGCGAAGCCGAACGGCTTGGCGCCCACGGCTTGCTGCTGCTGCCGCACTACCTGACCGAAGCGAGCCAGGATGGTCTGGTGGCGCACGTTGAAGAGGTCTGCAAAGCTACCCGTCTGGGTGTGGTGGTGTACAACCGCGCTAACTGCCGTTTGACGCCTGATTCGCTGGCCAAGCTGGCCGAACGTTGCCCGAATCTGATCGGCTTCAAAGATGGGGTAGGCGATATCGAACTGATGGTGTCGATCTGGCGTCGCATGGGTGACCGTTTCAGCTACCTCGGCGGCCTGCCAACCGCAGAAGTCTATGCAGCCGCCTACAAGGCACTCGGTACGCCGGTGTACTCGTCGGCAGTGTTCAACTTCATGCCGAAACTGGCGATGGATTTCTACCACGCGGTGGCCTCGGACAACCACGCCGAACAGAATCGCATGCTCGACGAATTCTTCCTGCCGTATCTGGAAATCCGCAATCGCAAAGCCGGTTACGCGGTGAGTATCGTGAAAGCCGGTGCCCGTCTGGTCGGCCATGATGCCGGTCCGGTGCGCGCACCGCTGACCGACCTGACGGAAGAAGAATGCGCTATGCTCGATAAGCTGATCCGCAAGCAGGGCCCGCAATAAAGCTGGCGTCAGTTCCGGCATGACCAGGCACTGCTGTGGCGCTGCGCTGCAGCGGTGCAGCTTAACGATGTGTGATGAAATCGAACCAATCACTTCGGGTGAAAAATGAGTAAACCATTCAAACGTATTCTGCTGACCGGCGCTGCTGGTGGTCTGGGGAAAATTCTGCGCGAGCGCATCAAGCCGTGGGCCGACGTGGTGCGGCTGTCCGATATCGGCGAGATGGCGCCTGCCGGTGAAGGCGAGGAAGTGGTGCGCTGCGATCTGGCCGACAAGGCCGGCGTGCTGAAGCTGCTCGAAGGCGTGGACGTGGTGCTGCACTTTGGCGGGATCTCGACCGAGAACACCTTCGAGAACATCATGGCGGCGAATATCGCCGGTACCTACAATCTGTACGAAGCGGCGCACAAGAACGGCATCAAGCGCGTGGTGTTCGCCAGCTCGAATCACACCATCGGTTTTTACAAGACCACTGACTACATCGATGCCGATAGCCCGATGCGTCCGGACAGTCTGTATGGCGTGAGCAAATGCTTCGGCGAGTCGCTGTCGCGCTACTACTACGACAGCGTCGGCATCGAGACGGTGTGCCTGCGGATCGGCTCGTCCTTCCCCGAACCACTCAACCCGCGCATGCTGGTGACCTGGTTCAGTTACGACGATCTGGTGGAAGCGCTGCGCAGTGCCTTGTTCACTCCGCGGGTTGGCCACACCATCATGTTTGGTGCGTCGGCCAATCCGGCTAGCTGGTGGGATAACAGCAAGGCCGAACATCTGGGCTTCCGTCCGAAAGACAGCTCGCTGCAATTCGCCGATAAATTCCCGCCGACGGGCAACTATCCGGCTGCCGATGATCGCGCGACGATGTATCAGGGGGGCGCGTTTGTCGTGCCCGGGCCGCAATATCAGCAGCCCTGATCGCACCAGTTTGCGATAGCGGAGTATACTTGCCGCGCCGGTTTCGCTGATGCGGAAACCGGCGCGGGCGTTTTTGCTGCTGGTGTTTTGCCGACCCTGAGTGGGCGGCAAACGCTGCAGCATGGCCGTTATGCTGAACACCGCAGCGGTGTTGCAGCAATCGGCACAACTATCGGCATAACTATCAACATCACTACCAGTGCGGCGAGGTCGCACTGAGGAAAATCTAACGGAGGCTTTATGCAAATTGCAGGCGAAATGATCATCGGCCGTAGCACGCTGTTCGGCAAAGAAGGCACGATGAAGGCAGTAGACCCATCGCGTAACGTGGAAATCGAGCCCGCATTCGGGCTGGCTGGCGCTGCCGATCTGCAGCGCGCCTGCGAACTGGCCGAGCAGGCGTTTGATGTGTATCGCGCCACCGGTCTGGAAGCCCGCGCCAAATTCCTCGAAACCATCGCCGAGCGCATCATGGACCTGGGTCCTGCGCTGATCGAACGCGCGATGCTGGAAACCGGTTTGCCGCAAGTGCGTCTGGAAGGTGAACGTGGCCGTACCTGCAACCAGTTGCGTCTGTTCGCGAAAGTGGTGCGCGATGGTCTGTGGCAGTCGGCTACGCTGGATTCGGCACTGCCGGAACGCACCCCGCCACGCGCCGATCTGCGCCTGCGTAAAATCGGTCTGGGGCCGGTAGCCGTGTTCGGCGCCAGTAACTTCCCGCTGGCCTTCTCGGTGGCCGGTGGCGATACTGCTTCGGCATTGGCAGCCGGTTGCCCGGTGGTGGTGAAAGCCCACTCGGCCCACCTCGGCACTTCGGAACTGGTGGGCAAGGCCGTCGCCCGTGCAGCGCAGGAATGCGCCATGCCGGAAGGCGTGTTCTCGCTGCTGATCGGCGCCGGTCAGACCATCGGTCAGGCACTGGTGAGCCATCCTGCGATCAAGGCAGTCGGCTTTACCGGTTCGCGCGCTGGCGGCGTATCGCTGATGCGTACGGCAGCTGCCCGCAAGGAGCCAATTCCTGTGTACGCAGAAATGAGCTCGATCAATCCGGTGTTCCTGCTGCCGGGTGCGCTGGACAATCCTAAGCTGCCGCAAGCCTTTGCCGATTCGCTGACCATGGGCGCCGGCCAGTTCTGCACCAATCCCGGCATGCTGGTTGGTTTGAAGAGCGCCAAGCTCGATGCGTTTGTGGCGGCAGTGGGCGGCAC
The DNA here is from genome assembly GCA_027490725.1 of Oxalobacteraceae bacterium. Lineage (GTDB taxonomy): Bacteria > Pseudomonadota > Gammaproteobacteria > Burkholderiales > Burkholderiaceae_D > Rugamonas. Next base: position 89,764 of record JAIXXN010000053.1, read on the forward strand.
CATCGGCGCCAAAGCAGCAGCGACCATGCTGACTCCCGGCATCCATAAAGCCTATGTGACCGGGGTTAGCACGCTGTCCGCGATCGACGGTGTGCGCCAGATGGCGGCCGGTCAGGGCAGCGCAGCGCCTTGCGCGGCGCAGGCCTTCCTGTATCAGGTACCTGCCAGCGAATTCCTCAGCAATGCAGCACTGGAAGGCGAAATCTTTGGCCCGACCTCGCTGCTGCTGGTGTGCGACGATGAAGCGCAAATGCTGGCAGTGGCCGAACACGTCGAAGGTCAACTGACCTCGGCCATCCACGCCACTGCCGACGACCGCGCACTGGCTGCGAAGCTGATGCCTACGCTGGAGCGTAAAGTCGGCCGGATTCTGTTCAATGGCTTCGGTACCGGTGTGGAAGTGTCGCACGCGATGGTGCACGGTGGTCCGTTCCCGTCTACTTCGGACAGCCGCACGACCTCGGTAGGTGCTTCGGCAATCGACCGCTTCCTGCGTCCGATCTGCTATCAGGATGTGCCATCCTATCTGCTGCCGGAAGCGCTGGCTGATGCCAATCCGCAGAACATTCCGCGCGTGGTCAACGGTGATCTGGTATGGAACGGCTAAGCGAGGTCAGTTGTCAGGTCGGCGAGAGCCCGACCTGGCATGCCGCAGAGGGTGCGTGGTACTGGGTTGACATTCCGCAGCGCCGTGTCTGGCGTCTGGATGCCAGCAGCGGTGCAACGCGCTTCTGGAGCACGGATGAAATGGTGGCCTGTGTGGCACCACGTTCGGATGGCGGGCTGATAGCGGGCATGGAAAGCGGCATCTTCGCGCTGGAACTGGGCGACGCCGGTACGGCGCTACAGCGCAAGCTGGCAGCACCGGCCAGCGGTCTGGATGCCGGGATGCGTTTTAACGATGGTCGCTGCGACCGTCAGGGACGCTTCTGGAGTGGCACCATGTTCATGGATATGGCGGCAGCACGCGCAGTCGGGCAGCTGTACCGCTACGATGCGGTGCGCGGTCTGTCCGAGCCGGTGGTGAGCGAACTGCTGACCCAGAACGGTCTGGCATTTTCGCCCGATGGACGCACCATGTATCTGTCGGACTCGCATCCGCAGCGGCGCATGGTGTGGGCCTTCGATTACGACACCGATGCAGGTGTTCCGTCGAAGCGCCGGGTGTTTGCCGACATGAGCAGTTTCGCCGGTCGTCCGGATGGCGCGGCGATCGATACCGATGGCTGCTACTGGGTGTGCGGGAATGACGATGCCTGCGTGCTGCGTTTCACTCCGGACGGCAAACTCGATCGTCGGGTTGAGGTGCCAATGCTGAAACCTGCCATGTGTGCGTTCGGCGGCAGGAATCTCGATACGCTGATGGTCACCTCTATCATTTCCGGCAAGCCGGAAGATGCGCAGTGGGGTGGTGCGGTAGTGCTGCTGCAACCGGGCGCACAGGGCGTGGCCGAAACGCTGTTCGCCGCTTAAGGGACTATTCTGAATAAAGCAGTGCGCCACGCAGCCGCGTGGTTCACTGCTTTTTCAATTGCAGACGGAACTGGGTGATCCATTTGCCGTCGATCTGCATCTCGCTGTGAGCCAGATAACTGTCTTCCGAGGTCGGCGTCCAGCGCACCCGGTAGCGCAGCACTTTGCCCCCGGCGACATAATCGGTGGCCGGGAAATCCAGTCCGCTGGCATCGGCAATCATAGTCCCACGGCTATAGCCACCGCCGTTTTCCACATACAGAAACGCCACCTGCGCGCTGGCGCTATCGTAGTAGTACAGGGTTTCGCCGACATAATCGGGACGACCGGGTGAGCGTACGGTGTGGACGTCGCGCAGTACATGGCCCTGGTACTGCCACTGGAAACAGTGCTCGTCGATGGTTTTGCCATCGGCGAAGCTGGCTTTCCAGCAGTGCCCCGCCAGAAAAGCCATCGGTTTGAGTGCTTCAACGGGCGCCGCGTGGGCGCCCGCTGCCAGCAGCATGGGCAGGGTGATCAGAGGGATGAAAGGGCTGACAGGACTAAGACCTCGCATGGCTGGACTCCGCTAACCGGGCAGCCCAGTATAAACGAGATTAGCAGCGAGCCTCAGCGCTCCAGCGTGGTGTTATGCACGGTGGCGCCGATGGTGACGTTTTTCAGCGTCAGTCCTTTGACGTTGTACAGGAACCATGGCTGCGCGGTGTTGACCGGTGTACCGAAATCGCAGTCGCTGATGCTGACGTTGGTCACCGGCGGCACCGGTGGCACCGGCAGCGGGCCGTTGTAATCGGAGGCGACCGGGCCCAGAATCACGATGGCCTGATAGCAGGACACAGTTTTGCCATCACGGGTGCGGACATTGCCGGTGCGGACGTTAGAGATATGGACGTTGTCCACAATCGGTGGACGGGTGCGCACGTTGTCGCTGGTCGGGGTGTAGTCGCAATCGAAGGTGACGATTGCGCCGGCGGCAGTAGCCACGGTCTTGGACTGGATCGGAGAACCCGGCAGCGAAGCGTAGAACGAAGGGCTGGTCTGCACGCCGTTCGGAATGCTCACGTCACGCACGAAGAAATTGCGCAGGTAGCCACCGCGATTCAGATTGGTCTTCAGACGGATCGCGGTATTCAGCGGATTGGTTGCCCAGTTGATGTTCTGGAACGTCAGCTTCTGAGCGTACACGTTCTGGATGCCACCGGCCATTTCGCTGCCCAGCGTGACGGCGCCGTGACCACTTTGCATGATGCAGTTCTGGATCACGATGTTCTGCGATGGACCGTACTGGGTGTCGAGATCCTTGCCAGCCTTGATGGCGATGCAGTCGTCACCGGTGTCGAAGGTGCAGCCTTCGATCAGTACATGGTCGCAGGCTTCCGGATCGAAGCCGTCGCTGTTGGGGCCCAGACTTTCGCAGTGGACGTTGCGGATCACGATGTTCCGGCAATGGACAGGGTGGTGCTGCCAGAACGGCGTGTGGGTGACGTGGTAACCCTGCAGCAGCACATTGGTGCAGCCGATCAGCTGGATCATCGGCGGACGCAGGTAGTGGCCGATGCCGAACACGCGGCGGGCAATCGGCACACCGGCTTCGGACAGTGCCGGCAGGTACTGTGCGTCGGCGCGCCAGCGCTGGCCGTCACCTTGTATCAGCAGGCGTTCGGCTTCGGTCAGTTGCGGTGCGATGTCGGCCAGCGAGAGCGCGTTGAGCGGATTCTCGGTATTCTCCGACATCTTGCCTTTGCTGAAATTCGGTGTCGAGCCTTGTGCGACCGCGTTCAGGGTTTTCAGTTTTCCCTTCCAAGTCCACCAGCAATCGCCCTGTTCGTTGAACGGCACGCCGCCCTGACCATTCAGCGTACTGGTCCAGTCGGCACCGGTCAGTGCAATATTGTGCTGACCATAGGCGTAGATCATCGACGAGAAATTCAGGCAGTCGTTACTCTGCCAGCGTGAGATCGACAGCTTGCCATGTTTGCCGCAATCGATCTCGCCATAGCGGGCATAGTCGAGTGGCTGATTGCTGAAATAGATCTGGGCACCGGCCGCCAGATGCACGTGGACATTCGAGCGCAGCACAATCGGGCCGGCGCAGTACCAGCGTCCGGCGGGGATCAGCACACGGCCACCACCAGCGGCGTGACAGGCTTCGATCGCGGCGCGGAAGGCCGGATAGCAGTCGGGCGAGTCGGGCGCAGGGGTATCAACCACATCCTGCTCTTCAAAGGAAATCCACGCGCGCACTTTCACCATGCTGCACGGTTTGGCGCCGTAGGCAGTGACCGGAAAATCCTGCTGGCGGAAGCTCAGCGGTTTCGACACATGGTCGATGATGGCCTGCGCGCGCAACCACGGGTCCGGCGCGGTGCTGGCGCTGGCTGGCAATGCAGCGACCATGCCGGCTGCCGGCAGGGCCTTCATCAGATTGCGGCGCTGGGTGTTGATGCTCGCGCTCTGGTTCACGCTCTTGTTTACCTGCTTGCTCATGTTGTACGTCCTATTCATCCGAATTATTGAATTCACCGAGGAAGATTCTGGTGGCCGGTGGCGCTTCCGTGTAACCGAGATCACGTTGCGGATCGATGCCAGCCTGACGCAGATAGTTCCAGTGCTGTTGCGCGTTGTATTGCGCGGGACGATAAGCCAACGTGCCCGGCTTGTTCCAGTCCGCCCAGGGCGTCAGTTGGTTGATGTGGCTGCCGATACGCGAGTTCAGCACCACCATTTTCCCGACCGCTTCCAGCGAGCTACGTGCAACCGTTCCTTTGGGCGCCTGATAGCCGTTGCTAGGACCATAGGTGCAGGCGTAGCCATCGACGGCGACCGGCGCGTAGGGACTGCAGCGGGCACTGTGGAACCACTGACGCAGTAGGTAAAACTTGCCGGCACGGGCGTTGGCGGAATTGTCATGACTGAAGTGACAGTTATCGAAGACAAATCCGTAGCGGGTGTCGAGGTGGGTGTCCGGCGCCGCCACATAGGATGTGCCACGCTCACCCAGCGTGCGGATTTCGCTCTGGTAGAAATAGGCGGTGCTATCGCCGAAGATGAAATCGACATCGCCCTCGATGTAGGACTTGTTGAAGAAGCTGCGCGAGGTGCTACCGAGCTGCGGCGACTTGAGGAACAGCGTGTCCTGAAAACCGATCAGGCGGATGTTTTCGAACTGGGCTTTATCCGCACCGTCGACCTGCAGGGCCAGCGCCTGATGGTGGACGTTGTTGATGTTGGGAAGTTCTTCGGCGCGGGCGTTGCCGGTATCCTTGTTGTAGCCATTTTCGAACGTCAGGTTACGCGCCTGGAAGCCCTTGCTTTGCACCCAGACAGTGGCAGTGGCCATGGTCTGGATCAGATTGCGATCCTTGATGGTGGCATACATCGCCTGCACTTCCGGCGCCGCGTCGCGGAATTGTGCGCCATGGCGGGCGACATATTCTGCGCCACTGTTGGAGGCATCCAGCCTGGCGGTGATGCGGGTTGCGCTGGCATCCTTGCCTTCACCATACATCGTAAGTGGTGCGCTGACGGCAGGGATATACACCAGTTCATGGTAGACGCCGGGACGGATCAGCAGATACAGACGTTTTGCCGGATTCTGCTTGCTATCGGCCACCGCCCGGCTGACAGCTTGCTGCACACTGTGGAATCGCTTGACGCCATCGGCACGGGCTTGCGGATCGACGATATAGTCCGGTGTAAAGCTGGCGCCGCGTGCCAGTGGATCATTGAGCGGATCCCACGGGTCGATGCGCTCCTGTCCGGCCACGCCGACGTACTTGAGCACTTCGGCGTAGCTGTATTGTTTGGCCTGTTCCAGACTCAGTTGCGGGCGCGTGGCGACAGCGACCATGTCGGGGTAGGGCAGGAAGCGGCCGGCGCAGCTGTCTGCTGGCGGCACGGCGATATTGCCGCTCACGGACGCATCGCTGATGTTGCGCCCAGCGCCGTCAGCAATACTGACCTGATCCAGCGTGACCTGCAGGGCATGGGCGGCATCGTAGCCAGTGATGGTGACGCGTCCCGGGGTGACGCTGTGCACCGCTTCGAGTGTGATGTCGCGATACACAGGAATCAGGGTTCCGCTGGCGCGCGGGTTGTAGCGGGTGCTGAAATCGATCGGTGCCTTGACGTTGCGCTGGCAGACATTCCGGTAACGGATCTGTTCGACCTTGCCACCGCGTGAAATGTCACTCTTGATGCGCAGACCGGAGGTGCTGCCATCAAGCGTCAGATCGTCCACCAGTACGCGCCGTACGCCGCCCATGGTTTCGCTGCCGATCGACATACCGTGGCCGCTGTAGAAGCGGTTGTGCAGCACCGAGATATTTTCTGACGGTCCCTTGTCGCTGGCCTTGATGGCGATGTTGTCGTCGCCGGTGCGGATGACGCTATGCGCGATGGTGATGTTGCGCGACGAGATAGGATCGATGCCGTCGGTATTTCGCGCCGTGGCCGGGGTGTCGATGCGCACTCCCCATGCGGTGAAACCATCTACGCCGTTCAGGGTGACGTGGAAGTTGGCCGAGTTGCGCAGCGCGATGTGGTGCAGCGTGAAGTCGCGCGCGTCGGTGATTTCGATCAGGCGTGGCACGTTCTGGTGCGCGTCCAGCTTCTGGGCGCGACGTGCCAGTTGCCACCACGATTCGCTCAGTCCTTCCACCACCCGGCCACCCTGACCGTCGATGATGCCTTCGCCGTAGATGCCGCTGCCCTGAGTCTTGCTGGCGCTGATAAACGGCTTGCAGCCTTTGCTGGCATCGGTGATGCGTCCGCAAGTGCCGTTGCCGCGATCGTACACGGCCGGATTGCGGCTGGCATACAGTGTGACGCCCTGATCGATCAGCAGACTGACGCCACTGCGCAAAGTCAGCGGACCGGCCACGAAATCGCTGCGGCCATCCCGGCCTGACAGGCGTACCGCGTGACCCGCTGCACAGTGATCGATGGCGTGCTGGATCTGGCTGGCGGCATCCATTGCACTGGCCGGCGTCAGTAGCGCGCACACGGGTGGTACGACGGGCTCGGTGACCTTACGCGTGTCTTGCGCGTGCGCGCTGTTGCTCGCTGCGCAGGCAAGACTCGCCAGCAGCACCAGTGAGCAGCGCAGTCGCGGTTTATGCGTCATTGTTCGTTCTCGGGTTTGAAGTAGCCAGCCGCTTCGGGCAGTGCGCGTTTCATTTCGTCCATCACCATGCGCGAGAACAAGGCGGCGCCTTTGCTGCCCACGTGCGTGCGGTCAAAGGCCGATTTGGCGGCGCCAGCCAGTTCCACTTTGCCGCTGGCGAGCGCCGCTTCGCTGAGTGTGTCGGGACGGGGTGCGACCGCCAGCGTATCGGCGGCGTCTTCGCCCATGGCTTGCACGGCGGCGTAGCTGTCGGCATTCAGGTCGAGCAGTGCCGCTTGCTGCTGCGCTGCCGTGGTGCGGATGACGTCGGCCCACGGCTGCAGAGTATTTTCCAGCACACCCTGGGTGAAACTGCGCCGGGTGAGTGGCGTTAGCAGTACCGGTATGCCACCCAGCGCGCGCACTTCGCGCACGTAACGCGCCATATTCACGGGGAATTCGGTTTGCAGATCGGTCGAGCGGCCCGGTTTACCGGGCTGGTCGTTGTGGCCGAACTGGATCAGAACATAGGTGCTGCGGTAGGCAGCACTGCCGCGCAGCAGACCTTCCACTTCGTCCCAGCGGCCTTCGGCGCGGAAGCTGCCGGAACTGCGGCCACCTTTGGCCAGATTCAGGCAGGTATTGGCGCGGTTGACGCGGGCACAGAAGGCGTCACCGTAGCCGCTGTTGCTGGCCATGGTGGAATCGCCAACCAGCAGTAGACGCACAGGTTTCACGGGCAGGTCAGCGGCGCTGCAGACGCTCGCGGTGCAGCAGGCCAGCAGGGTGGCGAGACAGAATCGGAATGGTTTCATGGGCGGCTGGGGTGTGAAAAAAAAGCGCCGGCCGCAGAGCGGACCGGCGCTTCAACTCAGGCGGAGAGAGTTTGATTGACCACCTTGCCGGCGATCCTGACGTTTTTCAGTTTGAGACCTTTAACGTTGTACAGATACAGCGGCTGTGCAGCATTGACCGGCGTACCCAGATCGCAATCGCTGATCTCGATGTCAGATACCGGCAGGATGGTTGGCTTGCCCGGACCGTTGTAATCCGAGGCTACCGGCCCCAGTATCACCACTGCCTGATAGCAGGAGAAGTTACCGGCTTTGGTGGCAGCGTTGGCGCAGGTGACGTTGGAAATGCGTACATGGCTGACGCTCGGTGGACGGATCCGCACGTTATCGTTAATCGGATCGTAGCCGCAGTCGATGGTGATGATGCCACCGGCCGAGGTGGCCACACTCTTGGTCGGAATCAGCGATCCCGGCAAGGTCGAGTAGAACGCTGGCGTGGTGCGGATGCCGTTCGGAATCTGCACATTGCGTACATGCATATTCCGCAGGTAGCCGCCACGGCTCATATTGGTCTTGAGGCGGATCGCGATGTTCAGCGGGTCGGTTTCCCAGTGGGCGTTTTCGAACACTAGATCCTGTGCATAGATGTTCTCGATCCCGCCGGACATGATGCTGCCCAGCGTCAGGGCACCGTGACCACTCTGCATTTTGCAGTTCTGGATTACGATGTCCTTGGCCGGGCCGAACTGGATGTCCGGACCTTTGCCCGAGTCGATCGCGATGCAGTCGTCGCCGGTGTTGAAGTGGCAGTCCTCGATCAGCACATTGGTGCACGACTCCGGATCGAAACCATCACTGTTCGGCCCCATGCTGTTGGCATAGATCTTCTTCACATGCATATTGTGGCAGTTGACCGGATTGTGCTGCCAGAACGGCGTGTTGGTGGTCTGATAGCCTTCGAACAGCACATTGGTGCAGCTGATGAACTGCACCATGTGCGGGCGCAGATAGTGACCGATACCGAAGATGCGTTTCTCCACCGGCACGCGGGCTTCTGCCAGCGAACGCAGGAAGTAGGAATCGGTGCGCCATTTTTCGCTCGGTCCCTGAATAAAGGCCGCTTCTGCTTCGCTCAGATGCGGCGCTACTTCGCGCAGCGAAACCGGATTGAGCGGATTGATGTGCACTTCCGTCTTGCCCTTGGTGTGCTTGACGTAGTTGCCCGTGCCGGCAGCGATGTCGCCGGCCCAATTCGGTTTCTCGCGGCCTTTCCACGACCACCAGCAATCCACATCGCCGTCGAAAGTCACACCGGCCTGACCGTCCAGAATACTGGTCCAGTCTTCACCGGTCAGCGCGATGTTGTTCTGGCCGTGGGCGTATACCATCGACGAGTAGTTCAGCAGGTCATTGCCTTCCCAGCGGGTGATCGACAGCTTGCCATGTTTGCCGCAATCGTAAGCGCCATACTTGGCATAGTCGGCCGGGTTGTTGCTGAAATAGACGTGCGCACCGGCTTTCAGGTGCACGTGTACGTTCGACAGCAGCACGATCGGGCCGGCACACAGCCAGTTACCGGCCGGGATCACTACCCGCCCACCACCGGCCTTGTGGCAGGCAGCGATGGCGGCGGCGATCGCCGGATAGCAATCGTGCGCACCTGCCACCGGGGTATTCAGCGTATCCGACTCGGTAAACGAAGTCCACGCGGTGACGGGACGAACTTCGCAGCTCGCCGCGCCGTAGCTGGTAACGATGAAATCTTCGGCACGGAATTTCAGCGGTTGGCGCACGCGCCGGATGATCGCGTCAGCCTGTTTCCAGGGATCGGCGGCCCCGGTCGCTGCCACTGCTGCCGGACCCACGGCACCGGTCAGACCGGCCGCGGAGAGGGTTTGCAGGAAGCGGCGACGGCCGGGGCCTGTCACTTGCTGTTCAACTTTAGACATCGTTAGACTCGTTAGAAGGTATAGGTGGCACGGACGTTGTAGGCGCGGCCGATCGGGCTGGCGGCGCTGCTCAGGTAACCAAAGTTATACAGGCTGCTGTTGGTCACAGGCGGATTCACGTTGAACAGATTGGTGATCCCTGCGGTGACCGAAATGTTCTTGAAGCCGCTGTACGTGGTGGTCAGATTCCATACCTTGTAGGAATTGATGTTGCGCCAGTACTGTTGCGCCACCAGGTTCTGGTCGGTGTACTTGGAGTTGTAGTTCTGGGTCAGCTGGCTGTTCCAGTTACCGGCGGCCCAGTTCAGCTTCAGCGTGTGTTTCCAGCGGAAGGTGATGATCGGCAGGCTGGAGGTGGTGCCGTTACTGGCCAGACCGAACTGACCAATGTTCGAGACGTAAGGGCTACCGTTATCGAGCTGGTTGTCGAACTGGGTCAGGTAAGTGCCATCAATCGATGCTTTGAAGGTGCCGTAGGCAGTGCGCGGGAACACATACGAAGCCGAGACGTCGATACCGGCAGCTTTCTGGCCACCCAGATTCATCGTGGTGTTCTTGATGAAGTTGATGGTGCCATCAGCATTGCGCACGAAGTAGGCCGCGTATTTGACCGGATCGAGGAAGTAGACCTGCTCTGGCAAGTTGGCCAGCATATTGGTCATCTTGATGTTCCAGTAATCGAGCGAGATCGACGAATTTTTGCTTGGCTCGAACACGGTACCGAAGGTGAAGCCTTTGGATTTTTCCGGAACCAGCTCTGCGTTCGAACCGGTCTGTTTCGGCAGCGTGGTGTTGCAGACGGTCGAGGCGACATAGCCGGCCAGTGCTTTACCGGTGCCGGCTACGCCGGGCGTGCCACCAGGGCAAAGCACCGGATCATCCCACTTGGCCGAGGTCAGACCGGTGGCACCCGGCAGGCGGTAGCCGTAGCGGTCGAACAGAGTCGGTGCGCGGAAGCCGGTATTGGCCGAGCCGCGGAACATCAGCTGCTTGCTTGGCTCGTAACGGAAACTGATTTTCGGGTTGATGGTATTACCGAAGTCGCTGAAATGGTCGTCCCGCACGGCGGCGTTCAGTTCCAGGGTTTTGGTCAGCGGTACATTCAGTTCGGCGAATAGTGCTGCGACATTGCGCTGGCCTTCGCCATGCGATGGCGAGCTGGCGGCATAGGTCACTACGCTGGTAATCGGCAGCTTGGTGTCTTCGGTGGTGTCACGGTGCAGATCGGCGCCCAGTGCCAGCGCCATCGAGCCACCTTCCAGATCCATCAGCGTCCGGCTGGCGGTCAGGTCGATGCCGGTGAAGGTGGATTTCGAGGTACGGTTTTTCTCGCCATCGACTCTGATGGTGTCGAGGTAGGCGCGGCCATCGGCATCCTGCAGACCGAAAGGATTCAGGACGCCGTTTTTCAGGCCATCGAGCAGACCCTGACCTTTGACGTAGCCGGATTTATAGTAGTTATCGCGGTTGGAGATACCCACTACCAGACCAGCTTTGTAGTCCCAGTTACCGAATTTTCCTTCGTCGCTGATCGCAAAGCGCTGGTTCAGCTGCACGTCTTTGGTGGTCGCCAGACCCAGATCGGCCACTGCCCAGGTGACGTTTAGCGCTGCATTGTTCAGACCTGCGACGGCTGGGACACCGCCGGCTTTACCGGGATACCATTTGCTGGTCGACGGCAGGGAGGCGCTGACGCCATTCACGGCCAGTGCATTGGTCGGATTTTTGGTACCGAGAATGAATTCTTCGCCGCGCGAGTAGTCGATCGTGATGATGTGATCTTCGCTGATTTTCTTCGCAGCGCGTGCGTAGAAGGTGACCTGCTGGTTGGCGTACAGCGCGGTGCCGTATTCATTGTTATCGAGGATACAGGTGCTCTTCTGGCCGCTGATCGAGTACGGTGCCAGACAGCCGGTGGTTCCGTACGGATTCTGTGCGGTTTTGTTGGTGGCCGTGGTGAAGTTGGCCGGGGTGGCATTGCCGCCGGTCCCCAGGGTTGGCGCGCGGCCGATGCTGGTCAGCAGTGCTGCCGAGCTCAGGTCGGCGCGATCGGAGGATGCCAGACGGGTACGCTGGTGTGCGTCGATGGTGCCGTACACGCTCCAGCCGTCGCGTTCCAGATTGCCCTTACCCCAGGTGATGCTGGCGCGCTGTTCGTCGCCGCCGCCGTTGCGTTCCGGCTGGACTGCCTGAGCGGTCAGGCTCAGGCCTTCGAACGAGGTTTTGGTGATGAAGTTGACCACGCCGCCGATGGCGTCGGAACCGTAGATCGAGGAGGCACCGTCGCGCAGGATTTCGACACGGGCGATGGCGCTCATCGGGATCACGTCCAGATTGGCGTAGCCGTCGGCGATTGCTTCGTTGGCCAGACGGCGGCCGTTCAGCAGGACCAGTGTGCGATTGACACCCAGACCGCGCAGATTGATGTTGGTGCCGGAGCCGGCGTTCGATGGTGCCAGCGAGGCCGACTGCGGCAGCGTCATCATTACATCCGCCAGCGTGGTCATGCCCTGCTTGATAAAGTCTTCAGCCTTGACGGTGCTCACTGGCAGCGAGGCTTCGCTGGCCAGACGCTTGATGCTGGAACCGGTTACTTCGACGCGGGTTATGGCGGCTTCACCGCTTTGCTGTGCTGCGGCCTGATTCGCCAGCGTCAGTACGGCAACCGTAATGGCTGACAGCAGTAAGCGGGGGTGGGCAGAGCGTTGCTGTGCCGATGGTGCGGACTGTTTCATGCGGGTCTCCTGGGTCTTTTTAATAAAGTTATACGCGCGCTGAAAAGCGCTAGCGTGTGTGGAGCACCTCGCGTACTCCGTGCCGTTGCGACGAGGGACGCTGCGTTGAACGCGCGCCGAGGTTGCAAACCGGTCGATAACTTGATTACTTTTTTTCGCGAACCGGCATCGAGGCCGGTCCTGCGTTACTGCCTGCTTCTAGTTGCTTGCTACTACGCTGGCGGTTAGCCGCGCGAGAAGGTACGGGTCACGCGTTCCAGGTGGGAGCGCATGGCTTTACGTGCTGCAGCCGGATCATGGGCGGCGATGGCCTCCAGAATACGGCGGTGATCTTTCAGGGTTTCCTGACGCAGTTCTTCGGTCTGGAAGTGTTCTTTGAGTTTGTGCCACAGGCGGCCGCGCTGGTCCCACAGATAGTTCAGCGATCCGACCAGCGCGCTGTTGCCGGTAGCACGCGCGATCGCCAGATGGAAGTTGCGGTCGGCCTGCTCGTTGCTGGCGTAGTTGTCGTGGTTCTGTTCCATCTCGACGACCGCTGTCAGGATCGCATCGATGGCGCTGTCGGTGGCCACGCGGGCAGCAATGGCGGCGATTTCTGCTTCGATCAGACGGCGTGCCGAAAGCACTTCGAAAGGACCGGGGCCTGCCTCCGGCAGGTCGGCGGCGGCCGGTTCGGCCACTTCGCTGACATACACGCCGGAGCCGCCACGCACTTCGATCACACCACTCAGTTCCAGCGCGATCAGCGCTTCACGCAGCGAGGCGCGGCTGACATTGAGCTTGGTGGACAGGTCGCGTTCCGATGGCAGACGTTCGCCGCCGACGATGTGCTCGTCGCGGATCAGATCCTGAATGCGATTGGCCACTACCCGGTACAGACGCGGTTCGTGGGCATTGCTTTCAACAGGGAGGGCAGGCTTCTTCACTAGGGTCTCTTGGTCTCATCAACTTGTCGCGGCGTTAAGTTCGCCATCTGGTCAGGCCATTCTAAAGTGGTCAGACCAAAGATGCAATGTGGACTAGCCAAATTTATTTTTAGCTGTCATACTAAAATCGTGGTGGAGCAGCAGAGAAGTACTATTTATTAATGTAAGTACATGATAAATAAGACAAATTCATATGTGGCGCAGAGGCCACACGGAGACTGCGGAAGGGACTGGTAAAAGTGGCCTGACCACTTTTTCTATGACCAGTTACCGCAAAATTACAACGATTCCGGGATGCCGAACCCGGTAAAGGACGCCAGATGAGCACACCGAGCAGCGCCGCAACACCGCGCTACATCCTGATGCATGAAAACGATAACGTCGCCATCGTCGTCAATGACGGCGGCCTGCCTGCGGGCGCCGTATTTGCCAGTGGTCTGACGCTGTTAGAGGCGGTGCCGCAAGGGCACAAGGTGGCGCTGCGTGCGCTGGCACAGGGCGATCCGGTGCGGCGTTACAACGTCACGATCGGCTATGCGGCCTGTGATCTGGCCGCCGGTAGCTGGGTGGGTGAAGCACAGGTGCAGATGCCGGATGCGCGCGAACTGGTCAACCTGCCGGTATCGACCAATCTGGCACCACCAGTCGCGCCGCTGGAAGGCTATACCTTCGAGGGTTTCCGTAATCCGGATGGCAGCGTCGGAACCCGCAATATTCTGGCAATTACCACCACCGTGCAATGCGTCTCCGGGGTGGTGGATTTTGCGGTGCAGCGGATTAAAAAAGAACTGCTGCCGAAGTATCCGCATGTGGATGATGTGGTGGGGCTCGAGCATACCTATGGCTGTGGCGTGGCGATCGACGCGCCGGGCGCCATGGTGCCGATCCGTACCCTGCGCAATATCACGCTGAACCCCAACTTTGGTGGTCAGGCCATGGTGGTTAGTCTCGGTTGCGAAAAGCTGCAGCCTGCGCGGCTGTTCCCGAAAGGTTCGATCCCGATCCAGAATGGCGGCGGCGCCGAGCCGGCGCTGGTGTGCCTGCAGGATGCTGCGCACATTGGCTTCATGTCGATGATCGAATCGATCATGCAGCAGGCTGAAACCAATCTGGCGGCACTCAATCAGCGCCGCCGCGAAACAGTTCCGGCCTCGGAACTGGTGGTGGGTGTGCAGTGTGGTGGCAGCGATGCCTTCTCCGGCGTCACGGCCAATCCTGCAGTGGGTTTTGCCACCGATCTGCTGGTGCGTGCCGGCGCCACGGTGATGTTCTCGGAAGTGACAGAAGTGCGCGACGGAATTGATCAGCTGACGGCGCGCGCCGCTACACCGGAAGTGGCCGAAGCGATGATCCGCGAGATGGCATGGTATGACAGTTATCTGAAGCGCGGCGGAGTCGATCGTAGCGCCAACACCACGCCCGGCAACAAGAAAGGCGGTCTCTCCAACATCGTCGAAAAAGCCATGGGCTCGATCGTCAAATCCGGCAGCAGCCCAATCTCCGGGGTGCTCTCGCCCGGTGAAAAGCTGAGCAGCAAAGGCCTGATTTATGCGGCCACACCAGCCAGCGATTTCATCTGCGGCACGCTGCAGCTGGCCGCCGGTATGAATCTGCACGTGTTCACCACTGGCCGTGGTACGCCATATGGTCTGGCCGAGGTGCCGGTGATTAAGGTGGCGACGCGCAATGAGCTGGCGGTGCGCTGGCACGATCTGATGGATATTAATGCCGGCCGTATCGCCAGTGGCGAGGCGACGATCGCCGATGTGGGCTGGGAGCTGTTCCAGTTATTGCTGGAGGTGGCCAGCGGCCGTCAGACCTGGGCCGAGAAATGGCAGCTGCATAACGCGCTGGTGCTGTTTAATCCTGCTCCGGTAACCTGATCCCCTGATCCCCTGATCCCCTGATCCCCTGATCCCCGGACTTCGGAACGCCACCCGATCGAGCATCGTGGTGGCGTTTTTTTTGACGTTACAGCATGAGCAGCGTGGCGAGTAGGGCGAGTGCTACAGCGTAGCCGCCCAGACTGGGTGATTCAGTGGGCCGGATACAGACTCATACCGAAGCGTTCGGTGCGCGGCAGCCAGTTGCCTTCGATGTCGGCCGAGGCCAGTACCCGTTCGGCGCGGCCGATCAGCAGTGCGCGCGGCACCATGCCGATGTAGCGTGAATCGGCGCTGTTATCGCGGTTGTCGCCCAGCATCATGTACTGGCCGGCCGGAATCACGACGGGGGCCATGTCGCGTCGTGCCTGTACCTGCGGCATCAGCTGGATGGTGTGCGGGCGGCTGCCGGCCAGTGTTTCACCGACCTGCAAAGCGGTCAGCTGGCCGACCCCGCGGATGGTTTCAGCGCCCCGCACCACGCCGTCGTAATCGGCGGCCTGACCGTTGATGATCAGCTGTTCATTGCGCATTTCCACACGGTCGCCGGGCAGGGCGATGACCCGTTTGATCAGGCGTGTGCCATCGCGTGGCGAGGAGAAGGTGACGATGTCGCCGCGTTGCGGTTCGCCCGTCTGACCCAGCACGATGTCGGTCAGCGGCAGTTTGACGTTATACGCCAGCCGGTTGACGAACACCACGTCGCCTTCCAGCAGATTGGGGTGCATGGAGGCGGAGGGAATCGGATTCCAGTCCGCCACGGCAGTGCGGAAAATACCGAACAGCATCAGGAACAGTACAAAGCCTTTGTTGGCACGCATCCAGTTTTTCATCGCAACTCCCGGTTAGTGAAGTTGCCAGTGTGTTGGCATAGTCTTAAACGCGGCTTAGTGTTGCGCGCTAGCGCCGGCGGGGCCGCGTTCAGGGTGCGGCTCGGGGGCGGTGAGTGGCAGCGTCAGGAGGAAGCGGCAGCCTTGTCCCGGTGCCGAGTCGAGCACGATGTCGCCGCCCAGAGCGCCGTGCACCAGACTGTACACAATGTACAGGCCCAGTCCGGAACCGCCCTGACCGAAGCGGGTGGTGAAGAAGGGATCAAAAGCGCGTTGCGCGGTGTCTGCCGACATGCCCGCGCCATCGTCACTAAATTCCAGCAGCACATGGCTGGCCGGGTGTTCCGGAGCAGGGCGTGCGCTCAGACGGATCTGCAGTGCGCTGCGCCCCAGCAGGCCGTGGATGGCGGCGTTCTGCAGCAGATTGGCGAGGATCTGTTCGAGTGGTCCGGGGAAGCTGTCGAGTTGTATGCTGTCTGGCACTTGCAAATCGATCTGGATCGGCTGGCGCTTCAGGTTCAGCGCTACCATCGAGACCGCGTCGGCGACCACCTCGGCCAGTTTGAAGCGGCGCCGCAGCATGCTGGTCTGATCGACGGCGACCTGTTTGAAGCTGGTGATCAGTTGCGAGGCGCGGTCGGCGTTGCGCTGGATTAGCTCGGCCGCTTCGCGGCTGTTGGCCAGAAAGTCGCTGAGCTGGGTCTTGCGCAGGGTACCGCTTTCGCTGGCGACCAGCATGCTGCGCACATGGTCGAGCAAGGTGCTGGCCGTGGTCACGGTATTGCCGATCGGCGTGTTCAGTTCGTGCGCCACGCCGGCCACCAGCCCGCCCAGTGCCGCCAGCTTTTCCGACTGCAGCAGGTGTTCCTGGGTCTGTTTCAGATGGTCGAGTGCCTGCTGCAGGTCGCGGTTGCTGGCCTCGGCATCAGCCTTGGCGCGCGCCAGTGCCAGACTGGCCAGCTTACGCTCGGTAATGTCAGCCACACTGCCGATCATGCGCAGCGCTTTACCGCTGGCGTCGCGCTCGGTGATGTCGGCGCGGTCGTGTACCCAGATCAGGCTGCCGTCGCAGCGCTGCATACGGTGCTCGTGGCAGTAGGACTCGCCGCTCGCCAGACTGTGTTCGATGGCGCTCTGCACACTGGCGCGGTCCTCGGGGTGGATGTGTTCCATGAATACGCTGATGGCATGCTGACCTTCCTGTGCCGGATAGCCGAACATCTCTGCCCAGCGGGCATTGTTATACATGCTGCTGTGCCGGATATCCCAGTCCCAGATGCCGTCGCCGGTGGTGTCGAGCACGGCACGCAAACGCTGTTCGTTGATGCGCAGTTCATGCTGGGCCGTCTGCAACTGGGCGGTGCGGCGTTCCACCTGTGCTTCCAGTGTGGTGTTGAGGTGACGGATTTCCGCTTCATTCTGCTTGCGCTGGCTGATGTCGCGGATCAGCCAGATGGCGGCACGGCGCCCGTGCAGGGCGATCTGACTGGCCGAGATTTCGCAGGTCAGGTACTGGCCATCGCGTAGCCGGCAATCGCGCTCGATGCTGGCCAGCATGCCGGCGCTGTCGAGTTGCTGGATCAGGGTAGGCTGCAAACCGGGCGCCTCGAAAATACTCAGTTGCGCACTGGTCTGCCCCAGTACCTCGGCTTTGCGATAGCCGAACACCTGCTCCCAGCGCCGGTTGACATCCAGGTAGCCACCACTGTCGAGGTCAATCAGTGCCATCGGCTCCGGCAGCAGATCGAGGGTGGTCAGTAGCAAGGCCTGCTGTTCGCGCAAGGCCTTGTCGGCAGCGCTGCGGGCGTTCAATTCCTGCGCCAGTGTGTCGCGCAGACGGTTCAGGCTGACCGATAGCAGTACCACGCCGATCAGGGTGAAGGGTAGGGCGGAGAAATAGCGTACCAGTGCTGCATCCATGCCGGACGCCAGCATCCCTGCCAGCGACAGGGGCTGGATGCACAGCACCGCACACAGCAGCTGATGGCCAGCATGACGCTCGCTGCGTGCCGCTTGCGCGACTTGCCAGGCACAGTACAGAAAGATGGCGACCGAGCACAGGTCGCCCACCAGCGGAAAGCGGCGCGCCAGCAGCACCACGATCACTAGCAGGCTAGGCCAGAGCAGCAGGAATTCCTTGCGGCTACTGTAGCGTTGCCGCCCCGTATAGGCACGCAAGCCAACGGTCAGTGCGCTCAGGCAGGCAAAACCGATGAGGAGCAGGAACAGCGCCACCGGCTTGGGAGCACCGATCAGGGCGCCATGCACCAGGAAGGGCGTGATCAGGCGATGGGCACTGAGATTGATGAGGGCCGAGCAGGCCATCGCGGCGGCGATCCAGCGCAGACCCCAGCGGGTCTGGCGCTGATGGTGTCGCCACAGCAGTACTGCCAGCAGCCCTTGCACAAAACCGGCGCTGGTGGCAAACGCTTCAGCATAGTTCAGGTCGAGGTTCATGCTGGCGGCATGGCACTAGTGAGCGGGTTTTTGCACCAGTGCGCTACCCACACCGTGGCGATGACCTTCGCTGACGGCAGTGATGGTGCCGTCGGGATTGAAGACCAGCGCATTGGCCGCGCCGATTTCTTCCGGCTGGCCCCAGCGCTGGCCGGTTTTCTCGAGCGCCTGGGCCTGCGCCGTGCCGGCGAAGCCCGGCTCCACATCGGTGGCCATGCCGTTGCGCTCGGACAGGCGCGGTGCGTTCAGCGCATCAGGCATGCTCATGCCCAGATCGACGTAGTTGACGATGGTTTGCAGCACGGTGGTGATGATGGTGGCGCCGCCCGGGCTGCCGATGGTGAAGGCCGGTTTGCCGTTACGGAAGGCGATGGTGGGCGACATGCTGCTGCGCGGCCGCTTGCCCGCTTCTGGCACGTTCGGCGCCGGACCGGAGAAATCGAAGTCGGTCATTTCGTTATTCAGCAGGAAACCATAGCCGGGCACCACGATGCCACTACCGCCCCACGATTCGATGGTGTAGGTGTAGGAAACGATGTTGCCTTGCTTATCGGCCACGGTTAGGTGGGTGGTGTGGGCGCCTTCGGCCAGCAGTTTGTTGTTGCGTGGACGCAGTGGCACGCTGACATCGTTCTGGAACGGGTAGGGATCGCCTGCCGAAGCATGCGGCGTGGCCTGTTGCGGGTTGATCAGTTCGCGGCGACGGCTGGCGTAGTCTTTGTTCAGCAGGCCGGCGACCGGTGCGTCGACAAATTCGGGATCGGCCAGATAGGCATTGCGGTCGGCAAACGCCAGCCGGCTCGCTTCCAGATACAGGTGCTCGGCCTGGGCGCGCGGCAGGGCTTTCAGATCATAGCCTTCCAGGATGTTGAGCGCTTCGGCTACCGCGATGCCGCCGCTGCTGGGCAGGGCCATACCGTACAGATCATAGCCACGATAGGTGCTGTGGATGGGCTGGCGGATGCGCGCTTCGTAGTTGGCCAGATCGGCCATGCTCATCTTGCCGGGGCGTACTTTAACCCCTGCCGCCACAGGCGGCTGGTTGACGGCGGCGACGATGGCGCGCCCCATCTTGCCTTCGTAAAACACCTTGATGCCATCACTGGACAGCTCGCGGTAAGCCTTGGCCAGATCGGGATTGCGCAGCAGCGTACCGGCCGGCAGCGCCTTGCCATCTTTCAGGTACAGCGCGCTAGTCGCCGGGAATAGTTTGAATTTATTCAGGTTTTCGTCGATCAGGTGGCTGAAGTTGGCGCTCACCGGGAAGCCCCGGCTGGCCACGCCGATGGCGGGGGCCAGCACTTGTTTGAAGGACATGCTGCCATAGCGTTGCAGCGCTTCATGCCAGCCGCGTACCGTGCCCGGCACACCGACCGACATGCCACTGGCAACGGCGGTGTCGAAATCGAGTTCCTTGCCATCCTGCTGGAATACCGTGGGGCTGAAACTGGCCGGTGCCGTTTCGCGGTGATCGAGGGTAATCACGCGTTTATCCTTGGCCAGATAGATCACCATCAGGCCGCCACCGCCGATGCCACAGCTGAACGGATCCGTCACGCCCAGTGTCGCCGCAGCGGCCACTGCCGCATCGATGGCGTTACCACCCTGATTGAGGATGGTCAGTGCCGCCTGGGTGGCCGGTTCGCTGATGGTGGCCGCCGCGCCACCGGTACCGGTGGCGACCGGGGTCTTGGCCCAGGCTGCTGACGGTACGATGAAACTGAGGATGAGGGTGCTGGCAAGCAGGGTGCGGGCAGGGCGGCGGAGCTGGGTCATGGGTCGCGGACTCGGGTTAGGATGAAGGTGCGTTGCTCACCCTCAAGCTTACCCGATATTGCGGCGCGGTTTCATTTTTTGCTGGGGCCGCTTGAGGTTCCAGTCCGGTGAGCGTAATGGTCCAGCCTTGCTGGGTGGTGCTGGCGCTGGCGTTCGGCATATTTTCCGACAGCACGAAATTGCTGCGTCCGCCGGGGCCGGTCAGTACGAAGCTGTAGCTGATGTAGCCGGCCCAGACGCATACCATGCCCTGCCGGCAGCGGCTATCGTTGATGCGTTCCAGCGTCAGCTGTGTCGCACTGGCATCAGCGGCGGTGCCGGGTCTGACTGCCGGCGTCAGGCTCACGCTAGCACCCTGAGTCAGGACTAGCTCGCGAGTAATCATGTCGGGCGCCGTCGCGTCGGGCGCCGCTGCGTCGGGCGCCGCTGCGTCGGGCGCCGCCGCGTCAGCGCGACCCACGCTCACGCTGCAGGCATGCAGCAGGGCCATGCTGGCCATCAACAGAGGCAGAATGACGAGTTGCCGTAGCAGGCTGGTTTTCATGATGAACCTCGGTGCGGCGCAGGGTGCGCGTCGGGAGCCGGACACGCAACAAGCTTAACAAAAACATCACAAGCTGGGCGCACTGCTGGGAGCAGCGTCCCTGACGGCGAAAAAAAACAGCCGCGCGGGGGAACCGGGCGGCTGTGCGGTCGGGCAGCGCTGGCTTAGACGTAGTCGGCCAGTGCCCCTTTCATTTTTTTCAGTGCCGCCACTTCGATCTGGCGGATCCGTTCGGCCGAGACGCCGAATTCATCGGCCAGTGCGTGCAGGGTGGCACCACTGCCATCGTCGTTGGCCAGCCAGCGCGCTTCGACGATACGGCGCGAACGGGCGTCCAGTTTGCCCAGTGCCTGTTCGATCCCTTCCGAATGCAGACGGGTCACCTGTTGCGCTTCCAGCACACGGGTTGGTTCGCTTGCTTCGGACGACAGATAGGCAATCGGGGCGAATTTGTCGTCTTCGTCGTCGGTGGGCGATTCCAGCGCGATGTCGCGACCGCTGAGACGGGTTTCCATCTCGATCACTTCTTCGCGCTTCACGTCCAGAGTCTTGGCCAGTTGGTCGATCTGGGACGGGCTCATCGCGTCCAGCCCCGTTTTATGGCTGCGCAGATTGAAGAACAGCTTGCGCTGGGCTTTGGTGGTGGCCACTTTGACCAGACGCCAGTTCTTCAGGATGTATTCGTGCATCTCGGCTTTAATCCAGTGCATCGCGTACGACACCAGACGCACGCCCTGATCGGGATCGAAGCGTTTCACGGCTTTCATCAGACCGATATTGCCTTCCTGAATCAGGTCGGCATGGGGCAGGCCGTAGCCCAGATAGCCACGGGCGATCGAGACCACCAGACGCAGGTGCGACAGCACCAGTTCCTGCGCGGCGGCCAGATCATTGTGTTCTTTGAGACGCTGGGCCAGCGAAATTTCTTCGTCGTGGCTCAGCATCGGCAGACGGTTGACGGCCGAAATGTAGGCATCGATATTGCCCAGATTACCGGTAAATCCCAGTCCCAAGGCGCGATTGGTGACCGGTACCAAAGCAGTCGGTGCGGACATCGTAGTCATAGTCATTCCTTAGTAGTGAGTGCGTCTTCGTAGTGCAAGTTTGCTGCAGAGACCAGTTGCTCGTCAGTGCAGATATATTAGCACTCTCTGTCGTTGAGTGCCAATCGAGACAATATATCGCATCGATAGCAAAAAAACTATAGCCGCGACGCATACAATGCGCGTCCGGTCTTAGGGGGGACTTAATCTCGTCACAGGATAGGCTGGGCGGGGCAGCCAGTCCGTGCGGAGCCGCACGGAGTCAGGAGGGAGTTGGCGGCCGGGCAGTGTCACCCGGCCGCTAGGGCGGCCTGTGGTCTAGTTCAGACGCGACAGATGGCGTTGCACGGACAGCATGGCGCCGATCAGGCCCAGTCCGGCGGACAGGGCCAGCAGACCGGCCATGGCCAGTGGCGGCAAAGGCGTCAGCTGGAATTCCGAGGCGTACAATCTTGCAAATTCGGCAATTGCCTGATTCAGTGGCTGCAGGGCCAGCGCGACTGCGCCCAGCGCCACAGCGCCGGCGCACAGGCCCAGCAGGGCGCCCGTGTAATAGAAGGGGCGGTGGATGAACAGATCGGTGGCGCCGATCAGTTTGCAGACCAGAATTTCTTCGCGCTGGGTCATCACTTGCAGGCGGATGGTGTTGAAAATCACCGCTACCACCACCGTGCCCAGCGTGGCGGCCAGAATCAGCAGCGCCAGGCGCAGCACATTGATCAGGGCTGCCAGCCGTTTTACCCAGGCTGAATCGACTTGCACCGATTCCACCCCGGGCAGGGTGCGAATCTGTTCGGCCAGCAGATCGACATCACCACCCGACTGGGCCTGGCGGAAGGCGTCCAGCTTGAGCACATAGCTGTCCGGCAGGGGATTGTCACCGAGCGTGGTCAGGACATCGGCCAGCCCGCTTTTTTCGCGTAGCTGTTCCAGCGCCTTTTCGCGCGGCGTGAAGATGATTTTGGCCTGCTTGTCGTGCACCGCCTGACGCAGCGAGGAGGCCAGTGCCAGTGCCTGCTCGCGCGCGGTGTCCTGCTTCAGAAACACGCTCAGTTCCGGATCGACGGATAGCTGTTCCGACATGGGACGCACGTTGTCGAGCATGGTCACGCCGGCAAACGGCAAGGCAAGGGCGATCGCCACCACCAGAATATTGAACAGGAAACCGCCCGGCGAGCGGCGCAGGTGCAGCAGTGCGGCACCCAGTGCGTAACGGTGCTGTCGCAACCAGTAAGTCATGCTGCTTCCTCCAGTTGGCCCTGATTCAGGTGGATCACGCGGGCGGCCGCGTCGAGCATCTGTTCATCGTGGCTGGAAATAATGCAGGTCACGCCGACCGAATGGAAGGCTTGCAGCGCTTCCAGCACCCGATTGGCGCTGGTACGGTCGAGATTGGCAGTCGGTTCGTCGGCCAGAATCAGTTGTGGCCGGTTGACGATGGCGCGCGCAATCGAGACGCGCTGCTGTTCGCCGCCGGACAGCGACAGCGGCTGGGCCTCGGCGCGCTCGGCCAGACCGACTTTGTCGAGCGCGGCGCGGGCGCGGCTGGCTGCTTCGCGGTGCGAAGCGCCCGTGACCAGCAGGGGCAGCATCACATTGGCCAGAATGCTGCGGTCGTTGAGCAGGCGCTGTTGCTGGAAAATCAGGCCCAGATTGCGGCGCAGCGAGGGCACGGCGGCGGGCCGGATGCGGCCGATATCCTGACCGTTGACCAGAACCTGTCCGCTGCTGGGCCGCTCCATGGCGGCCAGCATTTTCAGCAGGGTGGATTTGCCGGCGCCGGAAGGACCGGCCAGAAATACCAGTTCACCTTTGGCGATGCTAAATGACACGTCGCGCAGGGCGTAGGAGTCGCTTGTGTACTGTTTGGAAACGTTGCGGAATTCGATCATGGAGCGTTAGTCCGGTCATTCACCAAGTAAAGCGTCGACAAAATCGGCCGCCACGAAGGGTTGCAGATCCTCAATCTTCTCACCGATGCCAATGAAATACACGGGAACCGGCCGGACCCGGGCGATGGCGGCCAGCACGCCGCCTTTGGCGGTGCCGTCCAGTTTGGTAATCACCAGCCCGGTCAGGTGCAGTGCATCGTCGAAAGCTTTGACTTGCGCCAGTGCATTCTGGCCGGTATTGCCGTCGATCACCAGCAGGGTTTCGTGGGGCGCACCGTCCATGCCTTTGCCCAGCACGCGCTGGACTTTCTTCAGTTCTTCCATCAGGTGCAACTGGGTTGGCAGGCGCCCGGCGGTATCGACCATCACCACATCATGGCCGCGTGCTTTGCCGGACTGCACGGCGTCGAACGCGACGGCGGCGGGGTCGCCCGAGGCTTGTGAGATGACGGTAATGTTATTGCGCTGGCCCCACACCATCAGTTGCTCGCGGGCTGCGGCACGGAAAGTATCGCCCGCAGCCAGCAGCACCGACTGACCGTGGGTCTGCATATGTTTGGCCAGTTTGCCGATGGTGGTGGTCTTGCCTGCACCGTTGACGCCGGCAATCATCATCACCATCGGCTGATGGCGACCCAGTTCGAACGGGCGTTGCAGGGGCAGCAATAATTCGGTCAGCAACTGTTTCAGCGCTGCCTTCACGGCGGCCGCGTCGAGCAGCTTATCCTGCTTGACCTTGAGTTTCAGGGCCGTCAGCAGGTACTCGGTGGCGTCGACGCCCGCATCGGCCATCAGCAGGGCCGCTTCGAGTTCCTCGTACAGATCGTCATCGATCTTGGCGCCGACAAACAGTACCGACAGATTGCTGGAGGTTTTCGACAGCCCCGCTTTCAGGCGCGCCATCCACGACAGGCGTGGCGCGGGCTCTTCGATTAGTGCTGGCTCGAGCGGCTGCTGCGGCGTCAGTGCCGGCGTGGTTGCCGGTGTGGAGGGCGGTGTGGCGGCAGTTGCCGCGACCGGGGTGGCCGCTTCAGGCGGCGTGACAGGCTTTTTCTTGAAGAAACTAAACATGGACATGTGGTTGCGGGCGCTTCAAGCGAAGGTCCGGCAATGCCGGACACAGGGAAATAGCTATTTTAACAGCCCATCGTCCGCTGGGGTCAGATCCGGCAAGCGTACAAAAGTTGGTTTGAGTCAAATTTTGTCCGGATGTCGGATCTGACCCCGGGTTCTGCCTGCGGCTTAGCGGCCGTGGCGCTGGCGCCAGTCGGTGATTGCGCTCTGGAGGTCGCTCAGGGAGTAGACCCGGACGTAAGGGGGGCGGCGGCGTTTCAGGGCGACGTTGCTGCCGCCGGCCCACAGTTCGGCGTGGCCGGCCAGTCGGGTATGCAGTTCGGCCAGGCCATCGAGGGCCTGACGGGGGTTCATGGCGACCGAGAAGGACAGTGCGATGATGTCGACGCGCTGCGCGGTGGCCGCTTCGACGATGTCGATCAGCGGTGTCTGCACGCCGAGCGAGATGCAGTGGGCGCCTTCGGCTACGCACATGGCTTCGGCCATCAGCAGGCCCAGACCGTGGCGCTCCTGCGGCAGGGTGGTCAGCATGATGCGCGGTGCGCCCTGGCTGTTGCCGTTGGCCTGGGGCATGGCGAAGATGGCGCTGCGCATCACCACCGTCAGCGATTCCGTGTACAGGTGTTCTTCGAAGGTGGCCAGAATGCCGCTAGCCCAGGCTTCGCCGATCAGCGCGGTGAGCGGGGCAACCAGATCGATGACGAAGCTTTTCAGGCCCATCATCAGCAGCGCTTGCGAGAGCTTGCGGCGCAAGGCTTCCATCTGGTGGCTCTTGCACAGATCTAGATAGGTCTGCAGTTCCGGCGCAGGCACCGAGGTGGGTTTGACGCGGGTAGCCTGGCCCGTCAGTGCCTGCAGTTCCTCGGCACTCTGCTGGATGATTTTGCTGGGGCGAAAGCCGAGGTCAATCAGCCGCTTGACCAGACGCAATTTCTGCACCTGCTCCTGCGGGTAGATGCGCTCGCCATTGGGATCACGCAGCGGCTGCGGGAAAGCATAACGCCGTTCCCATACCCGCAAGGTCTCCTTGGCAACGCCGGTATCGCGTTCCACGTCACTAATTGTGCTCAGCGCTAGTGGTGTATTTTCTCTATTTATCATCAGGCTACGGCAGCCCCTTTCTATTGGTGGCCGCCAGAGTTGGCACAGGGTCCGGGTGCACAACGCGCTAGGTCACGCCGGATAACGCGACCAGCATTCTACATTCGATTGATGCTGCTCAGTATGGCACGCCCCTCGCAAGTTGTCTGCGCCGATGCGTGGAAAACTGCTTGTCCACGACATGTCCGAGGCATCCTGAATGTACGGGGTGATTCTGCTCCGCGTGGAAAATTTGTCATAGACAAAATATTTTTTCCAGGAAAGTTTGCTGGCCATCCTAGAACTGTTGTTTTGTTAGTCGGCTATGCTATGAAACAAGTTTAAAAAACATATATCGTTAATTTCTGCAATGATTAAGCGTGCAACTGTTGCGTAAATGTCACAGGTAGCAATTACTTACAAATTGCTGATGCGCCGCAACACCTCGCACTGTTAGCTGAATTTCATTCAGTGATATTACGTTTGATGATGAATATAGTTGGTATTAAGCCCCAATTCCCCGTTTAAATCGCTGAACTTTCTGCGGAGTTGTAAGCTTATTACCAATTAGTCGAGGCCGTTATGGGCTGACTCCGGTATAAAATGTGCAGGTTAATAGCAATGTCGCTATTTTCACTTGGTCCGACAACAGTGCCTGAACCGTAAGGGGCGGGCAGTATGCAAGGAAGAAATCGGGCGGAGCCTCCGGGCTAGTTGGCTGGATCGGCAGGAAATATTGCGATGCGGTAAAATGCCGACGTTTTGAGATTCTGGCAAGAGTAATCAACGGCAATCTTTGGCGTTGAACTCTTGATAGGCAAGCAAAGCATCAGTATAGTGCCGCCTCCGACGCGTAGACCGCGTTGCGATAAAGCCAGCGGCGACCGTATCGGCCGCATTTAAGTGAACGCGTAGCGTATCCCGCTATGCACTGTGGCAGCTGGGGAGTTTGCCCTCACAAATACACGGCGCCTTATTCGGCGTCGAAAAGCACCGAACATGCCGTAATACTAGCTTTACCTTTTTACAGCTACACAACTGAAGGAAACACGTTATGAAAAAATCCCTTATCGCCCTGGCCGTTTTGAGCGCAACCAGCGCTGCAGCCTTTGCCCAGTCGAACGTCACCATCTACGGTATCGTTGATGCCGGTCTGGTGAGCGAGCGCGGCGGCGTGGCCAACACCACCAAAGTTTCCAGCGGCGTAGGTTCGGCCTCGCGTCTGGGCTTCAAAGGTACGGAAGATCTGGGCGGTGGTCTGAACGCTGTCTTCGTACTGGAATCGGGCATCAAAGCTGACACCGGTGAGTCCGATGTTGCTGGTTCGATCGCTAACCGTCAATCCTACGTTGGTCTGAAATCGACCACCGCTGGTCAACTGACCCTGGGTCGTCAATACACCCCTTACTACGAGTCCGTACGTGACGTAGCTGATCCATTCGCAATGGGCTACGCTGGTACCGCTAAAAACCTGTTCGGCGTGGCTGGCAACAACACCCGTAACAGCAACGCTATCGTGTACCAGAGCCCAGTGGTTGAAGGTTTCGTTGGCGCCGTATCGTACAGCGTTGGCGAACAAGCTGGCGATGCTTCGGCACAGCGTCAGATCGGTGCCTACGTTGGTTACTCGAACGGTCCTCTGAACGTGCGCGTAGCAACCAACGCCCGTAACAACGACACCGTGTCGCCAAAACTGAGCACCACCGTTGGCCACAACACCCTGATCGCTGCGAACTACGATTTCGCGATCGTGAAAGCCTACGCTGCGTACAGCAAAGACACCGGCACCAACAGCTCGGCACTGGGTAACAGCGCTAACCCATTCGGCTACACCGTTGCTCCAGTGGCATCGAAAGACAGCAGCGTTGCACTGATCGGTCTGACCGCTCCAGTGGGCCCAGCTGGTACCCTGATGGCTTCTTACACCCGTAAGAACGACAAAGAAGTCGCGAACCGTGACGCTGATCAGTGGGCCGTGGGTTACTCCTACGCTCTGTCGAAGCGCACCAGCACCTACGTGTCGTACGCTAAGATCCACAACAAAAACGGCGCTAGCTACACTGTTGGTAACAACAGCGAATCCGGTACCGGTGACAAAGCCTTCAACGTGGGCGTACGTCACTCCTTCTAATCTGATCTGATCAGTTAGAATCCACAACGGCTGCCTGGTGCAGCCGTTGTTCATTTCCGGGAGCTGAAACCATGTTATTGCCGCGCCGCCTAGTGTTTGCCTCAGCCTTGTTGCTGGTATCGTATGCCGTGCTGGCCACGCCGAAACTGGCGCGCCGCCCGGCTGCGCAGGTGTTGCCGCGCTATGGCATGCTGGTGTTTTCCGATTTGTGCATCAGTACCCAGACGGGCGAGTTCGGCGGTCAGCGGATTACCCTGCAGCGCTTTGCCGAAGTCGATACGGTGCTGTATGAATACACTGCCGGTGGCCTGAGCTGGCCCGTGGTGGCCAGCGACGTGGTGGTCGATCCCCGTGGCCGGCAATTCTATTTCACGGTGCAACCGCCCGACGAGGAGGCGCGCACCATCCGTGGCACGCTCAGTGACGACGGAAAATTCCTGCGACTGGATGACAATTACTGTGCTGACCCGGCAGTGCCGATGCGGTTGGCGCGGGTCAGTGATTTTGGCCGGCAGGCGGGCGCCTGTCGCGCCTGCCCACCGCCCCGCGCGGTGCCTGAGCAGGAGGCACCGGCCGGCGTGCCGCCAACGGTGCAGCCGCAGTGACCGCAGTAAGCGCAACTACTGCGCTGCTTTAGCTTTCAGGGCGTTCTGGCGGATGGTGTCCAGCGTGGCGCCCGGGGTGATCAGATTGCCGTCATAGCGCAGTTCGATCACGGCTGGCAGGTTCTGGGTGCGGGCGAAGGCCAGCGAACGCTCCAGCGCCGGCGCAAACGCTGCCGTGGTGTCGACGACTTCGCCATGACCGCCATAGGCTGCCGCGAGTGCTGCAAAGTCAGGATTGTGCAGCTGGGTGCCGGAAATCCGCCCCGGATAATGCAATTCCTGATGCATGCGGATGGTGCCGAACATGCCGTTATTGAACACGATGATCACCACCCCGGCGCGGTACTGCACGGCGGTGGCCAGTTCCTGCCCGTTCATCATGTATTCGCCGTCGCCGGCGAAGGTGATCACGGTGCGTTCCGGATCGATAATTTTGGCTGCCACCCCGGCCGGTACGCTGTAGCCCATCGCGCCGCTGGTGGGGGCCAGCTGGGTGCGCATGCCACCGTAGCGGTGGAAGCGGTGTGCCCAGGTGGCGTAGTTGCCGGCGCCGTTGGTGATGATGGTGTCGGCCGGCGTCAGGGCGTCGATCAGTTGCACCACCTGCCATAGATCAAGTGGCGCCTTGCCATCCTGGAAAATAGGTGGCTGTTGCTGCCACGCGGCCAGATCGGCTTTGGCGGCGGCCACGCTGTCGCGCCATGCGCTGGCGTCGAGTGGCGCCATGGCTGCCAGCATGCTGGCAATTTGCGGCATGCCGCTGTTAATCATCAGTTCGGCCTGATACACGCTGCCCAGTTCTTCCGTGTCGGCGTGCACGTGGATCAGGCGCTGGCGTGGCAGCGGCGCTTCGATCAGGCTGTAGCCGCCGGTGGTCATTTCGCCAAGGCGCGGGCCGATCGCCAGCACCACGTCCGCTTCGCGCACGCGCGCCGCCAGTTTCGGGTTGATGCCGATGCCGACGTCGCCAATATAGTTCGGATGGGCATTATCGAGCAGATCCTGGAAGCGGAAGGCGCAGGCCACTGGCAGCTGGTTGGCTTCGGCGAAGCGCTGCAGATCGGCGCAGGCGGCCGGAGTCCAGCCACCACCACCGAGCAGTACCAGGGGTTTTTTGGCAGCGGCCAGCATGCTGCGCAACTGTTCGATCTGGCTGGCGGCCGGGGCGGCCTGCACTGGCTGGTAGCAGCGCGTATCGGCCACGCTGGCCACGGCGGTCAGCATATCTTCGGGCAGCGCCAGTACCACCGGGCCGGGACGGCCGCTGGTGGCGATCTGGAAAGCGCGGGCGATGTATTCGGGCACGCGGTCGGCTCGGTCGATCTGGGCCACCCACTTGGCCATCTGGCCATACATGCGGCGGTAGTCGATTTCCTGGAAGGCTTCGCGGTCAACGAAATCGTTGCCGACCTGACCGATGAACAGAATCATCGGAGTCGAATCCTGGAACGCGGTATGCACGCCGATCGAGGCATTGGTGGCGCCGGGTCCGCGGGTGACGAAGCAGATGCCGGGTTTGCCCGTCATTTTGCCGTAGGCGTCGGCCATGAAGGCGGCACCGCCCTCCTGACGGTTGATGATGAAGCGGATCTCGGAATCGTGCAGGGCATCGAGTACGTCCAGATAGCTTTCTCCGGGTACGCCGAAAGCGGTGTCTACGCCGTGGATCTTCAGGGCATCGACCAGAATCTGGCCGCCGGTGCGGGATGGTTGCGTCATAGCTAGCCTTATGGGTCAGACGAGTGTCAGGATGGTAGCCATTCTACGGCGCAGTCTGGCGGCCGACTTTTCAAATGGCGACACCAAATTACAGAATTCTGGCACCCGCCCTGGTGGCGGCCTACCGCTGGCCGGCAACTGGTACAATAGCGCCCGAAGCAAGTCAGACAGTCGCTGGCCAGTGCGTAATGCCTGGCGGGAGGAAGGTCCGGACACCATAGAGCGGGGTGACGGTTAACGGCCGTCCGCTGAAAGCTGTAAGCGCAAGCCCAAGGTATAAGGCGAGGAATAGGGCCACAGAGACGAGCGTATTAAGTTACGGTGAAACGCGGTAACCTCCACCTGGTGCAATTCCAAATAGGCACGCGATGATGTGGCTCGCGGAGCGTGCGGGTAGGAAGCTTGAGCGCTGGAGTAATTCAGCGCCTAGAGGAATGGCTGTCATAGCGCAGGTTCGCCTGTGCCGTAACAAAATCCGGCCTATCGGCTTGCTTCAACTAATTTACAGTGCGCGGCTGGCGCGGCAAAGGCGTACAGCCCTTTGCCGGGACCACGCCGATGAAACACTACATACTGGCCCTCGATCAGGGCACCACCAGCTCGCGGGCGATTCTGTTCGACCACGCCGGGCAGATCTGCGGCAGTGCTGCGCAGGAATTTCCTCAGCACTTTCCTCAATCCGGCTGGGTTGAGCACGATCCCAATGAAATCTGGAATAGCCAGCTGACGGTGGCGCGCAAGGTGCTGCACGAGTGCGGCGTGTCGGGTCAGCAGATCCGCGCGATCGGGATTGCTAATCAGCGTGAAACTACGCTGGTGTGGGATCGCAAGAGTGGCGAGCCGATCGCCCCGGCGATCGTCTGGCAGGACCGCCGTACCGCCGACCTGTGCGAGCATTTGCGCGCGGCGGGCAAGGCCAAGCTGATTGCCGATAGCTCCGGACTGGAGCTCGATGCCTATTTTTCCGCGACCAAACTGAAATGGCTGCTCGATCATGTGCCCGGTGCGCGTGAGCGCGCGCAGCGTGGTGCGCTGGCGTTTGGCACCATCGATAGCTGGCTGATTTACAAACTGACGGGGCAGCATGTGACGGACGTCAGCAATGCCTCGCGCACCATGCTGTTCAACATCCATCTGATGCGCTGGGATAGCGATTTGCTGCATCTGTTCGATATTCCCGAGCAGATGCTGCCGCAAGTGCGTTCGTCCAGTGAAGAAGTGGGGATGACCCATGCCGCCTTGTTTGGTGCGGAAATTCCGGTGGCTGGCATCGCGGGCGACCAGCAGGCCGCTACCTTCGGGCAGGCATGCATGACGCCGGGGATGGTGAAAAATACCTATGGCACCGGCTGCTTCATGATGATGCAGCTGGGTAGCCATCCGGTGGCGTCGCATAATCGGCTGCTGACTACGGTGGGCTGGCGGGTTGATGGCGTGACCGATTATCTGCTGGAAGGCAGTGTCTTCATGGGCGGCGCAACGGTGCAGTGGCTGCGCGATGGGCTGGGCATCATCGAGCGTTCCTCCGATGTCGAGGCGCTGGCTGCCAGTGTGCCCGATAGTGGCGGGGTGTATCTGGTGCCGGCCTTTGTCGGACTCGGTGCGCCGCACTGGGATCCGTATGCGCGCGGCACGCTGGTGGGTATGAGTCGTGGCAGTCATCGTGGCCATATTGCGCGCGCTGCGCTGGAGGCGATTGCCTATCAGAGTGCGGAGCTGATGGCGGCCATGCAGAAGGATGTCGCGGCCGCGCACCGCCAGATTCCGCTGTGCGAAGTGCGCGCCGATGGCGGGGCGGCCTGTAATAATATGCTGATGCAGTTCCAGGCCGATTTGCTGGGCGTGCCGGTGCTGCGCCCGACTGTGACGGAAACCACGGCGCTCGGTGTGGCCTATCTGGCCGGACTGGCGGTGGGCTACTGGGAAACGCAGGAAGAAATCCGCGCCCAGTGGCGCTGCGAGCGACGCTTCGAACCGGCCATGCCGGAACAGCGTCGGCTTGAGATGATGGGACAGTGGCAGCGCGCGGTGGAGCGTTCGCGGGGCTGGCAGCAACCGGCCTAAGCGGGTTTTTGGCTAGTATGGGGAAAACCGTGCTGGCAAGAACGAGGTGCCTGTCAGTGGCCAGACTCGCGCACTGCAGTGGCCAGGTGCTTGAGTGGCGGAGGATGGGGTGGCGGTTTTCCACTTTTTGTCTAAAACGTCTGAAACGGTACTAGAACGGTCTAAACGCGTCTAGAATCGGCGATGGCTCCAACTTTTTAGACTGTATTCGACTCTTTAAGGTATTTCTTAGACTGCCTTAGACGCTTGGTCGCGGCAAATTAGACTATCCTGGTCACCGCCCTTTCCGTATGAGCCGCTTCTGATGCAGAAACAGCGCCGAACTCTGGTGACCGCGCTTGCGCTCACGCCCCTGGCTGCTTGTCAGTCCGCACCACCGACCATGAAAGAGCACAAGCCTATGTATGGCCTGATCACGAAAATTACATCCAAGCCGGGTCAGCGCAGCGGCTTGATTGCGATCCTGTTGCAAGCTACCCAGGCCATGCCCGGATGTCTGAGTTATGTCATCGCAGAGGATCCCGCCGACAGCGACGCCTTGTGGATTACCGAGGTGTGGGACCGTGCCGAGAGTCATAAAGCATCGCTCGGTCTGCCGGAAGTGCAGGCGGCGCTTCAGGCGGGGCGGCCACTGATTGCCGGCTTTGCCGAGCGTTTCGAGACGCATCCGGTGGGCGGCTTTGGCACTCGCTTAAGCCCGGCTAACTAAGCTTTGCCAGTCCGCAGCGCAGTGTTGTTGTGCATTTCCTGTGCACGCAACACTTGCGTCGCGGTAAGATGCTGTTTCGAATTCCCCTGAGCGCTTGTGCGCCACTTGCCTCTATCTCCCCGCTAACACCCGCCTAAATCCTCTATCCCGTCCCGCACGTGTTGCCGATTTGTCACTATCATGTTGTCCCGCTGCAACTATGTATATTTAATTCAACAGAGCAATTCCACCATAAACCCATGTGCATACGTGAGGTAGCACTTTCACACTCTGGCATAAGTACTTAATTTGGCTAACTATTTTATTTCTATCCGGCTTCAAAGAATTGCGCTAAGTCCTTAATTTCATTACTAAAATCGGCGTTTCGATTGCCTGAAACCGCTTGACCACGGACCAGCCATCCTCTAAAGTGGGCACATGTGTGGAAAAGTGTCATTTTGTGGGAAATTTCACCCGACTTAGCGGCGGGGGAGATGGAGCCAGAAAGATGCCAGCCACACGCCGCTAACCCAAGTGAGGTATTCCGTGTTTCAAGGTGCGTCTGCAATCAATCTCGATGCGAAAGGCAGGATGGCTATTCCTGCCAAGCATCGTGACGCGCTCGCGATCCAGTGCGAAGGCCGCCTCACGCTGACCCGCCACCCCGATGGCTGCGTCATGCTGTTCCCCCGTCCCGTGTGGGAACAACACCGTCAACAGATTGCCCAGTGGCCTATGCAGGCCCGCGCCTGGCAGCGCATTTTCCTCGGTTATGCCACCGACGTCGAACTCGACACGGCTGGCCGCATCCTGATTGCGCCGGAACTGCGCGCTGCCGTTGGCCTCGACCGCGAGGTGGTGATGATGGGCATGGGTTCACATTTCGAAATCTGGGATGCAGTCAAAATGGCTGAAAAAGAGCAGCAGGCCATTGAAGCCGGCACCCCCGATGTTCTCGCTAATTTTTCTTTCTGAGGCACTTAGATGACCCTGACATCGGTGCCGGAATTTCAGCATCGTACGGTGCTGCTTGATGAGGCGGTTGACGCCCTCGCACTGGACGGCGTGCGCGCTGACGGCGTCTACGTAGACGGTACCTTCGGCCGCGGCGGCCATTCGCGCCTGATCCTGTCGCGCCTCGGCGCCAACGCGCGCCTGATCGCTTTTGATAAAGATTTACAAGCCATTGCCACCGCCGAGCAGGTGGCCGACCCGCGTTTCACCATCGTGCACGACAGCTTCGCCACCATGCATGACGCGCTGGCTGCGCGCGGCGTGACGGCCGTAGACGGCATCCT
This sequence comes from Oxalobacteraceae bacterium, assembly GCA_027490725.1. Lineage (GTDB taxonomy): Bacteria > Pseudomonadota > Gammaproteobacteria > Burkholderiales > Burkholderiaceae_D > Rugamonas. The sequence continues at coordinate 123,829 of JAIXXN010000053.1, forward strand.
GCTCGACTTAGGGATTTCCTCGCCGCAGGTGGATGATGCCACGCGCGGCTTCAGTTTCCGCAACGATGGTCCACTCGACATGCGCATGGATACCACGCGCGGCCTGTCGGCGGCCGAGTGGCTTGCTACAGAATCCGAACAGACACTGGAAAAGGTGATCAGAGAATATGGGGAAGAACGGTTTGCTTTTCAGATTGCAAAGGCGATTGTTGCTCGCCGGGCAGTCGAGCCAATTTCAAGCACACGACAGCTTGCCAGCATCGTGGCAGGCGCGGTCAAGACTCGGGAAAAGGGCAAGGATCCGGCCACCCGTACTTTTCAAGCTATCCGGATTTTCATCAATAAAGAGCTTGAAGACCTCGAAACAGGCCTGACCCAGGCCTGGGCCAGTCTGGCGCCGGGCGGCATCATGGCCATCATCAGCTTCCATTCGCTGGAAGACCGCATGGTCAAGCGCTTCCTCGCCGCCAAAGCCAATGTCGAACAACCGGACCGTCGTCTGCCGATCCGCGCCGTCGATCTGCCACAGCCGGAACTGAAGCTGCTGGCCAAGCTGAAACCGTCGGAGGCCGAAGTGTCGGCCAATCCGCGCGCCCGCTCGGCCGTGATGCGCGTGGCGCGTCGCTTACCCTTGCCATTGCCTGCTGCGGCAGCGACGAAAGGGGCGGCATGAGCGGCAAGATCAATCTGTTCCTGACCGCACTGCTGGTGGGCTGCGCGCTGTCGCTGGTGAATGCCCAGTATCAGGCACGTCATCTGTTCATCGAACTGGAACGCAGCCAGTCGCAGGCGCGCCAGCTCGATATCGAATGGGCCCAGCTGCAACTGGACCAGTCGACGCTGGGCAAACACGCCCGTATCGAAGAAATCGCCCGGCGTGAAATCAACATGACGCCGCTGACCGCCGCGCGCACCCAGTATCTGACGCCGGAAGGATCGAAATGAGCCGCGGCAGTAATCTGAACTCGTCACGCGTGGCCGCCTCGAAAGGCGTGCCATTCAGCAAGAGCCCGGTACTGGCAGTGCGTCTGCCCGTCTGGCGCTCGCGCGTGGTGCTGTTCGTATTGTTTGCCGCTTTCGCTGCATTGGCTGGCCGCGCCCTGTGGCTGCAAGGCCTGACCACCCAGTTCCTGCAGAAGCAGGGTGAAATCCGTTATGCCCGTACCATCGACCTGCCAGCTACGCGCGGCAAGATCACCGATCGTGAAGGTCAGGTGCTGGCCTCGTCGCTGCCCGTCAAAGCTATCTGGGCGATTCCCGACGACGTGCAGAATGCCGCGCCAGCCAAACTCAAAGAACTGGCCCGTCTGCTCGAGATGAGCGATGCCGATCTGCAGAAAAAACTCGATTCGGATCGCAGCTTCGTGTACCTGAAACGTCAGGTCGAGCAGGAAGTGTCGGACCAGATTGCCAAGCTGGGCATCGAAGGCATCCAGACCCGCAAGGAATACAAACGCTTCTACCCGCAGGGCGAAGTGACTACCCACGTGGTGGGCTTTACCAATGTGGAAGACGTCGGTCAGGAATCGATGGAGCTGGCGCAGCAGAAAAATCTGGTAGGCCAGCCCGGTAGCCGGCGTGTCATCAAGGACCGTCTTGGCCGCATCGTCGAGGATATCGAATCGGTGCGCGAGCCGCATGATGGCAAAGACCTGACCCTGTCGATCGATAGCAAAATCCAGTACATCGCTTACATGCAGGTCAAGGACGCAGTGGAGAAGTTCCATGCCAAGGCCGGTGCGGCCGTAGTGCTGGACGTGCATACGGGCGAAGTGCTGGCGCTGGCCAACTGGCCAACTTACAACCCGAATGACCGCTCCAAACTGAATGGCGAACAGCTGCGTAACCGCGTGATGACCGATACCTTCGAGCCGGGTTCCTCGCTCAAGCCGTTCACCGTCGGTCTGGCACTGGATGAAAAACGCGTCACCCCGCACACCATGTTCGATACCGGCAACGGCTCGATGGTGATTGCCGATCGCGTCATCCACGACACCCATCCGCATTTCGTGATCGATGTGCAGACCATCATCCAGAAATCGTCGAATATCGGCACCTCGAAAATTGCGCTCGGTATGCCGGCGCAGGATATGTGGGAAATGTTCACCAAGGTTGGTTTCGGCCAGCAGCCCAAGTGGGGCTTCCCCGGCGCCGTGGCAGGCCGCGTGCGCCCTTACAAATCGTGGCGTCCGGTGGAACAGGCCAATATGAGCTTCGGTCAGGGTATCTCGGTATCGCTGATCCAGCTGGCGCGCGCCTATATGATCTTTGCCCGCGATGGCGACATCATTCCGCTGTCGTTCCAGAAGGTGCACGAAGCGCCGCACGGCACCCAGGTGGTCAGCCCGAAAACGGCCGCGCAGATGCGCGTGATGCTGGAAATGGTGACCCAGCCAGGTGGCTCCGCCGTCAAGGCGCAGGTGCCCGGCTACCGCGTCGGTGGCAAAACCGGTACTGCACAAAAAGTGGTCAACGGTCGCTACTCGCAAACCAAATACATCGGTAACTTCGTCGGCATGGCGCCGATGTCGGATCCGCGTTTCGTCATCGCCGTGATGATCGATGAACCGGGTGGTCCGGTGCACGTCGGCGGCGACGTGGCTGGCCCGGTGTTCTCGGCGCTCGCTGCCAACGCGCTGCGTGCCAAGAACATCACGCCGGATTCGACCCTCACCCATATCATCATTCCTGATAATGCAGCACAGGAGAAAATGTGACGACTTTTAACTTCGCCCCCATGGCAGACGTACAGGCCATCGCCGCGACCATCCGCAAGCTGGCGCCTGGTGCGCAACTGGCTTCGGATTCGCGCCGCATCAAGCTGGGCGATGTGTTCTTTGCTTTTGCCGCCGCCGCTGGCGATGCCGCTGACGGTCGTAATTTCATCGACGGCGCAATCGAGCAGGGCGCCGCCCTGATCGTGCTCGACCCTGCTGGTTTCAGCTGGAACGATAGCTGGAAGGTGCCATACATTACGGTCGAGCAGCTGAAGCAGCAGGCTGGCCGCATCGTGCACGCCTATTACGAGCAACCCGATAGCGCCATGTTCACCGTCGGCGTGACCGGTACCAACGGTAAAACCTCCAGCGCGGTCTGGCTTGGTCAGGCGCTGTCGCGCGCGGGCGAACTGGCGTCTGTCGTCGGTACGCTGGGCGTAGGGCTGTTCCGTGCGCGCGGTGAAGTGGAATTCGAAGTCACCGGCTACACCACGCCGGACGCTGTGCTGCTGGGCCGCACGCTGGCGCAATTGCGTGGGCAGGGCGCAGCCTCGCTGGCCATCGAAGTCTCCTCGCATGCGCTGGAACAGGGGCGCGTCGATGGCATGCACTTCGACGTTGCGCTGTTTACCAATCTGACCCGCGATCATCTGGATTACCACGGCACCATGGAAGCCTACGAGGCTGCCAAGACCCGTCTATTCGACTGGCCGGCCCTGAAAACGGCAGTGGTCAATCTGGACGATGCCATGGGCCTGCGCCTGATCGCGCATCTGAAAAACCGTCCGGCGCTGGCCGGTGCGATTCCGCTGATCGGCTACACCTTGCAGGATGCTGCCAGCGTGCCCGATATCGACGGCGTGCTGATGCTGCGCGCCAGCCAGCTGCGCGCCGGTCGTAGCGGCGGTACCGAATTCCATCTGGAGTGCGCACTGGGTGCGTCCCAGATCAAGACCCAGCTGGTAGGGCACTTCAACATTAGCAATGCACTCGGTGTGATGGGTGCCTTGCTGGCCAAGGGCCTGACGCTGCGCGCCGCCATTGAAGCGCTGGAAGCGCTGCAGGCCGCGCCGGGCCGTATGCAGCAGGTTGGTGGTCAGGATGCACCACTGATCGTGATCGATTATGCGCACACGCCGGATGCACTGGAAAAAACCCTGGTAGCACTGCGCTCGGTCGCCAGCGACCGTGGCGGCCAGCTGTGGTGTGTGTTCGGCTGCGGCGGTGACCGTGATCCGGGCAAACGTCCGCAAATGGGCAAGATTGCGCAAATGGCCGACCATGTACTGGTCACCAGCGATAATCCGCGCAGCGAAGATCCGCAGTCGATTATCGACCAGATCGTCGCGGGTATGGACACCGCCAATCCGGCATCGACCGTGCAGCAACAGGCTGACCGTGCTGCGGCGATCCTGTCGGCCATCAAACACGCCGCCAAGCCGGATGTGATTCTGCTGGCCGGTAAGGGCCACGAGCCGTATCAGGAAATCAAGGGCAAGAAATTGTCATTCTCGGATGCCGACCATGCGCAACTGGCGCTGTCGGCACGCTTAACCATGATGAGGCCGAATTGATGCGCGCTGTACTCGCACAGATTCTGCCTGCGCTGACGGGCGCACGGCTGGTCAACGTCGCCCCCGACGCTGCCCAGCTGGCGTTTAATGGCGTGTCGACCGACAGCCGCAATGTGGCCGCCGGTGCGCTGTTCGTCGCATTGCGTGGCGAAGTATTCGACGCGCACCAGTTCCTCGCGCAAGTGGCGGAAAAAGCTGTGGCCGCTGTGGTGGTGGAAGAACTGCCGGAAGGCTGGACCCTGCCTGCGCTGGTGGTACCCGATACGCTGGTCGCGCTGGGTCAGATCGCCAACTACTGGCGCCGCCAGTTTGCCCTGCCGGTGATCGCTGTCACCGGTAGCAATGGCAAAACCACCGTCAAGGAAATGATTGCCTCGATTCTGGCTGCCGCCTACGGCGAACAGGGCCGGCTGGCAACGCGCGGCAATCTGAATAACGAAATCGGTGTGCCGTTAACGCTGTTCCGCATGGATGCCAGCCAGCAGGCCGCCGTGGTTGAACTGGGCATGAACCATCCCGGCGAAATCGCCCGTCTGGCCGCAATCGCTGCGCCGGGCATCGCGATGGTGAATAACGCCCAGCGCGAGCATCAGGAATTCATGCATACCGTCGAAGCAGTGGCTTACGAAAACGGTGCGGTCCTGACCAGCCTGCCCGCCGACGGTGTGGCGGTGTTCCCGTTCGGCGACCAGTACACGCCGATCTGGCAGCAACTGGCCGGTAGCCGCCGGGTGCTGCGCTTTGGTCTGGATCAGCAGGCCGAAGTGCGCTGCACCTTCCGTGCCCATGATTTCGGTAGCGAGATGTTCATCACCATTAACGAGGCTGGCGGCGAGCCGCAGCAGTTCTTCGTGAATCTGCAAGCTGCCGGTGTCCACAATGTCTGCAATGCGCTGGCTGCCGTGGCCTGCACCTATGCCGCGGGCATCGCGCTGGAACAGATCAAGTTCGGTCTGGATACTTTCGCGCCTGTCAGTGGTCGTCTGCAGCGCAAGACTGCCAGCTGCGGCGCCTTGCTGATCGACGATACCTACAACGCCAATCCGGATTCGGTACGCGCTGCCATCGACGTGCTGGCCAAAGCGGCCGCACCACGGGTGCTGGTGCTCGGCGATATGGGCGAAGTCGGTAGCCTCGGTCGCGAGTTCCACGAAGAGATTAGCGCCTATGCGCAAACCAAAGGCATCGAACAGGTGCTGGTAACGGGCGAGCTGGCCCGCCATATGCACGGCGGGGTAGTGCGTCATTTTGAACAGTTCGGCGATCTGATTGCGGCAGTCGATGCTGCCGTCACGCCGGATGCAACCGTATTAATCAAGGGCTCCCGCTTCATGAAAATGGAACGGGTCGTGCAGCATTTGATTGGATCGCAACAAGCTAACAAGGAAAACCACTAATCATGCTGCTTTGGCTCGCACAATACTTCCAGCAGGACCTCGGGCCACTCCGGGTCTTCAACTTCATTACCTTCCGCGCGGTGTTCGCTACCGCGACGGCGCTGCTGATCGGCCTGTGCGCCGGTCCGGCCGTGATCCGCAAGCTGACCGCCATGAAGTACGGTCAGGCTGTGCGCACCGACGGTCCGCAGACCCATTTGAAAAAACACGGCACCCCGACCATGGGCGGTGTGCTGGTACTGATCGCCATCGGCGTGTCCACGCTGCTGTGGTGCGATCTGTCGAACCGTCTGATCTGGCCGGTGCTGGTGGTGACCCTCGGCTTTGGCGCTGTGGGCTGGGTGGACGACTACCGCAAAGTGGTGCGTCAGGATCCTGAAGGCATGCGCTCGGCCGAAAAATACTTCTGGCAGTCGCTGGTCGGCATCGCCGCTGCACTGTATCTGGCGTTCTCAGTGTCGGCACCGAATGCCGGCAAGGTGTTCGAGCTGTTTTACGCGTGGGTGCAATCGGGCTTCTCGATGGACCTGCCACCAAAGGCCGACCTGATCGTACCGTTCTTCAAATCGATCAGCTATCCGCTGGGCGTGTGGGGCTTCATCGCGCTGACTTACTGCGTGATCGTCGGTACCAGCAATGCCGTCAACTTTACCGACGGTCTGGATGGTCTGGCCATTATGCCGACGATTATGGTTGGTGCAGCACTCGGCCTGTTTGCCTACCTGACCGGTAGCGCCACCTACTCGCGCTATCTGCTGATCCCGCACATTCCCGGCGCTGGCGAACTGATTATCTTCTGTGGCGCGCTGGCAGGTGCAGGTCTGGCCTTCCTGTGGTTTAACACCCATCCGGCGCAAGCGTTTATGGGCGACGTCGGTGCGCTGGCACTGGGCGGCGCGCTGGGTACCATCGCCGTGATCGTGCGTCAGGAAATCGTGCTGTTCATCATGGGCGGCATCTTCGTGGCCGAAACCGTGTCGGTGATTATCCAGGTGGGCTGGTTCAAATTCACCAAGAAGCGTTTTGGCGTAGGCCGTCGGGTGTTCCTGATGGCGCCACTGCACCACCACTTCGAACAAAAAGGCTGGAAAGAAACCCAGGTTGTCGTGCGCTTCTGGATTATCACGATGATGCTGGTACTGATTGGTTTGTCGACTTTGAAGCTGCGCTAATGATCTACGAAGGCAAAAACGCGTTGGTATTAGGACTGGGGGAATCCGGTCTGGCGATGGCACTGTGGCTGGCCCGCAGTGGCGCGCGCGTGCGCGTGGCCGATACCCGTGAGTCGCCAGAGCGCCTGCCAGCCTTGCGCCTGTCGCTGCCGGACGCCGAGTTTGTTGCCGGTGCTTTCAGTGCCGAACTGCTGCAAGGCGTCGATTTCGTGACCGTCAGCCCGGGTCTGGCGCCGCAGCGCGAACTGGCGCAAATCATGCCCGCCGCTGCTGCTGCCGGGATTCCCGTGTGGGGCGAGATCGAACTGTTCGCGCAGGCGCTGGAAGCGCTGCAAGCGCAGCAGGGCTATCAGCCGAAAGTCATCGCCATCACCGGCACCAACGGTAAAACCACGGTCACCACGCTGGTGGGTCAGTTGTGCGAACGTGCAGGCAAGACGGTGCGGGTGGCCGGAAATATCAGCCCGGCCGCGCTGGACGTACTGCGTCAGGTCACCGACAGCGGCACGCTGCCGGAAGTGTGGGTACTCGAGCTGTCGAGCTTCCAGCTGCAGACCACCTTCACGCTGGAAGCCGATGCCGCCACCGTCCTGAATGTCACACAGGATCACCTCGACTGGCATGGCGACATGCCATCCTATGCCGCCGCCAAACACCGCATTTTCGCTGCCGACACCGTGCGCGTGCTGAATCGCGACGATGCCACCGTGATGCGCATGGCCAGTGCCACCGGTCAGAACGTAACCTTCGGTACCGATGCGCCGCTGCTGAACGGTGATCTGGGCCTGAACAGCGAGCGTGGCGTGCTGTGGCTGGCCAGTGCTGTTCCGGCCGAGGAAGAAGGCGAACCGAAGAAACGCCGCAAGCACGAACCAGCACCGCCACCGGTTGAGTGCATGGTGAAAAACCTGATGCCGGCCGATGCGCTGCAGATCCGTGGTGTGCATAACGCCGCCAATGCGCTGGCGGCACTGGCGCTGTGCCGTGCCATCGATCTGCCACTGGCGCCGCTGCTGCACGGCCTGCGCGAATATCGCGGCCAGCCGCACCGCGTCGAACTGGTGTCGGCAATTCAGGAAGTGGAATACTACGACGACAGCAAGGGCACCAATGTGGGCGCCACCGTGGCTGCGCTGATCGGTCTGGGCAAAGCCTTTACCGGCGCCGAACAGCGGCTGGTGGTGATCATGGGCGGCGACGGCAAGGGACAGGATTTCGCGCCGTTGGCCGAACCGGTAAGCCGCTATGCACGCGCGGTGCTGCTGATCGGCCGCGATGCGCCGCAGTTGCGCGCCGCCCTGCAGGACAGTGGCGTGCGACTGGAAGACTGTGGCACCGATCTGCCAGCAGCCGTGAAACGCGCCAGCGCACTGGCCCATAGTGGCGACGCAGTACTGCTCTCGCCAGCCTGCGCCAGCATGGATATGTTCAAGAACTACGCGCATCGCGCCCAGGTGTTCATCGACACCGTGCGCGATATCGCCCTCGACGCCGGACAGGAGCTCTAATGGCCTTCCAGATGCCGTTCCGCTTTGCTGAGAAATCGACGCCGTCGATGGACAGCCGCGCGCGGCTGTCGAAGATGATGGAGTACGACCAGCCGCTGGTATGGGTCACGCTGCTGCTGATGCTGCTCGGGATGGTGATGGTGTATTCGGCCTCGATCTCGCTGCCCGATTCGCACAAATTCGCCAACTATGCGCGCTGGCAGAATACCTATTTCCTGCAGCGTCAGGCGATGTTCGTGGCGGTCTCGTTGGTCGCCGCGCTGTTCGTGTTCCGCATCCGCATTTCCGACCTGCAGAAAGCGGCGCCGTATCTGTTCATCGGCACGCTGGTGCTGCTGGTAGCGGTGCTGATTCCCGGTCTGGGCGTGGTGGTTAACGGTGGCCGGCGCTGGCTGTCGCTGAAAGTGTTCAACGTGCAGCCGTCCGAACTGATGAAAGTGGTGATCGTGCTGTACGCCGCCGATTACACGGTGCGCAAGCAGGAATACATGCACAAGCTGACCAAGGGCTTCCTGCCGATGATGCTGGCGGTGGCCTTCGTCGGGATGTTGCTGCTGCTGGAGCCGGATCTGGGCGCCTTCGGGGTGATCGTCTGTATCGCAATGGGGATTCTGTTCCTGGGCGGGATTAACGCCATCTGGTTCGGCGGTATCGGCATGCTGCTGGGACTGATTTTCGTGGCCATCATCTCGCTGTCGAAATTCCGCCGCGAACGCTATTTCGCCTACCTGAATCCGTGGGAAGAAGACAATGCGCTGAACAAGGCTTACCAGCTGACCCACTCGCTGATCGCTTTCGGGCGCGGCGAAATCTTCGGCGTCGGCCTCGGTGGCAGCGTCGAAAAACTGCACTATCTGCCGGAAGCACATACCGACTTCCTGCTGGCCGTGATCGGCGAGGAACTTGGGCTGGTCGGCGTGCTGGTAGTGATCACCATGTTCTACTGGCTGATCAAGCGCGCCTTCGATATCGGCCGCCAGGCGATCGCCATCGACCAGACTTTTGCCGGCCTGACGGCCAAAGGCATCGGCATCTGGATCGGTGTGCAGACCTTTATTAACATGGGTGTCAACCTTGGTCTTCTGCCGACCAAGGGGCTGACCTTGCCGCTGATGAGCTATGGCGGCACGGGGGTAGTAATTAATTGCGTCGGACTCGCGATCCTGCTCCGGATCGACTACGAGAACCGGGTTCTGATGCGAGGTGGCAGATTATGAAACGATTGATGATCATGGCGGCCGGTACCGGCGGCCATATTTTCCCGGGACTGGCGATTGCGCACACCATGCGCGCGCAGGGCTGGGAAGTGAGCTGGCTGGGTACTTCGACTGGCATGGAACAGGAACTGGTGCCGCAACACGGCGTGGCGATGGACAGCATTGTGTTTACCGGCATGCGCGGCAAGGGCTGGCAGCACACGCTGGCTGGCGCTTTCAAGATGGTCAAGGCGTTTGCCGACTGCTTCCGCTTCATCGGCCAGCGCAAGCCGGACGTGGTGCTGGGCATGGGTGGCTATGTCACCGTACCGGGCGGCCTGATGGCGCGTCTGCGCGGCGTACCGCTGGTGCTGGTGAATGCCGATGCGGCACTGCTGCTGTCGAACAAAACGCTGGTGCCGTTTGCTCAGCGGGTCTGCTTTGGCTTCCCCGCCAATTTCGGTTCGGCCGCTAGCAAGGCGGTGGTGAGTGGCAATCCGGTGCGCAGAGAAATCCTCGAAATGGCGCTGCCGGTGCAGCGCTTTGCTGGTCGCGAAGGCCCGCTGCGCATCCTGGTGGTGGGCGGCAGCCTGGGCGCGAAAGCGCTCAACGAAGCGCTGCCGGCAGCACTGGCACTGATTCCGCAAGCACAGCGTCCGCTGGTGACCCATCAGTCGGGCAAAAAGAATATCGATGCGCTGCGCACTGCGTACGCGCAGGCTGGCGTCAGCGCCAACGTGGTCGACTTCATTGACGACATGGCCTCCGCCTACAGCGCTGCCGATCTGGTGATCTGCCGTGCCGGCGCGATCACCGTGTCGGAACTGACCGCGGCCGGCGTGGCCAGTGTACTGGTGCCACTGGTGGCATCGACCACTAGCCACCAGCGCGACAACGCGCAGTGGATGGCGGCGCAGAACGCCGCGATCCATCTGCCACAAACCGAATTGAGCGCCCGTAGTCTGGCCGCGCTGCTGGAAAGCCTGAGCCGCAGCACCTGCCTGACGATGGCAACGGCTGCACTGGGCGCAGGAAAACGCGACGCGAATGACGCGATCGCACAGGTATTGGAACAACTGACATGAAGCATAAAGTACAGAATATTCACTTCGTCGGCATCGGCGGCAGCGGCATGAGCGGCATCGCCGAAGTGCTGCTGACGCTCGGCTATACGGTATCGGGTTCGGATCTGGGCAGCAACGCTGTCACCCAGCGCCTCGCCGACATGGGCGCCACCGTGTATCAGGGCCACGCTGCCGAGAACATCGGCGCCGCTGACGCGGTGGTCACTTCGACCGCCGTGCAGCAGGATAATCCCGAAGTCGTGGCCGCACGCGCCCGCAAGATTCCACTGGTGCCACGTGCCGTGATGCTGGGTGAACTGATGCGCCTGAAGCGCGGTATTGCGATTGCCGGCACCCACGGCAAAACCACCACCACCAGCCTGGTGGCGTCGGTACTGGCGCAGGGCGGTCTCGATCCGACCTTTGTGATCGGTGGCCGTCTGACTGCAGCTGGTGCGAATGCCAAACTCGGTACCGGTGACTATCTGGTGGCCGAAGCCGACGAGTCGGATGCCTCGTTCCTGAATCTGACGCCGATGATCGAAGTGATCACCAATATCGACGCCGATCACATGGAAACCTACGAGCACGATTTCGAAAAGCTCAAACAGGCCTTTGTCAGCTTCACCAACCGTCTGCCGTTCTATGGCCGTGCCATGCTGTGCATCGATGATCCGCATGTGCGCGCCATCATCCCGCAGGTCACCAAACCGGTCACCACCTACGGCTTCCACGAAGATGCCGAAGTGCGCGCTGTGAATGCCCGCGCGGTTGGCGTGGAAATGCATTTCACCGTGATTCAGGAAGGTTATCCGGACCTCGACGTGGTGCTGAACCAGCCCGGCCTGCACAATGTGCAGAATGCCTGCTCGGCTGTGGCAATCGCCCGCGAAATCGGTATCGAAGATCACCACACCCAAGCCGGTCTGGCCGGTTTCGCCGGGGTTGGCCGGCGCTTCACCCGCTACGGCGAGGTGGCGATTCCGAACGGCGGTAAGTTCGCGCTGGTGGACGACTTTGGCCACCATCCGGTGGAAACGGAAGTCACGCTAGCAGCTGCCCGCGCTGCCTTCCCGGGGCGCCGTCTGGTGCTGGCATTCCAGCCGCATCGCTACACCCGCACCCGCGATCTGTTCGAAGATTTCGTCAAGGTGCTGGGTAGCGTCGACGTACTGGTGCTGGCCGAAGTGTATGCCGCCGGCGAAGCACCGATCGTCGCTGCCGATGGCCGCGCGCTGGCGCATGCGCTGCGTGCCCGCGGTAAAACAGAACCGATTTTTGTTGAGGCGATCGGCGATATGCCGGACACCATCATGGGCGTGGTACGGGACGGCGATGTCGTCCTGACCATGGGCGCAGGCTCGATCAGCGGCGTCCCAGCCAAACTGACTAACTATCCTAAGGTCTGAACGTGAATCACCCTAAGCTCATCGACGTTACCATCGCTGAAGTGAACCCTACTGAAGCTCAAGCCTACGGCAAGGTGGGCGTGCTGTTTGGCGGCCGCTCCGCCGAGCGCGCTGTGTCCATCATGTCCGGTACCGGTGTCGCACAGGCGCTGCAAAGCAAAGGCATCGACGCCCACCTGTTCGACACGGGCGAGCGTTCGCTGGCCGAACTGGCCGCTGAAAAATTCGACCGCGTGTTTATCGCGCTGCACGGCCGCTTCGGCGAAGACGGCAGCCTGCAGGGCGCGCTGGAACTGCTCGGTATTCCTTACACCGGTAGCGGTGTGATGGCCAGTGCGGTGGGCATGGACAAGATCACCACCAAGATCGTCTGGCTGGCCGCCGGTCTGCCGACGCCGCGCTATGCGGTGCTGAATGCGCAATCCGATCTGGCTGCCGTGTGCGCCGATCTGGGCTTGCCGCTGATCGTGAAACCGCCGCATGAAGGTTCCACCATCGGTATTACCAAGGTCAGTGCCGAAGGCGAATTCAAGGCCGCCTACGATACCGCCGCTGCGCTCGACGATGCGGTGCTGGCGGAAGAATTTATCACCGGTCGCGAATTTACCGTGGCAGTGCTGGGTTCGGGTGCCGCTGCCCGCGCGCTGCCAGTGGTAGAAATCGTCGCGCCGCAGGGCAATTACGATTACCAGAACAAGTACTTCAGCGACGATACCCAGTATTTCTGCCCGGCCGTACTGCCGGCAGAGCTGACCGAAGAAATGCAGCGCATCGCCGTGGCGGCCTACCGCGCACTCGGTTGCGAAGGCTGGGGACGGGTCGACGTGCTGCTGCGCGAACGCGATCAGCGTCCCTTCCTGCTGGAGGTGAATACCTCGCCCGGCATGACCGGTCACTCGCTGGTGCCGATGGCGGCACGTGCGGTGGGCATCAGCTATGAAAATCTGTGCGTGGAGATTCTGTCCGGCGCACGTTTGAAGATGAAGGGTTAAGTCGCAGGATGTGGCAGGACATTAAGGCGCTGAATGCAACATCGAGCACGCTATTCGTGCTGACGCTGTTGTCGTGCATCGCCGCAGGAGTGTGGTGGGTGTCGCAGCGGCCGATGTTCAATCTGCGCACCATCCGGATTGAAACGATGGGCGAGGACGAGTTAAGGCATGTGAATCACCTGACCTTGCGCAACAACGCACTGGGCAAGATCAAAGGGAATTTTTTCACCACCGATCTCGATGCTGTGCGTCAGGCGTTCGAGTCGGTGCCGTGGGTACGCCGTGCCACCATCCGGCGCGAATGGCCGGACCAGCTGATCGTTGCGCTGGAAGAGCACGAAGCGCTCGGTACCTGGGGCGAAGATGGGCGGCTGCTGTCGGTGAAGGGCGATATCTTCACCGCCAATCTGGCCGAGGCGGAAGAGGATCATGTGCTGCCGGAGTTTGAAGGTCCGGAAGGTAGCGAGAAGGAAGTGCTGGCGCGATATACCGAGTTGCGCAAATGGTTTGCGCCACTCAAGCTGGTGCCGGAAGCGCTGTCCCTGTCGGGGCGATATGCGTGGACGGTACGACTGAATAATGGCATGAGTGTGGCGCTGGGTCGGGAACAGAGCAGCAGCACATTGAAGGAAAGGGTGGACCGTCTGACGGGAATCTATCCGCAGCTGATAACGCATCTGCAGAACATCGACACCATCGATATGCGTTACCAGAACGGACTGGCGCTGAGCGCCAGAGGCTTGAAGATTCCTGCCGAAGGCGTGAAACCGAAGCTGGTGGTAGCAGCGCATTAAGTAGCAAAGAACACGTTAAACCCAACCACAACACAGAGCAGTATCAGCGGGTAAGAGAGTAGGTTAAAAGACATGACTAAAGACGCAAAAAACCTGATCGTCGGCCTCGACATCGGCACCTCGAAAGTGGTGGCGGTGGTCGCCGAAGTAATGGCCGATGGGCGCCACGAAGTGATCGGGCTTGGTCAGCATGAGTCGAAAGGCTTGAAGAAAGGCGTCGTCGTCAATATCGAGGCGACCGTCGAATCGATCCAGCGCGCGCTGGAAGAGGCCGAGCTGATGGCGGACTGCAAAATCCGCAATGTCTACGCGGGCATCGCGGGCAGTCATATCCGCAGCTTCAATTCCAGCGGCATGGTGGCGATCAAGGACAAGGAAGTCACTGCTACCGACGTGGCGCGCGTGATCGAAACGGCCAAGGCGGTGAACATCTCGACCGACCAGCAGCTGCTGCATACGGTGCCGCAGGAGTTCATCGTCGACAATCAGGAAGATGTGCGCGAGCCGATCGGCATGAGCGGCATCCGCCTGGAAGTCAAAGTGCACATCGTGACCGGCGCCGTGTCGGCAGTGCAGAACATCGTCAAGTGCGTGCGTCGCTGCGGTCTGGAAGTGTCTGACCTGATTCTGCAACCAATGGCCTCGGCCGATGCGGTGCTGACGGCCGATGAAAAAGAACTCGGCGTGGTGCTGATCGATATCGGTGGTGGTACCACCGACGTGGCGGTGTTTTCCGATGGCGCGATCCGCCACACCGCGGTACTGCCGATTGCCGGTGACCAGATTACCAGCGACATCGCGATGGCGCTGCGCACCCCGACCGCTGAAGCCGAAGAAATCAAGATTCGCTACGGCGTTGGCAAGCAGGTGCTGGCCGATCCGGGCGAGACGCTGGAAGTGCCGGGGCTGGGCGACCGTGCACCCCGCACCCTGTCGCGTCAGGCGCTGGCCGCCGTGATCGAACCGCGCGTCGAAGAGCTGTTTGCGATGGTGCACACGCTGGTGCGCGAATCCGGTTACGAAGGTGTGCTGTCCTCGGGCATCGTGCTGACTGGTGGCAGTTCCATCATGCCGGGCATGGTCGAAATGGCAGAAGATATTTTCCTGAAACCGGCGCGTCTCGGTACGCCGGACTACCGCGGCCAGCTGGCCGACGTGGTGCGCAGTCCGCGCTACGCCACCGTGCTGGGTTTGTTGATTGAAGCAAAAAAGCAGTATCTGCGCGGGCATATCGTCACGCGTCAGGATGGTTCGGTAAAAGCAGTCTGGCAGCGCATGAAGGAATGGTTCCTCGGTAATTTCTGAAGTATTAGACGTACAAAAATTAGACGTACAAAAATTAGACGTACAAAAACAAGCACATTTTTTATATAAAACCGCAGTTTTCAATCCCCAGTTCTCCTACAAATATGAGCACTGGCGCTTGAAAACCGCATTCTGATAGGAGCACATCATGGAGTTTGATATGGTCGATAACGCAGCTTTGGGCACCGTCATCAAGGTCGTCGGCGTCGGCGGCGCGGGTGGTAATGCAGTTCAACACATGATTAACAAGGGTATGTCCGGCGTGGAGTTCATCGCCGCCAATACCGATGCCCAGGCATTGTCGACCTCCAAGGCGCACAACATCATCCAGATCGGCGAGACCGGCCTGGGTGCTGGCATGAAGCCGGAAGTGGGGCGCGCACTGGCCGAAGAATCGCGTCAGCGTATCGAAGACTCGCTGCGCGGCGCGCACATGGTGTTCATCGCTGCCGGCATGGGCGGCGGTACCGGCACTGGCGCCGCACCGATCGTGGCCGAAGTGGCCAAGTCGCTGGGTGCACTGACCGTAGCCGTCGTCTCCAAGCCGTTCTCGCACGAAGGTCAGAAGTGCATGGACATCGCTGACGAAGGTCTGGAACAGCTGTCGGCCAACGTTGATTCGCTGATCGTGATCCTCAACGAAAAACTCGAAGAGATCTACGAAGACGAATCGCTGATCGAATGGCTGCAACACGCCGACGACGTGCTCAATAACGCCGTCGCCGGGATCGCCGAGATCATCAACGTGCCTGGTCACATCAACGTCGACTTCAACGACGTGAAGACCATCATGGGCGAGCAGGGCAAAGCCATGATGGGCACTGCTACCGCTTCCGGTATCGACCGCGCCCGTATCGCGGCCGAACAGGCAGTGGCTTCGCCGCTGCTGGATGGCGTGGATCTGTCGGGCGCCCGCGGCGTGCTGGTCAACGTGACCGCTAGCCGTGGCCTGAAAGGTAAGGAAATCAAGGAAGTCATGGCCGCGGTGCGCGCCTTCGCCGCACCGGATGCGTCGATCGCACAAGGTATTGCTTACGACGACAGCATGGGCGACGACATCCGCGTTACCGTGGTGGCCACTGGTCTGGGCAAAGCCAAGAAACATGTGCAACTGGTGCCACAGCAGATGCTGCGTACCGGTACCCACAATGCACCGATGGTTCCATCGGCTGCCATGGGTGGCGCCGCGACGGCTACCGTCTCGATGGGTGTTGGCAGCAGCGTTGACGGCAACGCCAATGCAGCACTGAGCGGCATGAAAGCACCAGCCGTATGGCGTCGTGATTCGGCCGCCGAGCAAGTGCGTGCGCTGGAGAAGAATGGCATGGAACAGTACGACATTCCAGCTTTCCTGCGCAAACAGGCTGACTAAGATTTATCCGCGTCCGGCAAGAACCGCAGGCTTCAGGCATACTGCGCGTTCTATGCCGGTTTAGGCCGCGTTTAGGCGCGGCTTTTTTACGTTAACATTCTTTGCGGAGACTATTTTATGACCATCAAGATCGGTGACACCCTGCCAGAAGGCAGCCTGTCCGAATTTATCGAAACCGCGACCGAAGGCTGCGCACTGGGCCCGAATACCTTCCAGGTAGCTGAACTGGTAAAAGGCAAGAAGATCGCCATCTTCGGCCTGCCGGGTGCTTACACCCCGACCTGCTCGGCCCAGCACGTACCCGGTTACGTGCAGCACGCCGACGCACTGAAAGCCAAAGGCGTCGATGAAATCTGGTGCATTTCCGTCAACGACGCCTTCGTGATGGGCGCCTGGGGCCGTGATCAGCACGCCACCGGCATCGTGCGTATGATGGCTGACGGCAATGCCGATTTTTCCAAAGCACTGGGTCTGGATGCCGATTTCAGCAAGTTCGGCATGGGCACCCGCTCGCAGCGTTACTCGATGCTGGTAGAAAACGGCGTGGTCACCCAGCTCAACGTCGAGCAGGGTGGCAAATTCGAAGTGTCGAACGCCGAAACCATGCTGAGCCAGGCTTAAATCGCCTGCAGTGTGCTAAAAGCAACGGCGCTACGGCGCCGTTTGTCATGGCAAAGGCGGATTTTTCCGCTAACTTCTGGAGCCTATTCTGACTACCGCCATCCGTTCCGATAATCTGCGCAGCATCTACGCCATGCTGATTGCCGTGGCCATGTTTTCCGCGATGGACACCGCCATGAAAGTGCTGTCGGCCTACTATCCGGCCGCACAGGTGACGGCGATGCGGGCGCTGACCTCGCTGCCGCTGCTGTGCGCCTACATGCTGGCGCGCGGTGCGTTTCGCGGTATCACGCAGATCCGCTGGCCGGTGCATGTGCTGCGCAGTGTGCTGGGGGTGGCGATGCTGACGGCCTTCGCCTTTGGTCTGAAACAGCTCTCGCTGGCGCAAGCCTATACCCTGTTTTTCATCGCCCCGGCGCTGATCACGGCACTCTCCGTATGGGTGCTCAAGGAGCGCGTCAGCCGTGGCCAGTGGGTCGCCATCGTGGTCGGTCTGGGTGGCGTGCTGGTGGTGTTGCGCCCTGAAGGCGAGGGTTTCATGACGCTGGGCGGGCTGGCCGTGCTGGGCGCGGCCGTCTGCTACGCCTTGTCGGCGGTGGTCAGCCGGGTACTGGCGCGCACCGATAGCAACGAAGCGATGATGTTCTGGTATCTGCTGATGATGGCCGGTGGCGGGCTGGCGATGTCGCTGTCGCACTGGGTAGCACTGCGCGCCGAAGATGGCTGGGTGTTGCTGGCACTGGCACTGAGCGGCTTTTTCGGCCAGCTGGCGATTACCCGTGCCTTTAGTGCAGGGCAGGCCTCGGTGGTGGCACCGTTCGAGTACTCGGCGCTGGCCTGGGGCGTGGCGATCGACTGGCTGCTGTGGCAGGTGCTGCCGGACGGCTATACCTTGCTGGGCGCGGCCATCATCATTGCCAGCGGCATCTATCTGGTGCGACGCGAAAGCGTGCACGTGGAAGCGGAACATCCCTGAGGCGTGTATGCCCTGCGGCGCCAGCGCCCACCCGAGATACTGCGGGGAAACACCGCCCACAGCGCGGCCCGGCTAACTTCGCTATAATCGTCAGATGCTTAGACAACGCACTATCAAAGAAATGGTCCGCACCACCGGTGTCGGACTGCACTCCGGCACCAAGGTTGAACTGACCTTGCGCCCGGCCGCGCCGGATACCGGTATCGTGTTCCGCCGCGTCGATCTGACGCCGGTGGTGGAATTCCCGTCCAGCGCCATGGCGGTGGGGGATACCCGCATGGCGTCCGTGCTGATCAAGGATGGCGCACGCGTCTCCACGGTGGAGCATCTGATGTCGGCCTGCGCCGGCATGGGCCTCGATAATCTGTACATCGATGTGAGCGCGGAAGAAATTCCCATCATGGATGGCTCGGCCTCGTCCTTCGTGTATTTATTGCAACAGGCAGGTGTGCTGGAGCAGGAAGCGGCCAAGAAATTCATCCGTGTGCTGAAACCGGTGGAAATCCGCGAGGGCACGGGTGACAAGGAAAAATGGGCGCGTCTGACGCCTTACAACGGTTTCAAGCTGGATTTCTTCATCGAATTCAACCATCCCGCCGTGGATGGCACGCAGCAGCGCGCCAAGGTCGATTTCGGCGATGTCTCCTACGTGCACGACGTGGCGCGGGCGCGCACCTTCGGCTTCATGCAGGATGTGGAAATGCTGCGTGGGATCGGTCTGGCCCGTGGCGGCTCGCTGGAAAACGCCATCGTGATGGATGAATACCGCATCCTCAACGCCGACGGCCTGCGCTACGACGACGAATTCGTGCGTCACAAGATCCTCGACGCGATTGGCGACCTGTATCTGGTCGGCCATCCGCTGCTGGCCAGCTACGAAGCTCATAAATCCGGCCATGCCCTGAACAATCAGCTCTTGCTGGAATTGCTCAAGCATCCGGATGCCTACGAAATCGTTTCCTTCGGTTCGGAGCAGGCGGCGCCAGCTTCCTATCTGCGGCAGATGGCGCGCGAGTGGGCGCTTACCTAAAGCCTACCATCGCTCAGGGCATACGCCGGCGCGCGACCATTGCCTTTAGGGCGGCAATCAGCGGGCCGTTCTGGGTACTCGCTTCCAGACTGTCACCGAGGGCATCGAAGGCCGTCACGGCTGCCTCGGGCAGCGACAGGGCGCGCATCTGTTCCTTGATCTCGGCCGCTTTCACCATCTGCACTTTCAGCTTGACCTGATCGACCTGCCAGCCGCGCCGTGCTAGCGTGCTCTGCAACTGGGGAATCTGCTGCTTGAGTTTGGCCGCTAGTGCCGCATTCGGCAGCGCCAGCGTCAGCAAGCCCGCTTCGAAAGCGAGAATTTCCGCATACTTGAACATGGCGGGCAGGGCCGCCGCACAGTCTTTTTGCAGCGACGCCATGCGTTCGATGGCCGGCAGTAGCGCAGCCATCTTGTCATCACGGCGCAGGAAATCCGTCGCCACCACGGCGGTACGGCGTTTGATGGTCAAGTTGGAAGAGTTGAAGCGCATGGGGCGCAACATATCACAGCAGCAAAAAAACGTCACGCCGCGTGAAAATCGCCCAATTTTGTGACTTTGTTCATGCCTGAGCTATTGTTAATCCGGCCAATATCCCAATCTAGCCTCGGACGCATGATAAAATCATGGTCTTTTGCCATAGTCGACTAGCGAACGCTAGGGCACGCAGTCCCTTGCGGGTTTTTTTTAACGGCGTTTTTTCAAGAATTCAAGCATGTCATTACTGACCCAGATTTTCGGTAGTCGCAACCAGCGACTGCTCAAGCAATACCAAAAAACGGTACGCGAGATCAATGCGCTCGAGCCGGCCATGGAAAAACTGTCGGACGCCGAGTTACAAGCGAAAACGCCGGCTTTCAAGGAACGCATTGCCCAGGGCGCTACGCTCGACTCCTTGCTGCCGGAAGCATTTGCCGTGTGCCGCGAGGCCAGCAAGCGGGTCTTCAAGATGCGTCACTTCGACGTCCAGCTGATCGGTGGGATGGTATTGCATTATGGCAAAATTGCCGAAATGGGCACGGGCGAAGGTAAAACCCTGACCGCGACGCTGCCGGCCTACCTGAATGCACTGTCCGGCAAAGGCGTGCACATCGTGACCGTGAATGACTATCTGGCTCAGCGCGATGCGGAAACCATGGCCAAGCTGTATGGCTGGCTGGGTCTCTCCACCGGTATCAATCTGTCGCAGATGGAACATGCCACCAAGCAGGCTGCCTACGCTTCGGACATTACCTACGGTACCAACAATGAATTCGGTTTCGATTACCTGCGCGACAACATGGTATTCGAGGCGCGTGACCGCGTGCAGCGCGTGCTCAACTTCGGTATCGTCGACGAAGTCGACTCGATTCTGATCGATGAAGCGCGTACGCCGCTGATCATTTCCGGTCAGGCCGAGAACCACACTGACCTGTACTACAAGATCAATGAACTGCCAGCCCTGCTGACCCTGCAAATCGGTGAAGAAACCCCCGATGGCAAGGGCAAAGTGGAAGTGCCGGGTGATTACACCAAAGACGAAAAAGCCCATCAGGTGCTGCTGACCGAAGCCGGTCACGAAAAAGCCGAGGCGATCCTGACCCGTATGGGTCTGCTGCCGGAAGGCGCTTCGCTGTACGATTCGGCGAATATCTCGCTGGTGCACCACCTGTACGCGGCACTGCGCGCCCACGCGCTGTACTTCAAGGATCAGCACTATGTGGTGCAGAACAATGAAGTGGTGATCGTCGATGAATTCACCGGCCGTCTGATGACGGGGCGCCGCTGGTCCGACGGTCTGCATCAGGCCGTGGAAGCGAAAGAGGGCGTGAAGATCCAGAACGAGAACCAGACGCTGGCCTCGATCACCTTCCAGAACTACTTCCGTATGTACGCCAAGCTGGCCGGTATGACCGGTACGGCCGATACCGAAGCCTACGAATTCCAGGAAATCTACGGTCTGGAAACGGTGGTAATTCCACCGAATCGTCCATCGCAGCGTAAGGACCGTCAGGATCAGGTCTACAAGACCTCGGCCGAGAAGTACAACGCCATGATGCTGGAAATCCGCGAGTGCTACGACCGCGGTCAGCCAGTGCTGGTCGGTACCACCTCGATCGAAAACTCGGAACTGCTGTCCGGCATCCTGAGCAAGGGCGGCCTGCCGCACAACGTGCTGAATGCGAAACAGCATGCCCGCGAAGCGGAAATCATTGCCCAGGCGGGTAGCCCGAAAGCGATCACCATCGCCACCAATATGGCGGGTCGTGGTACCGACATCGTGCTGGGTGGTAACGTCGAGAAACAGATCCAGTTCGTCGAAGCGGATCCGGCACTGAGCGATGCCGACAAGGCGGCCCAGTCCAAGGCGCTGCGCGATGGCTGGCAGGCACTGCACGAGCAAGTAGTGGCCGCTGGCGGTCTGCATATCGTCGGTACCGAACGTCACGAATCGCGTCGCGTGGATAACCAGCTGCGTGGCCGTGCTGCGCGTCAGGGTGACCCGGGCATGTCGCGCTTCTTCCTGTCGCTGGACGACCAGTTGCTGCGCATCTTCGCCGGCGACCGCGTGCGCGCCATCATGGACCGTCTGAAAATGCCGGAAGGCGAACCGATCGAAGCAGGTATCGTGTCGCGTTCCATCGAATCGGCGCAGCGCAAAGTCGAAGCGCGTAACTTCGATATCCGTAAGCAGCTGCTGGAATACGACGATGTCGCCAATGACCAGCGTAAAGTCATCTACCAGCAACGTAACGAGCTGCTCGAAGCGACCGATATTTCGGAACTGATCGACTCGCTGCGCCACGGTGCTTTCACCGATCTGGTACGTGAATATGTGCCAGCTGAATCGGTGGAAGAACAGTGGAATCTGGCCGGTCTGGAAAAAGCCCTGGCCGGTGAATGGCAGATCGAACTGTCCCTGCGCGCCCTGCTGGAAACCGAAGCGAATCTGAACGACGACGATATTCTGGAACGTGTACTGGCCGCTGCCGATGCGCTGTATCAGTCGAAAGTTGATATCGTCGGCAAGGAATCGTTTGCCGGTTTCGAGCGCAATGTCATGCTGCAAAGCGTCGACAGCCACTGGCGCGAACATCTGGCGGCGCTCGATCACCTGCGTCAGGGCATTCATCTGCGCGGCTATGCGCAAAAGAATCCTAAGCAGGAATACAAGCGCGAAGCCTTTGAACTGTTCGGCCAGATGCTGGATATGATCAAGCTGGAAGTAGTCAAGCTGATCATGACCGTGCGCATTCAGTCGCGCGCCGAGATCGATGCGGCCGAAGCGGCGATGCAGCAGTCGCACGTGGAAAACGTCAGCTACCAGCACGCCGATTTCAACCCGAACGCGGCACCGGAAGAACTGCTGGCGCCGGCACCGGCAGTCGCCGGTCTGCCAGCGGATCTGCAAGGTCTGACGGGCGAACAGTTGATGGAACTGGGCCTGAAAGTCGGCCGTAACGATCCATGCCCTTGCGGCAGCGGTAAGAAATACAAGGCTTGCCACGGCAAGCTGGCATAAGCTGGCATCGACTGGCAAGCTGAGCGTTCTGCTCGGCGCCGCTAGCCTGAAAAACCCGACCCTGCAGGCAGTGTCGGGTTTTTTTTCGGCCCGGCGCGGGTACTGGCAGGGCGCCTTGATGATTTGCCATCGGGAATGAATTACACTGATGACTCATCTCTCCGTCCAGTGTAGCCAACATGTCCAGTTCGTCCCCGTCCCCGCATTCTGCCACGACTCCGCCAGCGCCTGCTGCCGCCCAGCCCGTTCAGCCGACCCTGCTCACCCGCGTCAGCGCGAACACCTTGCTCAGCGTAACGTGCGTGCTAGCCTTGCTGCATTTCGGCCGCGATGTGCTGCAGCCGATTGCGCTGGCCGTGATCCTCAGTCTGCTGGTGGCGCCGATGTTGCAGGTACTGGGCCGCTTCGGCCTGCGCCGCCTGCCCGCCATGCTGGTGACGCTGGTGCTGGCCGGGGTCTGCGTGGTCGGTACCGCGATGGTGCTGGCCACCCAGTTACTGCGCGTGTCCGAAGACTTGCCCCAGTACCGCAGCGCGCTCGAGCGCAAGATTGAGCAGGTGCGTAGCGCAGTCGAGCGGCCATTCGCCCATATGCATCTGAATTTCGGCGCGATGAACCCGCTGGCGGCTGATCCTGCAAGCAGTGCCGCGCCGGTCGCCAACAATCTCGCGACGGCGCCGCAGACCGATCTGCTCAGTGATCTGACCAGCCGCATCTGGGGCCCGCTCGGCGAAACCGGGCTGGTGCTGGTGCTGCTGATTTTCGTGGTACTCGAACATGAATCGCTGCAGGACCGGCTGATCCGCATCGCCGGCCAGCGCGAAATCGGTCGCACCGCGCGGGCACTGGCCGATGCCGCGCAAGGCGTGTCGCGCTTCTTCTTTTCGCAGTTTGTCGTCAATGCCGCGTTTGGCGTTGCCATCGGTCTGGCACTCTGGCTGCTGGGCCTGCCGCATGCCATCCTGTGGGGCACGCTGGCCGGTGTGCTGCGTTTCGTACCGTATCTGGGGGCGCTGCTGGCCGGAGCCCTGATCGCCAGTTTTGCAGCCGCCGTAGATCCGGGCTGGCAACTGGCGCTGTCCTGCCTGCTGCTCTTCGGCGTGCTCGAATTGCTGGTGGCGAATGTGATCGAGCCGAATGTGTATGGGCATAGCACCGGCCTGTCGCCGCTGGCGGTGATGGTCTCGGCGCTGTTCTGGGGCACGCTGTGGGGCCCGGTCGGGCTGCTGATGTCGACCCCGCTCACCGTGTGTCTGGTGGTGGCGGGGCGCCATGTGGCGGCACTCGAATCGCTGGCGATCCTGCTCGGGCAGGCCCCCGATGTGACGGGCGCGCAGCGTTTCTACCAGCGTGCCCTGAATGGTGATAGCGCTGCCATCCTGCGCGATGCGCGGCCCTTCCTGCGCCGTACCAGTCTGGCGCGCTACTGTGATCAGGTGATGTTGCCGGGGCTGGCGCTGGCCGCCGCCGAAGCGCGTGCGGAACTGATCGATGCCAGCCAGCGCGAGCACCTGCGCCACACGGTGGCGGAAGTGGCGGAAGCGCTGGCGCCGAGCGGTGTGACGCGCGCGCGGCGCTGTCAGGTGTCGCTGCTCGATGCCAATGTGGGCGCACATCTGCGCCATCTGCGCGAAGCGCGGCTGGGGCGCTGGCAGGGTTCGCTGGACGTGCCGCAGCATTCGATCATCCTGTGCGTCAGTCTGGCCGCCGAGCGCGATGAACTGGTCAGCGAACTGCTGGCGCGGGCACTGCGCGAAGCCAGTCACGATGCCCGTTCGGTGGTCTTGCCCTTCGACGCTGCGGATCACGATCCGCAGCGCGCCAGTCTGGTCGCCACCATCTTTATTCCTTATCCATCGAAAGCCGCCTTAGCCGACTGGATCGGCGAGGTCGACGCGATGCGCGCCAACCTGCCGCAAGCCTTGCTGGCCACCATCCGGCCGCTGTTAGAAGACGATGTGCCGGGCCTTGGCACGGTGCAAGGCCATGTCGATATGGTGCTGCGCTCGTTCGAAGAAGCGCTGGCGTTTGTGGCGCCCAACAAGGAGAAACGCGCGGCCCGTAGCTGAGCGTGCGATTCCCGGGCGGCTTAGTGGCTTAGTGGCTTTGGCGCTGCGGCGCGTTGCGCGGCAGGATCAGGCGCACTGAGGTGCCGATGCCGAGGCGCGACTCGATACTGATCTGGCCACCGAGTACTCCGGTCACCACGTTGTAGACGATATTCATGCCCAGCCCGGTGCCGCCCTGGCCCATCTTGGTGGTGAAGAAGGGATCGAACACGCGGCGCCGCACCTCGTCGGCCATGCCGGCGCCATCGTCTGCAAACAGCAGGCCGATGGTGCTGTCGTCGATCACTTCGGCGCGCACCGTGATGCAGCCGCCTTTGCGGTCTTCGAACGCATGGTTCAGGGCGTTGTTGATCAGGTTATTCAGAATCTGGTACAGCGCGCCGGGATAGGAGTCGAGCATCAGGCCTTCGGCAATCTGCAGGCGCACCTCGCATTCGGCGCGGCGCAGCCGTGGCATATAGGTGGCGATGGTGTCATGCACGGCCGACAGCAGATCGAAGCGGCGCCGCTGGTCATTGGTCTGGTCGACGGCGATCTGTTTGAACGAGGAAATCAGTTCGGCCGCCTTGTGCAGCGAGCCGGAAATGAGCTGGCTGGCCATGCGCACTTCTTCGAGATGGGCCAGCAGTTCGGAACGGCGCAGCGCCCCCGCCACGACCTTGGCATCGAATTCCACCACCCGGTCACGCAGCGAGGTCGAGGCCAGCAGACTGTTGCCGATCGGCGTATTGAGCTCGTGCGCAATGCCGGCCACCAGCGAACCGAGCGAGGCCATTTTTTCGGCCGAAATCAGTTCGGTCTGGGTCATGCGCAGCGTTTCCAGGGTGTTCTGCAATTCGATATTGGCGCGCTCCAGAGCTGCCGAACGTTCCTTGACGCGCATCTCCAGCGACACGTTGAGGTCTTTCAGTTCGCGCTTGGCATTCAGTTCCTGGGTCAGATCGAGCAGCGCCCAGATGATGGCGTCCTGTCCGTCCAGCGTTAGCGAGGATGACCAGATTGCCACACTACCCACGCTGTCATCGGCGAGTAGCACGCCGGCCACTTCGCCATGTACGGCGCCATCGGTCTGGTACATCGTCCAGATGCGTTTGCGCTCGATGCTACTGGCCCAGAAGCGGATCTCGTCAGTGCGCTTGCCGATCAGCTCGCTCACATTCAGGCCGAAGGTTTCCGTTACGGCGCGGTTGGCCGCAATCACCCGTCCGGCCCGGTCGGACACGGTGAGGGGCAGGGGGGCCATGTCGAACAGAGTTTTGAAGCGTTGTTCCGATTCCTGCAAACGTTGCTGCGACAGCTCCAGCTGGTGTATGCGTTCGCGCAAGGCGGCACTGAGGGTATTCAGGGTACGGGTAAATACCGTGATTTCATCGTTGCCCTGTTCCGGCAGGGTGGTGCTGTAGTCGCCCAGTACCATCTGCTGCGACTGCGCGCTGAGCGCGTTCAGACGCCGCCCGATGCCTTGCGTGACGCCGTAGAACAGCAGCATGCCGAACAGCAGTCCTGCCATGGAAATCACGCCGCCTTGCCACATCACTTCATCGCGGGCCTGCTTCAGGTCGCTGGTGGTAATCCCGAAATTGATCGAACCGATGTGATTGTCGCGCAGTAGCAGCGGGGCACGCGCATGCAGCAGGTTTTCGCCCAGTTCAGTGCGCACGCCTTTGAAACTGGTACCGCCGCCCTGTTGCAGGGCGCTGGGTAACTGTGCCGGCGGCCGGCCGACTTCGAGGATGACGCGTTTCTGTTCGTCGAGAATGATCAGATAGTGCAGATAGCTGTCGCCCGGATCGGACAACATTTCGGCCAGATGGCCGCGCAATTGCGGCAGATTGCCGCCGGTGGCGTAGGGACTGAGGGTGAGATTGAGGGCGACCGCGTATTCCTGGGCAACCCGTTCGGCATTGGCGCTGACGGCGTTGTTGAGCAGTCGTAAGCTGTTCCAGATCAGTAGACTGACTACCAGCGCGGGGATTAGGGCGCTCAGCAGCAAGAATTTCGCACGTAAGGTCAGACTCACTCAAGGCACTCCTCGGTCAATTCGGGAGTGCCAGCCCGCGCAGCCGTGCGACTGCGCGGGGGAACACCCGGATGTTAAGGCAAGGTCAGGATGACTTTTACCGTGTCATCTACTGCCGATTTGTCAATATAACCGATTGCTTTCGGATCGGCAGCAACTGCTTTCTTGACCTCGGCATTGCTGGCATATTCCTTGGGTGGCGTGGCTTTACCCGTGAACACCAGTTTTGACCACAGTGCTTTGACTTGCGCCGGGTCTTTATCGGCCACCTTCTGGTAGAAGTCGGCACGGATGTGCGAACCTTCCGGCTGGTCGACGGGTGTGAACAGATTCGATTTGCCGAGGAAGAACTGGGAGGCCTGTTCCGAGAACATGCGGGTCGCCGGATTCTTCTGGCTGACGATTACCACGGTTTCTGCCGACGCCGGCAGCGCTGCAACGGCCAGTGCCGACAGCAGGAGAGAGGACATCAATTTATGCATGGCGGGCTCCGGATTAGAAGACGAAGTCGAGCGCAGCGCCGACCACGGTAACAGGGGTGGTGTAGCCAGCGGCCGGTGCGAAGATCAGGCTGCCCGACTTGGTCTTAGGCTTGACGCGGTCGATCTGCACTTTCAGGGCCATCGACTTGGCGAAGTCCCAGCGTACGCCGATCAGGTCGCTCTTTTGCTCGGCAGCGGCCAGCAGGCTCGCCACTGGCGTACCCAGTGCGCCGGTTTTCGGGAAGCCAGCCGGGACGTTGACGGAGTGACCGGCATCGCGTACGGCAGCGTGGGCATAGTAGGGCAGTACTTTACCGATGCGGTAACCGGCCATCAGATACCAGGAGGTGGTGTCTGGTACATAGACCGGTTCTTTTGCGACGCGCATCGCGACTTCACCCTGGGCAACGATGTTGTTCCAGTCCATGGTGCCGCCCAGCGAAGTGAAGGCAATTTTCTTGCCCGGGATTAGGCTCATGTCGCTGCCCAACTGGGCAAAGCCGACTTTGGCCAGCGTCGACGTCAGCGAATTGACGGGTGCCAGATCGTTGCTGGAGATCTTGACGCGGGCATGCGCCAGACGCACCGTGAACGGGCCGTAATCGCCGCCCACGGTGATCCCGGCCGACGGCGCGCGATAGGTGGCGACGGTGCCGGTGGCAGGGATGAACAGTTTGCCGCGGCTAACGCCGGCATAGGCCTGGGTGGTGAAGTTGAAATCACCGAAAGCGTGCTGGTAGTTCACGTCCGCGCCATCGACCGCTTCGATCGGTGCCTGGGCGTACATTTCCACTGGCGGACGCATCATGGTGTTGGCGTAGCCGACGTTCTGGTAATCCGAGATCAGGAAGGCTGGCAGTACCACGCGGCCGACGCGCACATTGGTCTCGTCGTTGATGCGCGCTTTCAGGAAGGCCCAGGTCAGATCGGTGGTAAAGGTCGGGCTGGTGTTCTTGCGGGTCAGCACTTGCGCGGTACCGGACAGCCAGTCATTGATCTTATAAGTAGCTTGCAGGCCAAGGTTGCTATCGAGGCCGATTTTGGCCTGATCCGCCACGCCTTCGGCCTGGTTGTAACGGCTGAACTGCGCTTTGTCGGTATTCGATTTTGCCACGCCCAGAGTGCCGAAGCCGCTCAGGCTCAGATTGCCGTCATCGAGTGTGCCGGCTTGTGCTTGCATCGCGGCGAACAGGGCGGCGGCTAACAGAGTTTTCTTCATGAGAAAGTGTCCTTAAGTTGTTGTCGTGTGTATGTTGCGTGGACGATTTTGTCGTCACTATCGTCTCGTGATATGCGGGGGTGCGGCATTCATAATTCATTTAACCGCGTTTCAGTGCGTATAGGAAACATTTTTATATAAATATGAACGATCGTGCTAAAAAAATGTCGTATTTCTGCGAAAGATGTTTATTTGAGAATTTAATCTAACAACTGCTCAGACCTGCAGATTTTGCCTGCGCGCGGTCGGCGCCACCTGCGAGCAGGGGCAGCAGGGATTACAATAGCGGCTTCCCTTTTATTTCCACGAGAACTCTGTCATGGCCGTCAATTCCCCTCTGCCCGTCGCCGCCGAACTGCACGCTGTCGCCGGTATTGAAATCGGTTACGCCGAAGCTGGTATCAAAAAGCCGAACCGCAAAGACGTGCTGGTGATGAAACTGGCACCCACGGCGACGGTGGCCGGCGTGTTCACGCTGAACCGTTTCTGCGCCGCGCCGGTGCAGATTGCCAAAGCCCATCTTGCAGCAGCACAAACCAGCGGCCAGCCCATCGTGGCACTGCTGGTCAACACCGGCAACGCCAACGCCGGCACGGGTGAACTGGGCCTGTCGCTGGCCCAGCAGACCTGCGCCGCTCTGGCCAGCGAGCTCGGTTGCGCCGCTAGCCAGATTCTGCCATTTTCTACGGGCGTGATTCTGGAACCACTGCCAGCCGAAAAAGTCATCGCCGGTCTGCCGCAGGCAGTGGCCGGTCTGAAGGCGGACAACTGGTATAACGCGGCGGAAGCCATCATGACCACCGACACCCAGCCCAAGGCCGGTTCGCGCAGCGTCAGCATCGCCGGTCACCGCGTCACCCTTACCGGGATTAGTAAAGGCGCCGGCATGATCAAGCCGAATATGGCCACCATGCTCGGCTATCTGGCGTTTGATGCCAAAGTCGCGCAGCCGGTGCTCGACGTACTGGTCAAGCAGGTGGCCGACCAGTCGTTCAACTGCATCACCATCGATGGCGACACCTCGACCAACGATTCCTTCATGCTGATCGCTACCGGCGCCGGTACGCTGGAAGTCAATTCCGTGGACAGCCCGGAATACGCGCAACTGGCCGCTGCCGTCACGGAACTGGCAGTGTTTCTGGCACAAGCCATCGTGCGCGATGGCGAAGGCGCTACCAAGTTCATCACCGTCACCGTGGAGCAGGGTCATAGCATGGCCGAGTGCCGCAAGATCGCCTACTCGATCGCCCACTCGCCGCTGGTAAAAACCGCCTTCTTCGCCTCGGATCCGAATCTGGGCCGGATTCTGGCAGCGATTGGCTATGCCGGCGTTGACGACCTCGATGTCAGCAAACTCGATCTGTATCTGGACGATGTATGGGTGGCAAAAAACGGCGGCCGCAATCCCGACTATCAGGAAGCCGATGGCCAGCGCGTCATGCAGCAGAGTGAAATCACGGTGCGCGTGAAACTGGCGCGCGGTGCCGCGCAAGCGACCGTGTACACCTGCGACCTGTCGCACGACTACGTCAGCATCAACGCCGACTACCGTTCCTGAGATGGCGACGCCGCTCGAACAATTTCTGGTGCGCGCCGAAGCCCTGCTGGCGCGCGTAGAAGCGGTGCTGCCGGCCGCGCCACGCGAGCCGGACTGGCGGCTGGCGCATGCTTTCCGCTGGCGCAAGCGCAGCGCGGGTGCCGGCGGTCATGCCGCCGGCTATCTGCAGGCGGTGACCCATCTGGCGCCGATCGCGCTTGATGACTTGCAGCACATCGGTCCGCAGAAGGCCCAGATCGAACAGAACACCCGCCAGTTCGTGCAGGGCAAGCCGGCCAATAATGTGCTGCTGACGGGCGCACGCGGCACCGGCAAGTCCTCGCTGATTAAAGCCTGTCTGAACCAGTTCGGTGCCGAGGGGCTGCGCCTGATCGAAGTTGATAAGGCGGATCTGGCCGATCTGCCCGACATCGTCGATCTGGTCGCCGGGCGTCCCGAGCGCTTCGTGATCTTCTGCGACGATCTGTCGTTTGAAGAAGGCGAGCATGGTTACAAGGCACTGAAAGTGGCACTCGACGGCAGCATTGCCGCCCAGTCCGATAATGTGCTGATCTACGCCACCTCGAACCGGCGCCACCTGATGCCGGAGCGTATGTCCGACAACAGCAGCTACCGCCACGACGAGGATGGCGACCTGCATCCGGGCGAAACGGTGGAAGAAAAAATCTCCCTGTCCGAACGTTTCGGCCTGTGGCTGAGCTTCTACCCGTTCAAGCAGGACGACTATCTGGCGATTGTGGCGCACTGGCTGGCGACGCTCGGTTGTACGCCGCAGCAGATCGACGCCGCCCGTGCCGATGCCTTGCGCTGGGCCTTGCTGCGCGGTTCCCGTTCGGGCCGGGTGGCGTGGCAGTTCGCCAAGGATTACGCGGGGCAGCACGCATGAGCGGGATAGTCGATGTGGCCGTTGGCGTGCTGATCAAACCGAATGGTGATGTGCTGCTGGGGCAGCGTCCCGAAGGCAAGCCGTATGCCGGTTACTGGGAGTTCCCTGGCGGCAAAGTCGATCCCGGCGAAACCATCTTTGCGGCGCTACAGCGCGAATTCATGGAAGAACTGGGGCTGACCATCCATAGTGCCGAAGCGTGGTGCGGGGTCGAGTATGTGTACCCGCACGCCCATGTGCGCCTGCATTTCTACCTGAGCCGTGACTGGCAAGGGGAGCCCCAGAGTCTGGAAGGACAGGCGTTTGCCTGGCAGGGGACGGTTGGTGTCGAGCCGCTGTTGCCGGCGACCATACCGTTACTGGGCTGGCTAGATGAGGTGCGTTACGCTGCAGCCGGCTGAGCCGGCTGGGTTGGCGCAGCAGCGGGCGCTGCGGACGGCGTGCGTGGCTTATTCTTCGTCGAGCGGGTCGACGGGCGGGGCGGCCGGAATCGTGTACTTTTCTTCGGCCCAGGCGCCCAGATCGATCTGTTTGCAGCGTTCCGAGCAGAACGGGCGGTAACGGTTCTCGGGCGTCCATTCAACTTTGGCGCCGCAGGTAGGGCAATCAACAACAGTGGTCATAGCTTACTTTAGAAATTGCACAGCGTGAGTTCGAACGGCACGTCGTCTTCCAGCGGCTTGGGTTTCAAGTCGCCATCCTGCGACGTGAAGCGCACCCACAGCATGTATTTATTGGCCGATACCTCGGGAATCGCGCCCATGGCTTCGTCCAGCGTCAGGCGCAGCATCTGGTAGACCTTGCCCTGCAACATCTGCTGGTAGCTCCCGGAGACCGCAATCATTTTGACGGCACCGCCGGAATCGCGCAGCAGGCGCAGCACCAGTGCCAGCGCATCGAACAGCGGCGACAGCGGGGCGAACCAGTTCATGATGTCGTGATAGCGTTGATCGACCGGGCGTTTCTGCCAAGCGTAGTAGGACGGCAGATCGAATTCGCAGGCGCCGCCGGGGATGATGGTGCGGCCGCGAATACTCATCAGCCATTCATTGTCGCGCACGTTCTGGCCCGTCTTGCCCTGGGCATTGACGAGGGCCGTGCTGACGCCATCGAGCTCTTCCAGAATGGCATCCAGCGTTTCCGCCTGCACGTTCGGATTCATGCGATAGCCGAGCAGAGTCTGGCGCTGGCGTTCGAGTTCCTGCAGCAGATCCGATTTCAGATCGGCGCGGCCAGCCACTTCCAGCATGTCGAAGATCGTCGCCAGCGCCACATGATGTTGCATGGGATGGTCTTGTTGCACAAAAAATTTGAATTTCTCGTACAGGTCCTCTAATCGCAACAACGTGCGGATGCGCTCGTTGAATGGATATTCGTAGACGATCAAAATAACATCCCTTTAGGTGGACTTGCGTGAATCCTGTGATTTTGAAGCAAGCGAAGCAAAATTACAAACGTTGCGAGGTGTTTGTGGCGCTTCTTTTCGAAATTGCCAGATATAAATTGTGCAAATGGGTGATCTGGGGCGTTAAAGCCGCCAAATCACCACTATTGTCGATGACATCGTCGGCGGCAGCGAGGCGTTGCTGACGGCTGGCCTGCTGCGCCATAATCGCCAGAACTTGCTGTTCAGGCAAGTTATTCCGGGCCATCACCCGTGCCACTTGCACGCTTTCCGGGCAATCGACGCAGACGATGCGGCTGACGCGGCTGCGCCAGGTGCCGGACTCGACCAGCAAAGGCACGGCGAACATCACATAGCTGCCGGTGGCAGCATGGGCGGCGGCCAGTGCGGCATCACGGATGCGCGGATGCAGGATGGCTTCGAGGCGGGCTTTCGCGCTGGTGTCGCTGAACACCAGCTGGCGCATGCGGGCACGGTCCATGGCGCCCCCGGGCTCGGCAAAATCGGCGCCGAACTCGGCCAGAATGGCCGGCATGGCACTGCCGCCCGGCGCCGTCAGGCTGTGGGCGATCTGGTCGGTATCGATGACGCTGGCACCGAGCGCGGCGAACTGGTCGGCCACGGTGGACTTGCCGCTGCCGATACCGCCCGTCAGCCCGATCGCGAAAGTCAGCGCGGACATCGTGAATCAGCCGAACAGTTGACGGCTCAGGGCAGCCAGTTGCTCGCCATGCATTAGCGCGATCAGCCCGGCGCCGGCCAGATACGGGCCGAACGGAATCGGCTGGTTGCGGCCATGGCGACGCAGCACGATCAGGCTGATGCCGACCACTGCACCGACCAGCGAGGACAGCAGAATAATAATCGGCAACATGGTCCAGCCCATCCACGCACCGAGAGCGGCCAGCAGCTTGAAGTCACCGTAGCCCATGCCCTCCTTGCCGGTTGCCAGCTTGAACAGCCAGTAAATCGCCCACAAAGACAGATAGCCGGCGGCGGCGCCCAGCACGGCCTCGTGCAGCGGCACGAAGGTATGGTTTAGATTGAGCAACAGACCGGCCCACAGCAGGGGCAGGGTAATGTCATCGGGCAGCAACTGGGTATCGAGATCGATAAAGGTCAGCGCGATCAGGGCATACAGGAACAGCAGGCTGGACAGGCCCATCCAGCCGCTGCCGAAGCGCCAGATCACCCCGGCCGAGAGCAGACCGGTGACCAGCTCGATGATGGGGTAGCGCGCCGAGATCGGCGTCTTGCACTGGCTGCAGCGGCCGCGCAGCCACAGATAGCTGAGCACGGGAATATTTTCCAGCGCCGTGATCTGGTGACCGCACTGCGGGCAGGCCGAGCGCGGCAGCATCAGATTATAGCGATCCGTATGGGGCAGCGGCTGAGCGCTTTCCGACGCCACATAATTATCGGATTCGCGCTGCATCATTTTCGGAATACGGTGGATCACCACATTCAGAAAACTGCCAAACAGCAGGCCGAACAGGCCCGCCACCAGACTGACGAGCGCCACACCGGCGGGAGCAAACAGAAGAGACGGTTCAGACATGGGAAAGGGGCCGGTAAATAATCACAGGCTATATTAAATCATCGTAGAAATATTGCTAGGCATAAATTCGACGAACCGGGGTCAGATCCGACATTCAGACACGTCCTCAACAGTAACCGGGGTCAGATCCGACATTCAGACACAGCCTCAACCGTTAAAGCAGGTTACAGCAGAGCTTGTGTCTAGATGTCGGATCTGACCCCGGTTTTAAAGTAGAGCTTGTGTCCGGATGTCGGATCTGACCCCGGTTTTAGATTAGACCACTGAGCCGAGTTTGAAGATGGGCAGGTACATGGCGACGACTAGGCCGCCGATCAGTACGCCGAGGATGACCATGATGGCCGGTTCCATCAGGCTCGAGAGGGTGGCGACGGCTTCGTCGACTTCTTCTTCGTAGAAGTCGGCGACTTTGCCTAGCATGGCGTCGAGCGAGCCAGATTCTTCGCCGATCGCGACCATCTGCGTGACCATGTTGGGGAAGACTTCGGCGTTCTGCATGGCCACCGTCAGGCTGGTGCCGGTGCTGACTTCGCTCTGTATCTTGCGCGTGGCGTCCAGATACACGGCGTTGCCAGCCGCGCCGCCCACCGAGTCCAGCGATTCAACCAGCGGTACGCCGGCCGCAAACATGGTGGCCAGCGTGCGGGTCCAGCGGGCGATGGTGGCTTTGCGGATGACGTCGCCAAATACGGGCAGGCGCAGCAGCAAGCGGTCCATAAAGCGCTGCATCTGCAGGGAGCGCTGCCAGGCGCGGAAGAAGAAGTAGATGGCGGCGAAGGTGCCGCCAAAGATGATGTACCACCATGCCACCACGAATTCCGACATGGCCATCACGAACAGGGTCGGCGCAGGCAGGTTGGCACCGAAGCTTTTGAAGACTTCCTTGAAGGCCGGTACTACCCAGATCATGATCACGGCCGTGACGATGAAGGCGACCGCCAGAATCGAAATCGGGTACATCAGCGCCGATTTGATTTTGGCTTTGATGGCCAGCGTCTTTTCCTTGTAGATCGCGAGCCGGGTGAGCAGGTCTTCCAGAATCCCGGCCTGTTCCCCGGCGCCCACCAGATTGCAGAACAGCGGGTCGAAATACAGGGGGAATTTGCGGAAAGCCTGATTCAGGCTGGTGCCCGTTTCGATGTCGGCACGCAAGTCCAGCACCAGTTTCGAGACCGATGGGTTGGAATGACCTTTGCCGACGATGTCGAACGATTGCAGCAGCGGTACGCCGGCCTTCATCATCGTGGCCAGCTGGCGGGTGAACAGGGAGATATCCTTGTCGGTGATTTTCTTGCCACTGCGGTAGGCCTTCTTTTTGACCTTGGTGACCATGATGCCCTGCCGGCGCAAGGTCACATTCACCACCGCTTCGCCGCCGGCGCGCATCTCGCCGCGCACGGCTTTGCCGCTCTTGTCGCGGCCTTCCCACGCAAAAATCACTTCCTTGACCAGGTTGCCCTGGTTGCTCGATGTTGCCATGGCGCGGTTTCCTATTCGTTGGTACAGCCAAGCACTTCTTCAAGGCTGGTCAGGCCGCTCTTCACCTTGAGCAGGCCCGACTGACGCAGCGATTTCACGCCTTCCTTTTCCGACTGGGCGGCAATTTCCATGGCGTTGCCGTGCGCCAGAATGATGGCTTCGATGGCCGGGGTGATCGGCATGATCTGGTAGATCCCCACCCGGCCCTTGTAGCCGCCGCCGTTGCAGCGCTCGCAGCCAACCGGGCCGTAGGGCTTCCAGCTACCGTCCAGATCGCTTTCGCGGAAGCCCGCTTTCAGCAGCAGCTCGGGCGAAATATCGACCGGCTGTTTGCAACTGCACAACCGGCGTGCCAGCCGCTGCGCCGTAATCAGGATCACCGAGGAGGCGATGTTGAACGGCGCCACGCCCATATTCATCAGTCGCGTCAGGGTCGACGGCGCGTCATTGGTGTGTAGCGTGGAAAACACCATGTGACCCGTCTGCGCCGCCTTGACGGCGATGTCGGCCGTTTCCAGATCGCGGATTTCACCGACCATGATGATGTCGGGATCCTGACGCAGGAACGACTTCAGCGCCACCGGGAAGGTCAGGCCCGCCTTGTCGTTGACGTTGACCTGATTCACGCCGGGCAAGTTGATCTCGGCCGGGTCTTCCGCTGTGGAGATGTTGATGCCTGGCTTGTTGATCACGTTCAAGCAGGTGTATAGCGAGACGGTCTTGCCGGAACCGGTAGGTCCGGTCACCAGTACCATGCCGTAAGGACGCTGGATGGCGTCGAGCAGCAACTCTTTCTGGTCCGGATCGTAACCGAGCGCATCGATGCCCATCTGCGCCTGCGTCGCATCCAGAATCCGCATCACGGTCTTTTCGCCGAACAGGGTCGGTAGCGTCGAGACCCGCAAGTCGATGGTCTTGGTAGGCGAGACGATCAGGCGCATGCGGCCATCCTGCGGCACGCGCTTTTCCGAAATATCGAGTTTGGCCAGCACCTTGATGCGTGATACCAATTTTTCTTTGATGGAAATCGGTGGCTGGGCGTGCTCGATCAGCACGCCGTCGACGCGGAAGCGTACCCGGTAGAACTTTTCGAACGGTTCGAAATGCAAATCGGAGGCGCCCATGTGCACCGCGTCCATCAGCATCTTGTTGAGGAAGCGCACCACCGGCGCATCTTCGACATCGTTGTTGCTCGGGTCGGTTGCTGCGTTGGGCGAAATGATGTCTTCGTCTTCGGCAAATTCGATATCGGCCTGATCGCTGGCCAGATCGTTCAGCGCCTGCTCGTTATCTTTATTCAGCCGCGCCAGTAATAGCAGCAGGGCGTCGTGGGCGACGATGATGGGTTCGACCGTGGTTTCGGTCTGGAACTTAATCTGGTCGAGCGCCTGCGTGTTGGTGGGGTCGGAGATGGCCACCGTCATGCGGTTGCCCCGTTTCGCCAGCGCGATCACGCGCTGCGACTGCATCAGCCGGCTGTCGATGATTTTGCCGGGCAGGGCGTCGGGATTGAGCGCTTGCACATCCATGAGCGGATAGGCAAACGTTGCGGAGCAAAACTGGGCCAGACTGGCCGCGTCGATCGCATGGCTGTCCAGCAGCACATCGATAAAGGCTTGCTTGTCGGTCAGGGCTTTTTTCTGCAGCAACTCCGCCTGCGCGGCCGATAGTCGCCCGGCCTGCAGCAGGGCCCGTGCTAGTCCCGGCATGGGCGCGCTGGACGCGGAGGTAGGGAGGACTGCTGCCATAGAAAGCTCGGTCGGGAGAGGTGGCTGGATCCCGAAATAATGCTCTCAGGAACTATATTTGTAAAGCCGTTTGTCGTCGCACTGCCCGATTGTACGCGTGAGCGTTGTGTTTGGCCCCGCAAGCTTAGCGGGCGCGTGGCAGCGGCAACCGGATCAGCTTGACGACTTTGATGGCCTGATCGTGGGCTTGCACCACTTCGATGATGCACGGTCCCAGCTTGAGGCTGATGGGGGCGTCGGGGATTTCCTGCAACAGTTCCAGCAACAGGCCATTCACGGTTTTTGGACCATCGAGCGGGAAGTTCAGCCCCAGCCGCTTGTTAATGTCACGCAGCGCAGTGGCGCCTTCCAGCAGACATTCACCCTGTTCCGACCAGTCGAAACTGTCGGCGCGGGCCGCACCGGGCATGGAGGTGGTGAATTCGCCGATCATCTCTTCGATGATGTCGTCCAGTGTAACCAGCCCCTGCACTTCACCGTATTCATCGACGATGATGCCGAGCCGTTCGCGGTTTTCCTGGAAATACTGCAACTGGGTGAAAACGCCGGTGTCCTGCGGAATAAAATAAGGCGTGCTGAGCAGCTTGCGGAAGTCGTCCACCGTCAGTTCATCGGCCTGATTCAGCAGCGCCACGGCCTTGCGCACGTGCAGAATCCCGACGATGCGGTTGATCTCGCCTTCGTAGACGGGCAGCTTGTTGTGGTAGCAGGTGGTCAGCTCGTGTTTGATTTCGTCGACACTCAGTTCCAGATTCAGGGCTTCGATCTGGGCCCGTGGCGTCATCACATCTTCGACGGAAATGGTCTCCAGATCGAACAGATTGAGCAGGATACTTTTGTGTTTCTGCGGCATGAAGTTGCCGCCTTCTAGCACGATCGAGCGCAACTCTTCCGGCGACAGCCGCGCTTCGTGGGCATGCGCGCCCGCCTTGATGCGGAACAGCTTGAGGACGATATTGACGAACAGATTGACGAACCAGATCAGCGGTTTGGCCAGCGCCATCAGCGGTTTCAGCACCATGCTGGTGGGCAGGGCGATGCGCTCCGGATAGGTGGCGCCGATCACTTTCGGGCTGATTTCGGCAAATACGATCAGCAGGAAGGCCACCACCCCGGTGGAAATGGTGATCACGTTATCGTCATGGCCGAACGATTCGATGGCGATGGCGGTGACCAGCGCAGTGGCCATGGCATTGATCAGGGTGTTGGCGATCAGCACCAGTGACAGCAGTTTGTCGGTGCGTTCGAGCAGC
This sequence comes from Oxalobacteraceae bacterium, assembly GCA_027490725.1. Taxonomy (GTDB): domain Bacteria; phylum Pseudomonadota; class Gammaproteobacteria; order Burkholderiales; family Burkholderiaceae_D; genus Rugamonas. Next base: position 162,136 of record JAIXXN010000053.1, read on the forward strand.
CACAGGGTGGTGATGGCGCGGCGGCTGCCGCGTTTGGCCATGTGGCGCAAACGATAGCGGTTGGCCGCCATCAGGGCGGTTTCGGCCATGGCGAAAAAGGCCGAGCACAGTATCAGGAGTACGAGCGCAAGACATTGCGCCCAAAACGGCACGGTATCCAAGGGTCACCGTAAAGAATCTTGCATGGGAAACTGGCCGGCCTGATCACGGCACCGACGCAGACGATATGGTTTAACACAGCCACAGAACCTTTGATTCTAAGGCAAGCCGGCCTTCCGTGCAACTTTGCCGGGCGCTGGCCTAGTGTGGTTTGCGCAGCAGCAGCGCCAGTGCCTTGATCGGCGCAGCGTTTTCCTCGCGCGCCACCAGTTGCTCGGAAGCGAGTAGTTGCAGGCCGCTGGCGCTGGCCAGTTGCGTCAGATAGGCGTGGCTATGGGCGTAACGGTTGGAGCTTTGCAGTAGATAGTCACCGCGCTCGGCGGCTTCGACCGAGAAGCAGAACAGGCCGCCACTGCGCAGTGCGCGGGTCACGGCGGCAAATACCGGGGCCAGATCGCCAATGTAGACGAATACGTCGGCTGCCAGCGCCACATCCCATGCCGCCTGCTGGTCGCTCAGATAGCTCAGCAGATCGGCACAATCCAGGCGGTCATAGAGCTGGCGCTGGGCAGCTTTTTCCAGCATCTGCGGCGACAGGTCGACGCCGGCCAGCGTGCGGGCATGCGGGCGCAGGGCGGGCGCGCACAGGCCGGTGCCGCAGCCCAGATCGAGTATATCGAGTGCATGCGCCGCTAGATGCGGACGCAGCAAACGTTCCAGATGGGCCGGGGTCTGGTAATCGAGCACGTTTAACAGGTGCTCGTCGAAATGGTTGGCATACTGATCGAACAGATTGCGCACATATTCGGCGGGCAGGGTGGCGGGCGTGGCGCCCGCGCCGACCGAGGCGAGCGCAAAGGCGATGGTCTCAGCCTGTTCGCCATGCGCCAGCGCACTGCGATAGGCAGCGCTGGCCTCCTCGTAACGTCCCAGCGCGCGCAGCGTGTTGCCACGCGCCGTGTGCCAGGTCGCATGCTCGGGCTGGCGTGCCAGCGCCTGATCGTAGCTATCCAGCGCCGCCGCTAGTTCACCAAGACGGTGCAGTGCAGCGCCCTGACCGGCATAGGCTTGCGGCCAGTCGGGACGCAGATACAGGGCGCGGTCAAAGCTTTCCACCGCTTCCGGCAGCCAGCGCAGGCAGTGCAGGGCGTGGCCACGCGCCAGCCACGCGTCCGGGTAACGGTGATTCAGGTTTAAGGCGGCTTCGGCGGCGCCCAGTGCCTCGCCATAGCGGCCCAGTTCCTGCAGCACGACGGCGCGGTTGCTGTGGGCTTCCGGGTAGTTCGCTTGCAGGGTGAGCGCCTGCTGGTAGCTGGCCAGTGCCGCTTCCGGCTGAGCGAGACGGTGCAAAGCGTTGCCGCGATTGCTCCATGCCATGGCGTACTCTGGCTGCAGGGTGATGGCCTGATCGTAGCTGGCCAGCGCTTCGGCAGTCCGGCCGGCATCCATATACGCGACGCCGAGATTGGCGTGGGCGCGCGCCTGCGCGCCGTCCACGGCCAGCGCCTGCGTGATCAGTTCGATGGCGGTGGCCGCGTCACCCTGCTGGCGGGCGATCACGCCCAGCAGGTGCAGGGCGTCGAACTGGTGGGGCTGCAAGGCCAGCACTTGCCGGTAAAACGCTTGCGCCTCGCGCAGCTGTCCCTGCTGGTGGTGGGCCAGCGCCTGTTGTAGCAGCGACGCGATCAGCGCCGTATCGTTAGAAGTCATGGGCGCCTATGTTAGCGTCTAAATCAGCGCCTGCGGAGCTTTTTAGCTACCGCGATAGGTGGAATAGGCCCACGGCGAGACCACCAGCGGCACGTGGTAGTTCTGTTCCGGGCTGGCGATGCCGAAGGCCAGCGTGACTTCGTCGATAAAACGCGGCTCCGGCAGCTCCACCCCGCGCGCGGCGAAATAGTCACCGGCGCCGAACACCAGCTCGTATTTGCCGGGCAGCAGACGATCGCCCTCCAGCAGCGGCGCATCGCAGCGTCCGTCGGCATTGGTCACGCTGCGGGTGCGCAGTTCGCGCCCCTGCGCCGTGATGGCGTACAGCGTGACTTGTACACCGGCGCCCGGCTTGCCGATGCTGATGTCGAGAACGTGGGTTGTGAGCTTGCCCATGGGATGTCCTATATTGGTAGATGACGAGTAGTTATTCTGCAAATCATATACTGGACGGGTGCTAGACATATATGATTGCAGATATATTCCTCATAGACTGGCCGACTCTGCGACATGACTACCTACGACCACTATCCCCGCGATCTGATCGGCTACGGCCCGAATCCTCCCCATCCGCGCTGGCCTCAGGGCGCACGGGTAGCGCTGCAGTTTGTACTCAATTACGAAGAGGGCGCTGAAAACAACGTGCTGCACGGTGATGCCGGTTCCGAGACTTTCCTGTCCGAGATGATCGGTGCGGCCTCGTTCAGCAGCCGTCATATGAGTATGGAGTCGCTCTATGAATACGGTTCGCGTGCCGGCCTGTGGCGTCTGCTGCGCATGTTCGAAGAGCGCAAACTGCCGCTGACCGTGTTTGGCGTGGCGATGGCGCTCAAGCGCCATCCCGAGGCGGTGGCTGCGTTCCGCGAGCTGGGTCATGAAATCGCCTGCCACGGCCTGCGCTGGATTAGTTACCAGAATATGGACGAAGCCACCGAGCGCGCCCACATGCAGGAAGCGGTGGCGATCATCCGCGAGCTGACCGGCAGTGCGCCGCAAGGCTGGTACACGGGACGCGATTCACCACAAACCCGCAAGCTGGTGGTGGAACATGGCGGTTTCCGCTATGACGCCGATAATTATGGCGATGACCTGCCGTTCTGGCAGCAGGTGGCGTACACCGACGCCAGCGGGCTGGCCGCCGTGGCGCCGCAACTGATCGTGCCGTACACGCTCGATACCAACGACATGCGCTTTGCTGCGGCGCAGGGCTTCAACTCCGGCACGCAGTTCTTCGATTATCTGAAAGACGCTTTCGACGTACTCTACGCAGAAGGCGATCCGGCGGGTTTGAACCAGCCGAAAATGCTTTCCATCGGCCTGCACTGCAGGCTGGTGGGCCGTCCGGCGCGTGCCGCTGCGCTGGCGCGTTTCCTCGACTATGTGCAGCGCCATGATCACGTGTGGATCACGCGCCGCATCGATATTGCCGAACACTGGCATACCACGCATCCTTATTCCGTGTGAGGCCCTGATGTCCGACACTATTCGTTACTTCTACCGCGGCGCCGTCCGCGAAGTTTCCGGCCTGGCACCGACCCGCACCGTGCTGCAGCATCTGCGTGAAGACCTGCATTGCACCGGCACCAAGGAAGGCTGTGCCGAAGGCGATTGCGGTGCCTGCACCGTGGTGCTGGGCAGCCTGAATGCGGCCGGCGAGCTGGAAATGAAAGCCGTCAATTCCTGCATACAGTTCGCCCCTACCCTGGATGGCAAGGCGCTGTTCAGCGTGGAAGACATGCAGCAGCCCGATGGCGCGCTGCACCCGGTGCAGCAGGCACTGGTCGAGTGCCACGGCTCGCAGTGCGGCTTCTGCACGCCCGGCTTCGTGATGTCGCTGTGGGGCATGTATCTGGACAAGGATGGCCAGCCAGCCCAGCGTCACGAAATTGATGACTGCCTGTCCGGCAATCTGTGCCGCTGTACCGGCTATCGTCCCATCATCGACGCAGCACAGCGCATGACGGAATTGCCGAAAGTCGGTTTTGACCGTGCCGCGCTGACCGCGCAACTGCAGTTGCTGCAGCGCGAAGGCGGCACCCGCTACAGCGCCCATGGCCAGACTTTCCATGCACCGCGCACGCTGGACCAACTGGTGGCGCTGCGCGCTGCCCATCCGGCAGCGACGCTGCTGGCCGGCTGCACCGACATCGGCCTCTGGGTTACCAAGCAGATGCGCGAACTGGGCGACATCATTTATCTCGGCCACGTCAGTGCGCTGCAAAGCGTGCAGGAAGCCGATGGCATGCTGCAGATCGGCGCGGGTGTGAAACTCAACGACGCCTATGCTGCGCTGTGCCGTCACTATCCGGCGCAACTGGGCGAGCTGTGGCAGCGCTTCGCGTCGCTGCCGATCCGCAATGCCGGCACGCTGGGTGGTAACGTCGCGAATGGTTCGCCGATCGGCGATTCGATGCCGTGGATGATCGCGCTGGGGTGTGAAGTCGTGTTGCGCGGTCCGGCCGGTGAGCGTGTGCTGCCGCTGGAAGCGTTCTACCTCGATTATCAGAAAAAAGATATGCAGGCCGACGAATTCGTCGCCGCCGTGCGGGTGCCGCTGCCGCAGGCGGGCGTGCAGTTGCGTACCTATAAACTGGCCAAGCGCTTCGATCAGGATATTTCGGCGGTGTGCGCGGCCTTTGCCTTCCGTTTCGATGGTGACACCATCCTCGACGCACGTATCGCCTTTGGCGGCATGGCCGCCACGCCGCGCCGCGCGCCGCGCGGCGAAGCAGCCTTGCTGGGGCTGCGCTGGAACGAAGCCAACCTGCAAGCGGCCATGGATGCGCTGGCGCTGGACTTCCAGCCGCTCTCCGATATGCGTGCATCGAGTAACTACCGGATGCAGACGGCACAGAATCTGTTGCGTCGCTACTGGTTCGAAACCCGCAGCGATGCGCCACTGGCCGTGCAGCAAGTGAATGCCTTTGCCTGCGGCGGCTGCAAGGAGAAGCCATGAATCAGAATGTCGCACCGGTGCTGCTGGCAGCACAGGACTGGAAAGCTGTCGGCGTCGGCAGCAAGCATGAATCAGCTGCACTGCATGTGCTGGGGCAGGCTACCTACACGGACGACATACCCGAACTGCACGGCACCCTGCATGCGGCGCTAGGTCTGTCCGCCAAAGCGCACGCGCGGATTACTGCGATGGATCTGGCGCCCGTGCTGGCCTCGGCCGGCGTGGTGGCGGTGTACACCGCCAGTGATATCGTCGGCAGCAATGACTGCGGGCCGATTATTCACGACGATCCTATCCTGAGTGCCGGCGAAGTGATGTATGTCGGCCAGCCGATTTTCATCGTCGTCGCGGAAAGTCATGAGCAGGCGCGTCGTGCGGCGCGCCGTGCCCAGATCAGCTACCAGGAGCTGCCAGCAATCTTCACACCGCAGCAAGCCAAGGCTGCGCAGCAGTATGTGCTGCCGCCGATGCAGTTGCAGCGCGGTGACTTCAAGACAGCCTTCGAGCGGGCGCCGCATGTGGTGCGTGGCCAGTTGTTCGTCGGCGGTCAGGAGCAGTTCTATCTGGAAGGGCAGATTGCCTACGCCACGCCGAAAGAGGATCAGGGCATGCTGGTGCAGTGCTCGACCCAGCATCCGAGCGAGATGCAGCACGTGGTGGCGCATGCGCTGGGTGTGCATGCCCATAAAGTGCAGGTGGAATGCCGCCGCATGGGGGGTGGCTTCGGAGGCAAGGAATCGCAATCGGCACTCTGGGCGGCAGCGGCCGCGATCGCTGCCGCCAAGTTGCGCCGCCCTGTCAAACTGCGCGCCGACCGTGATGACGACATGCTGGTCACCGGCAAGCGCCATTGCTTCTATTACGAATATGAAGTCGGCTTTGATGCCGAGGGCCGGATACTAGCGGCCAGGGTCGACATGACGCTGCGTGCCGGCTTCTCGGCGGATCTGTCCGGACCAGTGGCAACCCGCGCCGTGTGCCACTTCGATAATGCCTATTATCTGTCGGACGTGGATATCCGCGCCGCCTGCGGCAAGACCAACACCCAGTCGAATACTGCTTTCCGCGGTTTCGGCGGACCGCAAGGAGCGATTGCGATCGAATATGTGATCGATGAAATAGCCCGCCATCTGGGCCGCGATGCACTCGATATCCGGCGCCTGAATTTCTACGGGACGACCGAGCGCAACGTCACGCCGTATGGTCAGGAGATCGTCGATAACGTGATCGCCGCCCTGACCGCGGAGCTAGAACAGACCAGTGCATACCGCACCCGGCGTAGCGAGATCGAAGCCTATAACCGCACTAGCCCGGTGTTGAAGAAGGGGCTGGCGCTGACGCCACTCAAATTCGGCATCGCATTTAACGTCACCCACCTGAATCAGGCCGGCGCGCTGGTGCATGTGTATGTGGATGGTTCGGTGCTGGTCAACCATGGCGGTACCGAAATGGGGCAGGGCATCAACACCAAGGTGATGCAGGTGGTGGCACACGAACTGGGACTGGATCTGGCGCATGTGCGCGCCACGGCCACCGATACCAGCAAGGTAGCGAACACCTCGGCCACGGCGGCATCGACCGGCGCCGACCTCAACGGCAAAGCGGCACAGGACGCGGCACGCCAGATCCGCGAGCGCCTGGCGGCGTTTGCCGTCAAACTGTATGGCGCAGACGATGGCCTGCCAGTGCAGTTCTTCGACAATGCCGTGCATGTGAATGGCCACCGGGTGGCGTTTCCAGAACTGGTGCAGAAAGCCTATCTGGCACGCGTCCAGCTGTGGTCGGACGGCTTCTATGCCACGCCCGGCCTGCACTGGGATGCCAAGACCATGAGCGGCCATCCGTTCTCGTATTATGCCTACGGCGCTGCCGTGGCCGAAGTGGTGGTTGATACCCTGACCGGTGAATGGAAACTGCTGCGTGCTGACGCGCTGTACGATGCGGGCCGTTCGCTCAATCCTGCCATCGACAAAGGGCAGGTCGAGGGAGCATTCCTACAGGGTATGGGCTGGCTGACTACCGAGCAGCTGTGGTGGAATGCGGCCGGCAAGCTGATGACGCATGCGCCGTCGACCTACAAAATTCCCGGCATTTCCGACTGTCCGCAGGACTTCCGCGTGGAGCTGTTCGATAACGGCAATGTCGAAGACAGTATCCACCGCTCCAAAGCGGTGGGCGAGCCACCCCTGTTGCTGCCGTTCTCAGTATTCTTCGCGATCCGCGATGCGATTTCCAGTGTCGGCGGTCACCGCGTGCAGCCGCCTCTGAATGCGCCTGCGACCAGCGAGGAAATCCTGCGTGCCATTTCTGCGGTGCAGATGGCTGCCTGAGGATTGCAATGACGAATCAAGGTCAGAATGCCTGGTTGACAGCGACACCCGCTGGGCCGGCAGTACTCGTCACGGTCGCCATCGTCGAGGGCTCGGTCCCGCGCGAAGCGGGCGCGCACATGCTGGTGACGGCGCACGGTCAGGCTGACACCATCGGTGGCGGCCATCTGGAATTGTGTGCGCTGGAGGTGGCGCGCGCGATGTTGCATGAAGCAACAGGCGCGGCGTCCAGCCCGAATCCTGCGCCGGCCGTGGCGGCGCGTATGCAGCGTTATGCACTGGGTCCGACACTGGGGCAGTGCTGTGGCGGGGTGGTGCATCTGGCTTTCGAATTTGTTGATGCCGCGCTGGCGCAGGTGCTGCAGATGCTGCGCGGCTTGCAACAGACGCTGCATACCGATAGCTGGCGCCTGAGCGCACTGGATGGCCCGGCCAGCAGTGTGTTGCTGGCGGCCGATGGTGCGCTACTGGCTGGGCCGGCGGAGATCCTGCCGCAATTGCCGGTGTTCGATGCTGCCCGTAGCACGCAGGTGCTGAGGGATAGCGCTGGGCGTCGCTGGCTGGCCGATGCGGTGCTGGCGCCGCGTGCCCATTTATTACTGTTCGGTGCCGGTCATGTGGGCACGGCGCTGATCCGCATGCTGGGTGAACTGCCTTGCACGGTCAGCTGGATCGACGAGCGCGAGGCGATGTTCCCTGCCGAGCTGCCGGCCAATGTACGGATTGAAGCGAGCGATGTGCCGGAAGCGCTGGTGGCGAGCGCCCCGGCCGGGGCCAGCTATCTGGTGATGACCCATAGCCACGCGCTGGATCAGCGGCTGAGCGCAGCCATTCTGGCACGCGAGCAGGTGGGCTGGTTCGGCTTGATCGGTTCGCACACCAAACGGGTGCAGTTCGAGCGGCGCATGGCGGCGCGCGGAGTTGCGGCCGAACGGCTGGCCGCGATGGTCTGCCCGATCGGTCTCCCCGGCATCAGCAGCAAGCTGCCTGCCGTGATTGCGGCCTCGGTCTGCGCGCAACTGCTGATGGTGTGGCAGGCCCAGTATGCCGAGCCGCGCTAGACATATTTAGCTTAGTTTATTTAATTTAGAATTTTTCCCAGGACGCCGTTATGCCCTCCCATTTGCAAGCCTACCGAGGCAGCTTGCTGCACTTTCTCGCCGATCCGGCCTTGAGTACCGAGTCGCATGTCTGGCATGCGGACGGTCTGCTGATTGTCGCCGATGGCAAAGTGCAGGCCGCCGGCGACTACGCCAGCTTGCAGGCCACGCTGCCGCCCGACACCCCTGTGCACGATTATCGCGGCAAGCTGCTGATGCCCGGCTTCATCGACACCCACGTACATTATCCGCAGTCCGACATGATCGCGTCGCCCGCCGAAGGCTTGTTGCCTTGGCTGGAAACCTACACCTTCCCGACCGAACGCCAGTTTGAGGACCCCGCGCATGCCAGCGAGGTCGCCGAATTTTTCCTCGACGAGTTGCTGCGCTGTGGCACCACCACCGCCATGGTGTACTGCACCGTGCATCCGCAATCGGTGGATGCTTTCTTTGCGGCCAGCGAACGGCGTGGCCTGCGTATGGTGGCCGGTAAAGTGCTGATGGACCGTCACTGCCCGGAATTCCTGCGCGATACGCCTGAATCGGGCGCACGCGATACGGAAGCGCTGATCCAGCGCTGGCACAAACGCGGTCGCGCACTGTATGCCATCACGCCGCGCTTCGCGCCGACTTCGAGCGACGCCCAGTTGCAACTGGCTGGCGAACTGGCACGTGCCTATCCGGACACCTTCATCCAGACCCACGTCTCGGAAAATCAGGCCGAATGCGCCTGGGTGCATGAGCTGTTCCCGCAGTCGCGTAGCTATATCGACGTGTATGACAGCGTTGGCCTGCTGCGCCCGCGCGCCATGTATGGCCATTGCATCTGGCTGGACCAGACGGATCGTGCGCGCATGGCCGCCAGCGGCGCGGCCGCCGCGATCTGCCCCACCTCCAATCTGTTCCTCGGCAGCGGCCTGTTCGACTTCGCGGCGGCCGATCGGGCCGGCATGGCGCTGTCGCTGGCCAGCGATGTGGGCGGCGGCACCTCTTTCTCGATGTTGCAAACCATGAATGAAGCCTATAAAGTAGCGCGACTGAAGGGCAGCTATCTGCCAGCCTTGCGGATGTTCTATCTGGCGACACTGGGCGCGGCCCGCAGCATGCAGCTGGAAGGTGTCATCGGTAATTTTGCCAGTGGTGCGGAAGCCGACTTCATCGTGCTCGATCCGCTGGCGACGCCACTGCTGCAACGACGCAATCGCGGCTGGCAGGAGGGCGAGGCCAGTCTGGAAGAATGTCTGTTTGCGCTGGCGCTGCTGGGCGATGATCGCGCCGTGGCGGCGACATATGCAGCCGGACAGCAGGTGTACGCGCGCTAATATTGCTGAGGCCGCTGACAACGCTCAACCATTATTCACGGGAAAACTCATGCAAAAAAATATCGTCAGTCTGCCAGCCCTTACTTCGCTCGCCGCGCTGGCCGCTGCCTTGTGCTGGCCGCTGTCCTCGGGCGCGCAGGCGCAGTCGGCAGCCAGCAACGAGGAGCTGACCAAGCGCCATTTTGCGGCGCTGCTGTCGGGCAGCGAGCCGAAATTGGCCGAGCTGACGATGTTCATGACCATGCTGCCTAAGGGCGGCGATCTGCACCACCATTATTCCGGCGCGATCTATGCAGAACAGTATCTGGAATGGGTGGATAAGCAGGCTTATTGCGTCGACAAGCACAGCTACCTGATTAATACCGTGGCGGTCGAGGTGGCTGCCGAGCAGGCCAAGCCGCTGGCCGAGCGTAACTGCCTGTCCGGTCTGGACGTCCTGCAGAACAACACCGTGCTGGCGCAGTTGCTGCAGCGCTGGTCGGACAAGGATTTCTATAACCACAGCACCCAGCAGTCGCCACCGGACCGGCAGTTCTTCGATACTTTCGGCTATTTCGGCCCGGTCGCTTCGACCAATACCGCCGCTGGCCTGCAACGCCTGAAGCAGCGCGCCGTGCAGGAAAACCTGCGGTATATCGAAACCATCTTCGAAATCGCGCCGATGGCGCAGGACGCTGCCTTCGACCAGCTGGCACAAGCCGGTCAGGTCAGCGATGCCGAGATGGCCGCGCTGGCGGCGCGCCTCGACGACAATCAGGCTTTCCAGCAGTGGATCAAGGCCTATCTGGCCAACGTCGATGCCAGCAGTGCCGGCATCGATGATGCCAACTTCACCATGCGCTTCCAGCCGTTTGCGCTGCGCTTCCTGAGCCCGTCGCAAGTGTTTGCGCAGATCGTCTCGAGCTTCCAACTGGCCCGTTCCCATCCGAAAATCGTCGGCGCCAACATCGTCGGGCAGGAAAGTGTCTTTGTCGCCATGCGCGACTACAAGCTGCACATGCGCATGTACCAGTTCCTCAAGTCGCGCTATCCGGACGTGAAACTGGCGCTGCATGCTGGCGAACTGGCGCTGGGCATGGTGCAGCCGGAAGACCTGAGCTTCCATATCCGCGACGCGCTCGACATCGCCGGTGCCAGCCGGATTGGCCACGGCATGGACATCGCCCACGAGACCGATGCGCTGGGCCTGATGAAGAAAATGCGCGAGCAGAATATCGCCGTCGAAGTCAATCTGAGTAGCAACCAGTTTATTCTGGGCGTGCAGGGCGAAGCCCATCCGGTCACCCTGTATCGCAAGTACGGCGTACCCTTCGTGCTGGCCACCGATGACGCCGGCGTGTCGCGCAACAATTTGTCCGGCGAATACGTGTTGTACGCGGCCCGCTACAAACCCGATTACGCCGAAATCAAGAAATTGTCCTTCGATAGCGTGCGCTACAGCTTCCTGAAACCGGCTGACAAGCAGCGTCTGCTGCAGGATCTGGGCGCCCGCTTCAAGCGGTTCGAAGCCAGCATTGCCAGCGCCCCTCAGGTCAAATCCCGCTGACCTCACTGACCGTCGCGGCAAGAAATGTTGCGCTGCCGCGACGCGTTCATTAGAATTGCGCACTTATTTTAGTCCTGAGCGCTTGCGGGTGATGCGCTGCGTGCCTACCGCAGGGGCGCCGGGATGTGGTAGCAGTGCGACGGAATCCTCATCTTTGCACCAATTTGGTGCGTCTAACGAATGAATTTCTTTCAAGGATGGGCTGCTTTACGATAATCTGCCTCTTTAAGTGGCGGCTTCGTTCAGCGCGCGGATAGGCATCCGGTAAGATGCATATTTATAGCGCTTTCATATAAATACCTAAGGTAAATCGTATTTGTCACACATTTTGGGCTGATGCATAGTTGGCATAGTTGCCTCAATACGGCGCGCTGAGCGATCGTTGCGAGGGGGTTAATAGCAAGTGCAGCGCAGCTTGGTTCGTGGCGGTTTAATCAACTGATTGTTTGTCATGTTGATGAAATATTCATTGGTTACAATTTCGTGATGTCATGGGCACGCTGTGCCTATCGTGGGCCGCGGCCACAAGCCGGTCAGGTTTGACGCCATCGTAGAACACAATAAATTTTTTTACATAACTGGGAGTTCCCTCAATGCAATCCTCTGTTCAACAACACCCTAAGCTGCGCCTGAGCCTGGTGGCTCTGGCCTGCCAAGTGCTGTGCCTGACCGCTAGCTCGGCCTACGCGCAGACCGACGCTGCAACGGCAAAACCGGCAGAAGTTATCATTACTGGCAAGAAGCTCGGCATGGGCCTGATGGTGACCGAAGATGCGCCGAAAGCACGCAGCACGATTACCGCTGAAGAGCTGGAAAAGCAGCGTCCAACCGGCAATGCATATGAAGCGCTGGAAATGCTGCCAGCCGTGAATAGCTACAACCAGGATGCAACCGGCCTGTTCGGTGGCGGCCTGACCCTGCGTGGTTTCAACTCCGACCAGATCGGCGCCACCATCAACGGCGTGCCAGTCAATGACTCGGGTAACTTCGCGATCTACCCACAGGAATACGTTGACCAGGAAAACACCTGCTCGCAATTCGTGACCCAGGGTTCGACCGATGCCGACTCGCCACAAGTGGGCGCCACCGGCGGTAACTTCGGTATCAACACCTGCAACCCGGAAGACAAACAGCGCGTCCGTCTGATGCAGAGTATCGGTCAACTGAACATGCGTAAATCCTTCGCCCGCTTCGATACCGGCCTGCTGTCGGACAAGCGTACCAAGGCGTTCATTTCGTTCTCGCATGCAGAAGCGGATAAATGGAAAGGCAAGGGCGGCGCCAAGCGTAATCACATCGACGCCGGTGTAAACTACGACTGGGATCGCTTCAACTATATTCACGCTACCGTGCTGCTCAACGAAGCGATGAATAACAACATCAATAACTTGACCCTGGCCGAAATCAACAAGAACGGTTACACCTACGACTACGCCGACACCTTCAAAGGTCACCTGACCCCGGTCAAAGGCACGGCACAAGTGGAAACCACCCAGTCGCCAGCTTACTACCAGCTGGGCGTGAATCCGTTCAAAAATGCGATTGCTTCGGCGACCGGTAAATTCCGTCTGACCGAGAATCTGGATCTGAAAGTACTGCCATACCTGTGGTACGGCTTCGGTAACGGTGGTGTGCAGCAGCGCGCCCAGTCGGAAAAAGCTTTCTACAATTCGGCTACCGGCGCCCGTGATGGCCTGGTGGATCTGAACGGCGATGGCGATACCCTGGACACCGTGCTGGTGGCTAACGCCAGCGTCACCAAGACCGTCCGTCCGGGCGTGACTTCGTCGCTGACCTGGAGCTTCGATAACCACGAAATCCTGGGTGGCTTCTGGTACGAACGTGCCCGTCACGAGCAAACCGGTCCGATGCTGGCACTGAGCAACGACGGCCAGCGCGCTGACGAATATCTGCAGATCGGTAAGACCCTGCGTCCGGACGGCAAATTTGCCCAGAGCCGCGACCAGCTGACCATCTCCACCGCTTACCAGTTCTTCCTGCAAGACACGGTCAGCTTCATGGAAGACAAGCTGAAGATCAACGTCGGTGTGCGTAATCCGCAAGTCAAGCGCGAATTCACCAACTTCGGCGACGAAAACAATAGCTACAAGCCATACGGCGTTGTGAAGAAATATAACGACGTGCTGCCACAGCTGGGCGCCCGCTACCGTCTGACCAACGACGACCAGTTCTTCGCTTCGATGGCGAAAAACGTCAAGGCACCGCCTAACTTTGCCTTCGCTAACAGCGGCAACATCAAAGTGACCAACGGCGTGGCCAGCTTCGTCGGCGATCTGAAACAGGAATCGTCGTGGAATACCGACATCGGCTACCGTCACCAGGACAATAAGTTCATCGCGACTGTGACCGCTTTCTGGGTGGACTTCAAAGATCGTCAGGCAACCGCCTTCGATCCACTGACCCAGGTCAGCAGCTACAACAACGTGGGCCGCGTCAGCAACAACGGTCTGGAATTCGAACTGGGTAACATGCCAATCAACGGCTGGTCGTTCTACGCTTCGCTGGGCTTCAACAACAGCAAGATCAAGGACAACATGCAGCTGGGTGGCAATGTGTTCCTGCCAACCGCTGGCAAGGAAATGATCAACACCCCACGTAAGAAAGCCGGTCTGTCGGTCGAGTATCAGGATGGCGCTTTCTGGGCCCGTCTGAAAGCCCGTGCTACCGGCGTTCAGCAAGCTTCGATGCTGAATGACGAACAAGCTCCTGGTTACACCACCTTCGGTATCGATGGCGGTTACACCCTGGCGAACTTCGGCATGTTCAAGCGTCCTAAGCTGACCTTCAACCTGAGCAACATCACCGACAAGCAGTACCGCAATCCATCGTCGACCACGGTCAAGAACGTTGCTGCAGTACCGGGCGTGACCACCGCTGTGGATACCCAGCGTTACTACCTGGGCGCACCACGCTTCGCATCGGTGACCCTGTCGATCGATCTGTAAGCTGAAGTAATACTGCAACACAAAAAAAACGGGCCTGCGGGTCCGTTTTTTCATGGTGCTGCCGTTAATTCACACTGTAGCGCGGATTTGTATCGCCTTGTTTCCCTAGCCCCCGACACGGGGGCGCTTACGGTATGCTGCCTGTCTTATGAAAAAACTCCATTCCGCCCTGATCGGCACTACGCTTCTGGCCGCACTTGCCGGCTGTACTTTGCCCTGGCGTCAGGCGCCGGCCACCCCGCAGGTCACCCTGCAGCTGGTGACGCTCAACGATTTTCACGGCAATATCGAAGCGAGCAAATATGTGCTCGATAGCTATTACGGTCTGGGCGAACGTACCATCATGGCCGGTGGTATCGACACGCTGGGCGCGGCGCTGCAGGCTTGGCGCAAGGAAGACCCGGAACTGCTGCTGGTCGGCGCCGGTGACCTGATCGGCGCGAGTCCGGCGATCTCCTCGATGTGGGCCGACGAGCCCAGTATCGGTGCCATGAATCTGCTCGGTCTGCGTGCCAGTTCGGTGGGTAATCACGAATTCGATCCGGGCCGGGTCGAACTGCTGCGCCAGCAGAAGGGCGGCTGTGCCTCGCCGCGTCCGGAAAAGGCCTGCCAGTTCAGTGCCAGCTATGAAGGTGCGAAATTCCAGTATCTGGCCGCTAATGTGATCGACATGGTGACCCGCAAACCGCTGCTGCCGGCCTATAAAATCGAGCAGGCGCATGGCGTAAAAGTCGCGTTTATCGGCACCGTGCTGCGCGAAGCTGCCGAAAAATCGCTGGCCTCGGGGATCGCCGGGCTGGAATTCATCGACGAAGCCGAGGCGATTAACCGCCAGCTGCCGGAATTGCGCAAGCAGGGTGTCGGGGTGTTCGTGGTGCTGATCCATCAGGGCGGTCGCACCACCGATAAATTCGACCAGCCCGATTGCAGCCATCTGACCGGACCGCTGGTGGATGTGGTGAAACGGCTCGATCCGGCGATCCGGCTGGTGATCAGCGGTCACTCGCATCGCGGCTATCTGTGTAAAGTCGACGGGCGCATGGTGACCCAGTCGGATATGGGCGGACATGTGATGTCGCGGATTACCCTGAAGGTGGATCCGGCCACCCAGACGGTGCGCGATATCAGCGCCCGTCAGGAAGTGATGACGCCGGGTAAATGGCCCGCCGCGCCGCAACTGGACGCGTATCTGCAGCAGGTGCGCGCGCGCAGCGCTGCCGCACTGGCACGACCGGTCGCGAAGCTGGCAGTGCCGAGTGTGATCCGCGAGAAGCATGACGACGGCGAATCGGCACTCGGCGATCTGGTGGCCGACTCGATCCTGTCGGCGGGACGCAGCTTCGGTGCGCAGATCGCTTTCATGAACAATGGCGGCATGCGTCAGGATCTGGAGTCTGTGCCGGGACCTGGAGCAGGGCAGAGCGTGACGCTCGGTCATCTGCTGTATGTCCTGCCGTTCGGGAATACCATGGTGGCAATGAATCTGCGCGGTGCGCAAATCCGCGAGCTGCTCGAACAGCAGTGGCTGGGTGGGCGCGATATCACGCGCGGGCTGTTGCAGGTGTCCGAGGGCTTTAGCTATAGCTGGGATCCGCGCCGGCCGATCGGCAGCAAGGTGCTGGCCGATAGCGTGATGCTGAACGGTGTGCCGCTCGAAAACGACAGCACCTACCGGGTGATGGTCAATAACTTCCTGGCTGAAGGGGGCGATGGCTTCCCGATGTTTGCCCAAGGCCGCAACCGTGCCGAAACCGGCGTGCGGGATATCGATGCCTTGAGCGAGTACCTGCGCAAGCGCGAGGAGGCCGGCAAGCCGGCCGGTCGCAGCGAAGCACTGGGCCGCTTCAAGCGTCTGCAATAATTTTGATGGAGTGACTATGCGTCCTGTATTACCTGCGCTGGCTTTACGCGTTCTGATTTTGCCGGCATTGCTGGCAAGTAGCCTCCCGGCACGGGCCGATTTTTCCATTCCCGGTTTCGAACTGGTGCAGACTGCACCGGTCGAAACCACGCTGGTGAATCGCGATCTGCGCGACGCGGCGACGGTGTGGAGCGAATTGTTCGACAACGCCCGGCAGGAAATCCTGATCGGCCAGTTCTACGCCGTGAACCAGCCCGGCAGCGTGTTCAGTAAAGTGGTGGAACGGCTGGCTGCAGCCGGTCAGCGCGGTGTCAAGATCCGCTTCCTGCTTGATCAGAAGGGCGTCGGTCTGTCCGAGCCTGCCACGCTGGCACAGCTCAAGGCAATTCCGAATCTGGAACTGCGCATCATCGATTTCAACAAGCTGACTGGCAACGGTATTATTCACGCCAAGTATCTGGTGGTCGATGGCGCAGTGGCCTATGTGGGCAGCCAGAACTTCGACTGGCGTTCGTTCGAGCATATCCACGAAACTGGTCTGCGCATCAGCGAAGCGAAACTGGTGGCGCAAGTGCAGGCGGTCTTCAATCAGGACTGGCGCGCGCAGGCGCTGACGGCGCAGGGACTGGCCGTGCCGGCCTTAAATGCGCAGCGTCAGCCGCTGGCGCTGCAGGGTGATGCCGTGCTGCTGGCCAGTCCGCAAGCCTATAATCCGCCCGGCGTACAGGATTCCGAAGCGGCCCTGCCGGCCTTGCTGGCGCAGGCCCAGCGCGAGGTGCGTGTCCAGCTGCTCGATTACGCCCCTCTCAGCTATGGCCCGAAAGGCACCCGGCCGTATTATGCCGTGATCGATAACGCGCTACGCGCGGCTGCCAATCGTGGCGTGAAGATCAAGCTGCTGGTGTCGAACTGGAACCTTGAGGCGCTGCCGCAGGTGTATCTGAAAAGTCTGGCGATACTGCCGAATGTGGAGATCCGCGTGGCCACGCTGCCAGTCGCCAGTAGCGGTTTTATTCCGTTTGCCCGGGTGATCCACAGTAAAACCATGGTGATCGATAACCAGCTCGCCTGGGTCGGCACCAGCAACTGGAGTGGGGGTTATTTCGATCTGTCGCGCAATCTGGAAGTGGTGCTGCGGAATGAAAAAATGGCCCAGCGTCTGGCGGCGCTGCAGGAGCAGGTGTGGAGTTCCAGCTACGCCCGGCCGCTCGACATCAATCAACAATATCCGAAACCTGCCAAAGGTAGTCCGCATGAATAAGCTTGTTCTGAGTGCCGCACTGTGCGGCGTGTTTGCCAGTTTTAACGCCCACGCGTGGGGTAATGATGGCCACCGTGCCGTGGGCGCGCTTGCCGACCAGCTGCTGCAGGGCAGTCATGCCGAACAGCGCGTCAAGGCGCTGCTGCTGCAGGGCGAAAGTCTGGAGAAAATTTCAACCTGGGCCGATTGCGTCAAGGGAACTTACTGCGGTCCGCAGAACGCAGAGATGCAGAGCTATGTGGCAGCCAATCCCAAACATAGCGAGTACCACTATACCGATCTGCCGTTCCAGGTGGCCCACTACCACGATCATGCCGTGGGCACGGCCGATGACGATATCGTCCAGACGCTCAAGCAGTGCATCCTGACGCTGCAGGGCAAGGATGATGCGCTCAGTAATCCGCACCGTTTTACCCCGCGTCAGGCGCTGCTGATCCTGACCCATCTGGCCGGCGACATTACCCAGCCACTGCACGTGGGCGCCGCCTATGTCGATCCGCGTGGCAGCTTTGTGGTGCCGCAGACGGCCGCGCAGGTGGATGCGGTGAATCTGTTCGATGCGCGTGGCGGCAACAATCTGCTGCTTGATGATATCAAGCTCAGCGCCCTGAGCGCCCAGCTGATCGAAGCCGCACCGGCGGATGACAAGCCCGCCGCCGCCGCGGCAGCGGGCGCGCCGGCCCGCGCGCCGCAGACTACCCGGCCATTCCACTCCTATTGGGATACCACGGTGGTGAATTACGTGTTTCGCCGCATGAGCGTGCGTTCGCCACAGGAATTTGCCCAGAAGGTGATTGCTGCGCAAGCGGCGCCGCTCCTGCCGAGTGGTGATCCGCTTAGCTGGCCGTATGCCTGGGCCGATCAGGCGCTGGCGGTGTCCAAAACAGCCCACGAAGGCGTGACGGCCGGCGCGCTGACGCGCCAGACCAGCAGAAGTGGCGAGAGCTATGCCGTGTGGGCGCTGACGGTACCGGATAATTACCCAGTGCCGAGTTCGGCACTGGCGAAAACCCAGCTGATTCAGGGCGGCTACCAGCTGGCCGCTGTGCTCAAGGCAATCTGGCCGTAAGCATCGGCGGCGTGGCGCCGCCGCGCCGCCCGCGGTGGCGGGCCGCGGTCGTCGGCTACGCTGGCCAGCATCGATCGCGCCCAGCGCCCGCTTACTGGCCCGTCAGGGGATTGAACCACCATTCGCTGCGCCCCAGTGGTGTCAGCGCTGACAGGGTGGGGTTGGGGAGCCGGATGATGCGGCGCTTGGAGAGCGCCGTGTTGCCGATCAATTTGGCCTTGTGTTGCTGGAACAGCGCGTGCAGGCTGCCGTCTTTCAGCATGATCTCCATGCCGGCGGCAATCCGGCGCGCCAGCTGTTTGCCTTCGGCATCGCGGCGCACGAAGAAGTAGCGCGGTAAGGGATAATGCAGCAGCAGGCCCGATTCCACTGCCAGTTGCGGATGCAGGCCGCTGCGTTCCGCGAATTCGCGCACCGCTTCGTCGGCCGAGCGCGAATAGAAATCGAAGCGCCCCGCTTCCAGCATGGCGAATAGCCCGTCGTAGTGATTGCCTTCCACCACCGGTACCCCGGCCGCCTTGAAAATCGCCACATCGGCCCAGCCCTGTCCCAGTCCGGCGCGTAAAGCGCGCAGATCCTGCAAGGTACGCACGCGTGCAAAGCGGGGCTGGTCGGCGCTGCGGATCAGCAGCAGGCGGTATCCCAACAGACCACGGTCAACTGGCAGGCGGATCGGCAAGAATTGCGTCTCGAGTTCGGGCGCGGTGGCCCGCACGAAAATATTGATGCGGCCCTGAGGGCTGTGCATTTCCATCAGTACCCGCTGGGGCGACATGGCGATATCGGACTGTTGCTGACGATAGCGGCCAAAGCTGGCGCGGGTCTTGTCCATGGCGGTGCGCAGCACGGCCCAGTCGTAATCGTAACGGCTATCGACCCCGTCGCTGGAGAGCGGGTAGCTGAGTTCCGTCATTGCCTGGCAACTGGCGGCGACCAGCAACAGGCTCGCGCACACGGCGGCGCGCAGCTTGCTGAGGCCTCGGCCTCGGCCTTGGCCTAGTCCTGATACTGGTGCTGGTCCTCGTTCTGCGATGCTGCGCAGCATGCCCACTCCCTATCTATTAATATGCAAGTGTGACATGCTCTGGGCCGGCGTGCATGACGATCTGCGTCAGCGTTGCGAGTTGATGCGAGTTCGTTGCAGATTGCAACACTCGGGTCCGTCCAAGTTGACACGAAAAGCACAAACTGCCTATCCTGAATCAATAGTTAATCATGATTGTTTAACGATTGGGGAGGTATCGCTGCATGAAGTTGCTATCCCGCTTATTCTTCGCTGGTGCACTGAGCACGCTGTTGCAGGCACCGCTGCATGCCCAGAACACTGCCGACAGTACGCCCACTGCGTCCGCGTCACCCGTGACGGCCAATCTGACCCTGACGTCGCAATATATCTCGCGCGGTTTCCGCCAGACCTGGGGCAAGCCGGCCGTGCAGGGCGGTCTCGATTATGCTGACGCTAGCGGTTTCTCGCTCGGCACCTGGCTGTCCACCATGAGTAATCGCTATATCGAAGACGGTACGCTAGAGTGGGATATCTATGGAAATTATGCGGGCACGCTAGGCGCGGCTGGCTACAGCGTGGGGCTGTATGTCTACAAGTACCCGGGCGCCGAGTACCGCGCCACCCATACCACCTACGATTACGCCGAACTGGCGCTGGGACTGACTTACCAGGTCGCCTACCTCAAATACAACTACACGGTGAGCAAGGAATTCTTCGGGATCACCAATGCCCGCGGCACCGGGTATCTGGATCTCGGCGCCAATCCGGAGCTGGCGCCCGGCTATACCCTCAACCTGCACTTCGGTCATGGACGCGTGGCGAACAATAGCGACTGGAACTGGCGCGATTATAAAGTGGGGGTGACGCACCAGCTGGCCGCCGGCTGGGCCGTGTCGGCCGCCTATACGCGTGCCCGCGGCAAAACTGCTGCCTATGATGCCTACACCCTGGGTATCCCGAATTCGGCAGGTGTGATCGAAACCTCCAATCCTGCGGCGGGCACGGTGGTGCTGGCGGTTACCCGTACTTTCTAACTCACCTTACAGGCGATTGATGGCAATGGAATTTTCAACTTCCTCCGGCGCGTCCGCGCGCTCCCCGTGGTCGCTGTCGCTGAACGGTAAAATCTGCGCCGCTGCGACCGCACTGGTGGTACTGAGTCTGGCCGTAACGGCCACCGTGACGGGGATCCGCAGCAGCAGTAGCGCCGAAGCGGCGGCCATGAATCTGGCACGTACCTCGGCGCGTGAAGTGGCCGGCGCGCTGCAGACCCGGATCGTCAGCAATCTGGCGTCGGTGATCAATCTGTCGGCGGCGATGCGCCAGACGCGTGCCACCAACCATGCGTTGTCGCGCGACCAGATTAACGAAATGGTGCAGGCGACTTTGCTGGGTTCGGACGACCTGATCGGGACGGCCGTGACCTGGGAAGCGAATGCACTCGATGGCAAGGATGCCGAATTTGCCGGTAAGCTACCGCTGTATGATGCGACGGGCCGTTTCATGCCTTACTGGACCCGTACCAGCGGCGGTGGCACCCATGTCGAACCGATCGTGTTCGATAGCGCCCCCGGCGCCAATGATTGGTATGACATTCCCAAAAAATCCGGCAAGGTGTTTTTCACGGAACCGTATAACTATCCGGTCGACGGCAAGCCCACGCTGATGGCATCGCTGGTGGCGCCGATCATGATCGGCGGACAATTCCAGGGCGTGGCCAGTGCCGACTTCATGCTGACCCGTCTCACCACCATCCTCAAGGAATTGAAGGTAATCGATGGTGCACAGCTGAGTCTGATTTCCAACGGGGGGCTGTATGCCAGCCATCCGCAGGCGGCCCGGCTGGGCAAACAGGCCGACGACGTGCCTGCTGAAGGGCTGGCCCGGGTACGCAAAGGCCAGGCCTACGAATACGAAGATGCGGCCGGCATGGTGCATCTGCTGCAGCCTTTGCAGATCCATGCGGATTCGGCACCGTGGGCGGTGCAGCTGATTTTCCCGAAAAGCGTAGCACTGGCACCAGCGCGTCAGCTGGTGCTGTATACGCTGGTGGTCTCGCTGCTGTGTGCGGTGGCCACGGCGCTGGTCCTGATCACGGTGGTGTTCCGCCTGACGGCACCGTTGCGCGCGCTCGGCGCGCGCATGACGGCGCTGTCGAGCGGTGATGCCGATCTGAGCGTCAAACTCGAGGTGCAGGGCAATGATGAACTGGCCGTGATCGGCAATGGCTTTAACCAGTTTGTCGGCAACATCCATGATGTGCTGGTGCAGGTCAGTGCCAGTGCCGAAAATGTGGCGCGCGGCAGTGCCGAAATTTCGCAGGGCAATACCGATCTGTCGGCACGTACCGAACACCAGGCCAGCGCGCTGGAGCAGACGGCGGCCTCGATCGACGAGCTGACCGGCACCGTCAAGGATAATGCCGATAATGCCCGCCAGGCCAACCAGCTGGCCGCAGCGGCGTCCGATGTGGCGCAGCGTAGCGGCGCAGTGGTGGCGCAGGTGGTGTCGACCATGGCCTCGATTAACGACTCTTCCAGCAAGATCGTCGACATCATCAGCGTGATCGACGGCATCGCTTTCCAGACCAATATCCTGGCCTTGAACGCGGCAGTGGAAGCGGCCCGTGCCGGCGAGCAGGGCCGTGGCTTCGCGGTGGTGGCGACCGAGGTGCGCAATCTGGCTCAGCGCAGTGCCGCTGCGGCCAAGGAAATCAAGGCGCTGATTGACGATTCGGTGGGCAAGGTGGCGGTCGGTAGCCGGCTGGTCGACGAAGCCGGTAGTACCATGGACGAAGTGGTCGCCAGTGTGCAGCGCGTGACCGAAATCATGAGCGAAATCACGGTCGCTACGGCCGAACAGAGCGAGGGCATTGCGCAGGTCAATCAGGCGATTGTCGAAATGGATGGCGTGACGCAGCAGAATGCGGCGCTGGTCGAGCAGGCTGCTGCCGCGGCGGAGAGTTTGCAGGAACAGGCGGCCTATCTGGAGCAGGCAGTGAGTGTCTTCAAACTGCAGCGTGCTGGCGCGAGTGCGGCGCCGCAGCGCGCGGCGAGCCCTAAGGCGAGCCGCTTACCACGCTCGGCTGCGGCAGCGCCAGCCCGCAAGGCGCTGGCCAGTTCCAGAGCCGCTGCGCCAGCGGAGCCGGAGGCCAGTGCTGCCAGCAAGGTGACGGCTGCGACCAGTAAGGCGGCCAAGCCCGGCAAGACGGCAGACAGCGAGTGGGAAGAGTTCTAGAACCAGCACGGGCGTGCCAGCTCTGTCACAATGCGCTTTGCTTGCGCTTTGCTTGCATTTGTGAGGAGCACCATGATGCGAACTCTGTTCCCTGACCGGCGCTGGCCGGTGTTGCTGGCCGCGCTAGGCCTGGCCAGCGCAATCCCTGTCGCTGCGGCGGCTGCTGCGTCCCTGCCGCTGGTGGGAAATGTGCAGGCCGGGCAGGCCGCGTTCAAGCTGTGTTCCTCGTGTCATCAGGTGGGGCCGCGCGCCCACGCCGGCTTCGGTCCGCAACTGACGGGCGTGATCGGCCGCGCGGCAGCCAGCACCCGTGATTACCGTTATTCGGAAGCGATGCAGAAATCCGGCATCATCTGGAGCGAGGCGAAACTGGCCGCGTTTCTGCGCAATCCCGACGGCGTGGTGCCGGGCACGCGGATGCGCTTCTGGGGTTTGAGCGACGAGCAGAAAATTGCCGACCTGCTGGCCTATCTGAAAAGCCGCGCGCCATAAGCGCCAGCCGCGAACCCCATCATGCCGCGCCGCTTCAATGCAGTAGTTTGCCTGCGTCCTCGGCGCTCAGAGGTTTGTTGAAGTAATAGCCCTGCAATTCGTTGCAGCCGGCGCGCCGCGCCGTGTCGGCCTGTTTGGCCGTTTCGACGCCTTCGGCGACGACCCCCAGACCCAGTACCGCTGCCAGCTTGCAGATCGCTTCGACCACCGCCGTGCCTTCGCGCCCCGGCAGCGGATCGATCAGCGCCTTGTCGATCTTGACCGTGTCGAGTGGTAGATTGCGCAGCATGCTCAGTGAGGAGAAGCCGGTTCCGAAGTCGTCGATGGCGATACGGATGCCGTTGCCGCGCAGTTCGCGCAACTGGCTGCAAGTGTGCTCGAGATTCTGTACGGCGGCACTTTCGGTGATTTCCAGTGTCAGCAAGTGTGCCGGTAGCTGGAAGTCGCGGAGAATGTCCATCACCAGTTGCGGGAAGTGGGGATTGAGTAATTGCAGCGGCGAGACATTCACCGCCACCGGTAAGCTGGCCTTGCCTTCGGCGCGCCACTGGACAATCTGCTGGCAGGCATTGCGCAGCAACAGCGTGCCCAGTTCGCCGATCAGGCCCGTCGTTTCGGCGGCCTGTATAAACAACTGGGGATTGACCATGCCGATGCCGGGGCGGTGCCAGCGCGCCAGCGCTTCGAAACCGATCACCTGCTGGCTGGCGGCATCCACCTTGGGCTGGTAGCACAGGTAGACATGGCGCTCGCGGATACCGGCGCGCAGCGCCTGCTCCAGTGCCAGCAGTTCGCTGCTGCCCTGTTCGAAGCTGGCCTGGGCGCTGACGATATGACTGCCCGGCTGGGTTTTAGCGACATGCATGGCGGCGTTGGCGGCACGCAGTAGCGATTCATCAAGTGGACCATGAGCCGGGTAGCTGGCTTTGCCGATCGAGGCGTCCAGATAGAATTCGCCCAGTGCTGTCGGTAGTGGGCGCGCCAGCTGCTCCAGCAGCTGCTGTTCGAGTTGCGCCAGCCGGGCCGGATCTTCGACCGTGAGCAGGAACTCGTCGATGCCGATGCGGTACAGCTGGCCGCTGGTTCCCGGCAATTCTGCGATGGCTCGCGCAAAGGCTCTGATGATCTCGTCGCCGCTGCTATAGCCATGGGCGGTGTTAATCAGTTTGAAGCGGTCGATATTCAGCAGGTACAGGGTCAGGTGCGTAGGGGCTGCCGGATCGAGGTGGTAGTCGTGCAGACGCTGCATCAGGGCACCGCGGTTGGGCAGCCCCGTCAGGCTGTCGTGGGTGGCGCGATGCAGCAGCGCACGGTTCTGGTCCATGCGCTCCGTTTCATCGCTAATCATCAAGCACACTGCATACTGGCCATCCCAGTTCACGCGGTAGGCGAAAAAATGCAGATAGCGGCGCGCAGCGTCGAGGCGCAGGCGTTCACCTTCCCAGTTGGCCTGCTTGATCTCGCCGGCCAGCAGCTGTCTGAAGAGGGTGATGACTTTCTGGCGCTCTTCTGCCGGGGTACTCTCGCTCAGGAATGCCGGCGTCAGCATCTGCGCATGCTGGGCACCATAAATACGCAGCGTGGCGGGATTGGCATATAGCAGACTATCGGTGGTCAGGATCGCCACACCCTGCAGGGAGTATTCGGTGAGGCGGGCAAAGCGTTCGCCGGCATGACGCGTTTCCGTGGCCGACTGGTCAAGCGCGACATACAGCACCGCAAAACCGAGCGCCGTGCGTAATACCGCACCGACGGCAAACTGGATGGTGATGGCGGCGGGGTCACCGTTGGCGGAGATCATCGGGTGCAAGGCGAGCAGCAATAGCAGCGGGCCAATCAGACGATGCGGACGTGATTTATTACGTAGAGCCCCCGTTGCTAACAAGCCAACGCTCAGATAGACGATGGAAACGGATAGCTGCGAGCTCCATGAATCGACCTCGATCGCCACTCCCGTCAGTAATATGAACAGGGTGCTGCCCAGCAGCACGGCACGCCAGCCACGCAGGGGGCTGCCGGTCAGGTCGAGGACGCCTGAGGTCAGGAAGTACAGGCTAATCGAGGCGAGCGCGGGAATCAGCCACAGATTGACGGGGCTGTCGAGAGGGGCATCGCTGTACAGCGAGAAGATGATGACGGATCCGGCCACGCCGAAGAAGGAGAGTCCCAGCTTGCGCGCAAATACCTGGGTGCGATCGCGTTGCCACGAAAATAACAGGCTGGTACCGACTACCAGTTCGACTGCTGCAGCCAAATAAAAGAGTGCCGTCATGTCTACCCCTTCGACTAGATCTCAAGAGTACAACAAGCATGCCATGTCTGGCTATTTTTCCGTGGGGGAAGTGTTGGGATACTACGGGCAGTGCACGGACCGGGCGGGCGCCCGGTCCGGAGTGAAGCACTTAGCGGGATTTGACGAACGGCGTGCCGAGCGCTTTCGGTGCCACCGATTTGGCCATCAGGCCAGCCAGTACGATGACCGTGACCACGTAAGGGATCATCTGGATCAGCGAGCCGGGAATGCGGCCGATGACAGGTAGTTCCACGCCTTC
The DNA here is from genome assembly GCA_027490725.1 of Oxalobacteraceae bacterium. Lineage (GTDB taxonomy): Bacteria > Pseudomonadota > Gammaproteobacteria > Burkholderiales > Burkholderiaceae_D > Rugamonas. The sequence goes on from JAIXXN010000053.1 coordinate 187,643, forward strand.
GATCTGGATCTGCACGGCGCCGAAGAAGCCGAACATCAGGCAGCCGAGGAAGGTGTGCAGCGGACGCCAGTTACCGAACACCATTGCCGTCAGGGCCAGATAGCCGGCACCGGCCGACATATCGCGCAGGAAGAAGCCGCTCTGCACCACCGACAGGTAGGCACCCGAAAACGAGCACAGTACCCCGGCGATCAGCATCGCCAGATAACGCTGGCGTTCGACATTGATACCGGCGGCATCGGCAGCATGCGGGTTTTCGCCGCAGGCGCGCAGGCGCAGCCCGAAGCGGCTGTGATACACCACCCAGTGCACCAGCGGCACCAGCGCAAACGCCAGATAGACCAGCACTGAATGACCGCCGATCAGGTGGGCATACAGCCAGCCGATGAGCGGAATACCTTCCAGCGCAGCGGTGCCGGGCAGGACCACGTCGAATAGGCGTGCCTGGCCCAGATCCGGGGTGCGCCCGCCTTGCTGGAACAGGTACTGGGCGACCACGAAGGTCAGGCCGCTCATGGCGATGTTGATGGCGATACCGGCGACCAGCTGGTTGCCTTTCTGGGTAATCGCCACATAGCCTTGCAGGGTGGCCAGCAGCAGCGACACCAGCGTACCGGCAGCGATGCCGTACCACGGGTTCTGGGTCAGGAAAGCGACGGCCGCCGAGACGAAAGCACTGGCCAGAATTTTACCTTCCAGGCCGATGTCGATCACGCCCGAGCGTTCTGCGAACAGGCCGGCCATGCCGGCGAAAATCAGCACCGGCGCATTGCGCACGGTGGACACCAGGATACTGCCGAGATGGAGATCATCAAAAGTCATACTGGGCTCACTTCTTCAGTTTCAGCATTTTGGCCAGCGCCGGGCCATACAGATTTTCCATGGCGCCGCAGAACAGAATGATCAGGCCCTGCACCAGAATCACCATTTCCGGCGGAATGTTCTGCTTTTCCAGCGACAGATCGAAGCCACCTTGGGTGAGGGCGCCGAACAGCACAGCGGACAGGAAGATGCCGACCGGATGCTGGCGTCCCATCAGTGCGATGGCGATGCCGATGAAGCCGGCGCCGCCGACAAAATTCAGCGACAGGTAGTGGGTCGAACCCATGATGGAGTTGACCGAACCGAGACCGGCCAGTGCACCGGAAATCAGCATCACCACGATGATCATTTTGCTCAGGCGGATGCCGGCATAGTGGGCCGCATGGGGATTCAGACCGGTGGCGCGCAGCTTGAAGCCCCACGCCGAACGGCTCACCACCACGCCATAGATCAGCAGCGCGAAAATCGCCAGCAAGAAGCTGATATTCAGCGGGGTCTCGCCGAGCACGGGGAACCACTGGTTCAGGCGCGGCATTTCACCGGCAGTGGCAAAGGCGCGGCTGGCCGGATTCTGTTCACCGACCGGAATCATGTATTTCACGATCAGGAAGTTCATCAGCTGCGAGGCGATGAAGTTGAACATGATGGTGGTCACCACCACGTGGCTGCCTCGTTTGGCCTGCAGGTAGCCGGGCAGGAAAGACCAGAGTGCGCCGAACAGTGCGGCGCCGCCGACGGCGACGGGAATCAAAAGCCAGCCGGGCAGGCTGCTATCGAAGGCGAGCATGGCCCAGGCCAGCCCCAGACCGCCGATATACATCTGACCTTCCGCGCCGATGTTGAACAGGCCGGCCTGCATGGCGATCGACACGGCCAGACCGGTGAAGATAAAGGTCGAAGCATAGAACAGCGTGTAGCTGAGGCCTTCCGGATTGATGACGGCGCTGTTGATCAGGATCTGCAGCGATTCGGTCGGGCTTTCCCCCAGCAGATGGATCACCAGTGCCGTCACCAGTAAGGCTGACAGCAGATTTAACAGGGGCATGACAAACGCAGTGGCCCAGCGTGGCAAGTCTTTATTCATGATTTGTGCTCGCCCCCCATCAGCAGACCGATGCGGGTGGTATCGAATTCTTCAATTTTCAGTTCGCCGGTAATACGCCCGCCACACATGACCAGAATCCGGTCCGCCAGCGCACGCACTTCTTCCAGTTCCACAGACACCAGCAGAATCGCCACGCCTTCATCGCGCAGCTTGAGTAACTGGGTGTGGATGCTTTCGATGGTGCCGATGTCAACCCCGCGGGTCGGCTGGCCCACCAGCATCAGCTTCGGCTGCGCCAGTACTTCGCGCGCGATCACCACTTTCTGCTGGTTGCCGCCCGAGAGCAGGCCGATGCGCAGGTCGTGGTTATTCGGACGCACGTCGAAGTTCTTCATCAGCTCTGCGCAGCGCGCCGCAATGGCTTTGAAGTCCAGCAGGCCCCAGCGGTTTTTCAGTTTGTCCTGATAGCCGAAGATGGTGTTGTGCATCACCGAGAAGGCTTTGATCACGCCATCGCGCAGCCGGTCTTCCGGTACGTGGGCGATGCCCAGTTCGCGGAAGGTGCGCGGCAGGCCGTCGGCATTGCTGCGTCCTGCGAAGGGTAGTGCCTGACCCTGGAAAACCAGCTGGCCAGAGGAGGGCAGGCGCATCCCGGCCAGCACTTCCATCAGTTCACTCTGGCCATTACCGGACACCCCGGCGATGGCGACGATTTCGCCAGCGCGCAAGGTGAAGCCGATATCGGCCAGCAGTTTCACGCCCTGCGCGTCGAGCAGTTGCAGGTTCTGTACTTCCAGTACCGGGGCACCCGGATGGTAGGGCTGGCGCGGCAGATTGTTTTCGATCGGCCGGCCCACCATCATGTTGGCCAGCTGCTCCTTGCTGGTGCCGGCAGTCGGCACGGCGCCGATCACGCGGCCGCCGCGCAGCACGGTGACGGTGTCGGTGATGTCGAGAATTTCCTGCAGCTTGTGGGTGATCAGGATAATGGTTTTACCCTGCTCCTTGAACAGGCGCAGAATTTCGAACAGCGAGGCAGTTTCCTGCGCCGTCAGCACGGCAGTCGGTTCGTCCAGAATCAGGATGTTGGCGCTGCGGTAGATCTGCTTGAGAATTTCTACGCGCTGCTGGGCGCCCACCGACAGATCATGGATGGTGGCCAGCGGGTCGACGTCGAGCCGGTAGCGCTCGCAGATGGCGCGCAATTCCTGCTCCACGCGGGCGCGGTGGGCGTTCAGCTGGAAGCCGCCTTCGGTGCCCAGCATGACGTTGTCGAGCACCGTCATGTTCTCGACCAGCATGAAGTGCTGGTGCACCATGCCGATACCGAGCTGAATCGCTTCCTGACTGTTGTGGATGCGGCGCACTTGTCCGTCGAGCAGGATGTCGCCACTATCGGCACGGTAGTAGCCGTACAGGATGCTCATCAGAGTCGATTTGCCGGCGCCGTTTTCGCCTACCAGACCATGGATGGAACCCTTGGCGATGGTGAAGTTGACGTCCGTGTTCGCTTTGACCGCTCCGAAGTGCTTGGAGATGCCGCGAAATTCTACTGCTGGCTGCATAAGATGGTTTTCGGGGGTTATATAAAGTGAGACAACAAAACGGTAAATAAAACGCTAAAGCGCGCCGCGCGGAGAACGACTCCGGCGGCGCGCTTCAGATTAGACCAGTGTTATACCGGGCAGGCCGCGCCCGAACGCAGGTCGATGACTTTGACCTTGCCGTCGATGATGTCCTTGCGGGCACCGAGTACGCGCTTTTCGATTTCCGGTGTAATCAGTTTGCGGTTGTGTTCATCCAGTGCCCAGTCCACGCCGCCTTCTTTCAGGCCTTTGGCGATCACGCCAGCCTTCCAGTTACCGCTCTTCATCTGCATGAAGGCGTCATACACGGCCACGTCGACGTGCTTGACCATCGAGGTGAGGATCACGCCCGGGTACAGGCTGTTCTGGTTGGAGTCCACGCCGATTGCCAGCTTGCCTTTTTCCTTGGCCGTCTGCAGAGTTCCCAGACCGGAACCTCCGGCCACGGCGAACACCACGTCTACGCCACGGTCAAACTGCGAGCGCGCCAGTTCGCCACCTTTGCCCGGATCGTTCCAGGCCTGGGCGCTGGTACCGACCATATTCGAGGTCACCTCGACTTTGGCGTTGACGGCTTTGGCGCCTTGCGCATAGCCGCAGGCGAAGGTGCGGATCAGGGGAATATCGACGCCGCCGACAAAGCCGATCTTTTTCGATTTGGAGGCCATGGCTGCTGCCACACCCACCAGATACGAGCCTTCTTCTTCCTTGAAGGTGATCGATTCGACGTTCGCGCCTTGCGCCACGCCGTCGATCAGCACGAAACGTACTTTCGGGAATTCCTTGGCAACCTTCTGCACGGCCGCCTGCTGGGCGAAGCCGATCGAGGCGATCAGATCGAGGTTTTTACGGGCCAGCCCGCGCAGCACCTGTTCGGCCTGGGTGTCGCTGGACGCTTGCACCTCGATGAAGTTGATACCGGTTTCTTTCTTGAAGCGCGAGGCGCCTTCGAAAGCGGACTGGTTGAAAGATTTATCGAACTTGCCGCCGGCGTCATACACGATGCCCAGCTTAGGATCTGCTGCGGACGCGCTGGCAGCAACACACAGTGCTGCCACGGTCAAACCGAGTTGTGAAAGTTTCATGAATGGGCTCCTGGAAGATCGATATTGTATATTTTTATTTGACGAAACATGTAATTTGGTGCCGCTTGATCGCAGCAAATAGCCGATTTTTCGCCATTTGCCCTGTAACGGTGCCGTTCTTAGCCCCATCTTGCGCCCTGCGTATTGCCTCGAAGGCAATTTATTGCCGGCGCCAAAATTCCCGATTTCAAATTCTTTTTTGCCTGCAATCGGGGGCGCTGCGACCCCCTCTGTCGCATCGCAGCAACAATCGCCGCCGAATTAAAATTTTTTAACTTGTTGCTTTTTTGTCCGTTCGGACAAAGTTCATGCCAAATGGCCAATCTTTCACTTCTGCTTAGTGCTAATCAAAACACTATGGAAAGGCTCTTAATTGCGCGCTAACTGCCTGATTTTATGGCCATCCGTTACTATGCATGAGGGGGGATATGTACGACAAATTCGTTTTTTCTTGCTTATTTATATTTTTTTGATATGAATCGATCACTTTAAAAAGTGGATTTATGACATTTTTTTCCATGCTAGAGTGGCCGGCAACTTGCATATTTTTGCCAGTACACACTTGAAGGAGTCTTCCCCGATGAACAAAAAAAATAGTGTTTTCGCCGTTCCAACGCTGATCGCGCTGGCGGTGGCGAGTGCCTTCCCTCTGCAGAGCGCCTACGCGGATGAAGCTGCTGATCAGGCCGCTGCCAGTAGTGAAGCTAGCACCAAGGGCCAGCTGGAAACTGTGATCGTGACGGCCCAGCGCCGCGCTGAAAACATCAAAGACGTGCCGATGTCGATTGCCACCCTGAAGGGCGATAAGCTCGACGTGCTGACCTCGGGCGCTGCTGACATCCGCTTCCTGTCCGGCCGCTCGCCGTCGGTCAACGTGGAATCGGACTACGGCCGTACCTTCCCGCGTTTCTACATCCGCGGTCTGGGTAACACCGACTTCGACCTGAACGCCTCCCAGCCTGTGGGTCTGGTGATGGACGATATCGTTCAGGAAAACGCCATGCTGAAGGGTTTCCCGGTATTCGACGTCGATCAGGTGGAAGTGCTGCGCGGCCCGCAAGGTACGCTGTTCGGCCGTAACTCGCCAGCCGGCGTGATCAAGTTCGACTCGGCCAAACCTGTGTTCAAGCAGGAAGGTTATCTGACGCTGGGCATCGGTAACTATTCGGCCAAGACGGTCGAAGGTGCTTACAATATTCCGGTCAGCGACACCGTGGCGCTGCGTTTCTCGGGCACCAGCCAGCACCGTGGTAACCGGGTGCACAACACCAACCCGAACAAGAACACCGGTACCCAGGACTTCGAAGGCTACGGCGACAACGCCTTCCGCCTGCAGGCACTGATCCAGCCGAACAAGGACTTCAGCGCGCTGGTCAACTATCATGAGCGTGACTACCATGGCAGCGCCACCCTGTTCCGCGCCAACATCATCAAGAAGGGCACGAATGACCTGGTCGACGGTTTCGACTATGGCAGCTACCCTAGCGATGGCGTCAACTACCAGAAGCTGACGACCAAGGGCGGCAACATCCGTTTGAAATACAATATGGATGACATCACCCTGCACTCGATCACCGGTTACGAAACGCTGAAATTCAACAGCCGTGCCGACGTCGATGGCGGCTTCGGTGCCTCCTACGCGCCGCCGTATGGTCCGGGCTTCATCCCGTTCGCCGTTGAAACGGCCGACCTGCTGCCGAACCACAAACAGTTCTCGCAAGAGTTGCGCGCCGAATCGAACTACAAGGGTCCGCTGCAGTGGATCGGTGGTCTGTTCTTCTTCAACGAAAACATCCAGATCGATTCGATCAGCTTCAACACCTTTGCACCGGGCAACCCGCAGAACGCCGCATACGCCCAGCAGTATCAGGATGCCAAGTCGTGGGCTGCTTTCGGCTCGCTGAACTACACCGTGAGCGATCAGTTCAAAGTGCGTGGCGGTCTGCGTTATACCAGCGACAAGAAAGAGTTCTCGGCGATCCGCGTGGAGCCACCGAAAAGCTCTGGCCCGTTCAATATCGATAGCAGCTCGCACAACGTGAGCTGGGATCTGAGCGGCACCTATGAACTCGACAAGTCGACCAATCTGTTCGCACGCGTGGCGACCGGTTATCGCGCACCGTCGATGCAGGGTCGTCTGAATGGTCTGGGTGACAAACCGTCGTTCGCCGGTGCCGAGAAAGCACTGTCGTACGAAGCCGGTATCAAACAGGACCTGTTCAACAAACGTGCCCGTCTGAGTGCTTCGGTATTCCAGTACAGCGTCAAGGACAAGCAGCTGACGGCAGGTAGCGGCGGCATCAATATGAACCAGCTGATCAACGCTGCCAAAGTCACCGGTCAGGGCGTCGAAGTGGACTTCCAGGCCAATCTGGGTGACGGCTTCAGCGCCACGCTGGGCGGTAGCTACAACGATACCGAGATCAAGGACAAAAACCTGTTCGTCCAGTATTGCGGCAATCTGGGTAATACCGCACCGTTCAACTACGGTTGCACCCCGACCAACGCAGCAGGTCCGTTCGCTGGTACCTCGAAGATCGATGGCAATCCGCTGCCACGCGCACCGAAGACCCAGCTGAACTTCACCCTGAAGTACAGCACCGACATCGGCAATGGCGAGCTGTATGCCTACACCGACTGGACCTACCGCAGCAGCTACAACTTCTTCCTGTACGAAGCACCAGAGTACAAGGCGAAGACCCTGCTGGAAGGTGGCGCACGGGTTGGCTACAAATGGGATAAATACGAAGTCGCAGCCTTCGCCCGCAACCTCACCGACAAACGCGTGATCATCGGTGCGATCGACTTCGACAACCTGACCGGTATGCTGAACGAGCCACGTACCATCGGCGCGACCTTCAAGGTCAACTTCTAAGCACTGCCATGTAGCGGCTAGCTTGCCGGCGCCAGCTTACAGCCCAATTTACTGCTGTAATCAGGCGGCAAACTAGCTTATGCTAGAGATCCCCGTCCACCGCAAGGTGGCGGGGATTTTTTCCATTCAGGGAGCCGCTCGTGCAACAAACTGTCGTCAATCTTTGGCCACTGCTAGGTGTGGCCGTGATCATTCTGGGCTTTGCCTTGCGCGCCCATCCGGTGCTGGTGGTGATTGCTGCCTGCGCGGTGACCGGGGTCGCTGCCGCCATGCCGGTGGTGCAGCTGCTTGAAACGCTGGGCAAAGCCTTCGTCAAGACGCGCAATCTGCCCCTGATCCTGTTGTTGCCACTGGCGGCGATAGGCCTACTGGAGCGCTATGGCCTGAAAGAGCATGCACAGGCTTCGATTGCGCGCATCCGCTCAGCCACCACTGGCCGCTTGCTGATTGTGTATCTGGCGATCCGCGAGATCAGCGCCGCGTTCGGCCTGACCAGCATCGGTGGCCATCCGAATATGGTACGGCCGCTGGTCGCGCCGATGGCGCAGGGCGCTGCCGAAGTACGCTATCCGGGGCTGACCGACGCGCTGCGTCATCGCATCCGCGCGATGGCTGCCGCCACCGATAATGTCGGCCTGTTCTTCGGCGAAGATGTGTTCGTCGCCTTCGGTGCGATTGTGCTGATGCAGACCATCCTGCGCGGCGAAGGGCTGGAAGTCGATCCTCTGCACATGGCGCTGTGGGGTATTCCCACGGCAGTGACGGCCTTCCTGATTCACTCGTGGCGCTTACACCGGCTGGATGCCGAAATCGCCCGCGCCATGCAGCAAGCCGGGGGCCAGCGATGATTGTGAAACTGGACTGGTTTATTCTCATCGTCGGCCTGCTATTGCTGTCGGCGGCCGTGATGGCGCTGCTGGATAAACATAACCCGCGGCGCTACACCAGCGCGCTGTTCTGGGGCCTGTATGCGGCGATCTATCTGGCCGGCGAACAGATGCCCCCCGTCGCTGTCGGTCTGCTGATGGTGATGATGGCTTTGCTGGCCGGCTTTGGCGGTGTGACGCTGGGGCGCCACAGTGAGCGCACACCTGAGCAGCGTAGCGCAAGCGCGCAACGGCTCGGCCATCGCCTGCTGATTCCTGCACTGATTATTCCCGTCACCACCATGATCGGTTCGACCCTGCTCAAGGAGGTGCAGCTCGGTGATGCGCTGTTACTGGACCCGAAAAATCTGACCCTGGTCAGCCTCGGTTGCGGTTCCCTGTTTGCGGTGGCTACGGCCTGCTGGCTGACGCGCGCTACGCCGCTGCAGGCGCTGCGTGAATCGCGTCGCCTGATGGACCATCTGGGCTGGGCGCTGGTGCTGCCGCATATGCTGGCGGTACTGGGCCTGCTGTTCACGGAAGCCGGCATGGGCAAGGCGGTGGCGCATGTGGTGACGGCCTACATCAATCTCGATATCCGGCTAGTGGCCGTGGCAGTGTACTGCATCGGCATGGCCTTGTTCACCATCATCATGGGCAATGGTTTCGCAGCCTTTCCGGTGATTGCCGGCGGGGTGGGGATTCCGGTGCTGGTGGGTGTCTACCATGCCGATCCGGCCGTGATGGCGGCGATCGGCATGTTCAGCGCCTACTGTGGCACGCTGATGACGCCGATGGCGGCCAACTTCAATATCGTGCCGGCGGCCTTGCTGGAACTGCCCGATAAGAATGCTGTGATCCGTGCGCAGATCGGCACGGCGCTGCCGCTACTGCTTGCAAATATTGCACTTCTTTATTTTCTGATGTAGCCCAGATGGCTGCCGGATTGGAGTAGAGTAGCGCAGCAATAAGTGGGCGGTAAATCAGTACTGGGAGTGCGTTTGATGAAAAAAATAATATTGTTGACGGGCTTTGAACCCTTCAATCAGGAGAAGATCAATCCTTCGTGGGAAGCCGTGCGGGCTTTGCAGGACTGGCACGAAGGTGATTTTGTGGTGCATGCGCGTCAGCTGCCGTGCGTATTCGGTAGCGCAGCGCGGATGCTGCATCAGGCCATCGAAGAACTGCAACCGAGTATCGTGATCGGGGTAGGGCAGGCCGGTGGCCGGGTCGATCTGTCGGTGGAGCGTATCGCCATCAATATCGACGATGCGCCGATTGCCGATAACAAGAAGCGCCAGATCGTCGATCAGCCTATCGTCAAGAATGGTCCGGCCGCCTACTTCTCGACCTTGCCGATCAAGGCGATTGTGCATGCGCTGCGCGAAGCTGGGCTGCCATCGTCGGTGTCGCATACTGCGGGCACCTATGTCTGCAACCATGTGTTCTACAGCCTGATGCATCAGGCGCACGAGTGGGGCACCACCATGCGTGCCGGCTTCCTGCACATTCCGTATCTGCCGCAGCAGGCGGCCGCGCATCCCGGTGCGCCCAGCATGAAGCTCGACGATATGATCGAGGGCTTGCGCATCGCAGTGCGCACCACGCTGGCCTACGATGTCGATATGCGCGAAGCGGGCGGCGTGACGCATTAAAGCGCCACGCCGCTGCTCCCTTATGCTTTGGGCACAGTCGGATTCAGAATGTTGAGGAAAGCCCGCACCACCGGCGCATCGTCCAGCGTGGTGTAGGTGATGTACAGATTGGCCGAAGGCGGATTGCTGCGGATCGGCAGGAACACCACGCCGGGCCAGCCGATCCGGCTGGTAGTTTCCGGCATCAGCGCCACGCCCAGTCCTGCACCGACCATTGCCAGCAGGGTTTGCGGCTCGGATGCTTCCTGGAATATCGTCGGCTGGAAGCCGGCCTTGACGCAGCACTGGATCAGGTAGCGCGGAAACGACGATTTATCCAGCGCCAGTGTCAGCATCGGCTCTTCGGCGATGTCGGCCAGTTCGATCGATTCCTGCTTGGCCAGCGGGTGGTGCTCGTTGATGGCCACGCAGACGTCTTCGCGGAAACACAGTTCCTGACGCAGATTGTCGCGCTTCAGATCATCCTCATCGAGGCGCGGTTCGCGCCAGAATCCCACATCGACCTGTTTCGCACGCAGCGCTTCATACTGCAGCGTTGGCCCCAGTTCGTGGATGGTCCACGTGACGCGCGGATACTTGGTCTGGAATTCTTCCAGCAGGCTGGGGATCGGCCCCCACATTGCCGAACCGACGATACCTACCCGCAGCCGGCCCACTTCACCGCGATCGATCTGGCGGATGGTGTCGACGGTCATGCGCATCTTGGCGAGCAGGTCAGTGGCTTCCTGCATCAGCGCCTTGCCAGCGACGGTCAGTTCGAAGGTGCGGGTGGTGCGGGCGAACAGCTTCACGCCCAGTTCACTTTCGAGCTTCATGATCTGCTGGCTCAGCGGCGGCTGCGAAATATGCAGCCGTTCGGCGGCGCGGCTGAAGCTTTTTTCTTCCGCCACGGCGAGGAAATACTTGAGTTGTTTCAGGTCGATCGACATGGCGCGGTATGCCTTAGTGTGCGTGCAGCGCCAGGGCCAGTGCCGCGCCGCAGCGGGCATTGTTCTTGACCAGCGCAATATTGGTGGCGAGGCTGCGGCCATCGGTCAGCTGTTTGATGCGTCCCAGCAGGAATGGCGTGACCCGTTTGCCGGTGATGCCCTGCGCCTCGGCTTCCTGCAAGGCCTGCGTGGTAATGGCTTCGATCTCGGCCTGTGGCATGGCAGCTTCGGCCGGCACGGGATTGCTGATCACCACACCACCTTGCAGGCCCAGTTGCCACTTGGTGTGGATGAAGGCGGCCTGCTCGGCCGGAGTGTCGAGCTGGAAATCGGCTTGGAAGCCACTTTCACGGGTGAAGAAGGCGGGGAAGCCGCGCTGGCCCACGCTGACCACCGGCACGCCATAGGTTTCCAGATATTCCAGCGTCAGGCCGATGTCGAGGATGGACTTCACACCGGCGCAGACCACCGCCACCGAGGTATGTGCCAGTTCCTGCAGGTCGGCGGAGATGTCGAAACTGGTTTCGGCGCCGCGGTGCACGCCGCCGATGCCACCGGTGACGAATACCTTGATGCCGGCCAGTTCGGCGCAGATCATGGTCGCTGCTACCGTGGTGGCGCCCAGTCTGTTTTGCGCCAGCACGAACGGCAGGTCGCGCCGGCTGACTTTCATGGCGTCGGGCGAGGTGGCCAGCAGTTCGAGCTGCTGTTGATTCAGACCGACACAGATTTTGCCATCCATGATGGCGATGGTGGCGGGCACGGCGCCGGTGGCGCGAATGATCTGTTCGACTTCGCGCGCCATCTGCACATTCTGCGGATATGGCATGCCATGCGAAATAATCGTCGATTCCAGGGCCACGATGGCTTTGCCGGCGGCGCGGGCGGCGGCTACTTCGGGCGAATACAGCAGGAATTGATGCATGGGGTGTTCCTTTATGAAGCGGTGAATAGGTGTCGAGTCCGGTGGCGGCTCAGTCCTGGCGGGGGAATAGCGGCGGATGGTAGTCGGCCGACAGATCGAAGTCGTGTATCTCGTCAAGCACGTCGGCGGCCAGCATGGGCGAGACGGTATCCTGGGTTTCCAGCGTCATCGCGGCGACTTTCAGGCCGCGCCGGCAGGCCAGCGTCAGATCCTGGCTGCCCTGATAGAGCGACCAGCAGACGGCAGCGGAGAAGGCATCACCGGCGCCCGTCACATCGACCACTTCGACCTGATGGGCCGGCAGCCAGACCAGTTCCGTGCCCCGGGTGTGGTAGACGCCCTGACTGCCGCAGGTAACGATGACATCCTGAGCACCCTGCGCCTGCACCTGCTGGCAGGCGGCGCGCACATCGGCCTCGGTGGGCAGGGCGCGGCTGACCCGCGCTTCCAGTTCGCCGCGATTGAGGATCAGCAGGCGCAGACCGCGCAGGCTGGCCGGCAGGTGTGCCATTTTCGGTTGCGAGACCGCGATGATGATCAGTGGCAGATTATCAGTGCTGGCGCTGTCGAGCAGCAGGGCGATGCTGGCGGCCGGCAAATTCATGTCGACCACGGTCATCGCGGCCGAGGCCCGCAGCGGCTGGCGGCTGGCAAGGAAGTCGGCGCTGAGGCGGTCGTAGAGCTGCATGTCGGCCAGTGCCAGTACCAGCTCGCCATGGTCGTCGAGGATGGCGGTGTAAGTACCACTGGCGGTGTCGGGCAGCTTCAGGCTGCCGCGGGTGTCGATGCCAGCCTGCTCGGCCTGATCCTGCAGGGCGCGTCCGGCAGCGTCGTCACCGAAGGCAGTCAGCAGGGCCGCGGGCAGATTCAGGCGCGCCAGATTTTCCGCGATATTGCGGGCCACGCCGCCGTGCACTTCCTCCGCCGTGGCGGGATTCGAGGTGCCGTGCTGCAGAGGACCCAGACTGCGCAGTTTGCGGTCCAGATTGGCGGCGCCTATGCACAGCACCGGACGCTTGTCCGGCAACACGTAGGCGCGACCCAGTAGACGGCGCTCGCGTATCAGGCTGGCAATGTGGCCCGCGACGGCAGAGCGCGATAGGCGCAGTTCCACCGCCAGATCCTGCTGTGAAATGAAGGGATTAGCCCGGATGAGCTGATATAGCTGGTCTTTTTTGGAGGCGTCGGTCATGGGGATGCGCTAGGGCGGAGAGGGGGCGGGCGGTGGTGGCAGGGATGGCTTCAGGGAGGCTACTTAAACATTTGTTTGCAATAATAAACATTTGTCTGTTTGGCGTCAATCGCACGCAACAGCGCCATTTGCTGCTCCACATAATACTCCCAATTTATACGTAATTTATATAAATACCCAAGAAAAATGGTATTTGCCATACATATGGCAGATGATGCATAGTGTCAGCATCTCCAGTAAGCCCTTGTCCTGTGCGTGTGCCACGCGCGGGTTTCCAAAAAATAGAGGATCTCCATGTCGAATAATTCCCCGTTCCAGGCAGCTGACATCATTCGTGCCCGTATTCCGGCCGGTTTCAAACCCCGCGTCGCCATGATTCTGGGTTCCGGCCTGGGTGTACTGGCCGAACAAATGACGGATGCAGTGACCATTAGCTACGATGAGCTGCCGGGCTTCCCGATCAGCACCGTGCACGGTCATGCGGGGGAACTGGTGATCGGTACGTTGTCCGGCGTGTCGGTGGTGTGCATGAAGGGCCGCGGCCACGTCTACGAAGGCTATGGCCTGGGCGTGATGACCAGCGCCGTGCGCACCATGAAGCTGCTGGGCTGCGAAATGCTGTTCGTGACCAATGCCGCCGGTTCGCTGCGCACCGAAGTCGATGCCGGTTCGCTGGTCGCACTAACCGACCATATCAACTTCCTGCCGGGCACCCCGATGATGGGCCCGAACGACGAGCGTTTCGGTCCGCGCTTCTTCAGCATGGCCAATGCTTACGACGCCGATCTGCGCGCACTGCTGCACAGCGCCGCCAAGGAAAAGAACGCCACCCTGCACGACGGCGTGTACATCGCCTACGCTGGCCCGAACTTCGAAACCCCGGCCGAAATCCGTGCCTTCAAAACGCTGGGTGCTGACGTCGTCGGTATGTCGGTAGTACCGGAAGTCGTGTCGGCACGTCACTGCGGCCTGAAAGTGGTGGGCGTATCGGCCATCACCAATCTGGCCGAAGGCCTGTCGCCGTTCCCGCTGTCGCACGAGCAGACCCTGAAATACGCTGCCGTGGCTGCGACCTCGCTGATCGAGGTGATTCTGGGCTTCCTGGCCAACGTCGCCAAGACGCCGCAAGCGTAACAATCCCCGAGGGGCGGCTAGTCCGCCCCTTTGCTTTTGAGGAGCTGGAAACATGAAACGCGCTTTTATTCTGCTGCTGGATTCTTTCGGTCTGGGCGCTACGCCGGACGCGGACAAATATCACGATAGCGGCGCTAACACCTTCGGCCACATCGCCGAGCGCATCGCTGCCAGCGGCGCGCCGCTGGCGCTGCCGACCCTGGAAAACCTCGGGCTGGCGGCAGCCGCCCAGCTGGCCAGCGGCCAGTGGGCTGCCGGTTTCGATCAGCGCCAAGGTTTCACGGCGGCCTATGGCGCGGCACGGGAACGCTCGACCGGCAAGGACACCCAGTCCGGTCACTGGGAAATCGCCGGTGTGCCGGTGGAATTCGACTGGGGTTATTTCCCGAAAACCGTGCCATCGTTCCCGGCCGAACTGACTGCCAAGCTGCAGGAGCTGGGTGCGGTACCGGGCTTCCTCGGCGACTGTCACGCTTCGGGTACCGACATCATCAACCAGCATGGCGATGAACACGTCACCAGCGGCAAGCCGATTATCTACACCTCGGCCGACTCGGTGCTGCAGATCGCTGCGCACGAAGAATCGTTCGGTCTGGAGCGTCTCTACCAACTGTGCGAGATTGCCTTCAAGCTGGTCGAGCCGTACAACATCGGTCGCGTGATCGCCCGTCCATTCCTGGGCGCCAACGGCGACTATACCCGCACCACCAACCGTCACGATTACGCCGTCGCACCACCGGCGCCGACTCTGCTGGACCACGTCAAGAACGATGGCGGCGAGGTCATCGCGCTGGGCAAAATCAGCGACATCTTCGCCGCGCAAGGTGTCTCGCGCGTGGTCAAGGGTAAAGACAATATGGCGCTGTTCGATGCACTGCTGACGGTGCAGAAGGAAGCTGGCGACAAGTCGCTGACGTTCGTGAACTTCGTCGACTTCGATCAGGCTTTCGGCCATCGTCGCAATGTGAGCGGCTATGCACAGGCGCTGCGCGAGATGGATGCGCGTCTGCCGGAATTCATGGCTGGCCTGCAGCCCGGCGATCTGGTGGTACTCACCGCCGATCACGGTTGCGACCCGACCTGGCCTGGCTCCGATCACACCCGTGAACACATTCCGATGATCTTCTTCGGTCCGGGTGTGGCGGCGCAAGCCTTGCCGATTTCCGAAACCTTCTCCGACATCGGTCAGACTCTGGCCCATCACCTCGGCGTCAAACCACTCTCCAACGGAAGCAATCTGTTATGACCATCATCTCCGACTTCAAGCGCAACGAAGCGGTCCCCCTCGACCTGGGCTGGATCAACCATATCCATATCAACAAGAGTGCGGCTGACCGTCGCGCCGCCAGTCTGGCGAATCGCCGCACGGTGAAGAAGGAATATCAGGCGGCATGGCTGATCAAAGCCATCGGTCTGATCGACCTGACCACGCTGTCCGGCGACGATACGCCGGGCCGCGTCGAGCGCCTGTGTATGAAAGCCATGCGTCCACTGCGCAGCGATCTGGTGGCCGCACTGGGCCTGCAGGATTACCAGCTCAGCACCGGTGCAGTATGCGTGTACCACGAGATGATCAAGCCGGCCGTGCAGGTACTGCAAGGCCGTCTGCCGATTGCCGCCGTATCGACCGGTTTCCCGGCTGGCCTGACCAGCATGGAAACCAAGGTCCGCGAGATCGAACTGTCGGTCGCTGCCGGTGCCACCGAGATCGATATCGTGATTACCCGTCAGCACGTGCTGACCGGTAACTGGCAAGCGCTGTACGACGAGATGCTGGCTTACCGCAAAGCCTGCGGCGAAGCACACGTGAAAGCGATTCTGGCGACCGGTGAACTGGTCACGCTGGAAAACGTGGCGAAAGCTTCGTGGGTCTGCATGATGGCCGGCGCTGACTTCATTAAAACCTCGACCGGTAAAGAGCCGGTCAACGCCACCATTCCGGTGTCGCTGACCATGGTGCGCGCAATTCGCGATTACCATCAGCAGACCGGTTTCAAGATCGGCTACAAACCCGCCGGTGGCGTGGGCACGGCCAAGGCAGCGTTGCAGTACCTGACGCTGATGAAAGAAGAACTGGGCAATGAATGGCTGGAGCCACACCTGTTCCGGATTGGTGCTTCGAGTCTGCTGACCGACATCGAACGTCAGCTCGAACATTATGTGACGGGCAATTACTCGGCCGCCCATCGCCACGCGCAGCCTTAAGCGCGCCTTCTAGCCTACAGAATATCGGACACGTCATGCCATCAATTAAAGAGATCCTCAACACCATGGAATACGGCCCTGCACCCGAAAGCACGAAAGAAGCGCAAGCGTGGCTGGAACAGCACGGTCGTAGCTTCGGTCTGTTCATCGACAACCAGTGGAGCGAGCCGGGCGAGCTGTTCGCCTCGACCAATCCGGCCGATGCCAGCAAGCTGGCCGACCTGACGCAAGCGACTGCCGGCGATGTCGACCGCGCCGTCGCCGCCGCCCGCGCCGCACAGCCGGGCTGGCAGGCACTGGGCGGCCATGGCCGCGCCAAAGTCATGTATGCACTGGCACGCCTGATGCAGAAGCATGCGCGCCTGTTCGCCGTGCTGGAAACGCTGGACAACGGCAAGACCATCCGCGAAACCCGCGACGTCGATCTGCCGCTGGTAGCCCGTCATTTCTACTACCACGCCGGCTGGGCGCAACTGCAGGCGGAAGAATTCGCCGACTACCGCGCGGTGGGTGTGGTAGGCCAGATCGTACCGTGGAACTTCCCGCTGCTGATGCTGGCATGGAAAATCGCGCCTGCTATGGCAGCCGGTAATACCATCGTTTTCAAACCGGCGGAATTCACTTCGCTGAGCGCCATGCTGTTCGCCGAAATCTGCGTGCAGGCGGGTGTGCCGGCCGGTGTGGTCAACATCGTCACCGGTGACGGCCGTGTGGGCGAAGCCATCGTCAACCATGCCGGTATCGATAAACTGGCCTTCACCGGTTCCACCGAAGTCGGTCGTCTGATCCGCGAAGCGAGCGCCGGTAGCGGCAAGAAGCTGTCGCTGGAACTGGGTGGCAAGTCGCCGTTCATCGTGTTCGACGACGCCGATCTGGATGCCGCCGTGGAAGGTCTGGTCGACTCGATCTGGTTCAATCAGGGTCAGGTCTGCTGCGCCGGTTCGCGTCTGCTGGTGCAGGAATCGGTACAGGATAAATTCCTCGCCAAACTGCGTGCCCGCATGGACAAGCTGACCCTCGGTTCGCCGCTGGATAAATCGATGGACATCGGCGCACTAGTCGATCCGGTGCAGCAGCAGCGTATCGCCGGTCTGGTGGAATCGGCCCGTGCCGAAGGCTGCAGCGTGTATCAGCCAGCCTGCGAGATTCCGGCCAATGGCGCATGGTACCCACCAACCCTGATCACCGGCGCATCGACTTCCGCCGCCGTGGCACAGGCTGAAATCTTTGGCCCGGTACTGGTCGCGATGAGTTTCCGTACACCGCCAGAAGCGGTACAACTGGCCAACAACACTGTGTACGGTCTGGCCGCCTGCGTGTGGACCGAAAACATCTCGCTGGCGCTGGACATGGCACCGCAGATCAAAGCCGGTGTGGTGTGGATTAACACTGCCAACCAGTTCGACGCAGCCTGCGGTTTCGGCGGCTACCGCGAATCCGGTTATGGTCGCGAAGGTGGCCGCGAAGGGATGTACGAGTATCTGACCGCGCTGTCGGAAGATGCCCGCCCGGCCGCACCGGTCGTGCCCGAGCAGGCGAAAACCAAAGCCAAAGCCACGCTGGCTGCTGGCGCTGGCTTCGCCATCGACCGTACCGCCAAGCTGTACATCGGCGGCAAACAGGCCCGTCCTGACGGCGCCTACAGCCGTGCGATCCACGGTGTCGACGGCGCCTTCATCGCCGAAGTGGGCGAGGGCAACCGCAAGGATATCCGTAACGCCGTGGAAGCTGCCCACAAGGCTGGCGGCTGGACCAAAGCGACTGCGCATAACCGCGCACAGGTGCTGTACTACATCGCTGAAAATCTGGCAGCGCGTGGCGAAGAATTCGCTGCCCGTATCGCTGCCATGACGGGCGACCGCAATGCGGAAAAAGAAGTGCAGGCCTCCATCGAGCGGCTGTTCTACTACGCTGCCTGGGCCGACAAATACGACGGTCTGGCACACCAGCCACCAATGCACGGCATCACCGTGGCACTCAACGAACCGGTCGGCGTGATCGGTATCGTTTGCCCGAACGAGGCACCGCTGCTGGGCTTCATCTCGCTGGTGGCACCGGCAATCGCGCTGGGTAACCGCGTGGTGGTGGTGCCATCGGAAGCACATCCGCTGTCGGCCACCGATCTGTATCAGGTGTTCGATACCTCCGATCTGCCAGCCGGTGTGGTCAACATCATCACTGGTAGCGCGGACGAACTGGCGCGCACGCTGGCCACCCACGGCGAGATCGACGCGGTCTGGCGTCATGACGGTTCGGCCGCCGGTTGCGCCGAGGTGGAACGTCTGTCGGCATCGACCCTGAAACGTACCTGGGTTGGCGGTGGCAAAGGCCGTGACTGGTATAGCACCGCGCAAGCCGGTGGCCGCGCAGTGCTGGCGCACGCTTCGCAAGTGAAAAATATCTGGATTCCGTACGGCGTCTAATCAATCTATCGGCATAGCAGGGCGGGTCCGCGGACCCGCCTTTGTGCTTTCAATACCCATCAAAATTCAAGTGGAGCATTCCATGTTTTTACCTCAAGAGATCATCCGCAAAAAACGTGACGGCGGCGTACTGAGTGCCGCAGAGATCCAGTTCTTCGTGGGCGGGATTACTTCAAACCGTGTGACGGAAAGCCAGATCGCCGCGCTGGCGATGGCGGTCTACTTCAATGATATGACCATGGACGAACGCGTGGCCTTCACGCTGGCGATGCGCGATTCCGGCGAAGTGCTGGACTGGCGTTCGCTGAATCTGAACGGTCCAGTGGTCGACAAGCACTCGACCGGCGGGGTGGGCGATGTGGTGTCGCTGTTGCTGGGACCCATGGTAGCTGCCTGTGGTGGCTATGTACCGATGATTTCCGGCCGTGGTCTGGGCCACACCGGCGGCACGCTGGATAAATTCGATTCGATTCCCGGCTACACCACGGTGCCCGACAACGCGCTGTTCCGCAAAGTGGTGAAAGAAGTCGGCGTGGCCATCATCGGCCAGACCTCCTCGCTGGCACCATCGGACAAGATCTTCTACGGCGTACGTGACGTCACCGCAACGGTGGAATCGGTGGCCATGATCACCGGTTCGATCCTGTCGAAAAAACTCTCTGCCGGTCTTGATGCGCTGGCGATGGACGTGAAAGTCGGCAGCGGCGCCTTCATGCCGACCTATGATAAATCCGTGGAACTGGCTGACAGCATCGTCAAGGTGGGCAATGGCGCCGGCATGATGACCTCGGCCATCCTGACCGATATGAACGAATCGCTGGCGCCGTATGCCGGTAACGCCATCGAAGTGCGCGGTGCGCTCGATTACCTGAGTGGCCGTTCGCGTCCGACGCGTCTGCACGAAGTCACCATGGCGCTGTGCGCCGAGATGCTGGTGCTGGGCAAACTGGCCGCCAATGAAACGGAAGCGCGCGCCAAGCTGCAGGCCTGCCTCGATGATGGTTCGGCTGCCGAACGCTTCGCGCGCATGGTGGTGGCGCTGGGTGGTCCGGCCGATCTGATGGAAAACCCGGACCGTCATCTGGAACGCGCACCGATCGTGCTGCCGGTACCGGCGCTGTCGTCCGGTTACGCGGCCAGCACCGACTGCCGTGGTCTGGGTCTGGCCGTGGTCAGCCTCGGTGGTGGCCGTCGTCGCGCTGCCGATCCGATCGACTTCGCCGTCGGTCTGACCGAGCTGGCAGGTCTGGGTGACAAGATCGAAGTCGGCCAGCCGCTGGCCATGGTGCATGCCCGCACGCAGGAAGCGGCCGAGCAGGCCGTGCGCGAAGTGCAGGCGGCGTATCAGATCAGTGCCGTAGCGCCCGCCGCCAATCCGGTGATCTATCGTACCATTCGTCCTTAAGTGGGAAGGGACATGATGAACCAACAGCAACTGATCGCCGAAGCCGCCGCCGCGCGGCTGAAGGCCTACACGCCTTACTCCAACTTCAAGGTCGGTGCGGCCCTGCTGACCAACGACGGTAAGGTGTTCCATGGTTGTAATGTGGAAAACGCTTCCTACGGTCTGTGCAACTGCGCCGAGCGCACCGCGTTTTTCAGCGCCATCGCGCAGGGCTACCAGCCCGGCGATTTCGCCCAGCTGGTGGTGATCGGCGAGACCGATGGCCCGATTGCACCGTGCGGCGCCTGCCGTCAGGTGACGCTGGAACTCGGTGGTAATGAACTGCCGGTGTTGCTGACCAATCTGAAAGGCGATATTTTCGAAACTACCGCTGCGGCCCAATTGCCGAACGCTTTTGGTGGCGCGGATTTGAAAAAATAAGTTGACGAACTAAGTGGCCTACAAGAAAACCATTGATGTGCAGGCTGCCGTGGCGATTGCTGCGGCAGAAGCGATTAGCGCCAAAACCCAGGGTACTTTCGGGGTGGGTGGCCTGATGCTGGATCAGCACGGTAACGTGCTGCAATCGCTGCACAGCAATGTGATCAAACAAGGCCTGATTTTCGATCCGACGGCGCATGCCGAGCGCCAGCTGATCGACTGGTATTACGCGGAGCGGGCACGCGGCGTCGACCTGCCGGCGCCGCAAGACATCACCATCGTCACCTCGCTCGACCCCTGCTGCATGTGTGCCGGGGCGATCCTGGCTGCCGGCTTCAACGTGCTGGTAGCGGCACCCGATCACAGTGCCGGCGTCAATTACGATGGCCGCGCCAGCTTCGAGACCTTGCCGGAGCCGCTGCGTGCCGTGGCGGCGGCCAGCTTCAGCTATCCGGCTGTATTGGGGGCGTCGTCCTACCGGCGCATCGCCTCAGGCGCCGCGCCCAAACCATTCTTCATTGGCAAGACGATTGCCGAAGCTACCCAGGCACTCTGCTCGCTGGTGTTCGAAGCGACTTCGGAAGCCGTGATGGCGCTGTTCCAGACCGATCTGCCGGGCGAGGACTTGCGGGATGTGGCCACGCTGCCAGCCGATCACGCCATTGTGCGTGGCCTGAAACAGCTGTACCCCGACGCGCTGACCTACCGCTGCACGCCGCAGCAACCTGATGCGGGACTGGCGCCGTTTCTGACCCAGGCCATGCTGCGCGATCGCGAGCAGGGCGGCGCCGGTGATGCGGTGGCCTTGCTAGACCGCTTTGGCAACCTGCTGCTGTGCATGAGTGGTCGCCTGAGCCAGTCGGGCATCCGGACTGCCTTCATGGAAACCACCCGCGCGTATGCGCAGCTGCGTTTCAAACTGATGGCGGGGGCGACACCGGAACGGCAGGAAGAAGTGCGCCGTTATCTCGGTCATCCGAAGGAAGGCAGCTTCGTGTTTGCGCTGGGACCGGATGCGAGTGCCTTGAGCTTCATGAATCTGGGCGCCTATGGCTCGACCATGGAAGGGCCGCTGCCGGCTTACAATCGGGCGCAATTCCAGTATGTGCTACCACGTCTGGCGGACGCTTCCTTGACGGGGCTGTGCGCAGCCATGCCGCCACTGTATCGCGACACCATACGCATCGCTCCCGTGCCGGTTGCTGATCAGGCGCTGGTCAGCGAACTGAAGACCAGTGCCGGATCGTAAGTGCCGATGCTCCAGACGTGACCTTCCGGGTCACGGCAGGTAAAGCCGCGCCCACCGTATTCTTCATCTTTGATATCAAGCAGGATTTCGGCTTTGGCCTCGCGCGCTCGGTCATAGACCGCATCGGCATCGTTGACCACCAGATAGGTACTCTGGGTGACGAAATGACCGAGCTCGGCGGGCTGCTTCATCAGGCGGCCATACTCGGTATCGAAAATCGAGCCCAGCATCACCATGCTGCTGCCGAAGCCCAGCTGGGCATGGGCGATGCTGCCGTCCTCATTCGGTACCACCAGCGTGGCGACAAAGCCGAAGGTGCTGCACAGCCAGTCGATGGCGGCAGGTGCATCGCGATAGCGCATGCAGGGTACGACATTGCACAGCGTTGCCTTGGGTATGCTGTCCATAATTCTCTCCCGTAGGTGACTGGAATGGTTTTGTTCAGCGTAGCGCAGGCAGTATACCGTGATGCTGCGGGGGACCCGCTTACATTTGCTGGAACAAATGAGTGTTGCCGCGGCTTACTTCCAGTGCCTCGTTGCTGCCGTGTACTTTCACCATCTGGCGGCCACGCAGGTCGCGCGTCACCGCATCAATCGCGTCCACCCGTACCAGTGTGGAACGGTGGATGCGCCAGAATTCATCGGGGTCGAGTTCATCCGCGAGTTCCTTCAGCGTCTTGCGGATCAGTACTTCACCTTGTGCGGTGCGCACCCGGGTGTATTTTTCATCGGCCTGAAAATACAGCACTTCGCGGGTGCTGATCATGCGCAGATTCTGTCCCACCACCGCCTGTATCCAGCGCAGATATTCACGTTTGGGTGCACTGCTATGCTGCGCCAGTAGCGCGCCGAGTTGCACGGTGAGGTCACTCGGTTGCTGTTCGACGCGCTGCTGCAGGCGCGCGCAAGTGGTCTTCAGGCGCTCGCCGCCCACCGGTTTCAGCAGATAGTCCAGTGCACCCTGTTCGAATGCTTCAATCGCATACTGGTCGTAGGCCGTCACGAACACCAGATGGCAGCGCTGGAACAGCAGGCGGGCTGCTTCGATGCCGGACATGCCGGGCATGCGGATGTCGAGGAAGACGATGTGCGGCTGGTGCAGATTGGCCAGCTCGACTGCTTCCACCCCGTTGGCCGCTTCGGCAACGATCTCCAGTGCCGGCCAGGCTTCCTGCAGACGGCTGCGCAATTGCTGGCGCATGGCGGGCTCGTCGTCGGCGATCAGCGCAGTGATGGCCGGCGAATGACGCGGGTTCCAGTTGCTCATGAGGTGGCTCCGGCAAAAATATCGGGGGCGTAGGGCAGCCGCACGCTGGCGCGGGTGCCGCCGCTCAGTGGCGCTTCCAGTACCAGCTGGGCGCGCTTGCCGTAGAGGATGTGCAAACGTTCGCGCACATTGGCCAGCCCGATGCCATCGGCGGCGTGCAGGCTGAAGCCGACCCCGTCATCGAGCACATCAACCTGCAACATGCCTTGTTCTACGCTGGCACGGATATCGATGCGACCGCCGGCGATCTTCGGCTCGAGTCCGTGCTTGATGGCGTTTTCGATCAGGATCTGCAAGGCCATCACGGGGAAGCTGGCGCTCAGCATTTCCTGTGGCACGTCGATCGACACGGCCAGCCGTGCCCCCATGCGGGCCTGCATGATGGACAGATAGGCACGCGACATGTCGAGCTGCCGGCCCAGCGTACCGGCACCCCGGGCACGCATTTGCGGCAGGGTAGCGCGCAGGTAGTCGATCAGATTCTGGTGAATGCGGGCCGCTTGCTGCGGATCGGTTTCGATCAGTTGGCCGATCAGGGCCAGTGTATTGAACAGGAAGTGCGGTTCCACCTGCGCCTGCAGGGCTGCCATGCGCGCTTCGACGACGCGCCTTTCCATGCTCTCTTCATCGGCCTGCGTGTGGGCATGCAGTGCGTCCAGTTCGGCTTTGCGTTTGCCGCCGGCCAGCACCTTCAGTCCCAGCGACAGCATGATGAAGGCGACGCCCTGTTTGGATAGACCGAACGGCGTCAGACCCACCAGCAGTACCAGTACCCAGACGATGATCAGCTTGCGCCATTCGACCTGTGCCAGCCAGTCGAAAAAGCGCCACCAGATGGAAACGGCGGTCTCGCCGATTTCACGGATCAGGCTGAGCAGCCCCTGGGCGTTGGCATAGCTGCTCTGGGCCAGACGCGACTTGTTCATCAGTTGATGTCCCGTGGCGTGCTGTCACGACGGCCGTGAATGAAGCTGGCGCCGACCATCAGCTTGAGTACCATGAACACCACGAACAGCACCAGTGCCAGCGGCAGGATGGCGGCGACCAGTGCCAGAATCAGGGCGGAGGCCAGCAGTGCCTGCGGCGACATGCGGCGCAACAGGCGGCCACCGCAGCGGGCCACGCGCAGCATGGCTTGCAGGACTTCTTCGACAAAGGTGTAGATGGTTTGCAGGTTGATGTTTTTCATGATGTTTCTCCCGTTGATGTTGGCGATGGAGTGACTTTAACAAAGCGTTTTCGTGCTGTGGAGCGCGATACGATCAACGGTAGTTTCTGCAGGATAAGCGTGGGAAAACGGCCGACGAATGGTAAGCAGAGCGTGCTTTGCTCAGGATAGCGCGGCGGGTGATGGGATGGCGGACGCTGCGGCCTGCCAGTCGCGGGCCAGCAGACCGTAGATCAGGCTGTCCGAAATTTCGCCATTCACGAACCAGCGCTCGCGCAGCTGGCCTTCGAGGCGGAACTGCAAGCCTTGCAACAGGCGTACCGACGCGCTGTTGTCGGGATGGATATCGGCTTCGATGCGATGCAGGCCGAGGCTGCCGAATCCATAGTCCAGCACGGCGCGCAGGGCTTCCTGCATATAGCGCTGGCCCCAGTAGGGCCGCGCCAGCATGTAACCGATATCGCAGCGGTAATTGCGCCGGTCGAAGTGGTAGAGCGTGACCACCCCCACCAGTTCGCCATCGGCCGTGAGCATGGCCCAGCGCAGGGCGCTGCCCTCGGCATAACTTTGCAGCGTCTGTTCGACGTAGCTGCTGGCCTCGGCCATGTCCTGCCAGGCTGCGCAACTCCAGTAGCGTACGGCGTCAGGGTCCGAAAACAGCTGGAACATCGCCGCTACATCGGCAGACGTCAGGAAACGCAAGTTCAGACGTGGCGTGTGGAGCTCGACAGGTAGAAAGGCTGGCATGGCATACACCGGTAGGGGCAGAACTGCCAGCTTAGCCGAGTTTGCCATGAAAACGCTAGTTGTTGTAATTATGTAAGTTATAGTATTCAAAAGATAATTAATGTTATAAAATGGAAACTTAATGCTGGCGCAAGGGCGTACAGCCACTTCATCGGAGGATGTTCATGTTTGTTCGTACTAGCCTGGCGCTCGCCATCTCGACCCTGATTTCCAGCAGCGCTCTGGCGGCACCGCTGAGCGCCACCCAGATGCTGCAGCAGTTCAATGTGGTGGTGAGCGGCAATCTCAATTCGAGCTCGCACGTGGATGGCCGCAGCTATGTGGGTGGCAATGTGGTGGGTGGTGATTATGTGCAGCACATCAACGATACGCCGGCCTCGGCCTATGCGGGTCTGACCGTAGGCGGCAAGCTGAGCGGTAATGCGCATGTGAATGGGCTGGGCATGGTGGTGGGCGGTGACGTGCAGGGGATTACGGTGAACTCCGGCGAAAGCTATATCGGTGGCAATGCTAGCGCCTCTAGCCTGAGCGGCAATGCCTGGGTGGTGGGCGCTGCGGACGGCATCAATTTCGGCAATCAGCTGCATGCCGCCAGCTATACCAATATCAACCTGAACGGCAAGGTGCTGAATGCACCCACCGCTAACATGACGAGTACGCTGGCTGCGTCCACCTCGACCAATTTTGCCGCCGTGATGACGGGGCTGTCGAGCCAGTTGTCGGCGCTGCAGGGCACGGCTGGTAGCGCCGTTAGCTTCAGCAACAACGATCATAAAGTCACGTTTAGCGGCACCGCTGCGAATGGCGTGCTGGTGTTTGATCTGAGTAGCCTCGATAGCCGGGTGTTCTCATCCACGACCGCCGAATTTGCGTTTGACCTGCATGGCGCGTCGACCGTGATCTTCAATACCAACGATAAGAACCTGAGTGTCTCGGCTAACTTCCTCGGGGGACAGGCACAGGCGCTGGGCAGCAAGCTGATCTGGAACTTTGCCGGCGCCGAAAGTGTTACCGTGGGCGCCACCTTCGGCGGCCAGCTGCTGGTGGCGGACGGTACTTTTAGCAATATCAACGCTGCGAATGTGGAAGGCGGTGTGTACGCCAAAAACCTGAATCAGTTTGGCGAAATTCACCTGCAAAGCTTCTCGGGGAACATCCCGGCGGCACCCGTGCCGGAGCCGGAAACCTATGCCATGCTGCTGGCCGGGCTGGGCCTGCTGGGCGCTCTGGCACGGCGCCGCCAGTAATCTTATGCGAAAAATAAAAATCTGAATCAAAGCGTATTTTTGTTTCCACCTGGAAAAATAGTTCCAAGTGGAAACGAAATATGCTACTCTTGAAGTAAGTTAAATTACTTCAGGGGAAATTCAGATGGCTGTTGTGATCAAATCTGCTGTATCGACTGTGGCTGCTGCTGTATTGCTGACGATGGCTGCCGCAGGCAGTGCCAGCGCCGGTGTGGTTGACCTGAACCTGCACGGCGCGAATGTGTTCGCGCTGACCGATTTCAAAGCACCGAGTTCGGATGTGGAAGGTTCGATTCTGGCAGGGCGCGATGTCCAGCTCAGCAATTATTCGGTGAATGACAAGAATTTCGACGCTTACGGCAGCTATGCGCTGATTGCCGGGCGTAATCTGAGTTTCACCAGCGGTTCCATCAAGAACGGCAACACCTATGTGGGCGGCACCAGCAGCGTGACCCAGTCGGTGGATGTCTATTCGAAAATCCAGACCGGTGCGGCCAATGCGCCAGCCAATCTGGGCGCGCTGGCGTCCCAGCTGAAAACCACTTCGACGACACTGGCGAAACTGGATACCACCGGTAGCGCCAGCGTGCAGTGGGGCGGCTTGAATATCAAGGGTAGCAAGAGCGCGGTAGAAGTCATCGATATCGATGCCAAGACACTGGCCGGCGTGACCTATTTCAATTTCAGTAATCTGACGGCCGGTTCGACACTGATCATGAACATCAGCGGCAGTTCGGGCGGCTTGAATGGCGGCTATCAGGGCTTCGAGAAGTACAATGTGCTGTTCAATTTCTATCAGGCCACTGATCTGGGTATCCATACGGGGCTGACGGCGAATATTCTGGCGCCACTGGCCAGCGTCAACGGCGGCAGCGGCGTTATCAACGGTAATGTGGTGGTGGATAACTGGCTGTCGTCGGTGCAGATTAATTCCAACCATTTCTTCAGGCCGACCAACGTACAGGGCTTTATGGCGCCGGTGCCTGAGCCGGAAACCTATGCCATGCTGCTGGCCGGGCTGGGTATGATCGGCTTTATGGCGCGCCGTCGCCAGCGCGCTGCGGCACGCTGATTGCGGCCAGTACCATGTTGACGATGACCTGCTCGGCATCGTCAAAATCCTTTTTAGCCAGCTGTTTGCGGTTCAGTACCAGTGCCATCTGGGCCGAGAAATCGGCATAGGACTGGGTCATCGCCCAGATCGCAAACAGCAGGTGGGTCGCGTTGATCGGCGCTACCTTGCCAGCGGCGATCCATTTCTCGAATACCTCGATATCCTTGCGCAGCAGCGGAATCACGCGGCGCTGGATCTGCGTGCCATACAGCTGCGCGCCACTGATCACCTCCATCGCGTACACCCGCGACGCCCACGGCTGCTCGCGCGAGAATTTCAGCTTGGCCTGAATGTAGGTGCGCAGCACCTCGGCCGGTTCTTCACCTTCGGCGGCCAGATGTTCCATGCGTTCCAGCCATTCGTCCAGCACTTCGTCCAGCACGCGCTGGTACAGGGCCTGCTTGGTGGGAAAGTAGTACATCAGATTCTGCTTCGACAGACCAGCCTTCTCCGCCACGGCGGCAATCGAGGTGCCCTCGTAACCGCATTCGGCAAACACCTGCACCGCCACGGCGGCGATGTCCGCTTCCAGCTTGTCGCGATTCAGAACGCGCCG
This sequence comes from Oxalobacteraceae bacterium, assembly GCA_027490725.1. Lineage (GTDB taxonomy): Bacteria > Pseudomonadota > Gammaproteobacteria > Burkholderiales > Burkholderiaceae_D > Rugamonas. Next base: position 215,560 of record JAIXXN010000053.1, read on the forward strand.
CTTGATCTTGGGCGCCGCTGCGAGGGGCGGTTTTACGGTCGGCATAGTTGTCTCAGGAAGGTCAGCAGTTGAGGATGGTCGGCGTAGGCGACGTTGAAACGGAACCAGATCGATTCGGGCGCGCGCAGCAGGAAGAAGTCGCAGGGCGACAGCAGAATGCCGGACTTGAGTGCCTGATCGGCAATCAGCTTGCCGTTCCAGTCGGCGCCGGGGGCGCCCGGCCAGCCAGCGCTGACGAACATGCCGCCACGCGGACGTGCAATCGGCGTCATGCCGACGCTGGCCAGACTGTCGATGGTGCGTTCGCGGCCCGCTTCCAGCTGACCGATCAGCTTGTCCACCATGCGTTTGTAGGGGCGCGCCGTGATGGCGTGGAACACTGCCCGTTCGTTAATCTCGGAGGTGGTCAGGCCAGCCAGCATTTTTACCCGCAGCAGCTCCGGCAGCAGCGAGGCCGAGGCGCAGATCGAACCGACGCGCAGCACCGGCGACAGGGTCTTGGAAAAACTGCCGACCCGGATCACGCGGCGCAGACCATCCATGGCAGCCAGCGAGGCTTCGCCACGCGGCGCCAGTTCGCGGTAGATATCGTCTTCGACTACCCAGAAATCAAACTGCTCGGCCAGTCCCAGCAAGCGGTGCGCCTGCGCCACGCTGAGCGAGGTACCGAGCGGGTTTTGTAGCACGGTGTTGACGAACATCAGCTTGGGCTGGGTCAGCGCGGCCTGCTTCGCCAGCGCTTCCATGTCCAGTCCCTGTTCGCCGCGCGCGATACCGACTGCGATACAGCCATGGTGGCGAATCAGCGACAGCAGATTGCTGTAGCCGGGGTCTTCCACCAGCACCGTGTCGCCCGGTTTGGTCAGGGTGCGCAGAATCAGATCGAAGGCGTGGGTGGCGCCATTGGTGAGCAGGATCTGGTCGGCGTCGATGGGGAATAGTTCGTCGCCCAGGGTGGCCGCCAGATGCTGGCGCAGCGAAGGGAAACCCAGCGGGTGGCCGTAACCGCGCAGCCGGTTGGCCGGGATGCGCATCGCCTGCCGTACGGCGTCGAGGATGGTGTCTTCGCCATACCAGTCCGGCGGCAGCCATCCTGCGCCGACTGGCAGTGCTTCTGAGACGCCCGAGTACAGATCGGGCGTGAGTGCATCGATGGCGCTGGGGATGGCGTGGATGGTGGAGGGTAGCAGGGTGGCCGGCAAGTCCTGGCGGGCCACGAAATAGCCGGAGCCGCGGCGCGAGGAAAGCAGGCCCAGTGTCACGAGCCGGTCATAGGATTCCACAACTGTAAAGGTACTGATGCCATTACACTTGGCAAATTGCCGCACCGAGGGCATTTTTGTGCCGATGCGCAACTCGCGCGCTGCCACCATGGCACTGATTGCGGCCACGATCTGGTCCACCAGCCCGCCTTTGCGATGGCGCTCTATGGACACCACGGGCCAGACGGACGCCCGGGCAGCGCCCGACGCCTGATCCTGCAGCCCATTTCCAGCTTCCATGCCTGACTCCCTGTGTGGTGCACCACCTAACTGTAGTGTTTTTGCTGCCAGTACGGTTGGACGGTTTTGATATTTGTGTATCTGTGCCATCATTGTCGCGCTGTCTATTATTGCATCATCATTTTGCCAACTGGTAAATTTTTTTACGGTTTGTCAAAAAGTCCGATTGTGAACGCACGCCGTACAACAGGAGATGAGCATGAACGAATCCAGACCAGCATCGATGTCGTCCTTCTGGATGCCATTTACCAATAACCGCGACTTCAAAGCCCACCCGCGCCTGCTGGTGTCGGCGCAAGGCATGTACTACAAGGACGTGGATGGCAACAGCATCCTCGACGGTACGGCCGGTCTGTGGTGTGTACCCTGCGGCCATGCGCAAGCAAAGATCGTCGCGGCAGTGCGCGAAATGGTGGGCCAGCTCGACTTCGCACCGACTTTCCAGATGGGCCATCCGGCCGCCTTCGATCTGGCCGAAAAACTGATGGAGTACACCAATCACCGCTTCGGTCAGGTGTTCTACACCAACTCCGGTTCGGAAGCGGTGGATACTGCACTGAAGATTGCGCTGGCATATCACAAGGCCCGTGGTGAAGCCAGCCGTACCCGTCTGATCGGGCGTGAGCGCGGCTATCACGGCGTGGGTTTCGGCGGTATTTCGGTGGGCGGGATCGCCGGTAACCGCAAGCCGTATGGCGTGATGCTGCCCGGTGTGGATCACCTGCCACACACCCACAATCTGGAAAAAAATGCCTACACCCGTGGCGAGCCGGAATACGGTACCGAACTGGCCGATGAACTGGAGCGCATCGTCGCACTGCATGATGCCTCCACCATCGCTGCGGTGATCGTCGAACCGGTGGCAGGTTCTACCGGTGTGCTGATTCCGCCGAAAGGCTATCTGAAGCGGCTGCGCGAGCTGTGCACCAAGCATGGCATCCTGTTGATCTTCGATGAAGTGATTACCGGCTTTGGTCGCCTCACCACGCCGTTCGCCAGCGACTACTTCGACGTTGAACCGGACATGATGACCACCGCCAAAGGTCTGACCAATGGCGTGATTCCGATGGGCGCCGTGTTCACCAAACAGCATATCTACGACACCTTCATGGAAGCGCCGGCCGGCATCGAGCTATTCCACGGTTATACCTATTCCGGTCACCCGATAGCCTGCGCCGCCTCGCTGGCCACGCTGGAAGTGTTCAAGGAACAGAAGATCCTCGAACATGCTGCCGGCATGGCCGAATACTGGGCCGATGCAGTGCATTCGCTGAAAGGCCTGCCGCATGTGATCGACATCCGCAGCATCGGTCTGATCGCCGGTATTGAACTCGCTCCGATTCCCGGCAAACCCGGTGCACGGGCCTTCGCCGCCTTCAAGCAGGCCTTTGCCGACGGCATCCTGATTCGTACCACCGGCGACATCATCGCTCTGTCGCCACCCTTAGTTCTGGAGAAGCAGCACATCGATGAACTGTTTGGAAAACTCACGACGGTCCTGAAAAATCTGGCTTAGCCTGGGTAACTACCGAGGTCCTAAGTCAGTCACACGAGGAGAACAGCATGCTGGTAGGTGTCCCAAAAGAGATCAAAAACCAGGAGTCCCGCGTTGGCCTTACCCCGGCTAGCGTGCAGGAACTCGTATTGCGCGGTCATCAGGTTCTGGTGCAGAAAAATGCCGGTGCAGCTATCGGCCTCAGCGACGCCATGTACGAAGCCGCTGGTGCCAGTATGGTGGCTAGCGCGAGCGAAATCTTTGCCCGCGCCGAGATGATCGTCAAGGTCAAAGAGCCGCAGCCGGAAGAATGCGCGATGCTGCGCCAGGGGCAGATTCTGTACACTTATCTGCATCTGGCGCCCGATCCGGAACAGACCCGCGCACTGGTGGCGTCGGGTGCGGTGTGCATCGCCTACGAAACCATCACTGGTGCCAACGGGGGCTTGCCACTGCTGGCGCCGATGAGTGAAGTGGCGGGGCGGATGGCGATACAGGCTGGCGCTGCCCATCTGGAGAAATCCAAGGGCGGCATGGGCTTGCTGCTGGGCGGCGTGCCCGGTGTGGCACCCGGCCATGTGGCAATTATCGGCGCCGGAGTAGTCGGTACCAATGCCTTGCAGATGGCGGTTGGTATTGGTGCGCGGGTGACTATACTGGATAAGAACGTCGACCGTCTGCGTCAGCTCGATCTAGTGTATGGCAACCGCATCAGTACCCTGTACTCGAATGCCCATGCGATCGAGGCCGCCGTGCTGGATGCAGATCTGGTGATCGGTGGTGTGCTGGTGCCGGGCGCTGCAGCGCCCAAGCTGGTGACCAAACAGATGATCGCAAAAATGAAGCCCGGCGCGGTGGTGGTAGATGTCGCCATCGATCAGGGTGGCTGCTTCGAAACCTCGCATGCCACGACGCACGAGCAACCGACCTTTGTAGTGGACGGCGTGGTGCATTACTGCGTGGCGAATATGCCGGGCGCAGTGGCGCGTACCTCTACCTTCGCACTGAATAACGCCACCATCACGCATGCGCTGGCACTGGCAGATAAAGGCTGGCAGAAAGCGCTGAAAGCTAACCCGCATCTGAAAAATGGTTTGAATGTCTGTCTGGGTCACGTCACGTATGAAGCAGTGGCGCATGGTCTGGGCTATCCCTATGTTGAAGCCGACAGCCTGCTAGGTTGAACGCTGCTAGCACAAATTTAAAAGTGAGAACTTGGAAGTGAGAACCTTATGAGCACTCTGGATACGATTACCCATTACATCAACGGCGTGGCAGTTGATACCCAAAGCGGCCGCTATGCGGACGTGTTCAATCCCGCGCTGGGGCAAGCCGTCGCCAGAGTCGCTCTGGGAACCACGCAGGAAGTCGATGCGGCAGTGCAGGCTGCCGAAGCGGCATTCCCTGCCTGGTCGGCCACGCCGCCGCTGACGCGTGCGCGCGTGCTGTTCAAGTATCTGCAACTGTGCCAGCAGCACACCGACGATTTCGCCACTATGCTGACGCGCGAACACGGCAAGACCTTTGCCGATGCGCAGGGTGAAGTGGCACGCGGCATCGAGATGGTGGAGTTTGCCGTCGGCATACCGCAGATGCTGAAAGGCGAATTCACGGATCAGATTTCGCGTGGTATCGATGCATGGTCGATGCGTCAGCCACTCGGTGTGGTGGCCGGCATCACGCCGTTCAACTTCCCGGTGATGGTGCCGATGTGGATGTTCCCGGTGGCGCTGGCGTGCGGGAATACCTTCATTCTCAAGCCTTCCGAGCGTGATCCATCGCCGTCGCTGCTGCATGCAAAACTGCTCAAGGAAGCCGGTCTGCCGGACGGCGTGTTCAACGTGATTCAGGGCGACAAGGTGACGGTTGACGCGCTGCTCGAACATCCGGTGGTGCAGGCGGTGAGCTTTGTCGGCTCGACGCCGATTGCCGAATATATCTACGCGAAAGGCTGCGCTGCCGGCAAGCGCGTGCAGGCCCTGGGTGGTGCGAAAAATCACATGGTGGTGATGCCGGACGCCGATATGGAAATGACGGTCGACGCACTGATGGGCGCTGCCTACGGTTCGGCTGGTGAACGCTGCATGGCAATTTCCGTGGTGGTTGCGGTGGGCGATGCGGGCGACAGAATTATCGATGCACTGGCACAGCGCACCGCTGCACTGAAAGTGCGCGACGGGATGGCGGCCGATGCCGAAATGGGGCCAGTGGTTTCGAGCGCCGCCAAGCAGCGTATCGAGCGCCTGATTAGCGAAGGTGTCGAACAGGGCGCCAAGCTGGTGGTGGACGGACGTGATTTCATCGTGCCGGGACGCGAGCAGGGCTTCTTTGTCGGCGGCACTTTGTTCGACCATGTGACGCCGGAAATGAGCATCTACAAGGAAGAAATTTTCGGACCGGTGTTGTGCATGCTGCGCGCGCCTGATGTGGGCAGCGCGGTAGCACTGATCAACCGTAACGAGTACGGCAACGGTGTGGCGATTTACACCCGTGATGGTGGTGTGGCGCGCGAATTCGTCCGCCAGATTCAGGTCGGCATGGTGGGGGTGAACGTGCCGCTGCCAGTGCCGATGGCCTTCAATAGTTTTGGTGGCTGGAAGCGCAGTCTGTTCGGTGATCACCATGCCTATGGCCCCGAAGGTGTGCGCTTCTATACGCGCCATAAAGCAGTGATGCAGCGCTGGCCGAATACCGCGAGTGCTGGCGCAGAATTTGCATTCCCTCAGATGAAATAAATCTCACGGAAATCATGATGATCGAATCTCTCAAATACATGCCGCTTGCTAAGGAAGCCAATGCCACGCTGGCGAAACACTTCACTGATCTGGCACCGCCACTGACCGAACGACAGGCTGCGATTGAAAGCGCACGCTGTCTGTATTGCTACGATGCGCCGTGCACGCGTATCTGTCCATCCGAGATCGATGTGGCGGGATTCATCCGCAATATCCATGACGGCAATGTGAATGGCGCAGCAGCCGGCATCCTGCAGCAGAACATTCTTGGCGGTAGTTGCGCGCGGGTCTGCCCGACCGAGATCCTGTGTGAAGATAGCTGCGTGCGCAATCACGATGCCGAAGGCCAGCCGGTAAAAATCGGTTTGCTGCAACGCTATGCGGTGGATCATATGTCGTTCACCAGCCATCCCTTCGAACGTGCTGCGGCGACGGGTAAACAGATCGCTGTGGTGGGCGCCGGTCCTGCGGGGCTGTCGTGCGCACACCGTCTGGCGATGCTGGGCAACGATGTGGTGATTTTCGAAGCCAGAGAAAAGTCCGGTGGTCTGAATGAATACGGCATCGCCAAATACAAACTGACGGATAACTTCGCACAGAAGGAGGTCGAGTTCCTGCTGGCGATAGGCGGCATCGAAATCCGTCACGGCCAGACACTGGGCAAGAACTTGCAGCTGAGCGAACTGCATACGCAATTTGATGCGGTGTTCCTGGGTCTGGGACTGGGCGCTAGCAAGCAGCTCGGTCTGACCGGTGAAGAGGCACCGGGTCTGCTGGCTGCCGTGGACTACATCGCGGCCTTGCGTCAGACCGATGATCTGAGCACGCTGCCGGTGCCGGCACGTGCCATCGTAATCGGTGCCGGCAATACCGCCATCGATATGGCGGTGCAGATCCAGCGTCTTGGCGCAGAAGAAGTCACGCTGGTGTACCGGCGCGGTTTCGAAGCGATGAGCGCGACCGAACACGAACAGCATATTGCGATGGAAAATCAGGTGCGCATGCGCACCTGGGCGCAGCCGCAACAGGTACTGCTCGACGAGGCAGGCCGGGTGCGCGGGATGCGCTTCGAAAAAACTGCCCTCAGCAACGGCCGTCTGGCTGGCACCGGTGAGACCTTCGAGATTGCCGCCGAGGCGATCTTCAAAGCTATCGGCCAGAGCATGGACGAAACCAGCATCAGTGATCCACTGGCGAAGACGCTGCAACGCGACGGTGACAAAATCCACGTCGACGCGCAGTTCCGCACAGTGCTGCCGCGTATCTACGCCGGTGGTGACTGTGTGGCGCCCGGACAGGATCTGACCGTGCAGGCAGTCCAGCACGGAAAACTGGCGGCGATCGCCATTCACCACGATATGCAGATATTAAACACTGTACTGAAAACGGAGGCCCAATAATGGCTGACCTGAGCATAGAATTTTGCGGCATCAAATCGGTCAACCCGTTCTGGCTGGCGTCTGCGCCACCGACCGATAAAGCCTATAACGTGGTGCGCGCTTTTGAAGCCGGCTGGGGTGGCGTGGTGTGGAAAACCCTCGGTGAAGATCCGGCCGCGGTCAACGTGTCGTCGCGCTATTCGGCGCACTACGGCAAGAACCGCGAAGTACTTGGCTTCAATAACATTGAGCTGATTACCGACCGTTCGCTGGAAATCAATCTGCAGGAGATCACGCAGGTGAAGAAGGACTGGCCGGATCGCGTCATCATTGTCTCGCTGATGCTGCCGTGCGAAGAAAAACTGTGGGCCGATATCCTGCCCAAGGTGGAAGCCACCGGCGCAGATGGCATCGAACTGAACTTCGGCTGCCCGCACGGAATGCCGGAGCGCGGTATGGGCGCGGCAGTGGGACAGGTGCCGGAATACGTGGAGATGGTAACGCGCTGGTGTAAGACCCATAGCAAGCTGCCGGTGATCGTCAAGCTCACGCCGAACATCACCGATGTGCGGGCCCCCGCCCGTGCCGCCAAAGCCGGTGGTGCCGACGCGGTCTCGCTGATCAACACCATTAATTCGATTACCCATCTCGATCTGGATCAGATGGTGGCGTTCCCGATTGTGGGCGGTGCCAGCACCCACGGCGGCTATTGTGGTTCGGCGGTGAAGCCGATCGCACTGAACATGGTGGCGGAAATCGCCCGTGATCCGGCCACCCGTGGTCTGCCGATTTCCGGCATCGGCGGCATCAGCAACTGGCGTGATGCGGCTGAGTTCATGGCGCTCGGTTCCGGTTGCGTGCAAGTCTGCACGGCGGCGATGCTGCATGGCTTCCGCATCGTCGAACAGATGAAAGATGGTCTGTCGCGCTGGATGGACGAGAAGGGCTATGCACAGATTAGCGATTTCGTCGGCAAGGCAGTTCCGAACACCACCGACTGGAAATACCTGAACATGAATTATCAGGTGATCGCGCAAATCAATCAGGACGATTGCATCAAGTGTGGTCGCTGCTATGTGGCTTGTGAAGATACTTCGCACCAGTCGATTAACCAGCTGATCGATGCGGCCGGTGTGCGCACCTATGAAGTCAACAAGGATGAATGCGTGGGCTGCAATCTGTGCGAGATCACCTGTCCGGTGCAGGGTTGCATCACCATGGTGCCGCAGGATACCGGTAAGCCTTACATGAACTGGACCCAGGATCCGCGTAACCCGCGCGCAGAGCTGGTGAAAGCAGCCGAGACGGCATAAGGGCGCGTGCCGCAGCTGGGTACGAAACTTGCAACGTTGGCAGGATAGTTCAACTTGATGGAGATAGCCCTGTGAGTGATTCAATTTCTGGCAGCACGCATTTGTGGAACGAAGATCTGGCGCCGACCACGGCAGCGCAGCGTACCTGGCGCTGGTATCACTTCGCCGCCCTGTGGGTGGGCATGGTGATGTGCATACCGGCATACACCCTGTCGGCCAGTCTGATCGAGGCGGGCATGTCCGGCTATCAGGCCGTGCTGACGGTGTTTGTGGCGAATGCCATCGTGCTGCTGCCGATGCTGCTGATTGGTCACGCCGGTACCAAGTACGGGATTCCGTATGCGGTGCTGGCACGCGCTTCGTTCGGCACTGCCGGGGCGCGTTTGCCAGCGCTGATGCGCGCCATCGTCGCTTGCGGCTGGTATGGCATCCAGACCTGGTTCGGTGGCCAGATGATCTACACGCTGCTCGGGGTGATGCTGGGTGGTGGCGCTACTGATTTTGGTGGCTCGGTCATCGCAGGGCTGGGCATCAATGGCGCCCAGTTGCTGTGCTTCCTTGCGTTCTGGGGCATCCAGCTCTGGTATATCGTGCATGGTATGGATGCGATCCGCAAACTGGAAACCTATACAGCGCCGCTGAAAATCCTGATCTGCTTCGTGCTGCTAGGCTGGGTCTACAACAAGGCCGGTGGTTTTGGCGATCTGCTGTCGGCACCTTCGCAGTTCGTCGAAGGCGGCAAGAAGGCTGGCCAGTTCTGGTCAGTGTTCTGGCCATCGCTGACGGCGATGGTGGGCTTCTGGGCCACGCTGGCGCTGAACATTCCCGACTTCACGCGCTTCGCCCGTACCCAGCGCGATCAGGTGCTGGGCCAGTCGGTCGGTCTGCCGGTGCCTATGGGCTTACTGGCCATGATGGCGGTGATCGTGACCTCGGCAACGGTGGTGTTATACGGTAAAGCGATCTGGGATCCGGTCGATCTGGCCAGCCGCATGACGGGCGTGGCGGTGCTGATCGCGCTGCTGGTGCTGCTGATCGATACGGTGTCGGTGAATCTGGCGGCCAATCTGGTGGGGCCGGCGTATGATTTCTCGTCGCTGGCACCGAAGCAGATTTCCTACAAGGTGGGCGGTTACATCACGGCCGGCATCGCGATACTGATGATGCCATGGAAAATACTCGAGTCGACCCAGGGCTATATTTTCACGTGGCTGATCGGCTACTCGGCACTGCTGGGACCGATTGCCGGTATTCTGATTGTCGATTACTACCTGGTGCGCAAGACGGAACTGAATGTGACGGAACTGTATCGCGACAATGGCGTGTATTCCTATGGCAGTGGCTGGAATAGTGCTGCGCTGGTGGCGTTTGTGATCGGCGTACTGCCGAATATTCCCGGCTTCCTGAATGCGGCCTTCCCGGCAGCCTTCCCGGATGTCGGCGATGGATTCAAAACGATTTATACCTATGCCTGGTTTGTGGGAATTGCGATTTCCGCCGTGGTGTATGGCGTAATGATGAAGGGCAGGGCGCTGCCAATGGCGCAAGCAGCCCGCCCGTAACGTAGACATCTAAATATAGCTAAAACCAAGCGGAGACTTCGATGACAATTCTGATACGCGGCGGTACGGTCGTGAATGCCGACCGGGTGTTCCGCGCCGATGTGCTGTGCGAGGGCGACAAGATCGTCGCGGTGGGCGAGAATCTGGCCTTACCTGCCGGTGCCACGCTGATCGACGCCGGTGGCCAGTATGTGATGCCGGGTGGGATCGATACCCACACCCACATGAATTTACCGTTCATGGGCACCGTGACGCAGGACGACTTCTTTACGGGGACGGCCGCCGGTCTGGCAGGCGGCACCACCACCATCATGGATTTCGTGATTCCGGCGCCGCAGCAGAATCTCATCGAGGCTTATCACCAGTGGCGCGGCTGGGCACAGAAGGCGGCCGGCGACTACACCTTCCACGTGGCGATTACCTGGTGGGATGACAGTGTGCACCGCGATATGGGAACGCTGGTGCGCGAGCATGGCGTGAATAGTTTCAAGCATTTCATGGCGTACAAAAACGCCATCATGGCCGACGATGAAACGCTGGTAAAAAGCTTCCGCCGTTCGCTGGAACTGGGCGCGATTCCAACCGTGCATGCCGAGAATGGTGAACTGGTCTACCAGTTGCAGCAGGATTTGCTGAAGCAGGGCCTGACCGGCCCATCGTCACACCCGCTGTCGCGGCCACCGGCCGTCGAAGCCGAAGCGGCCAACCGCGCCATTGCGATTGCCAATGTGCTCAACACGCCGGTGTACATCGTGCACGTTTCCTGCGCCGAGTCGCTGGAAGCGATTACGCGGGCGCGCGCCAACGGCCAGCGGGTATATGGTGAAGCGCTGGCAGGCCATCTGGTGATCGACGACAGCGTGTACCAGAGCGCCGATACGGAATTCGCGGCGGCGCACGTGATGAGCCCACCATTCCGCAGCAAGCAGCATCAGACGGCCTTGTGGCATGGCCTGCAGGGCGGCAATCTGCACACCACGGCGACTGATCACTGCACCTTCTGCGCTGCGCAGAAGGCAGCGGGTAAGGATGACTTTACCAAGATCCCGAATGGTTGCGGCGGGGTGGAAGACCGGATGTCGGTGGTGTGGGATGCCGGTGTCAATGCTGGTCTGCTGACGCCTTCCGAATTCGTGCGCGTGACATCGACCAATGCTGCGCAGATTTTCAATATGTATCCGCGCAAAGGCGTGATTGCTGCCGGTGCCGATGCCGACATCGTGGTGTGGGATCCGGAAGGCACCCGGACCATCTCGGCGAGGACCCAGTATGCAAAAGGCGGCTTTAACGTGTTCGAGGGGCGCACCGTGCGTGGCATCCCGAGCACGACGCTGGCAGCTGGCAAAGTAGTTTTCCAGAATGGCACGCTGATGGCTGTGGAAGGCGCAGGGCGCCACATAGACCGTCCTGCCTTTAAAGCCGCTTCGGCGCGGTAAACGATAGGGAGTAGCGTGATGAGTGAAATGCGTATCAATGGCCAGCGTCTGTGGGGCGCGCTGATGGAACTGGCACAGATCGGTGCTACGGCCAAGGGCGGCGTAAAGCGGCTGGCGCTAACCGATCTGGATAAGCAGGGGCGCGATCTGGTGGTGGGCTGGGGACGTGCCGCTGGTATGTCGATCACTATCGACCAGATTGGCAATGTGTTCATGCGCCGCAACGGCACCAACAACGCGCTGCCTCCGGTGATGACGGGTAGTCATATCGACACGCAGCCGACCGGTGGCAAGTTCGATGGCAATTACGGAGTGCTGGCCGGGCTGGAAGTGGTGCGTACGCTGAATGATCTGGGTATCCGTACCGAGGCGCCGATCGAGGTGGCGTTCTGGACCAATGAAGAAGGCTCGCGCTTTGTGCCGGTGATGATGGGTTCCGGCGTATTCTGCGGCGCCTTCTCGCTGGAGACGGCGTACGCAGCGCGTGACACCGAAGGCAAGAGCGTCGGCGAGGAGCTGGCGCGGATCGGCTATCTGGGCGATCAGGTGCCCGGCGAGCATCCGATCGGTGCGTATTTCGAAACGCACATCGAACAGGGCCCGGTACTGGAAGACGCCGACAAGGTGATCGGCGTGGTGCCTGCCGTGATGGGGCTATCCTGGTATGACTGCGTGGTGCAGGGTATGGAAGCACATGCCGGTCCGACGCCGATGGGTTTGCGCAAGGATGCCTTGCAGGTGTCGACCCGCATCATGCAGGAAGTCGTGGCGATTGCGAACCGCTACCCGCCGTATGGGCGTGGCACGGTGGGTATGGTGCAAGTGTTCCCGAACAGCCGCAACGTGATTCCGGGCGAAGTCAAATTCAGTATCGATCTGCGCAACGTGAACGAGCAACTGCTCAACACCATGCACGAAGAAATGCTGGCATTTATCGAGCAGACCCGCCATGACAGTGGCCTGGCTATCAGCATCGAACGGGTATCGTATTACCGGCCTTGTCCCTTCCATCCTGAATGTGTGGATGCGGTGCGCAATGCCACCGCGAAGCTCGGCTATTCCACCATGGATGTGGTATCCGGTGCCGGACATGATGCGATCTACGCCGCGCGACTGGCGCCATCGGGCATGATCTTTGTACCGTGCAAGGACGGCATCAGTCATAACGAGATCGAAGACGCCAAGAGCGAGCATCTGGAAGCGGGCTGCAACGTGCTGCTGCACGCCATGCTGGAACGCGCCAGAGTGGTCTGAAGCATACGGCAGCACGGCCTTCGGCCGTACTGCCGTATTTTTTAGCGGTACTGACGCAGGAAGTCGAGCAGCACCTGCGCGGCCAGATCGGCATCATCGGCCGTCATGGTTTCCAGCGGATTGTGGCTGATGCCGCCATTGCCGCAGCGAGTGAATAGCATGGCGACATCGGTAATCGCTGCCATCGCCATGGCATCATGACCGGCGCCGGACAGCAGTTCGAAGCTCGCCAGGCCGACGCCTTGCACCGCTTGCGCGAGTTGCTGCATCAGGCGCGGTGCACAGGGTGCCGCGGCGGCATCGACAATTGATTCAAGACTGAATTCGATCTGGCGTCGTGCGCAGATCTGTTCAATGCCCTGCAGAATATCGTGGACCGCGGCCAGACGCACGGCATCATCGGCCGCGCGGATATCAAGCGACAGATGGCAGGCGCCCGGGATCACGTTGACCGAACCACCGGGCACCTGTAATTGACCGACGGTGCCGACCAGCGCAGCACCCTGCGCGCAGCGCTGTTCGACCAGCAGCACGATTTCCGCGGCGGCTGCAGCGGCATCTTTGCGCATCGTCATCGGGGTAGTGCCAGCATGGCTGGCCAGTCCTGTGAGTTGCACCAGATAACGCGAGCTACCGGCAATCGCCGTGACTACACCGAGTGGCAGATCGCGTTCCAGTAGCACCGGACCCTGTTCGATATGCACTTCTACGAAGCCCAGCAATTTTGCGGGATCGCGCGCGATCGCGGCGATGGCATGCACATCATGGCCTGCGGCACCTAGTGCCTCACGCATGCTGATGCCGGCTGCATCGGTCTGATCCAGCAAGGCCGGATCAAAGCGTCCGGTAATAGCGTTACTGCCGAGGAAAGTGCTGCGGAAGCGCACCCCTTCCTCTTCCGCGAAGCCGACGATTTCCAGATGGTAGGGCAGGCGCTCGCCACGCTGGTGCAGATAGCTGACGATGGCGATGGGTAGCAGGATGCCGAGCCGGCCGTCATATTTGCCACCGTTACGGACGGTGTCGTAGTGTGAGCCGGTCATCAGGGTCGGAATCTCGGCAGCGGCGGCAGCATCGGCAGCAGCAGCGCGATAGACGCCGACCACGTTGCCGACTGCGTCGATGTGGGCGTCCATGCCTGCTTGCTGCATCCATGCCAGCAGTTGCGCAGCGGTGCGCTGGTGTGCCGGCGTCATATACGCGCAAGTCAGGTCAAATTCAGCCCCGTCGGCATGATCGACATCGCTGATCGCGCCGATCTGCTCACTCCATTGCATGATCTGCGGGCCAAACTCGAGGGTCACGCCCAGCAGGTCGTTGAGGCGCAGTTCGGCGATGCGTTTAATCTGGCGCAGACATTCGGCAATTTCATCGGCGCGCTGGTTCTTCAGGCGCCGGCTGAACGTGGCGATGATGGCGCGCCGCGTCAGTCCCTGGCCATCCGGGCCTTTCACGGCGAGGATGAAGGGGAAGCCGAAGCGGGCGTTGTAGTCGGCGTTCAGACGATGCAGGGTGGCGAATTCCTCGGCGCTGCACAGGTGCAGGCCGGATTTGGCCTGCTCGTGGGTGGACTCGGCGGTGAGCTGGCCGCTGATGGCCGCTTTGCCGGCCAGTTCCGGGTGAGCGCGGATCAGGCCCAGTTGCTCTTCCAGCGTGGCGCTGCTGACCACAGCCTGCAAGGCCTGCTTCAAGGCGGTGACGCTGGCATAGGGACGCCCCGCAGCGGCGCGCTCCGGGATCCATGGCGAGTGTTCGTAAATGCCGCGCAGGCGGTCGATAAAGGTCGCGCTATCGCAGCGATTCAGGTCGGATAATGTGCTCATAGCCTAGTGTAGCCTGTCCTCTCGGCGCCGGTATATGCGCGCCCGCTTAGGGTTTATATCGCTGTGCTTAGGTGCGCTGCTGATGGACTGGGCAGCGTGGCTATTTGAGCAGCGCCTTGGCGGCCGCTGCGACCTGTTCGCGCAGCCATTTGTGTTCCGGCGCCTGATGCACGCGTTCGTGCCACAACTGGTAGAAGCGCATCGCCGGGAACTTCACCGGCACGGTATAGCTTTTCAGCGGCATACTGCGTTCATAGAAGCGCACGAACTGGCGGCCGGTGGTCAGCACCAGATCGGTCTGGGTCAGCATATAGGGAATCAGGCCAAAATAGGCTGACTCCACCGCCACGTTGCGCTGCAAGCCCTGACGTTCGAGGAATTCGTCGATCACGCCCTGATAGCCGGGCAGGATCTGGGTGGGCGCGACGTGCGGCAGCGCCAGATATTCGCTGAGCGTCATCGCATCGCTGGCGGTACGCAGCGCATACGGACAGTCGGCCCGCATCACGCAGATAATCGGGTCTTCGAAGAGTTTGGACATATGTAGATGGGCCGGTGGCTCATCCCAGTTGGCCACCACCAGATCCATATCGCCATCGGACAGCAGGCGCACATAATCGACGCCGGGACCAAGGCTGTGGATTTTGACGCGGCTGTTGGGTGAACCACGACGCAGCAGGGCCACCAGATTTGGCAGGAACTGGCTATCCAGATAGTCCGGTGCCGCGATGTGGAAGGTGCGGGCTTCCTCCTGTGGCACAAAGGGCTGCTTTTTCAGGAACAGATTTTCGGTTTCGTCCAGAATGCGCTTGGCCGGCGCCAGCAGGCTTTCGCCATGCTGGGTGGGCACCATGCCGCGCGCGCCGCGCACCAGCAGGGGATCGCCCGTCAGCTCGCGCAGTTTGCGCAGCGAGGCGGATATCGAAGGCTGCGGCTGATTCAGCTTGAGAGCAACGCGCGAGACGTTTTTCTCAACCAGCAGCAGGTAAAGAATGCGGATCAGATGCAGATCCAGATGTTGCGGCAGGGCGGCCATGGGCGTGTTTCTGTGGTCGGAAAGGCGATAGTTATACCGGAATGAATATGTTTAATATACTCTAATGTTCATGTGGTCGGAACCAATTCCGTTTATCTTCTGTAAATTCGCCACATCAATTGCCTGGAAAGTACGCATGGACTCCTTCACCTATCTGATCCCGTACGGCCTTGAGTGGCTCAACCTGATCGTGCGCTGGCTGCACGTCATCACCGGCATCGCCTGGATTGGTGCGTCGTTCTATTTCGTCTGGCTGGATAACTCGATCCGTCCCCCGGCAGCGGGCTCCGAGCTGGCAAAAAAAGGCGTGTCGGGAGAACTCTGGGCGGTGCACGGCGGCGGGTTCTACAACCCGCAGAAGTATCTGGTGGCGCCGGCCGAACTGCCGAAACAACTGCACTGGTTTAAATGGGAAGCGTATAGCACCTGGCTATCCGGGATTGCGCTGCTGACCATCGCCTACTACTTCAATGCGCAAGCCATGATGGTGGATAAATCGGTGGCCGATTTAAGCAGCCTGCAGGCGGTTGGCATCGGCATCGCCACACTGGTGGTGGGCTGGACGGTGTATGACCTGTTGTGCCGCTCACCGCTGGGCAAGCATGATTTCTGGTTCGGCGTGGTGGTGTTCGTGCTGATCGTCGCTGCCGCGTATGGCCTCACGCATGTGCTCAGTGGCCGTGCCGCCTATATTCATGTGGGTGCGCTGATCGGCACCATCATGGTGGGCAATGTGCTGATGCTGATTATTCCCGGCCAGCGCAAAATGGTCGAAGCCATGTCGGCGGGGCGTCTGCCCGATCCGGTGCATGGCCAGAAGGCCAAGCAGCGCAGCGTCCACAATAACTATTTCACGCTGCCGGTGCTGTTCATTATGATCAGCAATCACTACGCGATGACTTACCAGAATGCGCACGCCTGGCTGGTGCTGGCCTTGATCATGGCAGCAGGTGTGAGTATCCGTCACTTCTTCAACCTGCGTCATAAGGGCCGGGTCGAGTGGCGCTATCCGCTGCTGGGCGTGGCCTTGCTGCTGGCGGTTGCCGTGGCGATTGCGCCGGCGCGTCCGCAACTGGCAGTGCCGGCAGATCCGGTCGCGCAAATGCGGACGGTAACGGCGATCGTGGCACAGCGCTGCGTCTCGTGCCACGCAGCCCAGCCAACCCAGCCCGGGTTTGCCACCGCGCCGGCCGGTGTGGTGCTCGAACAACCGGAGCAGATCCGCCAGAATGCGGAGCGTATCTACAAGCAGGTGGTGCAGCTGAAAGCGATGCCACTGGCAAACCTGACCAATATGACCGATGCCGAACGGGCGCAGATTGCGCGCTGGTTCGAGGCCGGTGCCAAGTGAGAAACCGATGATGACCAATACCAAAGCACAACTGGCGCAGTGGATCGATGCCCATTTCGATGAGGAGGTGGGGGTGCTGCAGCAGCTGCTGCGGGTGCCGACCGATACGCCGCCCGGGAATAACGCGCCGCATGCGGAAATGGTCGCTGAGCTGGTGAGCAACTATGGCTGGAACGCCGAGCAGCACGCGGTGCCGGCGCAGCAGGTACACGACTACGGCATGCAGAGCATCACCAATCTGATCATCCGTCGCCCTTACAGCGCAGGCGGACCGACGCTAGCGTTGAACGCGCATGGCGATGTGGTGCCACCCGGTGATAACTGGAACTATCCGCCGTATGGCGGGGTGCTGGAGAATGGCTATATCTATGGCCGTGCTGCGGCCGTGTCGAAGTGCGATTTTGCGACCTATATCTTTGCCACGCGGGCGCTGGAAGCGCTGGGTGTACCACTGAAGGGTGCTCTGGAACTGCATTTCACCTACGATGAAGAATTTGGTGGTCTGCTGGGACCGGGCTGGCTGCTGGAACAGAAACTGACCCGTCCCGATTACGTGATTGCGGCTGGTTTCAGTTATAACATCGTCACCGCGCATAACGCCTGTCTGCAGCTGGAAATTACCGTGCATGGTAAATCCGGCCACGGTGCCATGCCGGAAACCGGCCATGACGCTTTGCAGGCTGCCACCCGGATCCTCACGGCGATCTATGCCCAGCTGCCGGAACTGAAGAAAATCAAATCGAAGATTGCCGGTATCGACAGTCCGACCATGCTGGTAGGCCGTATCGATGGCGGCACCAACACCAACGTGGTGCCCGGCAAAGTGGTGCTGAAGATGGATCGCCGCATGATCCCCGAAGAAGATCCGGTGCAGGTCGAAGCGCAGGTAAGGGCGCTGATCGAGGATGCGGTGCAGGGCTTGCCCGGCATCCGCCTCGAGATCAAACGTCTGCTGCTGTCGCATGCGCTGCGCGAATTGCCGGGTACCGCGACGCTGGTCGCCAGTCTGCAGCAGAACGCCCTGAGCGTGATCGGTGAGACCATTCCGGCACAGGGGACCCCGCTGTACGCGGACGCGCGCCTGTATGGTGAACACGGAATTCCTGCGGTGCTGTATGGTGCTGGCCCGCGCACGGTCCCGGAATCGAATGCTAAAAAGGCGGACGAGCGCTTGTTGCTGGAAGATTTACGCAAGGCGACCAAGGTGGTGGCGTTCACACTGCTCGACTTGCTGGCACAGTCCCCGGCGGCCTGAACTCGCCTATTTCAGTTCGTAATAGCTGCGTCGCAACTGGGCAGGAATGCCGCGTGCCTGCATCCGTTTGGCCGTCTCGCCCAGCGGGGCGGCCAGTGCCGCGTGTCTTTTATCGAGGTAGATATACAGCGCTAGATCCTCGACCGAGGCACTGCTGTAGCCCTGCCTGAGCAGATGCTGGGCCTCGGCGCTGACGCCGCCATCGTCAAAGACGCAGGCGTCACTGTGACGGGCCAGGACCACCTGCAGGCAGGCGGCTTCGCTCTGCACGTCGTGCAGTTGCACGGCGGGACGGATACTTTCGAGTCGCTGCTGATACAGGAACACGCCGCGTTTATAACTGACCGTGTGGGCGAAACTGGTCAGTGATTGCCAGCTACTGATGTCGTGAGGCTGACGCGTAAAGATGCGGGTCAGTGAGACATTGAACGGTTCCTCAACCCGCGCGTACTCGGGATGCCGGATGCCATACGCCTTGACCCGGCCGAATTCACCATCGATTTTGCCTATGGCGAGCATGGCTTCGGAACGCCGCCCCGGTAGACTGCGCAGCACGCAGCGGAGTTTGTTTTCATGGCACAGCTGGCGCAGATAGTCCTGCGCGTAGTGGAAGGCGGGCGAGTTGACGTCGTGGGTGGTGCCGAACACCAGCTCGGCCTCAGCACTTGCCGATGCCCCGCCCGCAGCCAGTGCGGTGGTGACCAGTAGTGTGGAAAAGCCCTGCATGGAGTCCTCGGTGTGATGCTGCGCTAATCTCCATCATAGCGGAATTTCCTGCAGGGTCCTGCGCAATCTGCTGCCAGTGCCCGGCACACGCCGAAATGTAAACTAATCATTTGAACAATGGCAGGTCGGGCGGTAAGCTGTCGGCTGTTGATTTTTTTTAAGCCGGAAGCCAAATGGGACAAATTTATCTGGTGCGCCACGGGCAGGCCTCGTTCGGCAGCGCTAACTACGATCAGCTATCGACGCTCGGTTACCAGCAGGCGCGTTTGCTGGGCCAGTGGTACGCCAACCGCAAGCAGACCTTTCACCGCGTGATCGTGGGCGGCATGGTGCGTCACCAGCAGACCGCGGATGCCTGTCTGGCCGAGCTGCCCAAGACCTTGCTGGGGGATGCAGCGTGGCAGTCCGACCCCGCTTTTGCCGAATTCGATCACCATCAGGTGATGCTGCGGCACTGTCCCGAATTCGGCGATCTGGCCCTGTTCAAGCAGATGCTGGCGCGTAACGCTAATCCACAACGGGCGCTGGAAGACCTGTTCCGTGCTGCCGTACAGCGCTGGATGAGTGGCTGGCACGATGATGATTACAGTGAGACCTGGCCGGCCTTCCGGCGTCGCTGCATCGCTGCGCTGGAGCGCCTCGATGGCCAGCACAGCAAGCAGAACACCATCGTTTTCACCTCGGGCGGCGTGATTGCCACGCTGATGCAGCACCTGCTCGGACTGCAGGATTATCAGGTGATGGAGATGATGTGGACACTGGTGAATGCCTCGGTGACCAAATTGCTGCAGCGCCCCGGCGAATTCACGCTCAGCTACCTGAATAACTACGCGCATCTGGAGTGGCTGGGGAGTGCAGAGAGCGTGACTTACCGCTAGCCGCCTGCCGCTAGCCGCCTGCATTCGCGGCGAAGCGTGGCAAAGCGCATGCTGGCTGTATGTGCATACAGTATAATGCCGGCATGACGCAAGCAACTGCACAAGGCTTTATTCTCACCCGCCACTGGCGCGACACGGCGCAGGGGACCGAGATTGAATTCTGGCTGGCCACCGATGCCGGCCCGCAGAAAATCCGTCTGAGCGCACAGAGTTCGGTGGCCTTTGCCGAAGCCAGCCAGCGCGAGGCCATCGCCGCGCTGCTGGCCGACCAGCCAGGTATCGAACTGCGCGAGCTGGCGCTGAAATCCTTCCGCAACGAACCCGTGATCGGCCTGTACGCCAGCCGTTACAAGCAACTGACGGCGTTTGAACGCACCTTGCGCGAGCATGGCATCGCCCTGTATGAAGCCGATATCCGGCCACCGGAGCGTTATCTGATGGAACGCTTCATCACGGCCGGAGTGCAGATCGAGGGCGGCACTGTGCAGGGCGGGGTGATCCACAACTGCAAACTGAAGCCGGTAGCGGACTACCGGCCGACCCTGAAAGTGGTGTCGCTGGATATTGAAACCAGCGCCTACGAAGCCCTGTATTCGATCGCGCTGGAAGGCTGCGGCCAGCGCCAGGTGTATATGCTGGGCGCCCCGCCGCAAGGGCCTGCGGCGGCGCTGCCGGACAGCCAGGGCGCGGCGCCGCAGCTGACACTGGAATACTGCGCCACACCGCGCCAGTTGCTGGAACGGCTGAATAGCTGGTTCGCCCTGCACGACCCGGATGTGCTGATCGGCTGGAATGTGGTGCAGTTCGATCTGCGCGTGCTGCAGAAGAACGCCGATCAGCACAAGATACCGCTGACGCTGGGGCGCGAGCGCAAGACCATCGAGTGGCGCGAACATCCGGGTAAGCCCGGCTATATGTTTGCGCCGGTGGTGGGGCGGATAGTGCTCGACGGGATCGATGCCCTGAAAGCGGCATCGTGGAGTTTCCCATCCTTCAGTCTGGAATACGTTTCCCAGGCGCTGCTGGGCGAGGGCAAGGATATCGGCGACGTCTACGACAAAATGGCCGAGATCGAGCGCCGCTTCCATCACGACAAACCGGCACTGGCCTATTACAACCTGAAAGACTGCGAACTGGTGACGCGCATCTTCGCCAAGGCCAATCTGCTGGCCTTCATGATCGAGCGTGCCACCGTGACCGGCCTGCAAGCCGACCATCTGGGGGGCTCGATTGCCGCGTTCGCGCATCACTACCTGCCGCGTATGCACCGCGAAGGCTATGTCGCACCGAACGTGGGCGATGTCTCAGGCGGTGCCTCGCCCGGTGGCTTCGTGATGGAATCCAAGCCCGGCCTGTATGACTCGGTGGTGGTGCTCGACTACAAAAGTCTGTATCCGTCGATCATCCGCACCTTTCTGGTCGATCCCGTCGGCCTGATCGAAGGCGAGCACGCCACCGATCCTGCCAGCGTGGTGGAAGGCGTTAACGGCACGGTGTTTTCGCGCCAGCGCCACTGTCTGCCGGAGATCACCACCCAGATCTGGAAGCAGCGTGACGCAGCCAAGCGGGCCCGCAACGAGCCGCTCTCGCAGGCGCTGAAACTGCTGATGAATTCCTTCTGCGGCGTGCTGGGGGCCAGCGAATGCCGCTTCTTCAATCCGCGCCTGATTTCGTCGGTGACCTTGCGCGGTCACCAGATGATGAAGCAGACCCGCGCACTGGTGGAGGCGGAAGGCTACGATGTGATCTATGGCGACACCGATTCGATTTTCATCTGGCTGAAAAAAGAGTACCAGAACGACGCAGCGCTGGCCATCGGGGAAGGACTGGCACGCCAGATTAATGCATGGTGGCGCGACACGCTGCAGCAGCAACTGGGACTGGAGAGCCATCTCGAAATCGAATTCGATACCCACTATCGCAAGTTCTTCATGCCGACCATACGCGGCACCGAGATGGGCAGCAAGAAGCGCTATGCCGGTCTGACCCTGAATAGCCGCGGTGAAGACGAAGTGATTTATCGCGGACTGGAAGTGGCGCGCAGTGACTGGACCCCGCTGGCGCAGCAATTCCAGCAAGGCCTGTTCCTGCGCATTTTCAAAGGCCAGCCTTATGAACACTATGTGCGCGATTATGTGCGGCGTACCCTGGCGGGCGAATTCGACGAACTGCTGGTGTACCGCAAACGCCTGCGTCACCGGCTCGATGAATACAAAGTGAATGCGCCGCCACAGGTGCGTGCGGCGCGGCTGGCGGACCAGTATAACCAGAGCCTGAAACGTCCCATGCGCTACCAGCACGGCGGCTGGATCAGCTATGTGATGACCACGGGTGGCCCGGAACCACTGGAAGTGCTACGCAGCCGGATCGATTACGAACACTATCTGAGCAAGCAGTTGCAGCCGATTGCCGACTCGATTCTGCTGCCGCTGCGCGATAATTTTGCCCGCATGACCACCCCGCAGGGCAGTCTGTTCTGAGTGTGGGCGCCAGCCGCCAGCCGCCAGCCCCGATTCAGTGCGCTGGCCGGGGCACTGATGCTCAGGCGCGTCGCACCCGCAACTGCGGCGGCGGCCGACTGCCGGCGACGGCTTCCAGCTTGAACACGGCCATCGCCTGGCATACGCTGCGACTCTGTTCGGCGAGCGTGCCCGCGGCCGCCGCTGCTTCTTCCACCAGTGCCGCATTGCGCTGGGTGATATCGTCGATATTCACGATGGCCTGATTGACTTCGTGGACGCCCTGTACCTGTTCATGCGTCGACGAGGTGATTTTATCCATCACCTCGGTGACCTTCTGTACCGAGCTGATCACGTCGTTCATGGTGGCCCCGGCAGAATTGGTCAGCACGGTACCGGCACTGATTTTCTCCATCGATAAATCGATCAGCCCCTTGATTTCCTTGGCGGCCGTGGCAGAACGCTGGGCCAGTGCGCGCACCTCGGTCGCCACGACGGCAAAGCCTCGTCCCTGTTCGCCGGCGCGCGCCGCTTCGACCGCCGCATTGAGTGCCAGAATATTGGTCTGGAACGCGATACCGTCGATGATGCCGATAATATCGAGTACCTTGGTCGACGAGCTACTGATGTCATTCATGGTCGACACCACCTGCGCGACGATCTTGCCACCCTGTTCTGCGACGGTCGACGCGTGCGCCGCCAGCTGGTTGGCGTTGCCGATGTTCTCCGCGCTCTGTTGCAAGGTAGAGTCGAGCTGTTCCATGCTGGCCGCAGTCTGTTCCAGACTTGATGCCTGCGATTCTGTGCGGTCTGACAGATCCTGATTGCCGCTGGCGATTTCACTGGTCGAAGCCGAAATTTTTTCGAAGCTCAGGCGCACGTCGCCGATGATGCTGTGCAGGTTGACGTTGGTCTGGCGCAGGGCCGCCATCAGCTGGCCCATTTCGTCAGCGCGGCGGATCTCGATTTTGCTGGCCAGATCCCCGCCGGCCATTTTGCGGGCCGAGAGGGTGGCAAATTGCAGCGGGCGTACTACGCTCGCATACAGGGCGCGCCAGAAATTCAAGGCCAGCGCGGCACCCAGCAAAGCCGCGCCCGTCATCCAGCCGCTGGCGTTGTTGGCAAAAAATACGCCAGCGAACACCAGCATCAGCAGCGCCAGCGCGAGTGCGTTCAGACGGATGGTGCTATGGATGCCTAGCTTGCCGGCTTCACCGAGACGGGCCATCAGACCGGTTTCCACGGCGCGGCCATTGACGATGGCGAGGCGGCGCGGATTGCCAGCCTGCAGTTCCTTGTAAAGCTGATCGGCGCCACGCACCTGCTCGCTGCTGGGTTTGGAGCGCACCGACATATAGCCGGTGACCCTGCCTTGCTCGATCACGGGCGTGACATTCGCCAGCACCCAGTAGAAATCGCCGTTCTTGCAGCGATTCTTGACCATCCCCGTCCAGGGCATGCCGGATTGAATGCAGCGCCACATATCGGCAAACGCTTCGACCGGCATATCGGGATGACGCAGGATGTTCTGGGGCGCACCCAGTAATTCGGCTTCGGAGTAGCCGCTGACTTCGACGAAATACGGATTGGCAAAGGTGATATTGCCTTTCAGGTCGGTGGTCGAGACGATGCTGCGGCCGGCGCTGATCGGGTGTTCGTGCTGGGTAACGGGCAGGTTGCTGCGCATGTAGTGTTCTCGGAAAGGAAACGATGAAAGGTGCCGCAGCTTCACTAGCCATGACAGGCTGAGGGGACGGGTGAACGGATTCTAGGTGGCGGGTAGTGCCGGCGCGCCATCCTGGAATTGCGCGCCAATCACGGCAAATTCTGCTTCGGCGCTGGCGATGGCGGCGACACAGTGCGGATCGAGTTTGCCTGCCTCGGCCATGCGTTGCAGTTCGCTCAGTGCCTGCGCGTGAGTCCAAGGCTGTTTGTAGGGACGCTGGGTGGTCAGGGCATCGTAGATATCGGCCGCCGTGACGATGCGTGCCGAGATCGGCACTGCCGCGCCGCGCAGACCACGGGGATAGCCCGAACCGTCGAGAAATTCGTGGTGACAGCCGACGATATTGTGCAGTTCCACGGTGTCGGGGAACTCGCCCAGCCCGAAATCGTCGATCAGCTTGCCGATAATTTCCAGACCCTTGTTGACGTGGCTTTCCATGATGCTGCGTTCAGCCGGGGTAAGGCTACCCTGTTTCAGCAGGATGCTATCGGGGATGCCGATTTTGCCGATGTCGTGCAAGGGAGCAAACCAGAACACATGTTCGATGAATTCGTCGCTAAGCCGATAGACCGGCGCAACGCTGCTGGCGATGACCTTGGCGTAGTGCGACATGCGCTGCAGGTGGGCGCCGGTTTCGAAATCGCGCAAATGGGCAAACTCGCACGCCAGATGGGTGGAGGCGCGCAGCGAACGGATGGTTTCCACTTCGCCGGAAATCGTCATGGAAATCAGGTTGCTATACAACAGTAGGTCGCGCTGGGTTTTTTCCGGAAATCCGTGTAATTGCTGTGAATCAAAAAAGATAAAGCCGAGAAAACCGCGCTGGTCATAGATCGGCACGGTGAAGGACGACTGATAGCCTTGCTCGATAAGCCAGCGGTTATGTACGCTGGTCGGCAATAGCGCGTGGGATAGATCGTCCAGCATGCGGATACTGGCGTTCTCGGCCAGTTCGCTCAGCGCGGCGCTCTGGCTCAGCTTGAAATGGTAGTTGGGCAAAGGTGTGCCGCTACGGGTGCTATTGATGAAGGTGGTCAGGCTATCGTCGCTCGCGTCGTACAGCGCACAGGCGATCCGGTCAATGTGGGGAATGGCTTGTAGCAAGCGGTCGTGCAGTGCTTGCAGGCGGCCGCTGGCGGATATATGCCCTGACAGAAAATGCTGTTGCAGGGAGTCATTGGCCAGTAACTGGGTCTGTATAGACATGGTGAGGTTTTCCTTCCCAGTAGCATCGCGGCGATAGAACCATAGTTAAATAGCTGCAGGGCAATGTCAAGTCTATTCCGTTGTGAGGACACGATTCAATCGCCATGTGAGGATTGCCGCACACGCGGACCCGTCGGGTTTGAGGTTTCCTGTTGGCATGTGTTGCTGTTTGTTAAGTTTTTCAACTAACCCACAGGCGCGGCTTCCAACCCGCCAGCACCCCGCCAGCCACGATGAGCCAGCCTGCTTCGCCATTTCGTTTGAATCTCGCCATGGTGCTGGCTACTATATTGCTGCATGGTCTGCTGCTGGCCGGGTGGATGGCCTGTTATGTGTACTACTTTCCTGGCGATGCCTTGCGCGCCACGCCCGGCTCGCTGGCAGCGACGGCGGGACCGTATCTGGTCTATCTGATTGCCGGCCGGCGCTATGGCTTGCAGGCTTCGCTGGGCAACCTGACGCCGCGGCCTCTGCCTCCCGTGCAACACCCTGAGGTCAGTCGTGCGCGCTGGCGCACCGTGGCTGGCACGCATTTCAGCGATAATGGCGTGTTTGCAACCAGTTCAGAGCATCGCCATGCGCATCACCATCTATCACAACACCGCCTGCGGCACCTCGCGCAAAACCCTCGAAGCGATCCGCGCTAGTGGCGTCGAGCCGCAGATTATCGATTACGTTCAGCAGCCGCCGACGCGGGCAGTGCTGGAGCAGCTGATCCGCTCCGCCGGCCTGAGCGTGCGGCAAGCGATGCGCAACAAAGGCGAGCTGTACGAACAACTAGGCTTGGCCGATAGCAGCCTGAGCGACGCCGCTTTACTGGACGCCATGATGGCCCATCCCATCCTGATCGAACGGCCCTTCGTTGTGAGTGACAAAGGCGTACGCCTGTGCCGCCCTAGCGAGCGCGTGCAGGAAATTCTCTAGGCACAAATTGTTGTCAAAAAAAATGGGGACGTCACGATATTAAAAAATATCGTGACGTCCCCATTTTTTCGGCGCAGCGCCGGGTGTCAGTGTTAGTGGTTGCGGTGCACCGAGAAGTGCGCCAGTTGCAGCAGCGCTTCTTTGTAGACGCTGTCCGGCAGGTCGGCGATGGCGGCAGCGGCGCTTGCCGCGGCCGCTTCGGCTTGCTGGCGGGTGTAGTCGAGCGCACCGCTGGTGGTGATCGCGGCCAGGATGGTGTCGAAGTGCTGTTCGTCACCCTGTTCGATGCAGCTACGTACCAGCTCGCGCTGTTCGGCCGTGCCATTTTCCATCAGATAGATCAGTGGCAGGGTCGGTTTGCCTTCGCGCAGGTCGTCGCCGACGTTTTTGCCGATTTCGCTGGCGTCGCCGGCGTAGTCGAGCACGTCGTCGATCAGCTGGAAGGCGGTGCCCAGCGAGCGGCCATATTCGCCGGCTGCTTCGATCTGGGCGTCATTGCAGCCGGAGATCAGGGCACCCAGTTCGGCCGCTGCTTCGAACAGCTTGGCAGTCTTGGAGCGGATCACTTGCAGGTAGCGCTCCTGATTCACGTCCGGATCGTGCATATTCAGCAGTTGCAGCACTTCGCCTTCGGCGATCACGTTGGTGGCATCCGACAGGATCTGCATCACCCGCATATTGTTCAGGCTGACCATCATCTGGAACGAGCGCGAATACAGGAAGTCACCCACCAGTACCGATGCGGCGTTGCCGAACAGGGCGTTGGCAGTGGCGCGACCACGGCGCAGCGACGATTCGTCGACCACGTCATCGTGCAGCAAGGTAGCGGTGTGGATGAATTCGACGACGGCAGCCAGTTCGTGGTGTGCCGTGCCCTTGTAGGCATAGGCATTCGCCACCAGCAGCACCAGCACCGGACGGATCCGTTTGCCGCCAGCACTGATGATGTATTCTGCGATCTGATTAACGAGGCTGACCTCGGAATGCAGTTTCTGGCGGATCACTGTGTTGACCGCGTCCATATCGGCGGCGATCGTTTCAGCGATGGTATTCTGGGGAGCGGTGTGGGTAGCGGCAGACAAGACGAACCTGTGCGGTAGACTATTGGTGGTCGAGATTATACGACATGCCCCTGCACAGAGGGGCACTGGCGGTGCTGCGCAATGAATTGTTTGCTAAATAAATAAGCGTCGCAGCCCGCGCCGATGTCAGACATACCACGCCCGGCGGGGTTTGTGAATAGTTTTTGACGCGAAAACCCTTCCCATGTATAATCAACGGTTCCCCGGTTTCCATGCTGTTGTTTTCGCAGGCGCCGGTAGGACTTTTCTTAACATTTGATGAGGTTTCAAATCATGTACGCGGTCATAAAAACCGGTGGCAAACAGTATAAAGTTGTCGCTGGCGAAAAACTTAAAGTAGAACAGATACCGGCAGACATTGGTTCCGAACTCACCATCGATCAGGTCCTCGCCGTTGGCGAAGGCGAGAGCATCAAGTTTGGTGCTCCTCTGGTTGAAGGTGCCAAGGTACTGGTTACTGTTGTGGCACACGGTCGTCACGATAAAGTGAAGATTTTCAAGATGCGTCGTCGTAAGCACTACCAGAAGCATCAAGGCCATCGCCAAAATTACACCGAAATCCAAATCGTATCGATCAACGGCTAATTGCCGTTTGCCCGAGAATTAGTATCCAAGGAGTCTTAAATGGCACACAAAAAAGGCGGCGGCACAACGCGAAATGGTCGTGACTCAGAATCAAAACGCCTGGGCGTTAAGGTTTACGGCGGTCAATCGATCAATGCTGGCGGCATCATCATTCGTCAACGCGGCACTCCAGTGCGCGCTGGCGAAGGTGTAGGCACCGGTAAAGACCACACCCTGTTCGCTCTGGTGGACGGCAAGGTCAAGTTCGTGACCAAGGGCGTAGGCTCGAAGCAGTACGTTACCGTAGTAGCAGCGTAAATCACGCTTACGGTCCGCTGCGCACTGCGCGCGGGCCGATTTGTAAGGCGCAAGCCTTCAATCGAAAGGCTCTGCCCCAGGTAGAGCCTTTTTAGTTTTATGGCGGCACATTATGAAGTTTATCGACGAAGCAAAAATTGAAGTGATCGGTGGTGACGGCGGCAATGGTTGCGCCTCGTTTTGCCGTGAGAAATTCCGCCCGTTCGGCGGTCCTGACGGCGGTGACGGCGGCAAAGGTGGCTCGATCTGGGCGGTTGCAGACCGTAACATCAATACGCTGGTCGATTTCCGCTTCTCCAAAATGCACCGCGGTAAAGACGGCGAATCGGGCCGTGGCGCCGACTGCTACGGCAAGGGCGCTGACGATATCCACCTGCGCATGCCGGTGGGCACACTGATTATTGACGAAGCCTCCGGCGAAATCATGGCCGATCTGACCGAACACGGCCAGATGGAACTGCTGGCCAAGGGCGGCGAGGGCGGCTGGGGTAACATCCACTTCAAGACCTCCACCAACCGTGCCCCGCGTCAGAAGACCGAAGGTAAAGAAGGCGAACGCCGCGAACTGCGTCTGGAACTGAAGGTACTGGCCGACGTGGGTCTGCTGGGCATGCCGAACGCCGGCAAATCGACCTTTATTTCGGCCGTATCGAATGCGCGTCCGAAGATTGCCGATTACCCGTTCACGACGCTGCACCCGAATCTGGGCGTGGTCCGCGTGTCGCACGAGAAGAGCTTTGTGATCGCCGACATTCCCGGCCTGATCGAAGGCGCTTCCGAAGGTGCCGGTCTGGGTCACCAGTTCCTGCGTCACCTGCAGCGCACCGGTCTGCTGCTGCACATTGTCGATCTGGCACCGTTCGAAACCAATGTCGATCCGGTCAAGGAAGCCAAGGCGCTGGTCAAAGAACTCAAGAAGTACGACGAATCGCTGGTTGATAAACCACGCTGGCTGGTGCTGAACAAGCTGGACATGGTGCCGGAAGCGGATCGCGCCAAAGTGGTCAAGGATTTCATCAAGCGTTTCGCCTGGAAGGGGCCTGTGTTCCAGATTTCCGCGCTCGGTCACGAGGGCACCCAGGAACTGGTCAACGCGATTCAGATGCACCTGGAACAGAAGAAGCACAACGAACAGCGTGCCGAAGAAACCCAGATGACAGAAGAGGCGCGCGGGATCAATTCCATCGATCCTGATGATCCACGCTTCAAAATTATCGACTGAGACGCGACTAGCTCTCGACGTAGCCTCCGCATCACCGGCATAATCAGTTACCAGCTGATTATGCCTTTCCACTCTGCGCCCGTGCTGCCATCGCAGCCCGGGTGACTGTTAGCGGCAAAGCAGGGCGATCCGCCCGATACCATCACAGCATTGCGTGTTTCTGACCTGGCGTCCGGCTTCGTGCGCGGCACCGGTTTTAAGCTCTATCGTTCGCTTCGTTCGCTTGTTTTGAGAGTTGCCGCATCATGAAATCCGTTATACAGAACGCTCACCGCATCATCATCAAAGTCGGCTCCTCGCTGGTCACCAACGATGGCCGTGGTCTCGATCATGCAGCGATTGCCCGCTGGGCCGCTCAGATTGCCGGCCTGCGCGCCCTCGGCAAGCAGGTGGTACTGGTTAGTTCCGGCGCCATCGCCGAAGGCATGCTGCGTCTCGGCTTCGAGCAGCGCCCCACCGATATCCACGAATTGCAGGCCTGCGCCGCAGTCGGCCAGATGGGCCTCGCGCAAATCTATGAAACCAGCTTCCGCGCGCACCAGCTGGGTACCGCGCAAGTGCTGCTGACACATGCCGATCTGGCTGATCGCGAACGCTATCTGAACGCCCGCTCGACTCTGACGACCTTGCTGCGTCTCGGTGTGGTCCCCATCATCAACGAGAACGATACGGTGGTCACCGACGAGATCAAGTTCGGCGATAACGATACGCTGGGCGCGCTGGTCGCGAATCTGATCGAAGCCGATGCGCTGATCATTCTGACCGACCAGCATGGTCTGTACAGCGCCGATCCGCGCAAGGATCCGGATGCGGTGCTGATCCAGCAGGGCCGCGCCGGTGATCCGGCGCTGGAAGCGATGGCCGGTGGCGCCGGTAGCAGTATTGGCCGGGGCGGCATGCTGACTAAAATTCTGGCGGCCAAACGCGCCGCCAAGTCGGGCGCGCACACCATCATTGCGTGGGGCCGTGACAGCGATGTGCTGGCCCGGCTGGCGCAGGGCGAGGCCATCGGCACCGAACTGGTGGCGCAGACTGGCCAGCTGACGGCACGCAAACAGTGGATGGCCGATCACCTGCATACGGCCGGACAGGTGGTGCTGGATGCCGGTGCGGTGCAGAAGCTCAGTCAGGAAGGTAAATCGCTGTTACCGATCGGTGTCTCGGACGTGAAGGGCGAATTCGGTCGCGGCGCCGTGATTACCTGCGTGAGCGAGCAAGGCACGGCGCTGGCGCGCGGTATTTCCAACTACAGCAGTGCGGAAACCCGCCGCATCATGCGCAAACCATCTAGCGAGATCGAAGCCATCCTCGGCTATGTCGAAGGGCAGGAGCTGATCCACCGCGATAATCTGGTGCTGATCTGAAGCGCCGGCTGAGCTAGAAGCTCAGCGTGCCGCGGCCGCGTAGCTGGATGCCGCGGTAGCGGCGGCGGTAGAGCACCAGTCCGGTAGCGGCTAGCAACACGCTGACAATCAGGGTCATGAACTCCTGCGGCGAGCGCACCACGGTCGCGCTCGCATTCGAGTGCATGGTGCTGGCTTCGAACTTGTGGCCCTGATACTGGGCGCCGATCACCAGTTCCTGATTATTGATGGCATTCACCAGATACAGGCCGTGGCCGCCCGGATGTACGGTCATTTTGCCGTCGCGGTAGACAAACGCGCGGCGCTCGTCGCCGATCAGGACGGTGCCCACCACATGCCCTGCACCGTTGACGGCAGTGGCGAAACTGTCGCCGTAGCCGATCATCTCGCCCAGATCGCGCATCTGTTCGCCGTCGTACATGAACGCATGCCAGCGGCCACTGGCCGTGCTGGCAGCGCCGACCACAATACCGTCATCATTGATCGCACTGGCCGAACTGGCGCGCCCGCCCGGCAGGATGCCCAGATTCAGCATGCCGCTGCCGGGCCGGTAGAGGAAGGCGCGGCGGTTGCCGTCGCTGAGGGCGGCAGTGCCGACCACCTCGCCGTGATTATTGATACCGCTGGCGTAGCTGATCTTGCCGCCCAGCGTACCCAGATCAGTCAGCTCGCCATCTCGGTTGGCAACAAAGGCATGGAAATAGTTATCGCTGGTGTCGGCAAAACCGACTACCTGTCCGGCCGTGTTGAGGGCTGCGCCATAACTGCTGCGGCCGCCCAGGGTGCCGAGGTCGCGCATGCCGCGCTCTTTGCTGTAAACGAAGGCGCGCCACTGTTTGCGGCTATTCTGTGCCGTACCGACCACCTCGCCACTGGCATTGATGCCCTTGGTATAGCTTTCGGCGCCACCCAGTGTGCCCAGTTCGATCACTTGCCGGTCGAACAGAATCGCGCGCTGAGTGCCTTCCTCGACGTTCTGGATAATGCCCGCTACCTGCCCTCGGGCGTTGATATCGACGGCGATGCTGGCTTCTTCATGCTTGACGGCGATGCCGAGCGGGTTAAGCTTCTCCGCCGCAGAGATGCCGGCATAGCTCAACAAGACAGCGGCCAATAGCACAGAACTGGTAGTTCGCAGCATCATGCATCTCCTCAGTAGGGATACGACGTTCAAGTGGGGCGTGTCGAATATATAACATCCCAAACGAAAAGGCTGCGTATTTTTTCTTACTTGATCTGGGCTTGTAAATAGCGAGATTCTATTGCCGCTTGCTGCATAATCGGGCTGCGCGCTTCAGGCGTCGGCAGGGGCGGGTGTTTTGCTGCGGTAGTCGCACAGGTCGAGCTGCATGCAATTCCAGCACTCGGGCTTACGCGCTTTGCAGGTATAGCGGCCATGCAGGATCAGCCAGTGGTGGGCATCCTGCAGGAATTCGCGCGGCACGAATTTGAGCAGCTTCTGTTCGACGCTATCGACATTCTTGCCCGCTGCCAGCCCAGTGCGGTTGGCCACGCGGAAAATGTGCGTGTCGACAGCCATGGTGGGTTCGCCGAAAGCCGTGTTGAGCACCACGTTGGCGGTTTTGCGGCCCACGCCGGGCAGGGCTTCCAGTGCTGCACGCTCGCGCGGGACCTCGCCAGCATGCAGTTCCAGCAGCATGCGGCAGGTGGCGATGACGTTCTTGGCCTTGGTTTTATACAGGCCTATGGTCTGGATATAGGTCTTTAATTCATCTTCACCGAGTGCCAGAATCGCAGCCGGGGTGTTGGCCACCGGATATAGCTTGCGGGTCGCCTTGTTCACACCCACATCGGTGGCCTGCGCCGACAGCAGCACGGCAATCAGTAATTCGAAGGGGGTGGTGTATTCGAGCTCCGTTTCCGGCTTGGGATTGGCAGCGCGAAAGCGCTCGAACATGGTCTGGCGGGTCTGCTTGTTCATGCGACAGCTTTCTGTACGTGCGGAGGGTGTGGCGTAGGCCTGGACGGCTTATTCTTTGCCGGCAGCTGCTTTTTTCAGGCGTGCCCGCTCCATCGCGGCGGCGATGATGGCGCGCTTGCGCTCCTTCTCGGCCGCGTCGGCGGCGGTGGCCGGATCGATGGCGTGCACGGCTGCCAACTTGGCGACTGCCTTGGCGGCCAGTCGTGCATCGTTCTCGTCACGCTCGCGTTGCAGGCGCAGGGTGCGGAAATCATGGCGTTCGCGCGCTGCCTCAGCTTGCGCGGCGCTCCACGCCTGCCAGCCGGTCTGCTCGGTGTCCGGATACATGACGATGCAGTCGACCGGGCACGGTTCCACGCACAGGTCGCAGCCGGTGCACAGCGACGGCACCACGCTGTGCATCAGTTTCGCTGCGCCGACGATGGCATCGACCGGACACGCCTGTATGCACAGGGTGCAGCCGATGCACAGCGCCGCATCGATATAGGCCAGTGCACGCGGGCGCTCCAGGCCGTTGACCGGGTTGAGCGGGATCACCGGGTAGCCGGTCAGCGCCGCCAGCCGTGCGATGCCTTCTGCGCCCCCTGGCGGGCACTGGTTGATGGCGGCACTGCCGGTCGCGATGGCTTGCGCATACGGACGGCAGCCGTCATAACCGCATTTGGTGCACTGGGTTTGTGGCAGCAGGTCTTCGATGCGGTCGGCGAGGGTAGGTGTGGTGGGCACGGCGTGACAACTGGCGAGATCGGGAAAGCGTCATTATCCAACAAAACTGGCGCGCGCAGAAAAACGGGGCCGGAATACCGCGTCGCGCAATGTGCGACAGGGTGTTCCGGCCCCGTAGCAGGCTAATTCAGCCTGCGGGTGCAGAATCTGGCAGTTCGGGCTTAACCGTGTTTCTTGATGAACTCGGTGATTTTCGGACACACCACTTCACGCCAGCGACGGCCGGAGAAGATGCCGTAGTGACCTGCTTGCGGTGCCACGAAGTCTTGCTGCATCGAGGCCGGGATATTCGAGCACAGGTCGTGCGCTGCCTGGGTCTGGCCAGCGCCGGAAATGTCATCGAGCTCGCCTTCCACGGTGAACAGCGCCACCGTGGTGATGTCTTGCGGACGCACCAGCTGGCCGCCGACTTTCCACGTGCCTTTCGGCAGCGCGTGTTCCTGGAACACGGTCTTGATGGTGTCGAGGTAGTACTCGGCCGGCATGTCCAGTACGGCGTTGTATTCGTCGTAGAACTTGCGGTGACCTTCTGCGGTCTCTTCGTCGCCTTCTACCAGATGCATGTAGAACTCGCGATGGCTCTGGGCGTGACGGCCCGGATTCATGGCGATGAAGCCGGCATGCTGCAGGAAGCCCGGATAAACCTTGCGGCCATGACCGGGATAGTTAGGCGGTACCGAATAGATCACGGTGTTCTCGAACCACGAGAATTTCTTCTCGACGGCGAGGTTGTTGACGGCAGTCGGCGAACGGCGCGGATCGATCGGGCCACCCATCATGGTCATGGTCTTCGGCAGTTTCGGATCCTTGGCGGTGGCCATCAGGGAAATCGCCGCCAGCACCGGAACGGTTGGCTGGCACACGGAAATCACGTGCAGATCAGGGCCGAGCAGGCGGATGAAGTCCTGCACATAGTAGATGTAATCGTCGAGGTGGAAGGCGCCGGCCGATTGCGGCACCATGCGGGCATCGGTCCAGTCGGTAATGTAGACGTCGTGATCGATCAGCAGACCGCGCACGGTATCGCGCAGCAAGGTCGAGTGGTGACCGGACAACGGTGCCACCAGCAGCACGGTGGGCTGATTCAGCGCCTTGATCTGCTTGTCACTGAGATCCTTCTTGAAATGGATCAGGCGGCAGAACGGTTTGGTAACGGTAACTTCTTCCACCACCGGCACCGGGCCATCCTTGAGCTCGGCGTGATGGATCTCGAAGGCCGGCTTTTCATAGTCTTTGCCGAGGCGGTACATCAGCTCGTAACCTGCAGCGATACGCTGGGAGAATGGCGTATGCGCCAGCGGCGAGACAGGGTTGGTGAACATTTTGGAAGACGCGTCGGCCCACTGCATAATCGGCGTGAGGAACGAGCGTTGCATTTCGTGAAGATGGTAGAGCATAGGTCATCCCGGGTAGAAAGCATGGTGCGGTGCACCAATTGGCTACATCATAAACCAATTATAGGACAGTTTGTCGTGACCGATTACATTCGTCGATGCTGCTGAGCAAGTCTACGTGTTTTCCACAGTAGTATTGTGGTGTAACTATAAAACAGTCAGGGACGAAAAAAAAGCAGCGTTTCCGCTGCTTTTGTGTAGGACACCTGCTAATCGACTTAGTCGAAGACTGGCGTTTCCACGCCCAGCACCTTGTGCAGTTTCGGCGAGGTGGTGGTGTACTGCATGTGGATCTTCTTGTCAGGGAAGATGTATGGCGCGGCGCCGAAAGCGGCCAGCGCAGCTTCGTGGAAGCCCGACAGAATCAGTTTCTTCTTGCCCGGATAGGTGTTGATGTCACCCACGGCGAAGATGCCCGGCACGTTGGTTTCGAACTTTTCAGTGTTCATGACCTTCAGCTGGCGACGCTCGATGTCCAGACCCCATTCAGCGATCGGGCCCAGTTTTGGCGACAGGCCGAAGAAGACCAGCAGCATATCCAGCGGGACGCGGCGGGTCACGCCGTCCTGACCG
Organism: Oxalobacteraceae bacterium; assembly: GCA_027490725.1. Classification (GTDB taxonomy): domain Bacteria; phylum Pseudomonadota; class Gammaproteobacteria; order Burkholderiales; family Burkholderiaceae_D; genus Rugamonas. Next base: position 250,805 of record JAIXXN010000053.1, read on the forward strand.
GTCACTTTCAGTTCGCTCAGCTTGCCATCCTTGGTTTCGAAGCCGGTGGCCTGACCGATGATCAGTTGCATTTCATACTCGTCGCACAGAGCTTTCATCTTGGCAACGGAAGCCGGTGCAGCGCGGAACTCTTCGCGGCGATGCAGCAACACCACCGATTCGGCCTTGCCGACGAAGTTCAGGGCCCAGTCCAGTGCCGAGTCACCGCCACCGCAGATCACCAGATTCTTGCCTTCGAACTGGGCAGGATCTTTGACCTTGTAGTGCACCTGGGTGCCTTCGAACACTTCGATACCGTCGACCTTGATGGTGCGGGCCTGGAAGGAACCCACGCCGGCGGCGATGAAAATGGTTTTGGTGATGAAACGGGTGCCGACGCTGGTTTCAACGTCGAAACGGCCATCGCTGCGACGCTCGACCTTGGTCACTTCCTGACCGAGGTGGAAGGTAGGCGCGAACGGCTCGATCTGTTTCAGCAGATTGTCGGTCAGTTCCTGGCCGGTGCACGATGGCACGGCAGGGATGTCGTAGATTGGCTTGTCCGGATACAGTTCCACGCACTGACCGCCCACTGCGCCCAGCGAATCGATCACGTGGGCTTTGATTTCCAGCAGACCCAGTTCGAAGACCTGGAACAGGCCGACCGGGCCGGCGCCGATGATGACGGCATCGGCTTCGATGACGTCAGGGGTAGTGACAGTGCTATTCATACGTGGTTTCCTGTTATTTCAATAGTCGTTGGGCAACAGCGGGCAGTGCCGCAGCGTGAGCCAGCGGCGCGGTCCGGGGTGGCCTATCCAGACGAAAGTTTTAGCGTACCAGCAGGTGCAGTTTCTGCTTAACGTCTTTGAACTGATCTGCTTCGGCCAGCGCCGGGATGGTTTTGGTAATCGACGGCCAGTTACGGGCCAGCTCGACGTTCAGCTTGATGAACGATTGCTGGTCGCCCGGCACATCTTCTTCCGCGAAAATCGCGTTGACCGGGCATTCGGCCACGCAAACGGCGCAATCGATGCACTCATCAGGATCGATGGCGAGGAAATTCGGGCCCTGGCGGAAACAATCTACCGGGCACACATCGACGCAATCCGTATAGCGGCAGCTGATGCAAGATTCGGTGACAACGTGAGTCATAACAGTCCTATCAATGTTGGTGTGCAGCGGCGTCGGCGGCATGGCAAAGCCCGGCTAACCTCAGCAAAGCACTGTATTTTAAGGTAATTCGCTATTTCTCACAAATTGCGCTTATATACAATACATATAAGCAAATTCGTTTCGGGAGCGCGACAGGGGCGCAGGGCGGGGCGGCAGCACCGGCGTGGCGGGCGTTGCCGGGTGGTAGACGGACTGCCGGGCTAGCGTGCGCCGGAGGCAACTGGCATGATAATGGCTTTGTCACACAAGGAGAGTCGTAGATGGCGGACATCAACATCGTGCAGGCGCATCAACTGGCGCCTGAACAAGCGCGCGCCGCAGCCCAGCAAGTAGTCGCAAAGCTGACCGAGCAATTCGAACTGAGCAGCCGCTGGGACGGCGACGTGCTGTATTTCGAGCGTAGCGGCGTGGACGGCAAACTGACGCTGACGCCGAACCAGGCGCAAGTCCAGCTCACGCTCGGCCTGTTCTATGGCGCCTTCGTCGCCGTCGTCGAGGCCAAGCTCAAGGACAAAATGCAGCGCGTATTCGCCAGCTAAAAACCGGGGTCAGATCCGACATCCAGACACGGACTGATCTGTTGTTGACTGATTCGGGAAGGTCGCCGTGTCAGCGTGCCGCTCAAGAACTTCCGGGCCTGTCCGGAAGTCTTGCAGCGGCAACTACGGCTAAGCTCGTGTCCGGATGTCGGATCTGACCCCGGGTTGATTCTTGATTTACTTCAGATCTTCGATCAGGTCGATGTACTGTTGTTTGGCGTCGTCCTGCGAGGTGCCGGTCAGGGCGGCCCAGGCGTCGAATTTGGCGCGGCCGACCATGTCGGTGAAGCCGGGACGGTCGCCGCTGGCGTCGCCGCTCGATGCCTGCTTGAACAGGGCGTAGATCTTCAGCAGCGTCATGTTGTCCGGACGCTCAGGCAGGTTTTTCGATTCCAGTTGGGCCTGGGCAAATTGTGCATCTAAACTCATGGTGTCTCCTCAAGGGGGCTTAGGTAGATGTCATCATAACCGCAGCGCCGCCAATTCCTGCTAGAGGGACTCCTCAAAAACAGCGCGGCGGCCGCTGTCTGCAACAGGGGCCGCCGCTACCGGTGCCCTGACGGGCACGATGTCACGAATGACTTATTTTTTCTTGGTCGGGTTAACCGCCGATTTCAGCGTTGCACCAGCCGAGAACTTAGGCGTTTTCGACGCGGCGATCTTGATCGCTTCGCCGGTGGCCGGGTTGCGGCCTTTACGGGCTGCGCGTTTCGCGACGGAGAAGGTGCCGAAGCCGGTGATGCCGACCGTGTCGCCTTTTTTCAGGCGCTCGGTGATGATGGCGATCAGGGTGTTGACCGCGGTGTTGGCGGCAGCAGCGGACACGTCAGTGCGTTTCGCAAATTCTGCAATTAATTCGCCTTTTTTCATTACTACCTCCTTGGTTATTAGAGCGCGCAGATTAGCATAAATATTGTTAAATGTAATCGTTTCCGTTCGAAGTAAGCCTTGTAGTAGCTATCGCGCCACGCTGCGGCGCAAAATCCGCTGCGTCGTTACGGCGCTCGGCGCGCTGCCAAAAAGGTTTATGATGAGAGCACCATGGATAGAATAATCAGCTTTACAGATCAGACTTTGCAGGACTACGTCGACGGCGTGCTGGATGCCGCCACCTGCCGCGCGCTGGAGGCCGCCCTGCAGGACGATCGCGGACTGGCGCGCCGGCTGGCCCGCATCCGTCCTGCCGAAGGCGCGAGCGCCGTGGCGGGAAGCGCCAAAGTGGTGCAACTGGCCGGCGTCCGGGCGGAACGCGCTGCTGCAGCGCGCAAAGCTGGCAAGCAGCGCCGCAGCGTGCGCGAATGGGTGGTGGTGGGTCTGGTGGCGCTGATGGCGATCGCCATGTGCGCGCTGGGCCTGTATGCGGTGAAGCAGTTGCTGCCGAACCGTGTGGCGGCCGCGACGCCAGCGACGCCGCTGCTGTTGGCGACTCAGGATGGTAGCCTGCTGGCGCAGGGCGCCTTGCTGGTGGCGCTGAATCAGCAAGCCGGTGGTACCGCCTCGGCCGGTGGCGAATTGCGCATCGGTCAGAGCTTTATCAGTCAGGAAGGGGAGTATTGCCGCAGTTTTAGTCTGCTGGGCAAGCAGCAGGATCTGACGGGGCTGGCCTGTCAGCAAACCGGTGCATGGCAGATCCCGTTACTGGTACAGAATGGGCGGGCAGTGCCGGCGCTCGGTAGCCATCGCAGCGCAACCGGCGATATGCCGAAAGTGCTGCAGGAGGCGATCAGTCAGCGCCGCGCTGGCGAGCTGCTCGATGCGCAGGGCGAAGAGCAGGCGCTGCAGCGACGCTGGCAGCGCTAGCCGGCACAGCAGCGCGCAGCACAGCCCGGGCGCTGCGCCCGGTGCGGGATTAAACCGCCAGCAGTTCGACGTCGAAGATCAGGGTAGCGTTCGGTGGAATCACGCCGCCCGCGCCGCGCGAACCGTAGCCCAGTTCCGACGGGATGATCAGTTGACGGGCGCCGCCAACTTTCATGCCCTGCACGCCTTCGTCCCAGCCGCGGATGACCATGCCGGCGCCCAGAGCGAATTCGAATGGATCATTGCGGTCTTTGCTGGAGTCGAACTTCGAACCCTTGCTGCCGTCGTCGTTCTGCAGCCAGCCGGTGTAGTGTACGGTGACGTTCTGGCCGGCACGTGCTTCAGCGCCTTCGCCGACGCTCAGTTCGATGTATTGCAGGCCGGAGCCGGTGGTGATGGTGCTCATGGTGATCCTTCAAAAGTAGGTTAAAGACAGGCCGGCATTGTAGCAGGGCGGCGTAGCGGGCGAATAATTGTGGCACGACGCTTCTCGCTGCGGCGTTTGCACGTAAAATAAGCGTTTTGCCCCTACAAGCGACTTTTCCATGCTCCGCAGTTTCCGCCGTTTTCGTCATCTCGCCCTTTTCTGTGTCTGTGCCCTGACTGCAGTCAGCAGCGTGCAGGCCAATGTCGTGGTTGTGCTCAACTCGCGCGACGCTACCGTGCAGTTACTCGATCAGGATACCTATAAGGACTTGGCCACCTTCCCGGTCGGGAAGGAACCACACCACCTGATGGCCACTCCCGATAACAAGTCCCTGATCGTGGCCAGTTCGGTGGGCAACGAGCTGATCTTCCTCGATCCGAAAAGCGGCCAGATCCAGCGCACCATCAAGGATATCCTCGATCCCTACCAGATCGGTTTTTCGCCTGACCAGAAGTGGCTGGTGTCGAATTCCCTGCGTCTCGACCGCGTCGATCTGTACCGCTACGACGGCACCAACCTGACGCTGAGCAAGCGTTTGCCACTGGCCAAGCTGCCTAGCCATATGGCCTTCAATGCGGCCAGCAATATGGTGTTCATTACCCAGCAGGGTAGCGATCAGGTCAGCGCCATCGATCTGCAGACCCAGGCGGTGAAGTGGACCATGTCGGTCGGCAAACTGCCGGCAGGGATTTCGATGACCCCCGATGACAAGCATCTGCTGGTCGGGATTATGGGCAGCGATGTGGTGGAAGTGATCGACTGGCGTACCCAGAAAATCGTCAAGCGTATCAAAACTGGCATGGGAACCCACAATTTCCGCGCCGCAGGCGATGGCCGGCATATTTTCGTTTCCAACCGCGTCTCGAATTCGATTAATATTATTGATCAGAAGACACTGGAAAATGTGGGCCAGATCAATGTGCCCGGTGGTCCCGATTGTATGGAGGTAACGGCAGATGGTAAAACCATGTGGGCAACCTTGCGCTGGATTAAAAAAGTGGCCGTGATCGACATCGCTAGCCGCAAAGTCATCAAGATGATCCCGGTCGGTCGGTCGCCGCACGGGGTGTTCTTCTTTAACTCCGCACCACGTATCTGATGCGCCGCGCTGCCACCCTGACGCTGTGTGCACTGGCGCTTGCGCCGGCGCTCGCACAGGCGGAATCAGGTGTGGCACGGCGCGCAGCCGCTGCGCGCGCGGCCGGTGTGGCCGCCGCTTATGGCGCCCGCCCCGCTGCACCCGCTAAAACAGCAGCGACAGCGACAGCGGCAGCGCTGTCCGCGCAAACCGCCACCTCGCACACCACGCCCGGTGCCGCCATGCTGGCCGTGATGCCGGCGGCGGCAGCCGCCTCGATGCCGCTGGCCAGCGCGGCGACAGGCGCCGGCCAGGCGCAATCCCCGGGATCAGCTCCAGCTCCAGCTCCAGCTCCAGCTCCAGCCCAGTCCAAAGCGACTGCCGTCTTACAGCCGCAGCCAGCGTCCCAGTGTCGCGGCAATATCTATCTGACCTTCGACACCGGTAGCCAGGCACAGGCCAAGCTGATTGCGGAAACGCTGCAGAAGCACCGCATCAAGGCTAGCTTCTTTCTTGCCAATGAAAAAACCGTCAACGGCGATTACTCGCTCGATCCGTCTTGGGGACCGTACTGGAAAGCCCGGCTGGCGGAAGGCCATGTGATCGGATCGCACACCTTTGACCATGATGTGCTGGTGCGCGACGGTGCTGCCGGCCAGCTCGAGGTAAAGCCCGGCTTCGGTGCCAGCGCCGGCAAGCTGCGCTCGCTCAGCCCGGAGCAGTATTGTGGCGAAATCCGCCGCGTCGACCAGCGTTTCATGGAGCTCACCGGTAGCCATCTCGACCCGCTCTGGCGCGCACCGGCTGGCCGCACCACGCCACGTGCGCTGGCGGCGGCGCGCAGCTGTGGCTACACCCACGTGGGCTGGTCTCCGGCCGGTTTCTCGGGCGACGAACTGCCCAGCGAAAAATACTCGAATACCAGCCTGCTGGCGAAGTCGCTGCGCGATCTGCGCGGCGGCGATATCGTGCTGATCCACATGGGCATCTGGTCGCGTAAAGATGCCTGGGCACCTGCCAATCTCGAAGCACTGATTACCGGTCTGACGCAGCGCGGCTTCTGCTTCGCCACCCTGCGCGACCATCCGGATTACTCCTCTTCCTTTAAACGTCCATGATGCAAGCATTGTCCGACTGGCTGGGCCTGGCCCAGGGCTGGTTGTTTGAAACGCTGGTGCAACCGCTGGTGTTCCAGCTCGGTTTCGGTGAATTTGTCGAAGAATCATTCGAAGGCACGGAATGGCTACTGATCGGTGCGCTGGAGTTATTGCTGCTGTTTCTGGTACTGCGCCCGCTCGAGGCGCTGTTGCCGGTGCACCGTTTCAACGATCCGCGCGCCCGCTGGAACGATTTCCTGTACACCGTGCTGCACCGCTTCGGCCTGTTCGCCCTGCTGATTTTCTTCACGCTCGATCCGCTGATGGACAGTCTGGCGGCGCAACTGCGCTTCGAGAGTTTTCATCCGCTTAATCTGGAGAGCCTGCTGCCGGGGATTAGTCCGCTGGCCAGTTTCTTCGTGTATCTGGTGGTACTGGACTTCTTCGATTACTGGTACCACCGCGCCTCGCACCATTTCAACTGGTGGTGGGCGCTGCATGGCTTGCACCATAGCCAGCAGAATATGAATCTGTGGAGCGATAACCGTAACCATTTGCTGGACGACCTGCTGCGCGATATCTACATGGCGCTGATCGCCCTGTGCATCGGCGTGGAGCCGGCCCAGTACGTGTTGCTGGTGTCAGTCTCGCGCATCCTGCAAAGTCTGCAGCACGCCAATGTGCGTGTGCATTTCGGCTGGCTGGGCGAGCGTCTGCTGGTGTCGCCGCGCTATCACCGGCACCACCACGCCATCGGTCACGGTCACGAAAGCCACGGCGCCGGTACGCTGGGCGGCTGCAATTTTGCCGTGCTGCTGCCGGTCTGGGATATGGTGTTCGGCACCGCGCGGTTTACCCGCGAGTTTGCCGCCACCGGCATCCGTGACCAGCTGCCCCATACCGACGCGCAGGGCGTGCTGCAGCCGGGGCGTGATTACGGGCGCGGCTTCTGGGCGCAGCAGTGGCTGGGCCTGAAGCGCATGGTGGAATATGCCGGCAAGGATGTGGTCTGATGCAGGCCGTGCTGCGTAGCTGGGGGCAGGCTTTCGGCGCGCAGTGGCATCCGCGTCTGCTGGCGATGAGCGTGCTGCCGTTTCTGCTGGCGCTGGCGCTGTGGGCCGTGCTGCTGTATCTGGGGCTGCAAAGCCTGATCGATTATCTGCATACCCTGTTTAGCGAATATGACGGCTTTGCCCGCAGCGGCAGCATTCTGTCGGCACTGGGACTGGCCACGCTGAAAACCGTGGTGGTGCCGCTGCTGGCCATGCTGGCGCTGCTGCCGCTGATGATCGTCACGGCGCTGATTTTTATCGGCGTGGTGGCGATGCCGCTGATCGTCCGCCATGTGGGGCGGCGTCACTTCCCGACGCTGGAACTGCGCCGCGGCGGTAGTGTGCTGGGCAGCATAGGCATGGCGCTGGGCGGCATGCTGATCTTCCTGCTGTTATGGCTGCTGACCCTGCCTCTGTATGCGTTTGCCCCACTGGCCCTGTTGGCGCAGGCCTTGCTGTGGGGCTGGCTGACCTGCCGGGTGATGGTGTACGACGCGCTGGCCGACTATGCCTCGGTGGAGGAGCGGCGTGCGCTTCTGCGTACCCATCGTGGCCGTCTGCTGCTGATCGGCGTGGTGTGCGGTAGCGCCAGTGCGCTGCCCGGTGCGCTGTGGGTGGGCGGCGGCATGGCTTTACTGGCGCTGCCCGTGCTGGCGGGGGCTGCGATCTGGCTGTATGTGCTGATGTTTATCTTCACTGGCCTGTGGTTCACGTATTATTGTCTGGAAGCGCTGGCGCAGTTACGCACTGTGGCGCCAGCCGTCACGCTGGAATAGAAAAAGGTAGGGTTTATGACGATAGGCTTGATCATCATCGGCGACGAAATTCTGTCTGGCCGCCGGCACGACCAGCATTTCCCCAAAGTGCTGCAGATCCTGGCAGCACGGGGATTGCAGCTGGGTTGGGCAGAAATCCTGCCCGACGATCCGCAGCGCATTACCGCCACCTTGAAGCGCACTTTTGCCAGTGGCGATATGGTGTTCTGCTGCGGTGGCATCGGCGCTACGCCGGACGACCATACCCGTCAGGCGGCCGCCGACGCGTTGGGTTTGCCGCTGCGGCTGCATGCCGAAGGGCGTCACAACATCGAGCAGCGCATCCTGCAGATGGGCCGCGAGGCAGGCCAGCCGGCGGATCTGAATTCGGCCGAAAACCTGCACCGCCTGAAGATGGCGGAGTTTGCCGAAGGGGCGGCGCTGATTCCCAACCCGTATAACAACATCGCCGGTTTTTCGCTGCAGCGGCATTATTTCGTGCCGGGCTTTCCAGTGATGGCCTGGCCGATGATCGAGTGGGTGCTGGACCAGCATTATTCGCATCTGTTCAACCGCGCCCCGCGTATCGAGCAATCGGTACTGGTGTATGAAGCGGCGGAATCGGCGCTGACGCCGCTGATGCAGATGCTGGAGGCCGATTATCCGGGCGTGAAAATTTTCAGTCTGCCCAGCGTCGGCGATGCCACCACGCGGCGGCATATCGAACTCGGTGTGAAAGGCGAACCGGTGCAGACAGCAGCGGCGTTCCGCCTGTTGTGCGCCGAGCTCGGCAAACTCCATGTAGAGTTCAGCAACACTTAGTGTTGCGGAGATAAGAAAGCAATTTCACGGCGCTTTTTCGAGAGAAACAGCGCCGTTGTTTTTTTGCGAAAAATGCCTGCTTGTTTCAAAATATTGCGTTGCCGTGCCCGTGCGCATCGCCCTGATGTGGTGCAATGGAAGTCAGGGAGTGCTATCCAAGAGGCTCCATCATCTGTACGTTTTACTCAGTTAGTTGACCGGTCTGAATCATATGTTAAGCAATCGTCGTATCCGCCGGCCTCGTTTAGTTGTCCGCGCAACGCGCAAGACACGCGCCAGCGCCGCTGCACTCGCCAAGCGCCGTTCGCGCTACCTGAAACCGGCGGCGCCGGTCACCAGTGCCGGCATCGAACTGGCGGTATCCGGGGCGGCTGCCGCCTCCCTCGCGGCGACACCCGATCAGCTTGCGGGCGCTGCTGCCAGCGCTGCGCTGGCCAGTGACCCGGCCCCGGAATTGCTCACTGAGGTGCGCACTGAAGTTGCCGAGTCCGGCGACGACGTGGTACTGGCCCATGCGCAGATGGATACGCCCGCGCCGGAAGCGGCACCACAGCGGCAGCGTTCGCGCCGTAAATGGCTGCTGGCGCTGGCTGCTGCGCTGGCCGCGCTCGGCTATCTGGCAGTGCATGAAACGCGCACCTCGATGCTGCAGGCGCGGGTCTTCAGCAACATGGTCGGCAAGCTGAGTTTCAAGGTCGAGCCTGGCGCCAGTGCGGCGATCCGTTTCCCGCACGACAGTCCGTATGACGAACGGCTCGGTTATGCCGGTCTGCCTGACTATCTGGGCAAGCTCAGTGCCCGGGATTACCAGATTAGCGCGCAGGCGCGGATTTCACCGAAGATGGCGGAACTGGCCGATCTGGGCGTGTTCGCCACCTACCACGAGAAAACCCGCACCGGCCTGAGTATTGCCGACTGCCGCGGCCAGACGCTGTTTGCGGTCAGCTATCCGGAACGGGTCTACAACAAATTCGAGCAGGCCCCGGCAGCGCTGATCAGCAGTCTGCTGTTTATCGAAAACCGCGAACTGCTCGACCAGCGCTATCCGACCCGCAATCCGGCCGTGGAGTGGGACCGGCTCGGCAAGGCGGTGATCGAGAAGGGCGTGAGCAGCGTGGCTGGTGGCCATCGCGCCGCCGGTGGCAGTACGCTGGCCACCCAGATCGAGAAGTACCGCCATTCGCCGGAAGGGCGCACCAGCTCGATGAAAGATAAATTGCAGCAGATGGTCTCGGCCAGTCTGCGTGCCTATCAGGACGGCAGCGATACCAGCGCTGCGCGGCGCCGCATCGTGCTCGAATATCTGAACACCGTGCCGCTCTCGGCCAAACCCGGTTACGGCGAAGTGAATGGTATCGGCGACGGCATGTGGGTCTGGTACGGGCGCGATTTCGCCGAGCTGAACCGCGTACTCGGTGGTAATCTGGCCAAGCCGGACGCGGCCACCGCGCTGGTCTACAAGGAAGTGCTGAGTTTGATGATTGCACAGCGCCGCCCCAGTTACTATCTGGGCGATGGCAGCAATGATCTGGAAGTGCTGACGAATAGCCACTTGCGTCTGCTGGCCCAGGAAAGCGTGATTAGCACGGCGCTGCGCGACAGCGCACTGGCGCAGCGTCTGCATCCGGCCACCGGCAATGGCCTGCAACTGGCGCCGGCGCAGACCTTTGTGTCGCGCAAGGCCTCGAATGCAATCCGCAACCATCTGGCCAATCTGCTGGGCGACAACCGCATGTACAACCTGGACCGGCTTGATCTGAGCGTGGTCAGCACCCTCGATGCGCAGGCCCAGACGGCGGTGACGCAGGTGCTGCGCGATCTGCGCGATCCGGAGAAGGCGAAAGCGGCCGGCCTGACCGGCAAGGGCATGCTGGGCAACGGCGATCCGGCCAGCGTGGTGTACAGTTTCACGCTGCTGGAAAAAGGCCCGCAATACAATCTGCTGCGCCTGCAGACGGATAACTTCGATCAGCCGCTCGATATCAATGAGGGCGCCAAGCTCGATCTGGGCTCCACCGCCAAATTGCGCACCCTGGTCAGTTATCTGGACATCGTCGATCAGTTGCACCGCAAATATGCCGGTATGGATGGTGCGGCGCTAGCCAAGGTGGTGATCGATCCGCAGGACCGTTTATCGCAGTGGGCACGTGACTACTTCAAGGCGCTGCCGCAGGATCCGGCGGCACGGGCCCTGACGACGATGCTGAATGCCGCTATGGAGCGCCAGTATTCGGGCAACCCGGGCGAGGGCTTCTTCACTGGCGGTGGTCTGCACCACTTCGGTAACTTCTCCAAGGAAGACAACAGCAAGATCCTGAGCGTGACGGAAGGCCTGCGTCGTTCCACCAATCTGGTGTTCGTGCGCCTGATGCGCGATGTGGCCAAGTACTATATGTTCCAGACGCCTGGTTCTTCGGCGTCCCTGCTGGCCGATGCCGACGATCCGCGCCGTGCCGATTATCTGGCGCGCTTCGCCGACAAGGAAGGCAAGGAATTCCTCGGCCGTTTCTACCTGAAATACAAGGGCAAGCCGGCCGCGGAACTGGACCGGATACTGCTGGCGAATATCCGCAGCACGCCGGTGCGGCTGGCGGTGATCCACCGCACGGTGTATCCGCAGGCGACCCAGCAGCAGTTCGCCAGCTTCCTGCATGACAATCTGCCGTCGCAGAACGAAGTACCGGATGACCGGATCGACAAGCTGTACCAACAATATGCGGTCGATCAGTGGTCGCTGGCCGACCGTGGTTATCTGGCCAGTGTGCATCCGCTGGAACTGTGGATGGCGGCGTATCTGCGCGAGCATCCGGGGGCCACGCTGGCGCAAATGACGGTGGCCAGCGAGAAGCAGCGCCAGGAAGTCTACCAGTGGCTGTTCAAGACCCATCACAAGCACGCGCAGGACAAGCGCATTGCCGGCTTGCTGGAAATGGAAGGCTTCATGGAAATCCACAAGCAGTGGAAGAAAATGGGCTATCCCTTCGACTCGCTGGTGCCATCCTATGCGACTACGCTGGGTGCGTCGGCTGACCGGCCGGCCGCGCTGGCGGAAATGATGGGGATTATCGTCAACGGCGGCGTCCGCAAAGCGACTCAACGGATTAGTTCGCTGCATTTCGCCAGGGGCACGCCTTACGAAACCGTGGTCAGCAAGGGCAAGCCGACGGAAGACGAGCGGGTGCTGGCGCCCGAGGTGGCGGCGGTGGTGGCGCAGGCGATCCGCGGGGTGGTGTCGGACGGCACCGCCAAGCGCGCCCGCAAGGCGTTTATGCTGGCCGACGGCACCGAGCTGGCGGTCGGTGGTAAAACCGGCACCGGTGACCAGCGTTTCGATGTGTATGCAGGCGGTGGACGCCTGATCGAATCGCGCTATGTGAACCGTTCGGCGACCTTCGTGTTCAATATCGGCGAACGCTTCTTCGGCAGTATGACGGCCTATGTGCACGGGCCGGACTCGAAGAATTACGACTTCACCAGCGCCTTGCCGGTGCAATTGCTGGTGGTGCTGGCGCCGACGCTGATGCCGCTGATCGACTCGGCGGCGCCCGCCAAACCCGGCATGCCACCGTTAAAGGCGTGCGGCGGCTAGGTCACGCTGGTCGGCCCGTAGCGGACCAGCGCCTGGCAATGCGCGCTTGCATAGTTGGGCAATTGTTGGCAATGTAGCAGCCTAAGTAACCTTTGCCTCAACACATGTCTAAAATTCTCAAGTTCACCCAGTTTTCGCTGCGCGATCTACTGGTGGCTGCCGCGCCGACGCTGCTGCTGATTGCGGCCATCGGCGCGCTGGCTTACTGGCTGGTGGATCCGATGCCGCCGCGCACGGTGCGACTAGCAACCGGGCAGGACAACAGTGCGTATGCGGAATTCGGCAAGAAATACGCGACAGCACTGGCCAAACACGGGGTGCAGGTCACACTGGTGCCCTCCGCCGGTTCCGGTGAAAATCTGCGCCTGCTCAGGGAAGGCAAAGTTGATATCGCGTTTGTCCAGAGCGGTAGCACCAACGAGACCGTCGCCGAGCAGGAAGGGCTGACGTCGCTGGGTAGCCTGTTTGTCGAACCACTGTGGCTGTTCCTGCGCGAGACCCGTGGTCAGCCACCGATTACCCACCTGAGTCAACTGAAGGGCAAGAAGATCAATTTCGGTCCGAAAGGTGCCGGCGCCCCGCGTCTGTTCCGTCAGGTGCTGGAATTGAACGGACTGGAAAAAGGCGACGTTGAGCGCTACTCGCTGGCGAATACGCCGGCCACCGTGGAGTTACTGGCAGGGCGCATCGACGGGCTGGTCTTCACGTCGGCACCGGAAGCGCCCCTGATTCAGATGCTGTTGCAAACACCGGGTATCCGTTTATTCAATTTTGCCCAGGCCGAAGCCTATGGCCGCAAAATGCCCTTCCTGTCGCATGTCATGCTGCCGCGCGGGATCGTCGATCTGGGTCGCAATGTACCGGCGCGAAATTTTGATCTGATCGCGCCCACCGCAACGCTGGTCGCGCGCGAGAATCTGCATCCGGCACTGGTCGATCTGTTCGTGCAGTCTGCCGTGTCGATCCATCGTGCTGCGGGCTGGTTTGCGCAGCAGGGCCAGTTCCCTTCGGCCAAATACACGGAAATTCCCGTGCACGCCGAGGCGGCCAAATTCTACAAGAGCGGGCCGCCGCTGTTGCAGCGCTATATGACCTTCTGGCTAGCCAATTTCTTTGACCGCATGTGGGTGGTGGTGGTGGCGCTGGGGGCATTGATTCTGCCGCTGTCCAAGGTGGTGCCGCCCCTGTATGTGTGGCGGATCCGCTCGCGCGTATATCGCTGGTATGGTCAGCTGCGCTCGGTCGAGCAGGCGGTCGAACAGGCCAGCGACGAGGATAGGCTGGCGGTGTATCAGGCCCAGTTGCAAAGGCTGAACGAGATCGAAGATCTGGTGAATCAGGTCTCGATTCCGCTCTCGTTTGCCGATGGTTTATACGGCTTGCGCAGTCACATCCAGTTTGTGCGCAAGCGTATCCAGTTTTTGATGGATCAAGTGACACTGGCCGATGCTAGCGTGGAATAGGCCGAACCGGGCGCCTGTCCTGCTAGGCGCCGATCCACGGCAGGCCGTCTTTGCACCAGCCATTGATGTTGCGGCGGTGCCCCACTTCATCCTTGTCGCCTTCGAAGCCTTCCAGAATGTCGTAGCAGTGCTGATAACCGTGCTCGGTGGCCGCCTTGGCGGCCGAGCGCGAACGCACACCGGAGCGGCACAGGAACAGCAGCGTCTGATCTTTGCGCGCCACCGTGTTGAGCTGCTCGATGAAATCGATATTCGCCAGTCCCCCCGGGTACAACATCCATTGCACATTGCTGTACTGGGCTTCCGGAATCGCCACCTTGCCCACCCAGTCGCGCTCGGCGTGGGTGCGCACATCGACCAGCTTGATGGACGGTTCGGCACTGAGTAGATCAAATGCTTCCTGCGGCGTCACGGCGCCTGCATAGGGCCAGTCTTTGCTGCGGCTACGGGCCAGCGCGAGGATCTCTTCTATTTTGCTCATGAGATGTTCCAGTGGTGGGTTTGAGGATATTATAGGCTGCCTGCACCTGCTGCACGCAAGCCTGCACCAAGCCTGTGCAATTTTGGTGATTTTTCCGGAATTGCACAAACTCGGTGCGAAAATTCGAATTTGCACTCAATTGGTGCGGTGTTGATGTGCCACAAAACGGGGCATGGATCCGTGTCGGTGAATTTTAGATTCATTTGCCAGCATGATCCACGAGGCTGCCGACAACAATGCATTTGTTGTAAGCTGGCACGAATACTGCTTACCAATGGCGCACGAGCCCCACATTCCTTTAGGAGATACGCATGGCAATGACAGCCGCAGAAGTTCTGAAAATGGTCCAGGAAAACGAAGTAAAGTTCGTTGATTTCCGTTTCGCTGATACCCGTGGTAAAGAACAGCACGTGACCGTGCCTGTCTCGCATTTCGATATCGACAAATTCGAATCGGGCCACGCGTTCGACGGTTCGTCGATCGCCGGCTGGAAAGGTATCGAAGCATCCGACATGATTCTGATGCCAGATCCAAGCACCGCGAACATCGACCCATTCATGGAAGAAACCACGCTGTTCATGCAGTGCGACGTGATCGAGCCTGCCGACGGCAAGGGCTACGACCGTGACCCGCGCTCCATCGCCAAACGCGCTGAAGCCTACCTGAAATCGTCGGGCATGGGCGACACCGCCTACTTCGGCCCAGAGCCAGAATTCTTCATCTTCGACAGCGTACGCTGGAAGATCGACATGTCCGGTTGCTTCGTCAAGATCGATTCCGACGAAGCTTCGTGGAGCACCGACAAAGCCATCGAAGGCGGCAACAGCGGCCACCGTCCAACCGTCAAGGGCGGCTACTTCCCAGTGCCACCAGTCGACAGCTTCCAGGATATGCGCTCGGAAATGTGCCTGATCCTCGAATCGCTGGGCATCCCGGTCGAAGTACACCACCACGAAGTTGCTGGCGCTGGCCAGAACGAAATCGGCACCAAGTTCTCGACCCTGGTCGAGCGTGCTGACTGGACCCAGAACCTGAAATACGTGGTCTGGAACGTGGCACACAGCTACGGCAAAACCGCGACCTTCATGCCGAAACCTATCGTTGGCGACAACGGTTCGGGCATGCACGTGCACCAGTCGATCTGGAAAGACGGCGTCAACCTGTTCGCTGGCGACGGCTATGCCGGTCTGTCGGACACCGCGCTGTACTACATCGGCGGTATCATCAAGCACGCGAAAGCACTGAACGCGATCACCAACCCGGGCACCAACTCGTACAAACGTCTGGTACCAGGCTTCGAAGCTCCAGTGAAACTGGCGTACTCGGCGAAAAACCGTTCCGCTTCGATCCGTATTCCACACGTGGCTAATCCAAAAGGCCGTCGTATCGAAACCCGTTTCCCGGATCCACTGGCTAACGTCTACCTGTGCTTCGCTGCACTGCTGATGGCAGGTCTGGACGGTATCGCCAACAAGATCCATCCGGGCGAAGCCGCATCGAAAGATCTGTACCATCTGCCACCAGAAGAAGACGCACTGATCCCGACCGTGTGCTCGTCGCTGGAAGAAGCACTGGAAAACCTGGACAAAGACCGCGAGTTCCTGACCCGTGGCGGCGTCTTCAGCGATTCCATGATCGATGCCTACATCGAACTGAAAATGCAGGACGTACAGCGCATGCGCATGACCACGCACCCTGCTGAATTCGATATGTACTACTCGCTGTAAGCAGCGCGCACCGGCCCGTCCGGTGCCGTTCAAGCAGACTAGAAACGCGGGGCGAGCAGCGCTTTCCCCGCGTTTTTCTTTGGATGTTGTATAGTCGGGCTCCATGGTTCGACACGGATGACAGATGATGATGCCTGAGTCCTGCCGGGGTGGTGTGCTGCGGGCGTTGGCGGTCTTTGCGACCTTGCTGACCTGCGCTGCTGCTCAGGGGCAGATTTATAAATGTAGCGCGCCTGCGGGCAGCGTCGAATACACCGATGTGAATCGGGGCAAGCACTGCAAGCTGATGGATTTGCCCGGCACCGTGATCGCCGCACCGCCGCGCGCTATTGCACCGGCCGCGTCAGCTGCGCCGCGCAATCCCGCGCCGTCGGCCACGCCGGGCGAATTTCCCCGCGTCGATGGCGCGCAGCAGCGCGCCCGCGACGCCGACCGGCGCGCGATTCTCGAAGACGAATTACGGAACGAGCAAGGCAAGCTGGCCGAGCAGCGCAAAGCGTTTAACAACGGCGAGCCGGAACGGCAGGGCGATGAACGTAATTACGCAAAATACCTGGAACGGGTGGCTGGCATGCGTGACAGCATCAGCCGCACGGAAAAAAATATCGACGCTTTAAAACGTGAGATCGCGAATATCCGATGAGCAGTTTAGCGAGTAATCCGAGCAGTGAACTGGCGGCAGGCGGGCCGCTCAAAGCGGGCAGTGGCGCGACCCGTCCGGCCGCGCTGGCAGGACTGGAGTTGCTGGCCTCGGCCGTCCTGCTGCTCGATGGCGATGGCAAGATCGCCTATGCCAATGCGGCCGCCGAGAATTTACTGGAAAGTTCGCTGAAAGCGCTGTCGCGCCAGACCCTGAGCGCACAGTTCCTCAATCCCGCAGAACTCGACAATATCTGCACGCAGGCGCGCGAACACCGCTTTGCCGATCTGCGGCAGGACCTGATGCTGGAGCGGGTAGGGCGCGATGCCCTACATGTGCACAGCATCGTCACCGCCCTCGATGAGCCGGCCGGCCATCTGCTGATCGAATTGCGCGAGCATCTGCAGCACCTCAAGCTGGACCGCGAGGAACGCATCCTCGACCAGAGCCAGGTGAATAAAGAACTGATCCGTAATCTGGCGCACGAGATCAAGAATCCCCTCGGTGGCATCCGTGGTGCCGCACAGTTGCTGGAGATGGAGCTGCCGGCCCTGAATGCCGGCGAACTGCGCGAATACACCCAGGTGATCATCAAGGAAGCCGACCGTTTGCAAACGCTGGTGGATAGACTGCTGGCGCCGCACCGCCGCCCGCACATCGTCGGCGACGTGAATATCCACGAAGTGCTGGAGCGGGTACGCAGCCTGATGCTGGCCGAGTTCCCTACCGGCCTGACCATCCGGCGCGATTACGATGCCTCGATTCCCGAATTCCGCGGCGATAAAGAGCAGCTGATCCAGACCGTGCTGAACATTGCCCATAACGCGGCACAGGCGCTGGCCGCGCGCATCGACGCCGGTGATGCCGAGATTGTTTTCAAGACCCGCGTGGGGCGCCAGGTGACGCTGGCCAAGGTCCGCTACGGGCTGGCATTAGACTTGCATATCATTGACAATGGACCGGGCATCGCGCCCCAGATCCGTGACCGGATTTTCTACCCGCTGGTGTCGGGCAGGGAAGGCGGCAGCGGCCTGGGATTGACTCTGGCACAGACCTTTGTGCAGCAGCACATGGGCGTGATCGAGTGCGACAGCCGGCCTGGATATACGGACTTCCGCATTTTGCTGCCATTGCCATAAGCGCTGGCGGGCGGGTGTGAAGTCCGAGTCCCTTGATAGACGATCCATTGCGGGAATACACAATACACATGAAGCCAATCTGGATAGTAGACGACGACGAATCGATCCGCTGGGTACTGGAAAAAGCACTCGCACGTGAGAATCTGGCGACCAAGAGTTTTGCCAATGCACGCGATGCGATAGCTGCGCTGGAGTTTGAAACGCCGCAGGTGCTGGTGTCCGACATCCGCATGCCAGGCGATTCGGGACTGGACTTGCTGCAGCGGGTCAAGGCCCGCTTCCCCGGGCTGCCAGTGATCATCATTACTGCGTTTTCCGATCTGGATTCGGCCGTGGCGGCCTTCCAGGGCGGCGCTTTCGAGTATCTGGCCAAGCCCTTCGATATCGACAAGGCCGTTGAACTGATTCGCCGCGCGCTCGACGAAAGCCTGCGCGAAACCAGTGTCGAGTCGGGTCCGGCAGAAACCCCGGAAATTCTCGGTCAGGCACCGGCCATGCAGGAAGTTTTCCGCGCCATTGGCCGCCTGTCGCAGTCGAATGTGACGGTGCTGATTACGGGCGAATCGGGTTCCGGTAAAGAGCTGGTGGCACGCGCGCTGCACAAGCATAGTCCGCGCGCAGCCCAGCCGTTTATTGCCCTGAATACGGCAGCGATTCCCAAAGATCTGCTCGAGTCCGAACTGTTCGGCCATGAACGCGGCGCTTTTACGGGCGCCCAGACCTCACGGCGTGGCCGCTTCGAGCAGGCCGAAGGCGGCACCTTATTCCTCGATGAAATCGGCGACATGCCTTTCGATTTGCAGACCCGCTTGCTGCGGGTGCTGTCGGACGGACATTTCTACCGGGTCGGCGGCCATCAGCCTTTGAAAGCCAATGTGCGGGTGATCACCGCGACGCACCAGAATCTCGAACAGCGCGTGCGCGATGGTCTGTTCCGTGAAGACTTGTATCACCGTTTGAACGTGATCCGGCTGCGTCTGCCCAGTTTGAGGGAGCGCCGCGAGGATATCCCCATTCTGGTGCGCCACTTCCTGGTGCAGAGCGCCAAGCAGCTCGGCGTTGAAGCCAAGCGCATGAGCGATGCCACGGTGCAGTTCCTGTGTAGTCTGGACTTGCCGGGCAATGTGCGCCAGCTGGAAAATCTGTGCAACTGGATTACCGTGATGGCGCCGGGGCAGACCGTGGAGATCAAGGATTTGCCGCTGGAACTGACGCAGGAGCAGCATGGTAGTGGTGCGGCGGCCGTGCTGAGTGGCGCTGCCAGCGAGCCTTACAGCCTGCCGCCATCGCACGCTACGCTGCCAGCGGCCGCTAGTGCCGAAGCACTGGCTGGCAGCGGCCCCGATGCGTGGCTGGCCTTGCTGGAAGCGCAGGCTGCCAGCATGCTCAGTGCCGGTCAGCAGGAAGTGATGGCGGTGCTGGGACGGCAGTTCGAATCATCGCTGATCCGCACGGCGCTCAAGCATACGCATGGACGCAAGAATGATGCGGCGGTGCGGCTCGGAATCGGCCGCAACACCATTACCCGCAAAATTGCCGAACTCGGGATCGACGGCGCGAAAGACGATTGATCGGTTGCGCGGCAAACCTCGCCCTTCAGGGCGGGGTCAAGAGCGCGGACGACGAAGCCGTCCGGTTTGGTGCGTCTAGTGTGGTGTTTGCTGCTGTTCGATGTACTGCCGGATAACGGCAATGGGTGCGCCACCGCAGCTACCGGCAAAGTAGGAAGGCGACCATAGCGCGCCGCCCCATAGCTTCTTGCGGATGCTCGGGTAGTTCACCAGCAAGTGTACATGGTCATCCTCGCCGTCGAACTCCACCAGTTCCGATTCAAAGTCTGTGCAGACGCTGGCGAACATCGGGCGCAGGTCGTCAAGAATTTCTTTTGTGAATACTTCACGGCGGTATTTTGTCACGAAGACCAAATGCACATGCATCAGGAAAACGCAGTGACTTCCTTGTCGAATATCGTTGTCATTGCTCATAGACCAAACCATAATTGAAGTATGCAACGCTTACAAGCCTACAAATACGAACTGATGCCCGATGGCGAGCAAGTGCGCGATATGCGCCGCTTCGCTGGGTCATGCCGGTTCGTCTACAACAAAGCGCTGGCGTTGCAACAGAAGAACCACGAGGCGGGCAACAAGTTCATTGGCTACGTCGCCATGGCGAAGCAATTGACTGGGTGGCGCAATGGTCACGACACACCTTGGCTGAAGGACGCGCCGTGTCACCCACTGCAACATGCTTTGAAGGATTTGGAGAAGGCGTACAAGAATTTCTTCGAGAAACGCGCCGACTTTCCAAAATTTAAGCGCAAGGGTAGCGGCGATACGTTTCGCTACCCCGACTCGAAACAGCTCAAGCTCGATCAGGGTAACGGCCGCATCTTCCTTCCCAAGCTCGGCTGGCTGCGCTACCGCAACAGCCGTGATGTGCTGGGCGAGGTCCGCAATGTCACCGTGAGTCAGTCGGGCGGCAAGTGGTTCGCGTCGATCCAGACGCAACGCGAAGTCGAACAGCCGCTGCCCACGGCGACCACCGCCATCGGCATCGATGTCGGTATCGCCCGTTTCGCCACGTTCAGCGATGGAGACTTCGTCGCGCCGCTTAATAGCTTCAAGAAGCACCAGCAACGCCTTGCGCGCTACCAGCGCCGCATGAGCCGCAAGGTCAAGTTCAGCAATAACTGGAAGAAGGCTAAGGCCCGTGTCCAGAAGATTCACACCGGTATCGCTAACGCCCGCAAAGACTTCCTGCACAAAACCACAACGACGATCAGCCAAAACCACGCGCTCGTATGCATTGAGGATTTGCAGGTACGGGATATGTCCAAGTCTTCCAGAGGCAATAGCGAACAGCCCGGCAAAAAGGTAGCGCAGAAATCTGGCCTGAACCGTTCCATTCTCGATCAGGGTTGGGGCGAGTTCAGACGCCAACTGACATATAAGGTAGTTTGGCACGGCGGAATCTTAATGGCCGTTCCGCCTCACCATACAAGCCAGATGTGCCCGGCCTGCGCCCATGTATCAAAAGACAATCGGCAAACACAAGCCACCTTCCTGTGCGTCGATTGCGGTTACGAAAATCACGCCGATGTGGTCGGCGCGATCAATGTTTTAGCGCGAGGACATCGCGTCTTAGCCTGTGGAGAGACGGCGCAGTCAGGCCGCTCGATGAAGCAGGTTCCCACCGAAGCGACTCGCAAATCATCGCGCAGCGCCGTAGGAATCCCCGTCCTTTAGGGCGGGGAGGATGTCAATGCCATCCGGAGCAAGGGCGCGAGCGCCGTTACTCCGGAAGGGGACGCTTTCAGGTAAGCTCTTGGCTGCAAAGTCAGGAGCTTTTTTTTGGAAACCTTATGTTAGTGACCCTATGTTGATTAATTGCGTAGCCTATCAGGACGGGCAGAAGCTGGCCGATATTCCGGTGGCCGACATCAGCGAGTATGTGCAGCAGCCGGAGACCTTTGTCTGGGTGGCGCTGCGCGATGCCCAGCCCGAAGAACTGAACACCATGCAGGAAGAATTCGGTCTGCACGAACTGGCCGTGGAAGATGCCCGGCGTGGTCATCAGCGCCCCAAGATCGAAGAGTATGGTGATTCGCTGTTCGTGGTGGTGAAGACAGTCGACTGGCAGGACGGCGATGTGGTGGTGGGCGAAGTGGATATTTTTGTGGGCGACAATTACGTGCTGTCGTCGCGCGATAGCCATAGCCTGCAGAATTTTCTCGGCGTGCGGGCGCGCGCCGAACGCGAACCGCATATGCTGCGCCAGGGACCAGCCTTTGTGCTGTATGCCTTGATGGATGCAGTGGTCGATCGCTACTTCCCGGTGCTCGATAGGCTGGAATCGGAACTGGAACAGATCGAGGAATTAATCTTCAGCAAGGGCAAGCAGCGCGACAATATCCAGCACCTGTATGAGCTCAAGCGCAAAGTCACGCAAGTGCGTCACGTGGTGGCGCCGCTGATGGAAGCGGTGGGGCGTTTGCATGGTGGCCGGGTACCGGCGATCTGCCGCGAATCGGGCGAATATTTCCGCGATGTGCATGACCATCTGCACCGCATCAGCGCCGCGCTGGACAATATCCGCGACACCATCGCCACGGCGATACAGGTGAATCTGTCGATGGTGGCGATCGAGGAAAGCGAAGTCAATAAACGGCTGGCGGCATGGGCCGCCATTTTCGCCATCTGCACCGCGTTTGCCGGGGTGTGGGGCATGAACTTCAAAGTCATGCCCGAGCTGGAATGGCAGTATGGCTATCCGATGGCGCTGACCGTGATGGTGGGCGTATGTGTCTATCTACACCGGCGCTTCCGCCGCGCCGGCTGGCTATAGCGGTGCGCCACAGCGTCACTTATCTGGCAGGCGGGGTGCCTGCCAGCATAGCCTGCGCCACGGCTTCCGCGACCTTGATACCGTCCACGCCGGCCGACAGAATCCCGCCCGCATAACCGGCGCCTTCGCCAGCAGGGAACAGGCCGCGCGTATTCAGGCTTTGCAGCGTATCGTCGCGGCGCTTGATGCGGATCGGCGAGGAAGTACGGGTTTCCAGACCGGTCAGTACGGCGTCGTGTTTGAAATAGCCTTTGATCTGCTTGTCGAACGCCGGGAAGGCTTCGCGCAGTGCGCTCACTGCATACTCGGGCAGGATCTCGGCCAGATCGGTCAGGTGTACGCCCGGTTTATAGGACGGGATCACGCTGCCGAACTCGGTCGAGGCGCGTCCGGCCACGAAGTCGCCCATCAACTGGCCCGGCGCGTTGTAAGTGCTGCCGCCCAGCGCGAAGGCTTTTTCTTCCAGTTCGCGTTGCAGGGCGATGCCGGCCAGCGGGTGACCGGGGTAATCAACTTCCGGCGAAATGCTGACCACGATGGCGCTGTTGGCGTTGCGTTCGTTACGCGAGTACTGGCTCATGCCGTTGGTCACCACGCGGCCCGGTTCGGATGCTGCCGCCACCACCGTGCCGCCCGGGCACATGCAGAAGCTGTACACGGCGCGACCGTTGGAAGCGTGGTGCACCAGTTTGTAGTCGGCCGCGCCAAGTATCGGGTGACCGGCGTTGGGGCCGAAGCGGCAATTGTCGATCAGCGATTGCGGGTGCTCGACGCGGAAGCCGATCGAGAAGGGTTTGGCTTCGATGTAGACGCCGCGCTGGTGCAGCATTTCAAAGGTGTCGCGGGCACTGTGACCGACGGCCAGCACGACGTGGTTGGTGACGATGCGCTGGCCATTGTCGAGCACCACTGCGCGGACCTGGCCGCCTTCAGGGGTGGCTTCGAGGTCCAGATCCACCACTTTGCTTTCGAAGTGGTACTCGCCGCCCATCTGTTCAATGTTGGCGCGCATCTCTTCCACCATCTTCACCAGCCGGAAAGTGCCGATGTGGGGCTTGCTCACATAACTGATTTCCTCCGGCGCACCGGCCTTGACGAATTCCGTCAGCACTTTGCGGCCGTAATGTTTCGGGTCCTTGATCTGGCTATACAGTTTGCCGTCCGAGAAGGTCCCGGCACCGCCTTCGCCGAATTGCACATTCGATTCCGGGTTCAGGGCCCGCTTGCGCCAGAAGCCGAAGGTGTCGACCGTGCGTTCGCGCACCTGCTTGCCCCGTTCGAGAATAATCGGACGCAGTCCCATCTGGGCCAGCAACAGTGCCGCGAACAGGCCACACGGGCCAGTGCCGATCACCACCGGACGTGGCTGACCGGCGGCGGCCAGCTGGGCAGCCGTGGCGACGAACTGGTAACTGGTATCTGGCGCAGTCATCAGATGGTTGTCGTGGTGCAGACGCTGCAGCACGGTGGCTTCGTCGCGCACTTCCACATCGAGTGAGTAGATCAGCACGATGGCGGTTTTTTTGCGGGCGTCGTAGCTGCGTTTGTAGACGGTAAAGCCGAGCAGATCGTCGGCGCTGATGCCGAGTCGGCTCAGAATGGCGGCCGGCAGGTCGGCTTCCACATGGTTGAGGGGCAGTTTGAGTTCGTTAATGCGCAACATGGCGGGTTTCCTGTAAGGGCGCTGTTTAGGCGCCATGGTCGGCGGGCCAGGACAGCCGGGCCGCGCGGCGTATGCGGCGGCGCTGGTGTCGCGATGATCCCGTAAAAGCCGCTATTTTACCGCGCACAGCAGGTCAATGCAGTAAAGCGGACGCGACGGGTGCAGCGCTGGCATGGTAGCGCGCTGGGTAGCGGCTTTGCGGTCACCACCGTGCGGCGGTTATTTTATAGTGCCGCTTAGAATATCCGGTGAATAGATTTCTTTTAAAATTAATATAAGCGGGCATCCGTTTTATACCGTGGATATTAATCCGATGGGTATGGGAAGTTATTCGGGCATTTCGCCAGATTCTCCTGCGAAAATAATCTGCGCAGATATTCAGACGATGGGGCCGGCAGTGTCCGGCAGCGCTCGGATCCGTGGCGGGGCGGGCGCGAACGATTGTTTGCTGAAAATTAAGTTGCGCATGAGACATTGTTTTATAACAAGCAACAGCGCAGTTTGTTGTTAAAACGAGACTTTGCGCAAAATTGGATGCTGCCCTTCTGTCAGGGCAGGAGGGCAGAATTTAATTTCCATTGAGAATTTTTTTGGCGCGCAGAGGTTATATTTTTTACAAGTAAAAAGCGCCGCTTGCCTCATCTTTGTTTTGAAGTTCGGTGGTTTTCGCTTGATTTTCACCGGTTTCTGCTTGACGACTGAAAATTTCACTGTCATTTCGCTTGAGAGTTTGCTTCCCTGCAGGAGTGCACAAGTTAAGGGGATTTGTTGCTTTTTGGCAGAGCTATCTTGCTAAATAGCTACTGTAAGTTGGGGTAATAGAAACCTTGTGCGTGACGTGCACGGAAAGTCAGCGTTTTCTGTTGTGAGGAGGAGACAGGCAGACACCCTTGGCTGCAAGGTTTTTTGTCGGGGCTGCAAACTTGCTTGTGTGGCAAGTTGGTCCGGCGGCGCGCTTGCCGACGCGCTACTTCAGTCCGTTTATTCGGACAGTCTGTGCATTGACAATGATTGAGTTGCTATGTTTTTATGAATAGCGGAAGAATTCGGATGGGTTTCATGGATTGAAATGCAGGCCGGATTTTTACCAACGAAAGAGCAAGCGTCGTAAGTCGGATTTTGAATAGTTTTATCCAGGTTGTTCAGAAACGGCGTAGTTTAAATCAAGAAATGGGTCGTTTTATCCGCTCTCCAAAAGAGGCGGTGGAACGTCTACTAAACACACCAAGGGAATTGAAAAATATGATCAAGGAAACAGTATTGTCTCGCTCGATCCGCGTGATGTTCATCGGCGGCATGGCGCTGGGTATGCAAGTTGCAACCGCTCAGCAAGCTGACGCACCACTGCAAAAGGTCGAAGTGACCGGTTCGCGCATCCCGACCCTGAACACCGACGGCACCAGCCCGATCATTGTGCTGGGCGCGAAAGACATCAAGACTGACGGCGTACGTAACGTCGAAAGCCTGCTGAACAACCTGCCACAGGCCTTCGCAGCGCAAACTGGTAACGTGGTCAACGGCTCGACCGGTACCGCTACCGTCAACCTGCGTGGTCTCGGTGAAAACCGCACCCTGGTGCTGGTCAACGGCCACCGTCTGCCAGCCGGCTCGCCAGGTTCGTCGGCTGCCGACTTGAACCAAATCCCAACCCCACTGGTTAAGCGCATCGAAGTGCTGACCGGTGGCGCTGGCGCCGTGTACGGTGCTGACGCGGTTGCCGGCGTGGTCAACTTCATTATGAATGACCGCTTCGAAGGCGTGCAGATCGAACTGAACGGTTCCGGCTACAACCACAAACAACAGAACACCGCTGGCGTCGGCACCATCGTTGCCGGCCGCGCGGCCACCAACCCAGCCCAGTTCGCCGTTCCAGGCAACAAAGGTCTGGATGGCCGTTCGAAAGACGCTTCCCTGCTGATCGGTGGTAACTTCGCTGACGGTAAAGGTAACGCCACCGTATTCTTCAGCTACAAGCAAGACGACGCGCTGCTGCAATCGGAACGTGATTTCACCGCTTGCTCGCTGTCGTCTTCGGCTGCAGGCTTCGCTTGCGGCGGTTCGGGCACCAATGCGACCGGCCGTTTCACCAACACCAAAACCGGCAAAGTCTACACCACCGACGCTAACGGTAACCCACGCGCGTTCAACAACTCGCTGGACCAGTACAACTTCGGCCCGATCAATCACCTGCAGCGTCCAGACGAACGTTATGGCGTAGCAGCTTCGGCACACTACGACGTCAACGAGAAGATGAAAGTCTATGCTGACTTCGCCTTCCACGATGACCGTACCGATGCACAGATCGCTCCAGGCGGTATCTTCGGTAACGTCTACACCATCAAAGGCGACAACCCATTGCTGACCCCAGCAATGAAGGCCGCCATGAGCCTGAACTCGCCAACCGACACCACCGACGTAGTGATCCAGCGTCGTAACGTTGAAGGCGGTGGCCGTGATGCACTGTTCACCAACACCTCGTACCGCATGCTGATGGGCGTCAAAGGCGACATCGGTGGTTGGAACTACGACCTGTTCGCACAGACTTCGAAAGTACGTTACTCGGGTAGCTCGGAAAACTACTTCTCGAAAGAGCGTGGTGCCAAGGCGCTGGACGTGGTCAACGTCAACGGCGTAGCGCAGTGCGCTTCGTTCGTGAGCGGTGCCGATACGGCTTGCGTACCTTACAACCCATGGCAACTGGGCAAGATCACCAAGGAACAACTGGCTTACATCCAGATCCCTGGCCAGTCGTTCGGTCAGACCGAACAGCAAATCCAGGGTGGTAACATTGCTGCCGATCTGGGCGACTACGGCATCAAGATTCCTGGCAACAGCAACGGTGTGGGTGTTTCGGTCGGCTTTGAGCGTCGCGTTGAAGCACTGACCCTGAATCCTGACGGTCCTTCGCAGAACTTCGACCTGGATGGTTCGGGTGGTCCTGTGAAACCAGTCAAAGGTCGCTATGTTGTAAAAGACATCTTCGGCGAAGTCCGTCTGCCACTGCTGGAAAACAAACCATTCGCTGACTCGTTGGGCGCCAACCTGTCGTATCGTCACACCGATATCGACACCGGCGTGAAAGCCAACACCTACGGTCTGGGTATGGACTGGCAGCCAATGTCGATGTTGAAAGTACGTGCATCGCACCAGAAAGCTGTGCGCGCACCAAACATCAACGAACTGTTCTCGCCAGCAGGTAATAACCTGTACGACAACGACGCTGATCCATGTGCCGGCGCTAAGCCTTCGGCTACGCTGGCGCAGTGCGCCAACACCGGCGTTACCGCTGCCCAGTACGGCAACATTCAGGATAGCCCAGCAGGTCAGTACAACTACCTGGCCGGTGGTAATCCTAAGTTGAGCCCAGAGACCTCGAAGTCGAACACCATTGGTCTGGTGCTGACCCCGATGCGTAATCTGACCGTCACCCTGGATTACTTCAACATCAAGGTTGCTGACACGATTTCGAACGTGCAGCCAACCACGACGCTGGACAAGTGCCTGAACACCGGCAATCCTAAGTTCTGCTCGCAGATCACCCGTGACCGTCTGGGCACTCTGTGGCTGCTGCCACAAGCATCCATCGTTGGCACCAACACCAACATCGGCTCGTTGAACACTTCGGGCTTCGATCTGGCAGCAAGCTACAGCCAGAAACTGGGCGCTTATGGTCGTATGGACCTGTCGCTGAACGGCACCCTGCTGAAAACCTTCGAAGTGGAAGAACTGCCGGGTGATCCTAGCTACGATTGCGTCGGTCTGTACAACGGTGCCGGTAAGTGCGGTCAGCCACGTCCGAAATGGCGTCATAAAGCCCGCGCTAACTGGAGTACTCCATGGGCGCTGGATCTGGCTGTGACCTACCGTTACTTCCACGGTGTCGATATCGAAGGTACTGGTCAGCCAGTTGAATCGCACTTCGCTTCGGCTAACTACTTCGATCTGGCTGCTGCTTACAGCATTACCAAGAAAATCACCCTGTCGGGCGGTATCAACAACCTGTTCGACCGTGATCCACCGATCACCTCGAAATATGGTACGGGTTCGGGTAACGGCAACACCTTCCCATCGATGTACGACGCGATGGGTCGCAAGCTGTTCCTCAACCTGTCGGCCAAGTTCTAATCGGCTGAACGGATAAAAAGCGGCGGGTCGCAAGACCCGCCGCTTTTTTTTCGTCCAGCCTCCGCAAAAGCCTTGCCCAAAAAAAGGGGGGCGAAAAAAAGGGGTCGTAAGGTGATTTCGCAGCAGCTGCGAAATTACCTTACGTCCCCTTTAGTGCGTTTGGCGGGTGGTGTTGCGTGTGGAGGCGTTACGTCCCCACTTTTCGTGTTGCCTGTAAAAAGCGTTACGTCCCCATTTTTACAGCGTCAGGTTTCCCAGTCGTTGACGGCGTCGATGCTGCCCAGCATGGTGGTGACCAGCCGGCGTTCGCTGTCGCTCAGTTCGGGGCGCCAGGTTTCGAATAACAGGATGACGCGGGTCTGGTCGCTACGATTCCATGCTTCGTGTTCGATGCTGTCGTCGAAGACCCAGGCTTTGCCGGCTTCCCACTGGCGGGTTTCATTGCCGACCCGCAGGCTGCAGCCGGGCGGTGCGATCAGCGGTAAATGGCAGATCAGGCGGGTGTTGAGGATGCCGGTATGGGCCGGTATGTGGGCGCCCGGACGCATCAGCGAGAACAGCACGGTGGGTGCGCGGCCGGGAATGCTCGGCATCGGTACCCCGGCCAGCGCGGCCATGGTGTTGGGGCAGCGTGCGGCGTTCTCGGTTATCAGCTCGCCGTTGCGCCACAGGTAGAAGGCGCTCCAGTCGGGGTTGTTGTGCAAGCCACCACGGTTGCGTAACGGCTGGCTGGGATCATGCTTGAGATAGGGTTCGAAGGCATCTTGGTCGCGCAGAATCTGCTCTAGCTCGGCGCGGATCGCGTCGGTAGCCGCTTCCACCTGCGCCAGCCACGGGAAGGCGGCGCGTTCGAAGTACTCGATCGCGGCCAGGCCGGGGAAGTGATATAGACGCGGTTGCTGCAGATAGATCTGTTTGCGACCCAGCAGCAGGTCCAGCGAGGTGCGGAAGCGCGCGTGCTCGGGCGCTTCGCTGTAACCGGCCTCGGCGAGATTTTTGCGCAGCGTCAACTCGAACTTCTGGGTGTAGTCGGCACAGGCGTGGCGGGCTCGCTGGACGTGGGCGCGCAGCTGGGCCGGCAGTTCGTGATCGGCCGGGGCGGCGTCCACGGCGCTGCGGTAGACTGCAGCGGCAGCGGCGGCGTTGCCGTCAGCGGCCAGCAGATCACCTTTGTAGAGCAGTAATTGCAGATTGTCGGGGGCGCTCGCCATGGCCTGATCGAGTGCTGCCAGCGCAGCTTTGAATTCGCCCAGCCCCTGCTGGGCTTGCGCCAGACCGAACCAGGCCTGCGCTCCGCCCTGGCCCTGGCTGGTCAGTTGCAGATAATGGTCGCGCGCGGCCAGCGCGTCTTGGTGGGAAACAGTCATAGTGTCAGGTGTCGTAGTTGCCGGAATCGCTGTTGAAGGCGTAGATGGCATGGGTGAGTTCGGTGATCAGGCTGCGTTCGGCCAGCGACAGCTGGGGATGCCAGATGTCGAAGATCATGATGACGCGCAGCTTGTCGCTATTGTTCCATGCTTCGTGCTCGATGGTATCGTCAAACACCCAGGCCTGGCCGGGTACCCACTCGCGCGTGGTATTGCCGACGCGGAAGCCGCAATCGGGCGGAATGATCAGCGGCACATGGGTCAGCAGGCGGGCATTGCTGACGCCGACGTGGGCCGGGATGCGGGTGCGCGGTTTCAGCAGCGAGAACATCACGGTCGGGGTGCGCCCCGGCTGGTCCGGTTGCGGCGCGCCGCGCAGCAATTCCATGGTGCGCGGACATTGTTCGATATTGCCGGCGACGGGGCGGCCATCTTTCACCAGATGGAAGGCGCTCCAGCGCGGTGAATTATTCAGTTCGGCAAACTGGTTGTGCGGCACATCGTCTGGGTAAGTCAGATACGGGGTGAAGCCCTGTTCGGCCTGTAGCACCTGCAGGAATTCGTCACGGATGGTGTCGGTGCCCGCTTCGATGGCGTCCAGCCACGGGAACTGTTCGCGCGGGAAGAACTCGACGGGCAACAAGCCGGGGTAGTGGTACATCATGGAGCGTGAATCGTAGCGGCGTTTGCGGCCCACCATGATGTCGATGGAATCGCGGAAACGGCGCAAATCTTCGCCGGCAAACTGCTGGTAGCGGGTTTCCAGAAACTCATCGAGGAACTTGCCGTAGTCGCTCTGATAGCGTTCGATGTAGCGGTGCGCATGTTCGACGGCGTCGCGCATGCCCGGCGCCAGCCGCTCCAGCGGCGGCGCGACCGAGGCCACGGCGCCGTAGGCGGAAGCCGATTTATGGGTCTGGCCTTGCCGTTCCAGCAGATTAGCGCGCAGCAGCAGGGCCACCATATCGTGTGGATCGGCCACTAGCGCATTGTGGATGGCTTGCTGTTCGGCCTGCTCATCGCCCTGTCCCTGACAGGCCAGCGCCAGATTGACCCAGTGCTGTGGCTGGTCGCGTTCGGCGCGCACCAGCCGTTCGAAGGCGCGCCGTGCACTGGCATGGTCGCCCAGCCGGTAAGCACGTTTGCCCAGCGCGGTCAGGGCCAGTGGATGTTGCGGTTGCAGTTCGAGCAGCATGCTCCAGAGCCGGGCTGCTTCGTCATCGCGTCCGCTCTGGGCAGCTTTGATGGCGGCAGCTTCAAGGATGGCGGCATCGCCGGGCGCGTGGGCGCCGGTAGAAGAGGTGATCATGATCAAGTGGGGCCGGTAATTCGGCGGCCGTACTGGCCGGACGAAAAATTATAGCCCCTCGTCTTGCATGCAAGGCAAGGATGCCACCTGATCACGCTGAAGTGTTGGGGCGATGCATCACTTTGCTGCGGTGTGCCGGCTTCCCCTTACATGCCACCCCACTGGGCTGCGAGGATGCTGGTGGCCGCCAGACCCGCCGTTTCGGTACGCAGGATGCGCGGACCCATAGCCAGCGGCAAGGCGCCGTGACGCATCGCCTGCTCTTCTTCCGCCTCGCTAAGACCGCCTTCCGGGCCGATCACCAGCGTCACGGCCTGCGGGCTCTGGTGGCGCGCCCAGTCGGCCAGCGATTGTTCGGCACGCGGAGTGAGGATGATGCGGCGGTGCATGTCCTGCTGGGTAATCCACTGTTTATAGTCTTGCAGCTCGCCCAGTCGCGCCAGATGGTTGCGCCCGCACTGTTCGGAGGCCGAGGCAATGATGGCTTGCCAGTGTGCCATTTTTTTCTCTGCGCGCTCGGCTGACAGGCGCACCACACAGCGCTGGGCGGCCAGCGGCTGGATCGCCGAGACCCCGAGTTCGATGGCTTTTTCGATGATCCAGTCCATTTTGCTCGCTTCCGGCAGCGCCTGGGCCAGAGTGATGCCGAACGGCAGTTCCGCTTCGCGCGGGGTGTGGGTCTTGATCACCACGCTGACGCGGCGTTTTTCCACTTGATCCAGAACAGCGCTGTATTCGCCGCCCTCGCCGTTGAACAGGGTGATCAGACTGCCGGGCGGCAGGCGCAGCACACTGATGTGGTGGGCCACGCTGTCGGGCAGCTGGACGAGCTGGTCTATGACTAGGGGCTGGGGCAGGTAAAAGCGCGGCATGCGGGGTTCCGATAATGTGTTGACATGCAATTTTAAAGCGTGGCCGCCTTGGTCTGGTAAAATAATGGGCTCAGCAAGTCGGCAGTAACCAGGCAGTACTAGCCGCTGCGTGTGCGCAGCGCAGTAGTAGCTAGGCAGTAGTTCGGAATAATTTACTCGACGCGGCCGCCAGCCTGTTAGGTCTGGCAGCATAAACCTTGCACCCAGTTTCCATACTTTCGTGATAGATCTACGATGACTTCTACGCTCCCCACCACTCAAATGGCTAACGCGATCCGCGCGCTGGCAATGGACGCCGTCCAGAAGGCCAATTCCGGCCACCCGGGTATGCCGATGGGCATGGCTGAAATCGCCGTTGCCCTGTGGAGTGGCCATTACAGCCACAACCCGGCCAACCCGAAATGGCTGAATCGCGACCGTTTCCTGCTGTCCAACGGCCACGGTTCGATGCTGCATTATGCGCTGCTGCACCTGAGCGGTTACGCCGTGAGCATGGATGACATCAAGGCCTTCCGCCAGATGCATTCGAAAACCCCGGGTCACCCGGAAGTCGATATTACCCCGGGCGTGGAAACCACCACCGGCCCGCTGGGTCAGGGGATTGCCAACGCCGTCGGTATGGCGCTGTCGGAATACCTGCTGGCCAGCGAATTCAACAAGCCGGGCTTCCCGATTGTGGATCACTACACCTACGCTTTCCTGGGCGACGGCTGCCTGATGGAAGGTATTTCCCACGAAGTGTGCGCGCTGGCGGGCACCCTGGGTCTGAACAAACTGATCGCTCTGTACGATGACAACGGCATTTCCATCGACGGTAAAGTGGAAGGCTGGTTCACTGACGACACCCCGGCCCGTTTCGAAGCCTATGGCTGGAACGTGATCCGCGCGGTTGACGGTCACGACGTGGCTGCCGTCTCGGCGGCCATCGCTGCGGCCAAAACCGCTGGCAAGCCGACTCTGATCTGCTGCAAAACCATCATCGGTAAAGGTTCGCCGAATCTGCAAGGTGGCGACAAGGTGCACGGCGCGGCACTGGGCGATAAAGAAATCGCTGCGGTACGCGAATACATCGGCTGGAGCTCGGCTCCGTTCGAGATCCCTGCCGACATCTACAGCGCCTGGGATGCCAAAGCTGCCGGCGCCCAGCGCGAAGCAGCCTGGACCACGCTGTTCAATGGCTATGCTGCCCAGTTCCCGGCTGAAGCTGCCGAACTGAGCCGTCGTATGGCCGGCGATCTGCCAGCCGGCTTCGATGCGGCACTGGCTGCCGGTATCGCCAGCTGCGTCGAGAAGAAAGAAAACATCGCTACCCGTAAAGCCAGCCAGAACGCGATTCAGGCACTGGCACCGGTGCTGCCGGAATTCCTCGGCGGTTCGGCCGACCTGACCGGCTCCAATCTGACCAACTGGAAAGAGTGCGTTGCCGTGCGTTCCGGTCAGCCGGGCAACCACATCAACTACGGTGTGCGCGAATTCGGTATGTCGGCCATCATGAATGGCGTGACCCTGCACGGTGGTTACATCCCGTTCGGCGCGACCTTCCTGACCTTCTCCGATTACAGCCGCAATGCGCTGCGCATGGCTGCCCTGATGAAGCTGCGTTCGATCTTCGTGTTCACCCACGATTCGATCGGTCTGGGCGAAGACGGCCCGACCCACCAGTCGGTCGAGCACATTTCCTCGATGCGTCTGATCCCGAATCTGGACAACTGGCGTCCATGCGACAGCGTCGAATCGATGGTGGCGTGGGGTGCTGCAGTACAACGTAAAAACGGCCCGTCGACGTTGATCTTCTCGCGTCAGAACCTGCCGTATCAGGAGCGTTCGGCCCAGCAAGTGGCCGATATCGCCCGCGGTGGCTATGTGCTGAGCGATGCAGCCGATGCCAAAGTAGCGCTGATCGCTACCGGTTCGGAAGTGGAACTGGCAGTTGCTGCTGCCGCTGCGCTGGCCGCAGAAGGCATTCCGGCCCGTGTGGTGTCGATGCCATCGACCGATGTATTTGACCGTCAGGACGCCGCTTACAAGGCCAGCGTTCTGACCCGGGGCTTGCCACGCGTGGCAATCGAAGCTGGCGTGACCGATTTCTGGTACAAGTACGTCGGTCTGGAAGGCGCAGTAGTCGGCATCGATACCTTCGGTGAATCGGCTCCGGCAGGCGTGCTGTTCAAGCATTTTGGCTTCACGGTGGAAAACGTCGTGGCCCAAGTCAAAGCAGTGATTGCATAAATACTGCATAAATATTGCATAAGCACCGTAAAACTAAAGCAGTTGCACCACCTACTTTTCTACTCAGGAGCATAGTATGACGATTAAAGTTGCAATCAATGGCTACGGCCGCATCGGCCGCAATGTACTGCGTGCGTTCTACGAAGGCGGTAAGAAACAGGATATCCAGATCGTGGCAATTAACGATCTGGGTGATGCCAAGTCGAATGCTCACCTGACCCGCTACGATACGGCCCACGGTAAATTCCCTGGCACCGTGACGGTAGACGGCGACAATATGATCGTGAACGGCGATGTGATTCGCGTGTTCGCACAGCGCAACCCTGCGGAAATTCCATGGGGCGATCTGGGCGTGGACGTGGTGCTGGAATGCACCGGCTTCTTCACCACCAAGGAAAAAGCTTCGGCTCACCTGAAGGGCGGCGCCAAGAAAGTCATCATTTCGGCACCGGGCGGTAAAGATGTCGACGCGACCATCGTGTACGGCGTCAACCAGCACGTGCTGAAATCGACCGACACCGTGATCTCGAACGCATCGTGCACCACCAACTGCCTGGCCCCGCTGGTCAAGCCACTCAACGACGCGATCGGCGTGGAAACCGGTCTGATGACCACCGTGCACGCTTATACCAACGATCAGGTACTGTCCGACGTGATGCACGAAGATCTGCGTCGCGCCCGTTCGGCCACCATGAGCATGATCCCGACCAAAACCGGCGCTGCTGCCGCGGTAGGTCTGGTGCTGCCTGAACTGAACGGCAAGCTCGATGGTTTCGCGATCCGCGTTCCAACCATCAACGTGTCGCTGGTCGACCTGTCGTTCATCGCCAAGCGCGACACCACCGTGGAAGAAGTTAATGCTCTGATGAAAGCGGCTGCTGAAGGCGCCCTGAAAGAAGTGCTGACCTATCAGACCGAACCGCTGGTCTCGATCGACTTCAACCACAACCCGGCCTCGTCGAACTTCGATTCGACCCTGACCAAAGTGTCGGGCCGTCTGGTCAAAGTATCGTCGTGGTATGACAATGAGTGGGGCTTCTCGAACCGCATGCTGGACACCACCGTGGCACTGATGACCGCGAAGTAATCGTTCGCGCATCCCACAAAAAAGCCTGCCGGCGCAAACCGGCAGGCTTTTTTGTTGCCTGGTGTGGGGACCGCGCCCTTAGTCTCGAGCTCGTGTCCGGATGTCGGATCTGACCCCGGTCTTGACCCCCGGTCTTGACCCGCGGTCTTGACCCCGGGTTTATTTGTAGATGCCGGAGCCAACCAGCACGTCGTCGACTTTTTCGATGTAGCCGGATTTGGCTTCGACGGATTTGGTCACCGGATTCGGCCATTTGAAGTCGACCCAGCCTTTGCCTTTGGTTTTGGCCAGTTCGACCATTTCTTTGATCATCAGCTTGCCTTCGTTGTCGGTCATGCCGATCAGGGGCTTGCCGACCATTTTAGGGTTGTTGCCGTGGGCGACGGCGACGCCGTTCATATCGTAGACGTAGATGTACAGGTCGCGGTTGTGAAAGGTGCTGTTGGCCGGGTCGGAAATGGCGGCGAAGGCTTTTTCTTTGCCGTCGGACTTGATCAAGGACACGGCTTTTTTGACCATGGCGATGGCTTCGTCTGGCGTGCCTTTATCGGCAGCGCTGCTGTAGGCGCTCATGGCAAACAGGCTCAGGCCCAGTGTGGTGGCGCGCAGGAATGCTTTCATGTGGTTTCTCCTCATATTATGGTGATGCAGGCGCGATGCCCCGGTCCGGTATGGTCCTCGGCTGGCGCCTGCATTGCGATCAAGTGTAGAGTATCAGCGTGCAGTAGGCGAGTGCTTGTGTTGCTGTGTTGTAATTCATGACGCGAAAATTTCCTGCCATAAGGCGGACACCGACGCAGCATGGTGGGCCACTTGCGCCGGTTCGACGCGTGCCAGATCCTGACCCTGCAAGCGCAGCTGGTGCTGCAGTTTGCGTAACTGTCGGTAAGCATCGGCCACCTCGGCAGCACGGCTCGCCGGGATCAGTCCCAGCTCGCCAAACATGCGCAGCAGGGCGATGTTGCCGGCGTTGGCGGTCAGTTGCGGATAGGTGGCCGCATGCTGCAGTACCAGGAACTGGACGATGAATTCGATGTCGATCATGCCGCCCGGATCCTGCTTCAGATCGAACAAGGCGCTGTGGTTGGGTTTGGCATCCATCATGCGTTTGCGCATCGCGATGACTTCCTGGCGCAGCGGCCCGTCGGCCGGACGTGGCTGGCGCAGCACGGCTTCGCGGATCGCGTCGAAGCGCTGGCCGATGCCGGTGTCGCCCGCGCAGAAGCGGGCCCGTGTCAGGGCCTGATGCTCCCAGGCCCAGGCGGCATTGTTCTGGTACTTCTCGAAGGCCGACAGGGTCGATACCAGCATGCCGCTGGCGCCGTCGGGACGCAGTGCGGTGTCGATGTCGAACAGGATGCCGGCCGAGGTGTGGGTGGTCATCCAGGTGATGAAGCGCTGCGCCAGTTTGGCGTACTGGGGCGGGGCTTCCTGGTCCGTGTCGTCGTACAGGAAGATCACGTCGAGGTCGGAGACGTAGCCGAGTTCCTTGCCGCCCAGCTTGCCGTAAGCGATGACGGCAAATTGCGGCACCTCGCGGTGGCGCGTAGCGATGGTCTGCCAGATCGCGCTGATGGCGGCGGCGACGATGGTGTCGGCCAGCGCCGACAGGTGGTCGGCCAGTTTTTCGACCGTCAGATCGCCGGCCAGATCCTGGGCCAGCAGGTGGAACAGCTGGGCGTGATGGGTTTCACGCAGGATGTCCATCTGGCGCTCCGTATCGCTCGGGTCGGCGGCCAGCTGGCGCTGCAGGTCGGCAGCCACGGCGGCAGCGTCAAATTCGGCCGTGCGCAGCCTTCCGTCGAGCAGTTCGTCGAGCAGGATAGGGTGCTGGCTGAGGAATTTGGCGGCCCAGCCACTCGCGTGCATCATGCCGATCACCCGCGCCAGGGCGTGCGGGTATTCGGTCAGCAGCGACAGGTAGGCGGAGCGGCGCGCGATGGTTTCCAGAAAATCGAGTAGCCGGCCCAGCGTGGCTTGCTGGTTGCCGCCGCTGGTTTCGCAGGAACACTGGATGATCAGCGGCAGGGCCAGATTGACCAGCCCCAGCAGACGGTCGCGGCTGGCTTCCGGCAGCGATTGCAGACGCGGTGCCTGCCAGGTGGCGATCAGGCGTCGCGCGGCGCCCTCGGCGTCGTCGAAGCCCAGCGCGGCAAAGCGCGCCACCATGGCTTCGCGGTTATCCGGATCGGCACATTCGTGGCTGACCTGCGGGTTGAGTTCGTTGTCATTGCCACGGCTGCCGCTGCTCTTGTCGGAAAACATTTCGTCGAACTGGCCGGCGACGAACTGGCGGTGCGCTTCGAGCTGGGTCAGCAGGGTGGCGGTGTCGGCCAGTCCCATCATTTGCGCTACCAGCAGGCGGTCGGCATCGCTGGCGGGCAGGGTGTGGGTCTGGGCGTCGTCCAGATATTGCAGGCGGTGTTCCAGATTGCGCAGGAAGGTGTAGGAGGCCAGCAACTGGTAGACGATGGCGTGGCTGAGCAGGCCTTTTTCGGCAATGATACGCAAGGTGATGCGGGTCGAGCGGTCGCGCAGGGCGGCATCGCGGCCGCCGCGGATCAGCTGGAAAACCTGCGCCAGAAACTCGATTTCGCGGATCCCGCCACGGCCCAGCTTGACGTTGTTGCTGCGGTCCGGGTGCAGGCGTTCCTGCCGGTTCACTTCGGCGCGGATCTGCGCATGCATATTGCGGATCGCGTCGATCACGCCGAAGTCCAGATAGCGGCGGAACACGAAGGGGCGCACGATGGCGTCGAGTGCAGCGATGTCTTCCGCGTCACCGGTCACGGCACGCGCTTTGACCCAGGCGTAGCGTTCCCATTCGCGGCCCTGTACGATCAGATACTGTTCCACCATGTTCAGGCTGCACGCCAGCGGGCCGGAATTACCGTTTGGACGCAGCGCCATGTCGACCCGGAAGGTGAAACCGTCTTCGGTAATTTCGGACAGGGCGGCGATCAGGCGTTTGCCAAGGCGGATGAAGAATTCGTGGTTGGACAGGCTGCGCTGGCCCGCTGCGCTGGCGACACTGTCACCGTCTTCCGGATAGACGAAAATCAGGTCGATATCGGACGAGACATTGAGCTCGCCGCCACCCTGTTTGCCCATGCCGAGCACGATCAGTTGCTGCGCGCGGCCCGAGTCGCGCCCGGTCGGTACGCCGTGCGCGGCGACCATTTCCGGCATCAGTTCGGCCAGATGGCGGGTGATGGCAAAATCGGCAAAGTGCGTCATGCAGCTGACCACTTCGGCCAGATTGGCCTGACCGGCCAGATCGCGCCGGATCAGCACGTTCACCAGCAGATTGCGCAGCTGGCGCATGGCGCGGCCCAGCGGTAGGGGCGGACGGGCCGGGTCGGGCTGGCGCAGTTGCTGGAGTTGCAGGTCCAGATCAAGCTGGTCGAGCGCCGTGTGCGCCAGGGCGTCGGACTGGGCGGCGCGCTCGGGCGCGGCGGCCAGCCAGCGCTGGTAGAAACGTGAGACGGTGGGGGCGGGTGATGAGACAGGCTGTGGTGCAATCATGTTGGGCAGTATCCTGGGCGGTATCCTGATGAGTAGCGGGCTCCCTTAGGAGCCGTAACGACATGTAAAACTGGTACGACAAGTGCCGGGCGAACAGTGTGCCGGGCCGGGCATAAGGTAGAATGACCGCGCTGGCACCACCGTGCGGCTTCGAGTGTAGCGATTTATTTGATGCATGGCCTGATTTATTAGCTTATTGATGCAAAAACAAGATGAGGAAACTGTGGCAGGCGAGGGCTATCTGGCGACGCGCTGGCATCGGCTGACTGCGTTCTATCGCTTTTGCAATCTGGCCAGCCATCATGTGCTGGGCTTTGCCGTCAAGCTGGGCTTGCTGCTGTATTTCGCCTTTGCCATTCTGTTCCTGACCCTGCGCTATGCGGTGCTGCCGAATATCGACCATTACAAGGGTGATATCGAGCGGCTGGCCAGTCGCGCGGTGGGTAATCCGGTGGCGATTGCGCGCGTGTATGCCTCCTGGCATGGGCTGCGACCTTCCTTATTCCTTGGCGACGTGGTGCTGCATGATGGCGCCGGTCAGCCGGCGCTGACGCTGCCCAGCGTTGCCGCGACACTGTCGTGGTGGAGCGTGCTGGCGGGCGAAGTACGCTTCCAGTCGCTGGAGCTGGTAAGGCCCGACCTGAGCGTGCAGCGCGATGCACAGGGCCGCCTGATTGTGGCTGGTTTGACTATCGACCTGAGCAGCCCTGGCGATGGCAAGGGCGCCGACTGGTTGCTGGCGCAGCGCGAAATCGTGATACGCGAAGGCCGCGTGCAGTGGCTCGACCAGCAACGTCAGGCACCGCTGCTGGCGCTGGAGGGCGTACAGGTAGTGTTGCGTAACCAGTGGCTGCACCATCAGCTGGCCGTACGCGCCACCCCGCCGGCAGCACTGGCCGCGCCCCTCGATGTGCGCGCTGATTTCACGCATCCGGCGTTTGGCGCGCGCGTCTCGAATCTGTCGATGTGGAAGGGCGAGTTCTACGCCGAACTACGCAACACCGATCTGCCGGTCTGGAAGACCTGGCTCGATTTCCCCTTCGAACTGCATAGCGGTGGCGGTTCGCTGCGCGCCTGGCTGGGCATCGACCAGTCGCGCCTGACCGGCTTCACGGCCGATCTGGCACTGAATAATGTGTCGGCGGTACTGGGCAAGGAATTGCCGCTGCTGGACTTGCGGCAGTTGAGTGGCCGGGTCGCGGCACAGGAAGAATTACCGGCCGGCCTGCCGATGGTGGTGGGCGCGGCCAAGGGTAAGGCGGGTTCCGGCTTCGGTGCGCTCGGTCATACCATCGAGCTCAGCAATCTGACCCTGACCACCCCGGACGGCTTCGTGATGGCGCCTACCTCGCTGTCGGAACGGTATGTGGCCGCCAGTGGCGCGAAACCGGAGCAGACCATCGTGCGCGCCGCCCAGCTGGACCTGCAAAGCATGGCCGGGCTGGCCGAGCGGCTGCCGCTGACGGCGCACCAGCGCCAGTTGCTGGCCGATTTTGCCCCGCGTGGCCGCTTGCAGAATTTTTCCGCCGAATGGCAGGGCGCCTATCCGGCCCTGCAGTCCTACCGCATCAAAGGCGATCTGGTCGCGCTGGGCCTGAAGCCGCAGCCGCCCCGTCCCGGTCAGCCGAAATCGGCGCGTGGTCCGGCGATTGCGGCCATGCCGGCGATACCCGGTTTCGAAAATCTGAGCGGCGCGATCGATGCGACCGAACAGGGTGGTAGCTTTAGTCTGGCCTCGCAGCAGCTGGTGCTGCAGATGCCCGCTTATTTCAGCGCCCCGACGATGCCGTTCGAGCACCTGAATCTGAAAGCGCGCTGGAGTTTCGAGCGCGACAATATGCTGCTGTTGCAGGTCGATAGTCTGGACTTTCTCCAGCAGGGCATGAGCGGCACCTTGCAGGGCAGCCACCGGATGCCGCTGACAGGCAAGGGCATGGGCACGGTGGACTTTACCGGCACCCTGAACAACTTTCAGCTGAACCGCATCGATAGTTATCTGCCGATGCAGACCCCGCATGATTTGCGGGCCTGGCTGAGCGGCGCACTGGAAGGCGGCGTGGCCAATGATGTAACGCTGCGTCTGCGTGGCGATCTGGCCCATTTCCCCTTCCATGGCGAGAGCGGCGCGGAGCGCAATCGTGGCGAGTTCCGGGTGGCTGGCAAGCTCACCGAGGGCAAGCTCAATTACGCACCGGGCGAATATCTGCACGACGGTAAAGAGGCGGGCAAAGATGGTAAACCGCTGCCGCTGTGGCCGCAGGCCGAACATATCAAGGGCAGTTTCGTGTTTGACCGGGCGCGCATGGAAATCCGCGGCGATACGGCCACCACGGGTGGCGTGGCGCTGAGCGGTGTGAAAGCCGTGGTGGCCAATCTGGACTCCCACGATGCCATGCTCGAGATCGACGGCAATGCCGCTGGCCCGATGGCAGAATTCCTCAAATATGTGGCGGCCAGTCCGGTGCTGGAATGGATCTCGCACTTCACCGATGAGACGCTGGCCACCGGCAATGCGAAACTGGGGCTGAAGCTGCATCTGCCACTGTCGCATCTGATCGATGCCAAGGTGCAGGGCGTGCTGCAATTGCAGAACAATGAAATCACCCTGATGAATGATCTGCCGCCAGTCCAGGGCGCGCAGGGCAAGATCGAATTCAATGAGCGCGGCGTCAATCTGAACCAGCTGTCCGGCAATTTCCTCGGCGGGCCGGTGGCGATTACGGGCGGCAGTCAGCGTGACAATGCGATTGTCGTCAAACTCGCTGGCACCCTGAGTGCCGAGGGTTTCCGCAAGCATTACGCGGCGCCCGCCATGCAGCGACTGGCCAGCCATTTCAGTGGTGCCACCCGCTACACGGGCAGCGTGACGGCGCGCGACCATCAGGTGGTGGTGGCGGTCGATTCCACCCTGAGCGGGCTGGCGGTGGATCTGCCGGCGCCGCTGCACAAGAGCGCTAGCGAGGCCTTGCCGTTGCGCTTTGTGCTGAACAGCGCTCTGACGCCCGATAGCGGCGGCGCCCTGCATGATGAGATGCGGATTAATCTCGGCAATAATGTTGGCAATAGCGCTGGCAATAGCGCGGGTAATACCGCGGGCAGCCCCATCGCAGCGCGCTACCAGCGCCAGAAAACTGCGAAACAGCCGTGGAAACTGGTGCGCGGCGGGATCGGCATTGCCACCCCGGCACCGGAACCGGATAGCGGGCTGGCGTATCACATCAATCTGCGCGCGCTGAATATCGATGCCTGGACCGATCTGGCCAGTGCCATCGCTGGCAGCGCCGCTAGTCCGGTCGCTGGCGGCAGTGCAGGCAGTGGCGAGAGCAGCGAGATTCTGCAGTACGTTATGCCCGATACCATCGCCGTGCGCGCGTCAGAACTGATCATTGGTGACCGCAAACTGGATAATGTGGTGATCGGGGTAGGCCGTCAGAAAACCGTCTGGCAGGCAAATATCGATTCGGCCCAGGCCAATGGTCACCTGACGTGGAGCGAGCCTTCCACCGGGCAGGGGCTGGGCAAGGTCACGGCACGCCTGTCCTCGCTGGTGATTCCGGAATCGGCTTCGCGTGAGGTGCAGGAACTGCTCGATAGTCAGGCTGCCAGCACCACTATTCCGGCGCTCGATGTGGTGGTGGAACGCTTCGAATTATTCAACAAGGCACTCGGACGGCTGGAGCTGCAGGCGAATAATGCACAACTGCCGAGCCAGCGCGAATGGCGCGTCAGCAAGCTGCTGCTGTCCAATCCCGATGGCGAACTGAAAGGCAGCGGCAAGTGGGTCAGCAAGGATGGCGTGCACGATTCCAGTCTGAACTTCCAGCTCGACATCGCCAACGCCGGCAAGCTGCTCGATCGTTTCGGCTTTGCCGGGACGCTGAGGGGCGGCAAGGGCAGTCTGACCGGCGACATGAACTGGAAGGGCTTGCCGTATGCGCTGGACTGGCCGACCCTGTCCGGCCAGATCAAGATGAATGTGGAAAAAGGCCAGTTCCTGAAGCAGGATGCGGGCGCGGCCAAACTGCTCGGCGTGCTCAGTCTGCAAGCCTTGCCGCGCATGCTGAAACTCGATTTCCATGACGTGTTTTCGGAAGGGCTGGCATTTGACGGCATCACCGCCAATGCCGCCATCAGCCACGGCATCGCGCGCACCGATAACCTGAAAATGCATGGCGTGGCAGCCACCGTGCTGATGGATGGCAGCGCCGACATGGCCAATGAAACGGCCAATCTGCACGTGGTAGTGATCCCTGAAGTCAATCTCGGCACGGCGCCGCTGGTGTATGCGCTGGCCGTGAATCCTGTCATTGGTCTGGGCAGTTTCCTGGCCCAGCTATTCCTGAGTGCGCCCGTGATGAAGGCGCTGACTTATCATATGCAGGTGACGGGGCCATGGAAGGCGCCCGTCGTCAGCAAAATCGACAACGCCAAAATCGAGCCGGTGGCGCCGCCCAAAGGCGCGCCCTGAGGTCGTACAGCGCTGCTAACACTAACTGACAACATGAGTGAGTACATGTCTGAACTACTGCATACCGTGGCCGCCATCCAGATGATCTCCGCGCCGGAGGTCGCCGAAAATCTGGCGACTGCCAGCCGGCTGGTACGCCAGGCTGCCGCCGGCGG
This sequence comes from Oxalobacteraceae bacterium, assembly GCA_027490725.1. Classification (GTDB taxonomy): domain Bacteria; phylum Pseudomonadota; class Gammaproteobacteria; order Burkholderiales; family Burkholderiaceae_D; genus Rugamonas. Next base: position 293,716 of record JAIXXN010000053.1, read on the forward strand.
CGCGCAACTGGTGCTGATGCCGGAATACTGGGCCATCATGGGGCGTCACGATAGCGACAAAGTGGCCGTGGCCGAACCGCTGGGGCAGGGGCCGATACAGGACTGCATGGCGGGGCTGGCGCGCGAGCTGGGTATCTGGCTGATCGGCGGCACGTTGCCGCTGGCCTCGGACGATCCCGAGCGCGTCATCAACACCACGCTGGTCTACAACCCGCAAGGCGAGCAGGTCAGCCGCTATGACAAGATCCACCTGTTCGGCTTCAGCAAGGGCACGGAAAGTTATGACGAGGCGCGCACCATCGTGCCGGGCACGGCGCCCGGCGTGTTCGATGCGCCGTTCGGCAAAGTCGGCATGTCGGTCTGCTACGACCTGCGCTTCCCGGAACTGTACCGCGCAATGGGGCCGCTGGCCCTGATCGTGGTGCCGGCTGCCTTCACCTACACCACCGGTCAGGCGCACTGGGAAATTCTGCTGCGCGCGCGCGCCATCGAAAACCAGTGCTATGTGCTGGCGGCCGCGCAGGGTGGCGAACATCCGAATGGCCGGCGCACCTGGGGCCACAGCATGCTGATCGACCCGTGGGGCAAGGTGCTGGACGTGCTGGCCGAAGGCGAGGGCGTGGTACAGGGCCAGCTCGATCTGGCGTACACCGACAGCATCCGCGCCAGTCTGCCGGCGCTGCGTCACCGCACCATGTGAAACCGGCTGCACTGGGCTACAATCGCAGCACATTATTGATAGAACACACCATGAAGCCATTTGAACCGAATCTGTCCACCCTGGCCGTTGCGCGCGACATTCTGCTGACGCCGTTCGGGCTGGACGAAGCCAAGCTGCTCAAGACGCTGGGCTCGATGTTTACCCACAAGGTCGATTATGCCGACCTGTACTTCCAGTTCACCAAGAACGAAGGCTGGAGTCTGGAAGAGGGCATCGTCAAGACCGGCAGCTTCTCCATCGATCAGGGTGTCGGGGTGCGCGCCGTGTCCGGCGACCGCACCGCGTTTGCCTATTCCGACGATATTTCCGAAGCGGCGCTGCTGTCGGCCGCTGCGGCCACCCGCACCATCGCCCGTGCTGGCGCTGGCAAGGTCAAAGTAGCCAGCGCCATGACGCCCACCGGTGGCCGGGCGCTGTATCTGCCCAACGATCCGCTGGCCTCGCTGGACGCGACCGCCAAGGTCAAGCTGCTGGAGCGGCTGGAACTGATGGCGCGTGGCAAAGATCCGCGCGTGGTGCAGGTAATGGCCAGTCTGGCCGCCGAATACGATGTGGTGCTGGTGGTGCGCAGTGATGGCGTGCTGGCAGCCGATATCCGTCCGCTGGTACGGGTCTCGCTGACCGTGATCGCCGAGCAGAACGGCCGCCGTGAAATGGGTTCCTCGGGCGGCGGTGGGCGTTACGACTACGGCTATTTCACCGATACGCTGCTGGAACAGTATGCCAGCGATGCCGTTAATTCGGCACTGGTGAATCTGGACGCCCGTCCGGCTCCGGCCGGTCCGATGACGGTGGTACTGGGACCGGGCTGGCCCGGCATCCTGCTGCACGAAGCCATCGGCCACGGTCTGGAAGGCGATTTCAACCGCAAGGGTTCTTCGACCTTCGCCGGTCGCATCGGCGAGCGCGTTGCGGCCAAGGGTGTGACGGTGGTCGATGACGGTACGCTGCCGGATCGACGCGGTTCGCTGAACATCGATGACGAAGGCAATCCGACCCAGTGCACCACACTGATCGAGGACGGCATCCTGAAGGGCTATATTCAGGACACCATGAATGCGCGCCTGATGAAGATGCCGGTGACCGGCAATGCGCGGCGCGAATCGTTTGCCCATCTGCCGATGCCACGCATGACCAACACCTATATGCTGGGCGGCGACAAGGATCCCGGCGAAATTCTGGCCTCGGTCAAGAATGGTCTGTACGCGGTCAATTTCGGCGGCGGTCAGGTCGACATCACCAATGGCAAATTCGTGTTCTCGGCCAGCGAAGCCTATATGATCGAGAACGGCAAGATCAGCTACCCGGTGAAAGGTGCGACCCTGATCGGCAACGGTCCGGAAGTGCTGAACCGGGTGTCCATGATCGGCAACGATATGCGCCTCGATTCCGGAGTTGGCGTGTGCGGCAAGGAAGGCCAGAGCGTGCCGGTGGGCGTGGGTCAGCCAACGCTGCGCCTGGATGGCGTGACTGTCGGCGGTACCGTCTAAAAATTGCTTTAAGGAAGCGGCGCCGATGATTATTTTGTCGGAGGCCGCCTAGGCTTAGTAAAAAAAGCGCTTGCCAAGTTCGGAACAATGGGTTTATAGTCATTACACCACTTACGGAACTCTGCACATGACGCGCTTCTTCTTTACCGGCTATTTTTATTTTAGCAATTCCAACCCCAAGGCGGTGGAGTAGCGGCCGGTGCACGTAGCAGCAAAACGAGTTCCAGCAAATTCCTAAAAAACCGCCTCTCAGGCGGTTTTTTTTTACCCTTTTGACCCAACTCTTAAACCCTTAGTTTTTGATCATTTTGGAGAACAGCATGCCCCGTACCGATGATTTACGAATTCGCGAAATGAAGGAATTGACGCCACCGTCCCACCTGATTCGCGAGTTTGCGTGCTCGGAACAGGCGGAACACACGGCCGCCGGTGCGCGCGTCGCGCTACACCGCATCCTGCACGGTCAGGATGACCGCCTGATGGTGGTGATCGGCCCATGCTCGATCCACGATCCGCAGGCCGCGATGGAATATGCACGCCGACTGGCGCCCATGCGTCAGGAACTGGGTGCCGATCTGGAAATCGTGATGCGTGTCTACTTCGAGAAACCGCGCACCACGGTGGGCTGGAAAGGCATGATCAACGACCCTTACATGGATAGCAGCTTCCGCATCAACGACGGCCTGCGCATGGCGCGCGAACTGCTGCGCGACATCAATGAACTGGGTCTGCCGGCTGGCACCGAATATCTGGATGTGATCAGCCCGCAATACATCGCCGACCTGATCAGCTGGGGCGCGATCGGCGCGCGGACCACGGAATCGCAGGTGCACCGCGAACTGGCCTCCGGCCTGTCCTGCCCGGTAGGCTTCAAGAACGGCACTGACGGCAACGTCAAAATCGCCGTGGAAGCCATCAAAGCGGCCTCGCAGCCGCACCACTTCCTGTCCGTCACCAAGGGCGGCCACTCGGCGATTGTCTCGACCAACGGCAACGAAGACTGCCACATCATTCTGCGCGGCGGCAAAACCCCGAACTATGATGCCGCCAGCGTCGACGAAGCTTGCAAAGCCATCGCCGCACAAGGACTGGCGGCGCGCCTGATGATCGACGCCTCGCACGCCAACAGCTCGAAAAAACCGGAAAACCAGATTCCCGTGTGTGCCGACATCGCCCGTCAGGTGGCCGGTGGCGATCAGCGCATCATCGGCGTGATGGTGGAATCGCATCTGGTGGCAGGTCGTCAGGATCTGGTGCCGGGTAAAGAGCTGGTGTACGGTCAGTCCGTCACCGACGGCTGCATAGACTGGGATAGCAGCGTACTGGTGCTGCAGGAACTGGCTGCCGCCGTGCGTGCCCGCCGGCTCGCCACGCAGGCCGCGGAAGCCGCCTCGAAGTAAGTCCCCACTACGGCAAGATGTTCCCAAAACACTTGCCAAAATAAATAGGGACGCAAGGCCAATGAGAACCATTGGCGTTGCGTCCCTTATTTTTTACTAGCTTTTTACGCTACTGGCTTAGAACTTGTAGTTGCCAACCAGGTAGATCTGACGGCCCAGCGGGTCGGTGTAGCGACCGTCGTAACCGGACTGGTTACCACCACCGGCGTTGCGGATGGTGAATGGCGGGTCGATGTCAAACAGGTTTTTGACACCGGCGGTCAGCGTGAACTTCTTGCTGAAGGCCATTTTGGTCTGCCAGTCGATGGTGGTGTAGGACGATACCTGGCGCTTGAAGGCGACGGTATCACCCTGGCTGCCATCGGAGTTCAGCACGTTCACGACGCTGTCATCTTCGGTGTACACCTGGTCGGTGTAGCCGGAGTGGTAGTTAGCCGTGATGGCGTGGGTGAACTGGTCGTTGACTTTCAGCGCTGCGGTCAGCTTGGATACCCAGCGGAAGGTGACTTCAGCATAAGAGTTGAAACGACCGATGTTTTTCTCCAGACCGGTGCCCGGGGTGTCCTGTTCGGCTTTGGACATATAAGTACCGGTCCATTGCACGTTCAGCTTACCGTAAGGGGTGGCGGTTTTGTAGGTGTGATCCCAGTCGATACCCTGATAGTGCGAGCTGGCCAGATTGAACGGGGTCAGTGCAGCAGCCAGAACGTTCTGCTTCTGGATCGGGTCGTAGTAGCTACGCAGCAGGCTGTCGTAGACCTTAGGATTGTTGAACACCACATCTTCCGACAGGGTCTGGATCTGGTTGGTCAGTTTCACGTCCCACAGATCGAAGCCGAGCGACAGGGCAGGCATCGGTTCCAGACGGAAGCCCAGCGTGTACTGTTTCGACTCTTCAGGTTTCAGCGCGCCGGCGCCGGTGCTGGCGTTACCGCCGGTCAGCAGGTTGTATTCCGACGAACCAGGGTTGCACAGCGGGAAGCGTGGATCCGTGGTGGCCGTGATCGGGCAGGCGTGGAACTGCGAGGAGCCGCCGTTCACCAGTGGCTTGACGATATTGGTCAGCGACGGCGCTTTGAAGCCGGTGCCGTAGGAGCCGCGTACCAGCAGCGCATCCATCGGGTTCCAGCGCAGCGCCAGTTTGTAGGTGGCTTTGCTGGCCGATTCGCCTTGCGTGCCGCCAGCGATCAGATTGCCGGCTGCGTCGAAGTTCTTGTCGTTGGTCACAGCGCTGAAATCATCGTAACGGGTCGATACGGTCAGATCCATACGCTTGATGATTGGTACCAGCAACTCGGCATAGCTACCCCAGTTTTTACGGCTGGCGTCGATTGGCAGGGCGCCGGCACCACCACCGACGATGGCGTCGGTGAAGTTAGGCTGCTGCACGTTCTGGCCTTGCGAGTAGGCGTCTGGTGCTTCCGAGTAGTGCTGTTTGGTGTAATCGGCACCAACAGCGAGTTGTACCGTACCGGCTGGCAGGTTGAACAGTTCGGTCGAACCGCTTACTTGCAGCACGTCGATCTTCGATTTGGTTTCGCTCAGCAGGTTGTGCAGCACGGCAGGTGCCAGCACTTCCTTCGAGCCACCCTGTGGTGCGAACGGATCGAATTTGCCAGAAGCAACCAGGGCGTCGAAGGCGTTCAGGCTCATGTAGCCGCCTGCTGCCGTATCTTTCTGGGTGTTTTCCGAGTGGGTGAAGGCTGCGCGGTAGTCGAAGCCTTTGAACGAACCATCGACGCCGAAGGCCAGGTGGCGCGCTTCGGTGTTGTATTCGTCGGCACGGCCGCCGGCATCGGCCAGACGCAGGTTCATGGTGACGCTGGAGACCGAGTTCGGGTCGATGCCCAGACGGCTCAGGTAAGGCAGAATCGATTTTTTGTACAGTGCGCTACCGACCGGGATGCCCAGCGGCTGTGCCGGTGGTGCGTACTGGGCGGTGTTGCTGAACGACGAGGCCAGTGCTTCGGCGAAGAAGTTGGTGTCGTTGTTGATTTTGATATTCAGCGAGCCGAAGCCGGAATTGCGTTTCAGGCCAGGGGTGTTTTCCACGGTTGCGGCGTAGTCGTACAGGCAGCGGTTACCGACGTTGAACAGGTTAGGACCGTTACACTTGCCGGTGGCCAGGAAGTCCGGGCCGAACGATTTGCTGGTGGCGACGCCGGCAGCATTCTTGTATTTCACCGTGGCATTGCCCGGGATCGAGTTGCCGCTCAGCTGATACAGATTGTACTGTTTGCCATTGTCCCAGAACGGGATCACACCGCTCTTCGAGAAGTCGCGGTCTTTGGCGTACATGGCCTTGCTTTCGTCGTGCGAAGCCGACAGCAGGATGTTGTAGCCGTCGGTTTCCAGATCGCCCCAGCCCTTGGAGATGGCCAGATTGCTGCTCGCACCTGCGCCGCTCTTCTGTGGCGTGTTGTACGTGCCTTCGATGATGGTGTTGGTCTGGTTTTTCTTCAGAATGAAGTTGACCACGCCGGCAATCGCGTCCGAACCGTACAGGGTATTGGCGCCGTCGGTCAGAATCTCGACGCGCTCGACCGCTGCCAGAGGAATGCTGGCCAGATTGACGGTGGAACCCGAGGTGGCCGGTGCCAGACGGCGACCGTTCAGCAGCACCAGGGTGTAGCCTTCGCCGATGGCGTGGATGGAAGCCGTTTGCAGACCGCCGCCGCCGCCATTCACCGACATCGAGGAGGTGGTGAAACCTTGCATCGATGGCAGCGAAGCAACCAGATCGGCCACGGTGGTGGCGCCGCTCTGTTCGATTTGCAGTTTGGATAGGGTTTGTACTGGCAGGGCACCTTCGGCGCTGATGCGCTTGATGCTCGAGCCGGTGATTTCGACGCGCTGGATCGGCGCGTCGGCGCTAGTTTGTGCGACTGCGGCGTGCATGCCCAGCGCCAGACCACTGGCGCAGATCAGACGTACCGAGCGGGACAATACAGTTTCAACCATCATTATTTATGCTCCCAATTTAAAACAGACGACACGGGTGTGAATTATTTTTTTTGTCGGTGAAGTACCCACCTTTCGGCGAAAAATGCGCTCTGCTTTTTTCGTCAATATTTCATCTGAACAGTCGGTCACTAGACTGTCAATGCGAGTAGATGTAGAAAATTGCCAAATGGTTACTATTGAGGTGGTGGCAATAATGCGCACAAGAATGGTGAAAAATCGCTCTAATTTGGTGCATTACCACTTGCCGTGGTGTAAAAAATTGGCGTTGAATGTAAACGGCAGGGAAAATATGGTGGTCTTTTCAGAGGCTGCGCCGTTTCGGTGCGTGGGTTTTTTAGTGATACAAATGTAAAGTTAACCCAGGTGTGACATTTTCGCGACAGCAAAGATTCCCCTGGGAAATGATGGCCGGTCCGCGCTTGACGCCCCGGGGTGTCCTTCCGGGCGGACTGCAAGTAGTTGCTGCCGCAGGAGAATAAAGTAGGGTATCGTTTGCGCTCCCGATCTGTGCGGTAGGAGTCGCTTGATGCAGTTGATTCAGTTTGCCGTCTGTGTGGCTGCCCTGTGCGGCGTGCTGAGCGCACAGGCCGCCCCGCTTAAAACCCTGCACTATATTCTGCCGGCGGCCGAAGGCAGCCTCGATCCGGCGCAAGGACGGGACCTGTACACCGGCCACATCACCGAAGCCATCTTCGAAACCCTGTTTACATACGACTATCTGGCGCGGCCAGTGCGACTGGCGCCGCAGACGGCGGCGGCATTGCCGGAAATTTCTGCTGACGGGCGCAGTTACCTGATCCGTCTAAAACCTGGCATCTGGTTCACGCCCGACCCCGCGTTTGGCGGCCAGCGGCGCGAACTGACGGTGGCTGATTATGTTTATTCGTGGAAACGGTTGTTCGATCCGCGCCTGGCGTCGCCCAATAGCTGGCTGCTGGAGGGGCGCATTGTCGGCCTGGATGCGCTGGCGGCCGCAGCAAAACAGCGCGGCCGGATGGATTACGATGCCCCGGTGGCCGGCTTCGAGCAGCTCGACCGTTACACGCTGCGCCTGCATCTGACCCAGCCCGATTTCAATCTGGGCATGATCCTCGCCTACGAACCGCTGGCTGCCGTGGCGCGCGAAGTGGTGCAGCGTTACGCCGACACCAAAGGCGAAGTGGCCGACCATCCGGTGGGCACCGGGGCTTACCAGCTGGGCAAGTGGGTGCGGGGTAGCCGCATCGTGCTCGATGCGAATCCTGATTACCGCAGCGAACACTGGAATTTTGCCGCCAGTGCCGATGGCAGTGCCAACGATGCGCGCATCGTGCGCCAGATGCAGGGTAAGAAAATTCCGCAGATAGGCCGGATCGAGATCAGTGTGCAGCTGGAAGACCAGTCGCGCTGGCTCTCGTTTACCAGCGGCGCGGCCGATCTGTTCTGGCTCGATGGCCCGCTGGCGCCGCGCGCGATCGAGCGCGGCCAGTTGCGCCCGGAGCTGGCCGCACGCGGCATCCAGCTCTCGCGCATCGTCGATCCGGTGCTGACCTATTACTACTGGAATATGCAGGATCCCGTGCTGGGCGGTTTTAGTAAGGAGAAAATTGCGCTGCGCCGGGCGATTGCCATGGCGCACGATGTGGACGAGGAAATCCGGCTGGTTCTAAATGGCGAGGCCGAGCGGCTGGCCATGCCGGTGCCGCCCGGTGTGGCCGGACACGATCCCGACTACCGTAGCGTGTTGCAGTACGATCCCGTGCTGGCCAACCGCTTGCTGGACCAGTTCGGCTATAAGAAGGGCGCCGATGGCTGGCGTACCTTGCCCGATGGCCAGCCGCTGCAGATCCGCTACACCTCGCGGAATGAGGCTGCCGGGGTGCTGATGGCCGAGTTGTGGCGCAAAACCTACACGCGGCTGGGGATCCGGATGGACAACCAGCGCATGATCTTCAGCGATATCCAGCAGGCCGAGCAGCGCTGCCAGGTGCAGACCCGCACTTATCAGTGGATGGCCGATTACCCCGATGGCGATAATTTCATGCAGCTGTTCTACGGCAAGAATATCCATCAGAATAACAATGGCTGCTATCAGGACGCCCAGTATGACCAGTGGTTTGAGGCCAGCCACGCCATGCCGCCCGGGCCGCAGCGTGATGCCTTGTACCGCCAGATGACGCGGCTGTTGGAAGTGCAGGGTGTTGCCATGCCTGCCTACACGCGCTATCGCAGCATGCTGGCGCAAGCGGCGCTACTCGGGTATAAAAAGCATCCCATCCTGCATCAGGAATGGAAGTATCTCGATATCGAGCGCAAGGATAAGAAATGATGGGAGCATGATGCTGGGGTATATCGCCAAACGGCTGGCGCAGATGCTGCCGACCATGCTGGGCGTGGTGTTGCTGCTGTTCCTGCTGTTTAACTGGGTGGGCGGCGATCCGGCCTATCTGCTGGCCGGCAAGATGGCCAACGCCGAGAGCATTGCCAATATCCGCCGCCAACTGGGCGTGGATCAGCCCTACTGGGTGCAGCTGGGGATTTTTCTGCGCCAGATCGTCACCCTGGACTTCGGCCTGAGCTGGGCCACCGGCGAACCGGTGGCGCAGATTATTGCGACCCGTCTGGGACCGTCGCTGACCGTGCTACTGCCCCTGACGGTGCTGGAAACCCTGCTGGGGATTGCGCTGGCGCTGGCGATCGCCTTTGTGCGCGGCTCGCTGACCGACCGGCTGGTGATGATCGCCTGCACGGTGGGCATGTCGGTCAGCATTCTGGTCTACATCATCGTATTCCAGTACGGACTGGCTTACAAACTGGGGCTGTTCCCGGTGCAGGGCTGGGGCGAGCATGTCGGTGAAAATCTGCTGCGTTACGCCAGTCTGCCGATACTGATCGGGCTGGCCGTGTCGATTGCTCCCACCCTGCGCCTGTACCGCAGCTTCGTGCTCGATGAAGTGGGGCAGGATTATGTGCGCACCGCGCGCGCCAAAGGCCTGAGCGAACGCCGCGTGATGTGGCTGCACGTACTGCGCAATGCCGCGATTCCCATCCTCACCCATGTGATGGCCAGTCTGCCGGCGCTGCTGATCGGGGCGTTTCTGCTGGAGCGTTTCTTCGGCATACCCGGCATCGGCCGCGAAGTGATTCTGGCCGTCGAACGCAGCGATTTTCCCGTGATTAAAGCGATTACCGTGTATGTCGCGGTGGCCACCATGCTATTCAACCTGCTGACGGATCTGCTGTATCAGGCCGTCGATCCGCGGGTGCGGCTGGCATGAGGGCTGCGTACCTCCCCGATCACGCGGCCGGCCTGTGGGCACTGGCCTGGCGGCGCCTGCGTGCCGACCGCTGGGCCATGTCGGCGCTGGCGGTGGTGCTGGCGTTTCTGCTGATGTTGCTACTCTCGGCCAGCGGCGTGCTGGTGGCCGACTGGGAACGCGAAGTGGCCGTCAGTTACGCTCCGCCGACGCTGTTTGCCGGCGCGCCAGCACCTGCCGGGTCGGCGCAGCAGCCCTTGCCGCAGGCTGCGTTGCGCGAAAACCCGTTTGATCCGCTGGCGCCCGACTTGCGTGCTTTGCGCGCGCAGGGTGGCGCGGCCAGTCTGCCGATGTATGGCGTCACCGATCCGCTGGCGGCCGAGCTGGCGGCCTTGCAGGCTGCAGGCGCGCCGTCCAGCACCACGAACAGCGCCGGGCGGCTGGCCAGCCTGCCCTTCGGTGCGGATAAATGGGGCCATGATGTGCTGAAAAAAACCATCAAGGGTGGCGAAACCTCGATCGTGGTGGGGCTGGTGGCAGCCTTGCTGGCTGTCACGCTGGGGACGCTACTTGGTGCGCTGGCCGGTTACTGGGGCGGGGTGGTCGATGCACTGCTGAATGGCCTCTATAATATTTTCACGGCGATCCCGTCGGTGCTGCTGATTCTGGCGGTGGCCGCCGTGCTGCAGCAGAAAGGCGTGCTGACCATCGTGCTGATTCTCGGCCTGACCGGCTGGACTGGTCCCTACCGGCTGATCCGCGCCGAATATCTGAAGCACAAGGGGCGCGAATATGTGCTGGCCGCCGATGCGATTGGTGCCAGTCACTGGCGCAAGATGTTTGTCCACATCTTCCCCAATGTCAGTCATGTCGCGCTGGTACAGCTGTCGATCCTGGTGGTGGGCTTCATCAAGGCCGAAGTGGTGCTGAGTTTCCTCGGCTTTGGCGTGCCGGTTGGTGTGGTGTCATGGGGCAGCATGCTCAACGAAGCGCAGAATGAACTAATACTGGGACGCTGGTGGCAATTGACGGCGGCCGCCGTGGCCATGGCGCTGCTGGTGACAGCGTTTTCCCTGCTGACCGATGCGCTGCGCGACGCGCTGGATCCGAAGGTGATATTTTGAGCGCCGCCCAACTGCTGGAAATTAGCAATCTGCGCGTCAGCTTCCGTGCCGATGGGCAGCGCATGGTGGAGGTGCTGCACGAGGTCAGTTTCAGCGTACCGCAGCATGGCACGGTGGCGCTGGTCGGGGAATCGGGCAGCGGTAAATCGGTCAGTGCACTGGCGGTGATGGGCTTGCTGCCTGCCGCCAGCAGTGTGGTGGCGCCCGGCAGCAGCATCCGCTTTGATGGTCGCGAATTGCTGGCGCTCGATAGCACAGCGCGGCGCGCCCTGTGCGGACGGCAGATCGCGATGATATTCCAGGACCCGATGTCGTCGCTGAATCCGGTGCTGAGCGTCGGTGCCCAGATCAGTGAAGTGCTGCGGCTGCATCTGGGCATGGGGCGGGCGCAGGCGCGCCAGCGTACGCTGGCCTTGCTGGACGAGGTCGGCATCGCCGATGCGGCCAGCAAGATCGATCACTATCCCAGCCAGCTGTCCGGTGGCCAGCAGCAGCGCGTGATGATCGCCATGGCGATCGCCTGCGAACCACGGCTGCTGATTGCCGACGAACCCACCACCGCACTCGATGTGACGATCCAGCAGCAGATTATCGAGCTGCTGCGGCGCTTGCAGCAGCGTCGCGCCATGGCCATATTGTTCATCACCCACGATCTGGGGCTGGTGAGCCAGCTGGCCGATACGGTGGTGGTGATGCGCCACGGGGTGATCCGCGAGACGGGACCGGTGGCCGCCGTGCTGCAGCAGCCGCAGGATGGGTACACGCAAGCGTTGCTGCGTTGCCGTCCCGTGCTGGGTCAGCAACTGCGGCGCTTGCCGGTGATCGCTGACGCTGCGCTGCACGCACCGCTGGAAGCCGCAGCGCCGCAGCAGCCGTCGCAGCAAATGCCGCCGCAGCCGCAGCCGCCGCAGCAGCCGCCGTTGCAGCCGGAGCACGCGCCCGCGCCCGCGCCGCGCGCTGTCGAGCCGGCGCCGCCGCTGCTGGTCGTGGAGAAGCTGAGCAAGCATTACCTGGTGCGTGATGGCTGGTGGCGCAGCCGCCCATTCCACGCACTGCAGCAGGTCTCGTTCACGCTGGCGCGCGGCGAAACGCTGGGCATCGTGGGTGAGTCGGGCAGTGGTAAAAGCACGCTCGGTATGATGCTGTTGCGTTTGCTGAAAGCCAGCAGTGGCAGCGTGCAGTTCGAGGGACGCGATCTGCTGGCGATGACGCCGCGCGCCTTTCAGGCATACAAGCGGCGCATCCAGATCGTGTTCCAGAACCCGTACGCGGCGTTGAATCCACGCTTCACGGTTGCCCAGATTCTGCTGGAGCCGATGCGCATCCACGGCATCGGTGCCGATGCTGCGGCCCGACAGCGGCTGGCGCTGGGCTGGCTGGACAAGGTCGGCTTGCCCGCTTCGGCCATGCAGCGTTACCCGCACGAGTTCTCCGGCGGCCAGCGGCAGCGCATAGCGATTGCCCGCTGCCTGACTTTGCAGCCGGAAATTCTGGTGTGCGACGAATCCGTTTCGGCGCTGGATGTCTCGGTGCAGGCGCAAGTGCTGAATCTGCTCAAAGACTTGCAGGACGAACTGGGGCTGGCGTATCTGTTTATCTCGCATGATCTGGCGGTGGTGCAGCATATGGCGGACCGGGTGATGGTGCTGCAGCAGGGCAGGGTGGTGGAAATGGCGTCCGCCACGCAGCTGTATCAGCAGCCACAGCACCCATACACCCGTGCGCTACTGGCAGCCATTCCCGGCTACCCGCAGCGCCGCGCCGACGGTGGCGGCGAGGCTGTTGCCGGCGACGCTGCAGAAATTACGCTAAGATAAGCGCATGGCGAATCTCATACTTTTATTGCAGGAATACGGTGTCCTGATCGTGTTCGGGGTGGTGCTGGTCGAACAGATCGGCCTGCCGATACCGGCGTTTCCGATTCTGATCGTGGCCGGTGCGTTCGCCGTCGATGGCGGCGTCAGCTGGCCTGCGGCGCTGGCCGTGAGTCTGCTGGCCTGCCTGATCAGTGACTATTTCTGGTTCCGTACCGGCCGCCATTTCGGCAAGCGCATCCTGCGCCTGCTGTGCCAGATTTCGCTGTCGCCCGATTACTGCGTGAGCCAGACGGAAGATAATTTCAAGCGCTGGGGTCCGAAAGCACTGGTGGTGGCCAAGTTCATCCCCGGCTTTAATACCATCGCGCCGCCGCTGGCTGGTGCTATGGGGACCTCGAATGCCACGTTCCTGATCTTCAGTGTGGCCGGCGGGCTGCTGTGGAGTGCTACCGGGCTAGCACTGGGGGCCGTGTTCCATACCCAGATCGATCAGGTGTTGGATATTCTGAATACCATGGGCTCGACCGCGCTGATGGTGCTGGGCGGCCTGCTGTTACTGTTCATCGCCTATAAATATGTGGAGCGCAAGCGTTTCCGCAAGACCGTCGATATCGAGCGCCTCAGTATTGAGGAGTTGCGCGAGTTGCTGACGCAGGGCCATCAGCCGGTGCTGGTAGATGCCCGCAGCGTCACCGCGCAAATGCTCGACCCGGCCGTGCCGGGGGCACTCACCTACAGTGGCGGTCCGCCGATTCCGGAACTGGCAGCGCTGGCCAAGGATCATCCCATCATCGTCTATTGCAGCTGCCCGAATGATGTCACGGCCGCGCAGGTGGCCAAGCATCTGATCAGTCATGGCTACACGCGGGCCCGTCCGCTGCATGGTGGTCTGGACGCCTGGAAGGCCGCTTTCGGCGCACCGGCCGCAGCCCAGCCCCGCATCATCCTCCCTGTAGTCCGCCACTAGCCTGACCCACGCCGCCATAGTCGGCGCCGTGGCCGGCAGTTTCCCCCACCTTGTCCGTTTTGCCTACGTATCGCACATGTAGCCGCGGTCGCTGCGGCTGCATTCGTGGCTGCCGCTGCGGTTGCGGCTGCCAATCCCCGAGCGCGCCGCGCCATTCCTAAAGTCGTAGTCATACTACGTAAAAAATATTCCGGATCGTGGTTTTATACGGCACTTTGTCGTTATGTGTACTAAAACTACAAAGTTTGCTTGCCTCCCAGCGGCAAAATACTTTATGCTTAAGAATCCATTCTTTTTCATCGATCATGACAGCTCAGTCCCTACAAACGCCTTCCTCCCAGACCTCCGCGATAGCGGGTGGCCCGCGTCTGCTGGCGGACATTGGTGGTACCAATGCGCGCTTTGCACTGGAAACTGCCACCGGCAAGATCGAAGCAATCGAAGTGCTGGCGTGTGCTGCCTACCCGACCCTGGCCGCCGCCCTGGTTGCGTATCTGGCCATGCCTGCCGTGGTGGCGGCCGGCGTCGCCGGCATCCGTCACGGGGCGATTGCGATTGCCAATCCCGTCAATGGCGATCTGGTGCGCATGACCAATCATCATTGGGAATTCTCCATCGAAGCACTGCGCCGCGCCGTCAATTTCGAAACGCTGGTGGTGGTTAATGACTTCACCGCGCTGGCCCGCTCGCTGCCGCAGTTGTCTGCAGCCCAGAAGCAGCAGGTCGGTGGTGGTGTTGCCGTCGCGGGAGCTCCGCTGGGGCTGGTGGGTGCTGGTACCGGGCTCGGGGTTTCGGGGCTGATTCCCGGTAAAGACGGCTGGACCGCGCTGCTCAGCGAAGGCGGTCACGTCACCTTTGCACCGGCCAACCCGCTGGAAGTGGCGATTCTGCAATACGCATGGACCGAATTCGAACACGTTTCCGCCGAGCGCCTGATTTCCGGCGTGGGCATCGAACTGATCTACCGCGCGCTGGCGCACCACACCGAATTGCCGGTCGATGCGCTGCCGGCTGCTGAAATTTCGCGCCGCGCGCTGGCGGGCGAATGCACCCTGTGCGATGAAACCATTGAAGCGTTCTGCTGCATGCTGGGCACCGTGGCGGCCAATCTGGCAATTACGCTGGGTGCGCAAGGTGGCATCTATATTGGTGGCGGGATTGTTCCCAAGCTGGGCGCCCGTTTCGAGCGCTCGGGCTTCCGCGCCCGTTTCGAAGCCAAAGGTCGCTTCAGCAACTATCTGGCGCAGGTGCCCGTCTGGGTGATTACCGCCGAATACCCGGCTTTTGTTGGCGTTTCGGCAATCCTGTCGGAAAAGCTGGCGGCAGCCTGAGGAAAACCGCCGGCGCCGTACGGTCAGCGATATTTCGCTGTTGCGTAATGCGCGTAACGGCGTTTTATCAGGTACAATTCGATTATCTGCAAGAAAGGTCTTTCATCGGTCACGTCGGTTTTCGCCCGAAAATCACGTCTCTGTGACACTTTTTCGCGACAGGCAAGGGCTTCGGTCATTGCTGGCATGTCCCTCTGTCCCACCTGGCGCATAGACCCGGGTGTCGGAAAAAACAGCTTCAGCGAGTATTCCAGCCGGTAGCGTAGCGTTACCCCGCCTCACTGAATGTGATTGATTTCTTTCTTGCATGAAAATGCAACCACAAGATAGCTATGGATACAGCTGAGGCTAAACGAGTCCTCGAAACCGCTTTGCTATGCGCCCATGAGCCTTTGTCGATCCACAGTTTGAAGAAACTGTATGTCGAGCTCGATGATCAGGGGCGGCCGCGTGGTCCCGGCGTGGGGGCGGATACGATCAAGGATTTGCTGGAAGAATTAAGGCTGGACTGGGCGGGACGCGGTATCGAAGTGGTGAGTCTGGCCACTGGCTGGCGCTTCCAGAGCCGTCCGGAAATGCGTTTGTATCTGGATCGACTGAGTCCGGAAAAGCCGCCTAAATACACGCGGGCAACGCTGGAAACGCTGGCCATTATTGCTTACCGCCAGCCGGTGACGCGCGGTGACATCGAAGAAATTCGTGGTGTTGCCGTGAATTCGCAAACCATCAAGATGCTGGAAGACCGCGGCTGGGTGGATGTGGTGGGCTACCGCGATGTGGTGGGCCGGCCAGCACTGCTGGGGACGACCAAGCAGTTTCTGGATGATCTGGGTTTGAATGCGCTGTCCCAGTTGCCGCCATTGCAGCAAATCAGCGATAAGCAGGGTAGTGGTCCGGATATGGAAGCGCTGGAAGCGGCCCTGCAGGACAATTTTGACAAAGCGGCGCAAAGCGCCGTGCAAGTACCCGCTGGCGGGGAGGATGAGCAAGCCGTGGCTGAAATTGCTGCGACGGTCAGTCCGCCACCCGGCCACGATGTAACGACTCTTTCCGCGCCCGATGTAACGGTTGACGCTGAGCACAACCAAGAAACGAATAATGACTAATCCAAATTCTCCCGAGACTGTCCACGACGCAGCACCCGCAACGGTGGCTGCCAAGCCTAAACGCCGTACCAAGGCGCAGATCGAAGCCGCTGCCGCTGCTGTGGTAGCGAACGGCGATGCGCCTGCCGCCAAACCGCGCCGTAAGCCGAAGGCTGAGGTGGCTGAGGTGGCAGGGGTGGATGCGGTGGCGACCGACGCGGTCGCACCAGTGAAGAAAACCCGTGCCAAAGCCGCTGCGCCAGCCGTCGAAGGCAGCGAAGCGGCACCGGCCAAGGCGCCACGCGCCCGCAAGCCGGCAGCTTCGGCAGCGGCACCTGCGCTCGAAGCGGCTGCCGGCGCAGTCCTTGATTCGGCACCGGTTGCGAATGGCGGCGCCGCTCCCGCTGAAGCGGGCGAGCGTGGTCCCCGTGCACCACGCGGCCCGCGCCAGATGCGCGAACAGCGTGCCGTACGTCAGGCGCAGCAGGCGCACAGTCAGGCACAGAAGGTCGAGAGCGCCGAAGGCGCTGCGGTGACTGGCGACAGCGGCGCCGCTGCTGCTGCGGGTGATGCCGCTGCCGAGCAGGCTGCACCGGGCGCCGGCGGCAAGCCGCGTCACGAGCGCAATGGCCGCAATGACGGCCCGCGTGCTGATGGTCAGCGTAATGGTCGCAAGGGCAAGCGCGGCAAAGGTGGTCAGCAGCGCGGTCAGCAAGGCGGCGCCAAGCTGAATGACGCCGATGCAGCGTTCTCCTATGTCACCTCGGATGCTTTCGATAGCGATGAGCAGGGTAAGGGGCGTTCGGCCCAGAAAGTGGTACGCCGCGATCTGACTTCCGACGACGATGCGCCGAAGCTGCACAAAGTGCTGGCAGAAGCCGGTCTCGGTTCGCGTCGCGACATGGAAGAACTGATTGTTGCCGGCCGGGTTTCGGTGAACGGCGAACCGGCCCACATTGGCCAGCGCATTCTGCCAACCGACGCAGTGCGTCTGAATGGCAAACTGATCCAGCGTCGCGTCAGCAAGAAGCCGCCACGCGTGCTGGTCTACCACAAGCCAGCTGGTGAAATCGTCTCGATGGACGATCCGGAAGGCCGTCCATCTGTGTTCGACCGTCTGCCGAGCATGAAAGCCGGCAAATGGCTGGCCGTGGGCCGGCTCGATTTCAATACCGAAGGTCTGCTGCTGTTTACGACGTCCGGTGATCTGGCTAACCGCCTGATGCACCCGCGTTACGCAATCGATCGCGAATATGCGGTGCGTACGCTGGGCGTGCTGGAAGAGGGTATGCGTCAGAAGCTGCTGGCCGGCGTCGAGCTGGAAGATGGTCTGGCCCAGTTCTCCAAAATCGCCGATGGCGGTGGTGAGGGCATCAATAAGTGGTACCGCGTGATCATCGGCGAAGGCCGTAACCGCGAAGTGCGTCGCATGTTCGAAGCGATCGGTCTGACCGTGTCGCGTCTGATTCGTACCCGCTACGGCGCGATGACGCTGCCAAGCAGCCTGAAACGTGGTCGCTGGGAAGAGCTGGAAGAAAACGATGTGCGCGATCTGCTGGCCGCTTACGGCGTCGAGAAAAAAGGCGCCGAAGCACCGGTAGCGCGTGGCAAAGGCCCGCAATCGGCCAAGCCGGCGCAGAATAAAGGTCCTGAAAAGCGTCCGCAGCGCGGCCGTGGCGCCGAGCGCGACGATCGTGACGAGGATGATTTCGATGATGAAGACGAGCCGAATTTCAATCGTCCGGATCTGAATAATGCCAATGCACTGCCATTTGCCAAAGTGCCACGTTCGAATGGCCGTGGCCAGGGCGGTGGTATGGGCGGCGGCATGGGTGCTGGCAATCGCTCGGGCCAGGGTGGCCGTGGCGGTGCCGGTGGTGCTGGCGGCAATGGTCGCGGTGGTCAGAGTTCCGGCCGTCCCGGTGGGCGTCCGCAAGGTATCGGTGCTTACGCCGGTGGCCGTCCGCTCGGTGAAGCGCCTGCGCCACGTGCGCAAGGTCAAGCGCGTCCGCAGGGGCAGGGGCAGGGACAAGGGGGTGGCAAGGGTGGTAAACCGGCCGCCAAAGGTCCGCGTCAACCGGATCCACTGCAAACCACCTTCGGTTTCGGGAATGCCGGCGCACCGCGTCGCAACCAGCAACCACGCGGTGGTGCGGCCGATCACGGTATGCCACGTCGGCGTAAAGGCTAAGTCTGTTACTGCTGGCGGGCGCTGCGGCGCCGTGTCAGCGGGGCTGGAAGCCGCTTGTCATGCACATTTGAGCTGATTTTGCCCGGAAGCCGTTATTGCGGTGCAGGGCAGATCAGGTTATAATGGGCAGCCTAATAAAAGTTCATTGCGGTACATCCCGTAACGGTGCTTTCATCTGGCTAAGTAGTACAAGAAGATGGGCAGATGCCCATTTTTTTTTTTGGTGAACCGTTTTGAACGGCCTGTTTTTAATCAGTTGGAAACAGGCCTTGATCTGGAGAATTTCTTGCAGCTGCCGGAATTAATTGAAAAGACCGTTGCCGGTCTGGGCTATGAGCTGATTGACGTCGAGCGGGGCGAGCGCGGGATTTTGCGCGTCTTTATCGATTTCAATGCTGCCGACGCTGAAGAAAAAGGTCCGATCACCGTCGAGGATTGCGCGACGGTGAGCCACCAGTTGTCGCACGTGCTGACGGTCGAGAACGTTAATTACGAGCGTCTCGAAATCTCGTCGCCGGGGCTGGATCGCCCAGTGCGCAAGCTGGCTGATTTTGTGCGTTTTGCCGGTTGCGAAGCCATCGTCAAACTGCGCACAGCCATGCCGGGTACGAACAACCGGAAATCGTTCCAGGGGATTCTGCAAGAACCTCAGGGCGAGAATTTGTCGTTGGAATTTGATAGTAACGAAGGTCCGGCGCTGTTGGAGTTTACGCTCGCCGATATGGATAAGGCACGCCTGGTGCCGCAGGTGGTTTTTAAGGGACGCAAAGCATGAGTCGCGAAGTTTTGTTATTGGTAGACGCGCTGGCGCGTGAAAAGAACGTCGATAAAGATGTGGTTTTCGGCGCGCTGGAATTCGCGTTGGCGCAAGCCACGAAGAAACGCTATGAAGGTGAAGTCGATATCCGCGTTTCGATCGACCGCGAGTCGGGTGAGTTCGAATCCTTCCGCCGCTGGCACGTCGTGCCTGACGAGGCAGGTCTGCAACTGCCGGACCAGGAAATTCTGCATTTCGAAGCGAAAGAGCAGATCGCGGACATCGAAATTGATGACCATATCGAAGAACCGATCGAATCCGTGGAATTCGGCCGCCGCTTCGCCCAGGACACCAAACAGGTGGTTCTGCAGCGCGTGCGTGATGCTGAACGTGAACAGATTCTGGTGGACTTCCTGGAACGCGGCGATTCGCTGGTCACCGGTACCATCAAACGTATGGAACGCGGCGACGCGATCGTGGAATCGGGCAAAATCGAAGCCCGTCTGCCACGCGACCAGATGATCCCTAAAGAAAATCTGCGTATCGGTGACCGGGTCCGTGCTTACATCCTGCGTATCGACCGCAATATGCGCGGCCCGCAAGTGATTCTGTCGCGTACCGCACCGGAATTCATTTCCAAGCTGTTCGAGCTGGAAGTGCCGGAAATCGAACAAGGCATGCTGGAAATCAAATCGGCAGCCCGTGACGCTGGCGTACGCGCCAAGATCGCCGTCTACACGGCTGACAAGCGTATCGATCCGATCGGTACCTGCGTTGGTATGCGCGGTTCGCGCGTGCAGGCTGTGACCGGCGAACTCGGCGGCGAGCGCGTCGACATCGTGCTGTGGTCGGAAGATCCGGCCCAGTTCGTAATCGGTGCACTGGCTCCGGCGAATGTTTCGTCGATCATGGTCGATGAAGAGAAGCACGCCATGGACGTGGTGGTGGACGAAGAGAATCTGGCGATCGCAATCGGTCGCTCGGGTCAGAACGTACGTCTGGCATCCGACCTGACCGGCTGGAAAATCAACATCATGACGGCCGAAGAATCGGCCGACAAGGCAGCCCAGGAAACGGCCGCAATTCGCGCCCTGTTCATGGAAAAACTCGATGTCGATCAGGAAGTTGCTGACATCCTGGTAGAAGAAGGCTTTGCCAGCCTGGAAGAAATCGCTTACGTGCCAATCTCGGAAATGCTGGAGATTGAATCGTTTGACGAAGATACGGTCAACGAACTGCGCACCCGCGCCCGTGACGCCCTGGTCACCGAAGCCATCGCTTCGGAAGAAGGCCTGGAAGGCATGGACGAGGCGCTGGTCGGTCTGGAAGGTATGGACCGCATCACCGCCGGCAAGCTGGGCCTGGCTGGTATCAAAACGGTAGAAGCGTTTGCCGGCCTGGCTTATGACGAGTTCGGCGCCATTCTGGCCCTGTCGTCTGACCGTGCACGCGCACTGATTACGAGTGAATTTGAAGATGTGACCGACGATGAGATGAAGTTGGTTGATGCGAAGTACGACGACCGCGCCAAAGGCTTGCAAGCCAAGGCCTGGAGTCTGACTGAATCTGCAAAGGCTTAATTTGATTATTTTTATCATCTCCGCGACACATAGAAAAGAGGACTGAATGGCGAGTAACAACGTAGCCCAATTTGCCACCGAACTGAAGATGCCTGCAGATTTGCTGCTGACGCAGCTGCGTTCTGCCGGCGTCGAAAA
>JAIXXN010000077.1 GCA_027490725.1 Oxalobacteraceae bacterium
AGATACAAACGAATGGCAGGGGAACAAGGATTCGAACCTTGGTATGCTGGAATCAAAATCCAGTGCCTTAACCAGCTTGGCGATTCCCCTACGCAACTTGCTGCTTGTCGCTACAGGCCGATATTATACAGCCATTTTCACGCTAAGCCAAATCTTTTTTTTGCTTCACAACATCGCATTCAGTGGATGCTGATGCAAGGCCCGGGCTTTCCATGCCTGCCACTTTGCCGGTACCTGTTTCAGGACCGCCGCCGCTTCGGCTTCGGAAGCCAGCGCACAGAACACACATGCACCGGAACCAGTCATTCTAGCATCACCATATGCTGCTAGCCACGCTACCGCTTCGGCTACCGGCGGAAATAACTGCGTTGCTACCTGCTGTAAATCATTTTTTCCAAATTCCTTGCGATCTTGACGATTTGCGAGGTGGCTGGAAAAGTCCGACATTATGACGGGCGGCGTATCCCTTGTCAAATGTTCTGAAGAAAAAATTGCTGCGGTGGGGACCTCGACGCCCGGCTCGATCACCACATACCAGCAATCGGCCGCCTCCACCGGCTGCAGCGCCTCGCCTACGCCTTCGGCAAAAGCGGTCTGGCCGAAGATGAAAAACGGGATATCGGCGCCCAGCGGCAAGCCCAGCGCCATCAATTCCTCACGGCTCAAACCGGCCTGCCACAGATGGTTCAGCACCATCAGCGTGGTGGCCGCATCGGACGAGCCGCCACCCAGACCGCCGCCCATCGGCAAACGTTTGGTCACTGCAATATCCACGCCGCGCGGCAACTGGCCGCTACGGCGCAGCACTTCGGCCTGCAGCAGACGGGCTGCACGGATAATCAGATCGCTCTGTTCCGGCACGCCGGGCAGCGGGGTGACGCGGCGGATCTGGTCATCGTCACGCAGCGTGAAATCCAGGCTGTCGCCATAATCGACCAGCTGGAATACGGTCTGCAGCAAATGGTAGCCATCCGGGCGGCGGCCATTCACGTGCAAAAACAGATTGAGTTTGGCGGGGGCCGGGCAATGTTTCAAACTAGTCATGTCAGTTATTCTTCAAGGTTGGGGCGGATGGCAATGCGAATCGCCAGATCCTCGACTTCGCCCGCCCTCAAGCGGGTTAAATAGATGAGTTTCGGCTGCGGCACGGCAGCTTTTTCATCCTGCCAGCTCATGTACTCGAGTTTCCAGCCATCGCGCGTCACCACGCTGTTATGCGCGGGCGAAGCGGTGAACGGCTGCCCTGCGGCATCCATGGCATAGCCCTGCAACCAGTCGCGCAGCCCCGCCACCGGCAGCGCCCAGCCCAGCGTCTGGGTCGTCAGGCTATCCAGATCGGCCGCCGTGCGCAGCGGCTGACCGCTTTGCTGCAAACTGGCCTGCCCCGCCCCCACATGCAGCACGGCCACCGTCTGGCCGGTAGGCGACACCAGTTGCACGTCGGTCGCATCCGCGCTCTGTTGCCACTGGAAAGTGCCACTCAGCGACTCACGCTTGCCGTCGCGGCTATAGTTAATTCCGATCGAACCCTGCAGGGCCACACTGCTACGGTAAGGCGCGACGCTGACGCTGGAGCGGGTCGCCGCGCTGGTGGCACAGCCCGTCAGCAGAGCGCCACTGGCCAGCAATGTCAGCAGCGCGCAGCTGGCCAGTGGCACGGACAATCGAGGCAAACACGGCAGCAATTTCATAAGCGTTGATTCAGACGGCTAAGGGTGGTTTTGAGGACATCGTTCTGCGGGTCTTTGCGCTGGGCATCTTGCCACAGCTGGCGCGCGCCTTGCAGGTCGCCCTTGGCGAACAGCACTTCACCGAGATGCACCGCAATCTCGGCGTCGTTGCGCAGCGCATAGGCGCGTCGCAACGTCGCTTCCGCCTCATCGAGCTGCCCCATGCGGAATTGCACCCAGCCCATGCTGTCCATGATGTACGGGTCGCCCGGCGCCATGGCCAGCGCCCGCGCGATCAGACTGTACGCTTCCGGCAAGCGCTGATTGCGCTCGGCCAGCGAATAGCCCAGCGCGTTGTAGGCTTGCTGGTTATCGGGCGCAGCGATCATCACCTGGCGCAAGGTTTTTTCCATCAGTTCGAAGCGCCCCAGCTTTTCGGCGATCAGGGCAAATTCGTAGAGCAGATCGGGATTGCCGGGGAAGCGCTGGTTGGCATTTTCCAGAATCACGAAGGCGCTCAGCACATCGCCTGCATCGCGCAGCAACTGGGCATCGACCAGCAACACCTGCGCCTGATCATTGCCCTCGCTCGGCTGCAGGTCGGCCAGCTGGGCACGGGCATCATCAAGCCGGCCCTGACGCGCCGTCAGCTGCGCCATTTTCAGGCGTGCCGCCAGATATTGTTTGTCATCGCTGGCATCGATCTGCTCCAGCCAGCGGTAAGCTGCGGCCAGATCACCACGGTGTTCGGCAAGCTGCGCCAGCGTAATCAGCACCTTGGCAGGGTCACGTTCGCTATTCTGCTGATCGGCCAGCACCTCGATGTAGCGCGTCAGATATTTTTCCGCATTCGGCAAATCCTGGTCCTGCATCGCCATCGCGCCCAGCGAATACAGGGTGGCCGGATTGTCGGGCTGGTCTTTCAGCAGTATCAGAAATTGCTGCTGCGCCAAGCCGATCTGTTTGGCATCGACCAGTATCCGCGCATAGGCGGCGCGTACTTCGCTGGCCTGCGGATATTTGCCGAGGAACTCAGACAGCACGGCCAGCGCCTTCTCCAGATCACCGGCCACCTGCGCCTTGGTCAGCACCGCCAGCTCCGAGTCGGCCTTGATGGCCAGTGCCCGCTCCGCTTCCGCGTGGGCACGCACTGCATCGTTGAGCGCAAACGCGCTCTGCGCCAGAATCAGATGGGTTTCCAGCAGCGCGTCATAGGGCGCCAGCACGCGTTCCTGCAAGGCAAACGCGGCGCGCTGGTCTTTCAGATGCGCCAGCAATTGCTGCATCTGGAACATCGCCAGCGGGCGGGCCTTGGGCTCCAGTAATTTCAGGCGCAGCGCAAACACCTGCTCGGCCTCGCGCAGATCCGGCTGGTTAACCAGGAAACCGAGCTGGAACTGGATCGCCTCGTCCGAGGTGGGTGCCAGCGTACGCCACAGCCGGATCGCCGACAGCGCCTCTGCGCCCTGCTTGGCCGTCATCGCCATTTCGGCGCCACGCTGGGCCAGACGCGGATCGCGGGTCTGCTGGGCCAGCGCCAGCATGGTGATGTAAGGACCTTGCCAGTTACCCTGCTTGAATTCCAGCTCCGCCTTGGTGATGCGGTACACCAGTTCGCTGGTCAGCGCCACATTCGGCAACACCAGCGTTGCTGCAGGCGGCGTTCCGGCTGGCGACGCGGCCACCGAGGCGGCGCCAGGCGCACCGCCCGACTTGCCCGCGTCCTTGGCGGCTGGGGTGGCTGCGCTGCTAGCAGCAGAGCTTGCAGCGGCGGCAGCGGCTGGCGCGTCCGTCGCAGCGGCGGCCCCGGCAGGCGCGGCACTGGTCGCCACTTGCGCCGGCGTGGCACACGCTGACAGAAAGGCAGAGAAGGTTACAATGGCGAATGCGTTTTTCAAGGGTAAATCCTGGCAAGTCGGTAAGGTTACAGACAGATTCTACGCCCTGCATCAGACTGGCGGGTTTGACTAGTGTAACCAAATATTCCGCGCCGCCCGGCAAGCTGCCCCTCCCCTAGCCGACCTGAAGCGAAACAGATGCCAGAATTACCAGAAGTTGAAGTCACCCGGCGCGGCGTTGCGCCCCATCTCGAAGGCCGTCAGGTGCACTCGGTGGTGCTGCGCCGTGCCGGTCTGCGCTGGCCCTTCCCGACCGGGCTAAACACCCTGCTGGCCGGGCGCACCGTACGCGCCACGGGGCGGCGCGGCAAATATCTGCTGGTGCATTTCGACCATGGCACGCTGATCATCCACCTCGGCATGTCGGGCCACTTGCGGATACTACCGGCCGGGCTACTACCGGAAAAGCATGACCACTTCGATCTGCTGGTGCACAGCCCGGAAGGCGTGCAGGCACTGCGCATGAAAGATCCGCGCCGCTTCGGTGCGGTACTCTGGCATGACGCCGCCGATGGCGAACTGGAACACCATGTGCTGCTGCGCGGCCTGGGCGTGGAGCCGCTGGAGCCGGGCTTCGATGGCCAGCTGCTGTATCAGCGCAGCCGCGGACGCAGCGTTTCCGTCAAACAGGCCCTGCTGGCCGGCGACATCGTCGTCGGGGTGGGCAATATCTACGCCTCGGAAAGCCTGTTCCGGGCCCGCATCAATCCGCGCACCCCGGCCGGCCGCATCAGTCTGGCGCGCTACCAGTTGCTGGCGCAAACCGTGCGCGAAGTGCTGGCAGAAGCCATCGTGCACGGCGGCAGCACACTGCGTGACTTTATTAGCGTCAACGGCCAGTCCGGCTACTTCCAGCAGACCTATTTCGTCTATGATCGTGCTGGCGTGCCGTGCAAGCTCTGCGCCACGCCGATCCGGCAAATCAAACAGGGCCAGCGCTCCACCTTCTACTGCGTGCAGTGCCAAACATAGGGGCAGACTCCATGGTCAGGGATTTCGAGCACTACAGCGCGTGGCGGCGCAGCGTACTGAGCGCACTGAGCGACTATCAGCGCTGGGTACGTACTGCCGGTCTGCAGGATGGCGCTACCGAACAGCGCATCGCGCGGGCGCTGGCACGACTGGCCGACGACAAGCTCTCGCTGGCGTTTGTGGCCGAATTCTCGCGCGGCAAATCGGAACTGATCAACGCGCTCTTCTTTGCCGACTATGGCCAGCGCCTGCTGCCATCGGGCGCGGGCCGCACCACCATGTGCCCGACCGAGCTACTCTACGATGCCAGCTACCCGGCCTCGCTGCGCCTGCTGCCGATAGAAACCCGTGCCGAGCACCTCTCGACCAGCGACTACCGCGAGCAGCCCGACGCGTGGACCACCCTGCCCCTCGATCTGCAGGATGGCGCCGCCATGCACGAAGTGTTCAAGCAGGTCGGGCTGACGCGCCGCGTACCGGTCAACGAAGCGCGCCGCTACGGCCTGTATGACGAAGAGGATGCGACCCTGTCGGCCACCCTCGACGACGCAGGCATGGTGGAGATTTCGCGCTGGCGCCATGCCATCATCAACTTCCCGCACCCGCTGCTGCAGCAGGGCCTGGTGATCCTTGATACGCCCGGCCTGAACGCCATCGGCACCGAGCCGGAACTGACCCTGAACCTGATTCCGAATGCCCATGCGGTGCTGTTCATCCTCGCCGCCGACGCGGGCGTGACGCGCAGCGATATCGAAGTCTGGCGTCAGCACATCGGCGCCGGTCGCGGCCGGCTGGTGGTGCTCAACAAGATTGATGGTCTGTGGGATGACTTGCGCAGCGAGGCCGACATCGATCACGACATCACCCGCCAGCAGGAGCAGGCCGCCCACGTACTGGAGCTGGAGACTCGTCAGGTATTCCCCGTCTCGGCCCAGAAAGGCTTGCTGGCACGGATTACCGGCGACGCTGCGCTGCTGCAGCGCAGCCGCCTGCCGGCACTGGAAAGCGCCCTGTTCGAGCAACTGATCACGGCCAAAAAAGACATCGTGCGCCAGCAGTTGCAGGCTGAACTGCAAGCACTGAGCAGCGCGCAACTGGGGCTGCTGCAGGCACGCAGCCGCGGCATCGTCGAACAGCTGGTGGAACTGAACAGCCTGCGCGGCAAGAATCAGAACATGATCGGACATATGATCCGCCGCATCGACGCGGAGAAAAAGGAATTCGACGCCAGCCTGTACACCCTGCAGGCCACCCGTTCCGTGTTCACCCGTTTATCGACCGAGCTGTACACCTGCATGGGCATGGACATCGTGCGCGATGACATCGATCTGGTGCGCAGCGACATGCAGCACAGCCGCTTCTTCACGGGTGTGCGCGACGCGATGCGCCAGTACTTTGGCCGGGTCAACGCCAATCTCGACGCGGCCGAGCGCAAGACCGCCGAAATCAGCGACATGATGGCGGTGATGTACCGCCGTTTCGCCAGCGAGCACGGTCTGTCGCTGGCCTTGCCGATGGCATTCACGCTGCAGCCCTACCGTTCGGAAATCAGCACCATCGAAATGATTTACAACAAACAGTTCGGCACCACCACCCTGCTCACCACCAGCCGCGTGGTGCTGATGGAGAAGTTCTTCGACACCATCGCCTCGCGCGTCCGGGCCTGCTTCAAAGCGGCCAATCAGGATGCCGAGGCCTGGCTGAAAGTGATCATGGCGCCGCTCGAAGCACAGATCCGCCAGCACAAGGAACAGCTGAAACACCGGCAGGCTTCGGTGCAGCGCATCCACGACGCCACCGACAGCCTCGAACAAAAGATCGAAGCGTTCGAACTGGGCCAGCAGGAACTGGCGCTGCAGAAGCAGACCTTGCTGGAGTTGGCCGCACAGGTCCAGCAAACCATAGAAGCAGACTGGGCGGCGCTCGAGGCTGCCGCATAAGGCAGCACGCAATTCAGCAACTGAGCAATTCAGCATTTCAGGAATAACATGACCTTAGCCGTCGCAGCCAGCCACGAAGATTTCCACGACCCCGACTTTTCCGCCACGCTGATGGCATGGCAGGCCGAACATGGACGGCATACCCTGCCGTGGCAGAACACCCGCGACGCCTACCTGATCTGGCTATCGGAAATCATGCTGCAACAGACCCAGGTTGCAGCCGTGCTGGGCTACTACCAGCGCTTCCTGCACCGCTTCCCCACGCTGGCCTCGCTTGCCGCCGCGCCCGTCGAAGACGTGATGGCGCAATGGAGCGGACTCGGTTATTACACGCGCGCCCGCAATCTTCACAAATGCGCCCAGCGCGTCGTGGCAGAGTATGCTGGCGTATTCCCCAGCGACCCGCTGCTGCTGGCCGATCTGCCCGGCATTGGCCGCTCCACGGCGGCCGCGATCGCCGCGTTTTCCAGCGGCGGGCGCGCCGCCATCATGGACGGCAACGTCAAGCGTGTACTGGCGCGCGTGTACGGCATCGCCAGCTATCCGGGCGAACGCCAGACGGAAGCCATGTTATGGCGCCGCGCCGAAGCGCTGCTGCCGGAACAGGGGATTGAATCCTACACGCAAGGCTTGATGGACATGGGCGCCACGCTGTGCACGCGTAGCAAGCCGGACTGCCAGCGCTGTCCGATGCAGCCGCGCTGCGTGGCCTACAATACGGCGCGCACGGCTGAACTGCCGGTGCGCAAGCCGAAAAAAATCAGTCCGCAAAAACAGGCGGCGCTGCTGCTCATCCTCGATGCGGGCCAGGTGCTGTTGCAGCAACGCCCCGCAAGCGGGATCTGGGGCGGCCTGTTATCGCTGCCGGAATTGGCCGGTCATGGTGCGGCGGAGAGCGCCGAAGTAGCGTCCGTCGACGACAGCACGCTGCTGCGCGCAGTTGACCAGTTCGGCGTCATGGAGAGTTGTGAACGCCTCAGCACATGCACCCATGTCTTCACCCACTACAAGCTGCATATCGTTCCCTACCGCATCACGCTCGCCCAGCGCCGCATGATGGTGGCGCAGCCCGAGTATGTCTGGTACGCGCTCGACAAACTAGCCGAGGCACCACTGCCCGCGCCAATCAAAAAACTGCTACTGGATCTCGCCAGAAAATAGCAATTAAAAAACCGGGGTCAGATCCGACATCCGGACACGAACCCAGCCATAAGCACCACCGTTCCCGTGCGCGACCTGCACTCAGCGAGCTTGTCAAGAATAGAAGAATAGGGAAATGATGCGACCGTGGACTGCGTAGCTGCCTACTGTCGAGCACGTGTCCGGCTGTCGGATCTGCCCCCGGTTTGGGTGCCTAGAGTTCGTCGAGCGAGAACAGGCGGCGGTGTTCGCGGATGGCGTAACGGTCGGTCATGCCGGCGATGTAGTCGGCAATTTTGCGGGCCTGCTTGCTGACGTCGCCCGAACGTTCCTGATAGTCGGGCGGTAGGAGTACCGGCTCGGCCATGAAGGCGGCGTACAGTTCGCGGACGATGCGGCTGGCTTTGACGCGCATGCGGTTGACCTGGTAGTGGCGGTATAGGTTTTCGCGCAGGAATCGCTTGAGTTCGGTCGCGTCTTTGCGCATCGGGTCGGAGAAGCGGATCAGCGGCGGTGCGGCGCGTACCGCATCGAGGTTGGCCGGCGCGACCTCGGCCAGCAAGGCGCTCGAGGTGACGATCAGGTCGTCAGCTAGCGCGGTGATCAGGCGGCGCAGCGTTTCGTAGATGGCGCGCCGTCCCGACAGACCGGGGAAATGCTGCTGTACATCGCGCCACAGGCGGGCGAAGAATTCGACTTCCTGCAACTGTTCGATGGTGATTAGGCCGGATCGCAGGCCGTCGTCGATGTCGTGACTGTTGTAGGCGATCTCGTCCGCCAGATTGGTCAGCTGGGCTTCCAGCGACGGCTGGGTACGGTCGATAAAGCGCTGCGCCACCGGCCCCAGCAAACGGGCATTGTTCAGCGAGCAGTGCTTGAGTATGCCTTCGCGGGTTTCGAACATCAGGTTCAGGCCATTATAGGCGCCGTAATGTTCTTCGAGTTCGTCCACCACCCGCAAGCTCTGCAGATTGTGTTCGAAGCCGCCATGCGCCTGCATGCATTCGTTGAGCACATCTTGGCCGACGTGGCCGAACGGCGTGTGCCCCAGATCGTGCGCCAGCGAGATCGCCTCGACCAGATCTTCGTTGAGGCGCAGATTGCGTGCCATGGAACGACCGATCTGCGCCACTTCCAGACTGTGGGTCAGACGGGTGCGGAACAGGTCCCCCTCGTGATTGAGGAATACCTGTGTCTTGTACTCGAGCCGGCGGAACGCCGACGAGTGAATGATGCGGTCACGGTCGCGCTGGAACTGGCTGCGCGAGGCGTGCGCCGCTTCGGGATAGCGCCGTCCGACGCCGCCCGCAGCATGGGCAGCATAGGGAGCAAGCAGGTCGTCGGGTAGCATGGCTGAGTGCCTTCGTGTGGTTGGCTTAGCGGGTGGCAGAATGCGTCGCGCAGCTAGATGCTGGCAGCGAGCGTGGCCAGCAGCAGTTCCTGCGGGGCGTTGGTGATGCTGGGCGCGCCCAGCGGTTTCATCAGGATGAATTTGATGGCGCCGCCTTCGTTTTTCTTATCGACTTCCATCAGTTCGAGCCAGCGCGCAGTGCCCAGATCAGGCGCTTTAACGGGCAGTCCGGCAGC
This sequence comes from Oxalobacteraceae bacterium, assembly GCA_027490725.1. Taxonomy (GTDB): domain Bacteria; phylum Pseudomonadota; class Gammaproteobacteria; order Burkholderiales; family Burkholderiaceae_D; genus Rugamonas. Next base: position 9,208 of record JAIXXN010000077.1, read on the forward strand.
CGCCACCAGCGCGCGCACGCGCTCGACGGTGGCAGCATCCACCAGCCCCATGCGATGCGACAGATCGGCCGCCATCACCATTCCGCAACCGACGGCTTCGCCGTGCAGCCACTGGCCGTAGCCCATGCCCGCTTCGATGGCGTGACCGAAGGTGTGGCCGAAATTGAGGATGGCGCGCAGCCCGCCTTCGCGCTCGTCCTGACGCACCACGTCAGCCTTAATTTCGCAGGAACGCGCAATCGCATACGCTAGCGCGGCTTTGTCACGCGCCACCAGCAAGCCGATATTCGCTTCGATCCATTCGAAGAACGGCAGATCGATCACGGCGCCATATTTGATGACTTCGGCCAGACCGGCCGCCAGTTCGCGCGCCGGCAGGGTTTCCAGGGTGGTGGTGTCGGCCAGCACGGCACGCGGCTGGTAGAACGCACCGATCATATTCTTGCCCAGCGGGTGGTTGATGCCGGTCTTGCCGCCCACCGAGGAATCGACTTGCGACAGCAGCGTAGTCGGCACCTGGATAAAGTCGACGCCGCGCATATAGCTGGCAGCGGCATAGCCGCACAGGTCGCCGATCACGCCGCCGCCCAGCGCCACCAGGGTGGTCTTGCGGTCGGCCTTGTTCGCCAGCAGGGCGTCGAAAATCTGCATCAGACTTTCCCAGTTCTTATAGGCTTCGCCGTCCGGCAGCACGATGGTGATCAGCTGTTTGCCGGCCGCGCGCAGCCCCGCTTCGACCCGCTCCAGATACAGTGGAGCGATGGTGGTATTGGTGACGATGGCGACTTTATTGCCGTGCACATGGCGGGCCAGCAGGGCCGGATCTTGCAACAGCGACGGGCCGATCACGATCGGGTAGCTGCGCTCGCCCAGATCGACATTTAACAGGATGGTGGATTCTTCGTTCATGGCTGGCTGGGCGTGGGTCACACAGTTGGGAGCGGCCTCGCAGGCGCGCATCTCCAGCTGGTTCAGAATAGTAGATACCATCGATTGTACGTTAGGACGTCCGGTATCGATGACGATGTCGGCGATTTCCGTGTACAGCGGATCGCGCACGGCCATCAGTTCTTCCAGCTTTTTGCGCGGATCGGCGGTTTGCAGCAGCGGCCGGTTCTTGTCGTGGGCCGTGCGTTGCAGAATGCTGTGCACGCTGGCACGCAGATAGATCACCGTGCCACGCGATTTCAGATAGTTGCGGTTGGCCGGATCGAGAATGGCGCCGCCACCGGTGGCCAGCACCAGATCCTGCTGGCTGGTCAGTTCACGGATCACCTCGGCTTCGCGGCGGCGAAAGCTCGGTTCTCCCTCAATTTCGAAGATCCACGGAATCGTGGCTCCGGTACGGGCCTCGATTTCATGGTCGGAATCAATAAAACGCAAACCCAGCTTACGCGCCAGGATGCGGCCGATGGTGGTTTTCCCTGCCCCCATCAAGCCGACTAGAAACACATTAGGCATGAACAATCCGAGTTAATTCGGGTTACTACACGAAGTTGATATCCCGTAAGGGCTGGTCAGGCCCGGCGGTGTGATCGTCTGAAGCGCAAAATCTGCCGCCAAACCCGGTAAGTGTACCAGACCCGTGTAATTCGATTCACTCCCGTTCACCTGACCGCGTATCGTCAGGTTCACATCCAGCCAGTTGGCACGGTCGCGCGGGTAGACGAGCGTCACGATGGCCTGCCCTTTGGCATCGGTGGTCAGATTGCTGGTAATGGTGACGGGAATACCCGGCGTGAGCTTGTTGTCGCCATTCAGATCTTCGCCCGCATCGAGTATGCCGTTGCCATTGCTATCCTCATTGGCGCAGCCCACATGCTGGATCGGCGCCCACGGGCCCTGTGGCAGCAGGTAGGCCAGACTGCCCTTGTAGTAAGTGGTCGGCAGCACCGAAGCAGTCAGTTTCACGCCCGGAACGGCGTTACCGGCCGCATCCGTGACCAGCACCAGATAATCGAGCTGGTAGGAAGCGCTGCCCGGGGTCTGCACCAGATTGCCCGTGCCGGCGCTGATGAACAGCGATTTCTGCGCCACCGTCAGGCTGGCCACGGCGCTGGCGCCGGAACCACCGATGATGCGTGCCTGGATCTGCACGCCATTCAGGGCCGAAGGATTGCTACCGGCGACGAAGCTGACGGTGGCCGCGCCATCGGCACCGCTCAGCACCACCGCGGGCTGGGTCAGGAAACCGCCACTCGGGTCGGTCAGGATGGAGAAGGCCACGCTGGCATTCTTCACCACATTGTTCTGCGCCGTGCCGTCACGCACCACGGCACGCAGGGTCGCTTGCTGGCTGGTGCTGCCGGCCACATTCGCGCCAATCACGGCCGGATCCGCCTGCACCGTGATGGTGGCCAGCCCGGTCAGGGGCGCCACGAATTCCAGACTGGTCTGGGTGGTCTGGCCGCTGGCGGTCGCCGTCAGGGTGGCCACGCCGGGACCGCTGGCACTCACGTAGGCATTGGCGGCACCGCCGGACAAGGCCAGCGCGCCATTCAGCGGCAGCGTGCAGCTGGCGTCGCTATACATGGTGCCACGCGAACTGCTGATGACGACGGCGCCGCCCGGACCACCCGTCACGGCCACGGCACTGCAGGCGCCGGTGGCCGCAGTGGTCTGCAGATTACCGCCCGCGTCGAGTACCTTGATGGCGAAGCTGGAAGCATTGATGGCGATGCCAACCGAGGCCGATTCGCCGCCCGCCTTGACGGTTACCACGTCGGCACTACCGCCGCTGGCTGCGTAGCTGAGCACCAGCTGGCCGGCGGAATTGGTCACGGCGGCGCCGCCGCCTTTAACGGTCAGGCTATTGGCATTCGAGCTGAACTGCACGGCCTTGCCACTCAGGGCATTGCCAGCCGAGTCCACCAGTTTCAGAGTGATATCGGCACTAGCACCGACGTTGATGGTGGGCTGGGCATTCAGGGTCAGTCGATTCCCCGCCACATTCACGATGGTCGTCACCGGCACGGCACCGGGCACGCTGGCAGTAATCCGGATCGCGCGCGAGGTCGGGTCGCCGCCGGTGCCGAGTTTTTCCGTAACCAGCCCCTGCGCGCTCGAGACGCGGTTGGTCAGCGACAGGCTGCCGGAGTCGGCTTTCAGGTCCACCGTTACGCCCGCCATCACGGTATTGTTGGCGTCACGCACCAGCGCTACCACATTCACTTCATTGCCGGCAGTACCGGCCGAAGCCAGCGTGCCGCTATCGGTAGTCAGCGACAGGGTCGGTACGGCATTGATCACATCGACCGTGATCTCGCTCGACTTGACCGAGCCGGCACTGGCCGTAATGGTGATTTTGCGCAGGCTGGTATCGCCCTTGGTGCTGAGTTTTTCCGTGACCTGACCGGAGCTATTGGTGACCCGGTTGGTGGTGCTGATGGTGCCGGAGCTGGCACTGAAGTTCACCGTTTCGCCGGGCAGCGCATTGCCGCCACTATCCTTGACGATCACCGTCAGCGTCACTTCCGTTCCATCCAGACCGGACGAGGCCAGCGTCGTTGCACTGGCCTGCAAGAGCACGCTGGCCGCCTTGGACGGCGCGACGCCATTGCTGTTGCTACCGGGCGAACCACCGCCACCGCCACACGCCGACAACAGAGTGGCACAGACCAGCAACGCCAGCCATCCGCGGATTTTATTCATGATACGAGTTCCCATAAGGTTGAAGAGGTCTGCCGGTCCCGCCAGCGCAGCAAAGATCAGTAGCTGCCTAGCGCGTACCCTGCCGGTCCACCACGATTTTCGGTGTGATAAACACCAGTAATTCGGTCTTGTCATTGGTACGGCTATTGCTGCGGAACAGTGCGCCGAGTAGCGGCACATCCCCCAGCAACGGCACCTTGGAGGTGACGTTGCGTTCGGTTTGCTGGTAGATCCCGCCCAGCACCACGGTGCCGCCGTTATCAACCATCACCTGCGTTTTCACGTGCTTGGTATCGATGGCGTAACCGGCGCGGGTTTCCTGCCCCACGCTATCCTTGTTCACGTCGACATCGATCACCACATTGCCATCCGGGGTAATCTGTGGCGTCACTTCCAGACGCAGATTGGCCTTGCGGAACATGATCGAGGTGGCGCCACTGCTGGTGGCGACCTGATACGGCAGTTCGATGCCCTGCTCGATCAACGCAATCGACTTGTCGGCGGTGATCACGCGCGGGCTAGAAATAATCTTGCCGGTGCCATCGGCTTCCAGTGCCGACAGTTCCAGATTCAGGAAGCGGTTCGCGGCCGAGGAGAACAGGCTGACCGCCAGATTGCCGGCCGCCGCGCCATTGATCGCGGAGGCGGGCAGATTGACGAACTGGGTATTGTTATAGCTGGCGTCGGTGACTTTCACCTGTCCCGTGACTTCGCCGACGCCCGTCATATTCCCGCCGATGCCGACCCGGGTATTGCCGTTGCCGATCTGGTAGCCGGCATCGCCACCACGGATGGTGCGCAGGTCGGCAAAGCCGAGTTTGGCGCCGAGGTTGCGGGTGAAGGTGTCGCTCGCTTCGACGATGCGCGCTTCGATCAGCACCTGCTTGGAGGCGACGTCGGTCTTGGCGATCAGCTTGCGGATATCGTCGAGCTTGGAGGCGATGTCGGTCACGAACAGCTGGTTGGTGCGTGGTTCGATGATGGCACTGCCGCGTTTCGACAGCACGCGGTTCTTGCTATCGCCCGCACCTTCCAGACCGAACACGGTTTTAAACGCATCGGCCTTCTGGTAATTGAGCTGGAAAATTTCCGACTTGAGTGGCTCCAGATCGGCGATCTGGGCGCGCTGCTCCAGTTCCAGCTTTTCCTTGGTCAGCAATTCTTCCTTGGGGGCGATCCACAGCACCGAACCGTTCTTGCGCATATCCAGATTCTTGGCCTGCAACACCACATCGAGTGCCTGATCCCACGGCACTTCTTTCAGGCGCAGCGTCAGATTGCCGGCCACGCTATCGCTGGTGATGATGTTCAGCCCGGAAATGTCGGCAATCGCCTGCAGCGCAGCGCGCACTTCCACGTTCTGGAAATTAAAGGACAGCTTCTCGCCACGGTAGCCCTGGGTACCCTGGGTCAGCTTGTTCGGATCTTCCTTGATCGGTTTCACATCGATCACCAGCTGGGTATCGCTCTGGTACACGGTCTGCTCCCACAGGCCGCGCGCTTCGATGGTCATACGGGTATTTTCGCCCTGCGGGACGGTGGTCACCTGTGCCACCGGTGTGCCGAAGTCGCCCACATCGAGACGACGGCGCAGATTTTCCGGCACGCCCGTCTTGAGGAAATCGACCACCACGCCGGTCGGGGTCTGGCGCACATCGACGGCAACCTGACTGTTGGGCAGATCCACCACGATCCGTCCTTCGCCATTGCTGCCACGGCGGAAATCCATATCCCGCAACATCGGCCGCGCTGCCACCGCTGCAGTGGCCAAAGTGGCCGAGGTGGCCGACGCGGCCGACGCGGCCGCCCCTGCAGCTTGCTTAGCGGGTGCTGCCGCTGCGACCGGCAGGCCGCTGGCATCGACCGGCGCACTCACACCACCGCTACCGTCGATGGTCATGATCACCGCTTTGCCATCCAGCGCCAGCGCATAGTTGAGACTGCGTTTCAGGTTGAACACCAGCCGCGAACGGGCGCCGGCCTGCACCACATTCACCGTACGCAGGGGCCCCACGGCCAGCTCGCGGCTATTGCCGCCCGTGGCATTCGAGGTCGCGCCGAAATCGAGCGCAATGCGGGGCGGATTGGTGATGGCAAAGCCGATCGGCAATTTGTCCGGTGCCTGTTTCAGCGCGATACGCACCACCACGTTGGCACCATGGCGGCTGGCGGTAATCGTTTCGATGGCGTTGGCTGCCTCGGCTTGCGGCGGTGGTTCTGGCGTCGCTGCTGGTGCTGCTGCAGTCTGTGCCTGCAGCGGTGCGGTCGTCAGCAGCGTCGTGAGCACAGCGACGGCGAGCATGGCTGCCCAGCCGGCACCACGCTGGATGCCACTGGACTCGGTTTGGGTATGCGCCATCATTTGCTCGTCTCCTTACTTTCCTGCAGTTCCAGCGTTGCAATCCGCTCGACCCAGTCACCGGCCGCGTCCTGCACAATTTCCTTGATCCGCACACTGTTGTCATTGATGCTGGTAACCAGCCCGAAGTTCTGTCCCAGATGCTGGCCCACCACCACCTGATGCACCGAACGATCAATCTGCAGCACGGCGTGATAGATGCCACGCTGCTGCAAGGTCCCCACCATCTTCATGGTGTCGAGCGGGAAACTCTCGAGAAACTCCTTGCGGCGCTCCAGATCGGGCTTCAGCCCCTTGCCTTCGCGCGCGGCCGTGCGGGCCAGTTCGGCCAGCAGCTTGTTGGGATTGAACGGATCGAGTGCATCGCCCTGCACGTAGGCGAAGGGAATGAAATTTTTCGGTTCTGCCAGTGCCGGCACGGCCACCCGCGCCTGCGCATCGACCTGTTTCATCCAGGCCCGCACTTCCTGCTCGTCGCTGCTACCGCAACCGGACAGCAAGGCGCCCAGCGCCGTCAGTGCGGCGAGTGATCGGGATAAGCGCAGCAGCTTCATGATTTTTTCGCCGCTTTCTTTTTCTTGTCAGCGGCGGCCTTGCGCTGGGCGCTGACTTCGTCAGGATCCAGATAGCGGAAGGTCTTGGCCACCGCTTCCAGCGTCAGCACACCATCCTTGCCCGTGCTCAGGTTCATGTTATTGAGTGTGACGATGCGCGGCAGATTGGCCATGTCGCCTGCGAATGCGCCGATGTCGTGATAGCTGCCGGTCACGCGGATATCGATGGGCAGCTCGGCGTAGTAATCGCGCACCACCACTTGCGCCGGTTTGAACAGCTCGAACTGCAGACCGCGCCCCGAGCCGGCCTGATTGATGTCGGTCAGCAGGGCCGCCATTTCCGCCTTGCTCGGCAACTGCTTCTGCAGCCGGTCGACATACTGGTCAACCTGGACTTTCTGCGCTCGCAGCGCTTCCAGATTCACCGCCTGCGCCGTCTTGCTCCGGTATTCCTCGCGCAGTTTGAGCTCCATGGCCGCACCGGCATCCTGCTCTTCGAACTGGCTACTCCAGTAGAAGAAATAGCCGAGTGCCACCACGCCGGCCAGCACCCCCATGCAGCACAGCAGACGCGGCGCCAGCGGCCACTGGCCCGGGTGACGGCCACCAAGGTTGCGGAACTGGTCGGCCAGTTGCGCGCCCGCCTGATCCAGATTGATGTTCAGATTTGCCATGGCGCTCAGTGCTCCCCGGCCTTGTCGGCAGGCGGCGTTTTCAGCTTGCTGCCCGCTGGCTCTTCCTGTTCGCGGGGCCGCTTGATATACACCTGCAGATTGAATTCCACCACCTTGCGGGTAGTCTTGCCCTGCCCCAGCCCGGTCGATTTCACTTCGATCAGATCCGGACGTTCCAGCCACGGCGACACGCCGGCCAGATTACGCAGCAGTTCCGAGACGCGCTCCTGCGATTGTGCATAGCCGATCACGGCCACTTTCTGGCCTTCCTGCTTGAAGCTCTTCAGATACACGCCCGGCGGGGTCTGGCGTACCAGTTCATCGAGCAGATACACGGGCTGGTTACGGTCGCCCTGCAAATCTTCCACGGCCTGCTGGCGGGCTTTCAGCGCTTCGATTTCCTGCTTCAGCGTGGCGATTTCCGCGATCTGCTTATCCAGGCCGACGATCGCCTGTTTGAGTACCTGATTACGGGCATTCTGGATCGAAATGCTGCGCGCGTTATACCCGCCCACCAGCAACACCACGCCCACCCCGAGGATGGCGCCCAGCGCCAGCAGCGCAAAGAAGGCCGACTTCTTCTGTTTGCGTTTTTCTTCGCGGTGCGGCAGCAGGTTAATCCGTATCATCAGCCGAACCTCCGCAGCGCCAGCCCGCAGGCCACCAGATACGCCGGTGCGTCACTGCGCAGCTGCGATTCGCGCACGCTCGCCCCCAGCTGCATACCCTGGAACGGCGACACCACACTGCAGGCAACCTTGCTGCGACTGGACACCAGCTCGAGCAAGCCGGGCAGTACCGCGCAGCCACCGGCCAGATACAGCTGGTCGATGCGGGTGTAAGGCGTCGAGGTATAGAAGAACTGGATCGCGCGCGTCACTTCCATCGCGGCACTTTCCAGAAACGGCATCAGCACATCGACGTGATAGCCATCCGGCAGATCGCCGGAACGCTTGCGCGCTTCCGCTTCATCAAAGGCCAGCCCGTAGTGGCGCACGATTTCCTGGGTCAGCTGATGGCCGCCAAACGGTTGCTCGCGCTCGTACACGGTGACGCCGTCGAGCAGCACCGACACCTGGGTGACCTGCGCACCGATCTGGAACAACGCCACGATCTGGCCGGCGCCCTGCTGCGGCAGCTGGGCCGTGATGCGGTCCAGCGCGGCGCGCGCCGCATACGATTCGATGTCCATCACGGTCGGCTTCAGACCCGACGCTTCGGCAATCGCCACCCGATCCTCGACTTTTTCACGGCGCGCCGCTGCGAGCATCACTTCGATATCTTCGGGGCCGCTGGCAGCCGGACCGATCACATCGAAATCGAGGCTGACTTCATCGAGCGCAAACGGAATGTACTGACTCGCTTCGGACTCGACCTGCACTTCCAGCTGGTCGTCCGGCAAGCCCGCTGGCAGCACGATTTTCTTGGTAATCACGGCCGCCGACGGCATGCCCAGCGCGACCAGACGGGCGCGCGTACCACTTTTCTTCCACAGGCGACGCAGCGCGTCGACCACCTGATCCATGTTTTCGATATTCCCGTCGGCCACGGCACCGCGCGGCAGGGGCTCGCTGGCATAGCGCTCCAGCCGGTAGCCCTCCTTGCCCACCGGCCCCAGTTCCACCATGCGGATGCTGGACGTGCTGATATCCACCCCGACCAGCGGCGGATTACCCTGACCCAGCAGGCTTTTGAAATCGATCACCGCAGTACCTCGGCACGATGCTGATTAATCGCACGAGGCTGCCGCCGACCCAACAGGTGTTGTGTTTGCATAAAGGAACTCGTTTGAAAACCAGTGTTTAGATGGGGAAGATCAGACAGTACATTAATTCCTGCCTATATAAGTGTAAAGGTATTTCTTTTGCGCACAATTAAGCAAATACCCATCTGTTGCCTTATTTTTGCGCGACTCTGTAGAAGCAAAAACAACTCAGTTGTTTTGTTGCTCACGGGCAAATTTTTGACCTGTCGGGCGGCAAGCGCCGCCAGCATTGGCGCTCGCTTATAATGGCCCGCAAACTTCACCGAAAGATCGTACTGCATGAGCACATCATCAAATTCTTCGTCGCCTGACGCAACAAAAGCGCCAAAACAGGGTAAACCTGCAACACGTTTCCTGATGCAGGCAGCGTTTGCGATCGCCGGACTGGGCCTGGGCGGGATTTTGCTGGTGGTGTTCGGGCTAGCCATGGCCTACCCGAATCTGCCGGAACTGGACACGCTGACCGACTACCGGCCGAAAATGCCGCTGCGGATTTTCTCGGCCGATAACGTGCTGATCGGCGAATTCGGCGAAGAGCGCCGCAATCTGGTGCGCATCCGCGAAATCCCCGACGTGATGAAAAAAGCCGTGCTGGCGATCGAAGATGACCGCTTCTACGAACATGGCGGGGTCGACTACACCGGCATCCTGCGCGCGGCTCTGCACAACGCCACCGGTGGCGCCAAACAGGGCGCGTCGACCATCACCCAGCAGGTGGCCCGCAATTTCTTCCTGTCCAGCGAGCAGACCCTCAAGCGCAAGGCCTACGAAGTGCTGCTGGCGTGGAAAATCGAAAAAAATCTGAGCAAGGACCAGATTCTCGAGGTGTATATGAACCAGATCTATCTGGGTCAGCGCGCCTACGGCTTCTCGTCGGCGGCGCAGATCTACTTCGGCAAATCGCTCAAAGAACTGAGTGTCGCCGAAGCAGCCATGCTGGCCGGCCTGCCGAAAGCGCCGTCCGCCTACAACCCGGTGGTCAACCCGAAGCGCGCCCGCACGCGCCAGCAATACATCCTGCAGCGCATGCATGCGCTCGGCTATATCACGGATAAGCAGTTCGAAGCGGCCAAAGTGGAGCAGCTCAAGGTCAAGACCGACAGCAGCGAATTCGGCGTGCATGCCGAATATGTGGCCGAGATGGCGCGCCAGCTGGTGTATGAGCAATTCAAGGAAGAAACCTACAGCCGCGGCCTGAACGTGTTCACCACCATCACCAAGGCCGATCAGGACGCCGCCTATCTGGCGCTGCGCAAAGGCGTGATGGATTACGAAAAGCGCCACGCCTATCGCGGCCCGGAAGCGTATATCGATATCCCGCAGAACAAGGAAGAAGCGGACGACGCCATCGAGACGGAACTGGCCGACCATCCGGACAGCGACGACATCATCGCCGCGATGGTGCTCAACGCCACGCCGCAACTGATTACCGCCGTGACCGCAACGGGTGAAGAGATCAAGATCAGCGGCACCGGGCTGGACATGGGCCGCTCGTGGCTGTCCGAGAAAGCCGCGCCGAACAAGCGCATCCGCCGTGGTGCGGTGATCCGCGTGATGCAGGAAGGCAAAGACTGGCTGGTCACGCAGATGCCGGAAATCGAATCGGCCTTCGTCGCCGCCGACACCCACGATGGCGCTATCAAGGCCATGGTGGGCGGCTTCGATTACAGCCGCAGCAAGTTCAACCACGTGACACAGGCCTGGCGCCAGCCCGGCTCCTCGTTCAAGCCCTTCATCTATTCCGCTTCGCTGGAACGTGGCCTGTCGCCGGCCACCATGATCAATGACGCCCCCATTTCGTTCGACGCAGGGCAGACGGGCGGGCAGGCGTGGGAACCGAAAAACTATGACGGCAAGTATGAAGGGCCGATGACCATGCGCAAGGGCTTAACCAAGTCCAAGAACATGATCTCGATCCGGATTCTGCACCGCATCGGCGCCAAATACGGTCAGGAATACAGCACCCGCTTCGGCTTTGATGCCGACAAAAATCCGCCCTACCTGACGCTGGCACTGGGCGCAGGCAATGTCACGCCGCTGCAGATGGCGGGCGCCTACTCGGTGTTTGCCAACGGCGGCTACAAGGTCAACCCGTATCTGATCAGCCGCGTCACCGACGCGAATGGCAAGGTGCTGTCGCAAGCCCATCCGGACAAAGCCGGCGACGAAGCCAACCGCGTGATCGACGAGCGCAACGCCTTCCTGATGGACAGCATGTTGAAAGATGTGGTGCGCTTCGGTACGGCGACCAAGGCGCTGGTGCTGAAACGCCCTGACCTGTCGGGCAAGACCGGCACCACCAATGATTCCATCGATGCATGGTTTGCCGGCTATCAGCCGCATCTGGTAGGGATTGCGTGGATCGGTTACGACCAGCCCAAGAATCTGGGCAACAAGGAAACCGGTGGTGGTCTGGCCTTGCCGATCTGGATCAGCTATATGCAGAAAGCGCTGAAAAATATCCCGATCGAAGAACGTGCCGTCCCCGAAGGCGTGATGCTGGTGGGCGACGAGTACTACTATACGGAGAACCCGCCCGGCACCGGCGTGCATAACATTGACGGCGCCACCCGGGTCGCCCCGGCCGATGAAAAAGCGCGCGACGCCGTGAAAAACGAACTATTCTAACGGTGCGGATGTTTGCCGGACGCTTCCAGAGCGGTCCGGCAAACATCCCTGACGCTTGCGCCTAGGCTTCCAGACAGACCGGCGCCCCGCCCTGGGTGCTGACCATTTCGGACAGCGAGTGGAACAGCTCGCTATCATCGCGGGTATTGCGCCACTCACCATCGCGCTGACGATAGTGATAACCGCCGGAACGGGAGGCTACCCACAGCTCCTGCATGGCGGCCTGACTGTTGACGATGATCTTGGAACCATTGTCGATAAACTCGATTTCCAGCACATTGCCACTGCGGCTGCACTCGACATCGATCATCCCTTCATCGTTCAGTTCATCCAGAGCCAGTGCAATCCGGCTCAGGGTGGCGTCGGCTTGCGCCAGGAATTCTGATTCGCCCATGCTACACTCCCATCTCTTACGCATTTCAATCGATTAACTACCCAGGCGTGATTCTATCGTGAAGTCCAGTTTTCGTTTTGTTACGGGCACCGTCACCCTGTGCCTGACCATCTTGCTGAGCGCGTGCGGCCAACCCGGTCCGCTCTATCTGCCCAAGATTCCGCCCGCCAAGCCCGCCAAGAGCGACGCTGCGGCCGCGGCACCGACCTCCCCTACCGCCCCTCAACAGTAAAGCTTATGTCGCAATTTTCCTATGTAAATGGCGTGCTGCACGCTGAAGGCGTGTCGCTGGCCGACGTCGCTGCGCAGTTCGGCACCCCGACCTATGTGTATTCCAAGGCCGCCCTGCTGGCCAACTACGCCGCCTACGCAGACGCCTGTGCCGGCCGCGATGCGCTGGTGTGCTATGCCATGAAGGCCAACTCGAATCTGGCCATCCTCGACCTGCTGGCCCGTCAGGGCGCCGGTTTCGACATCGTTTCCGGTGGCGAGCTGCTGCGCGTACTGGCTGCCGGTGGCAATCCGCAGAAAGTGATTTTCTCCGGTGTGGGTAAAAGCGTGGCCGAGATGCAACTGGCGCTCAGCCACGACATCCTGTGCTTCAACGTCGAATCCATCCCCGAACTGCACCGCCTCAACGAGGTGGCCGGCGCCATGGGCAAAACCGCGCGTATCTCGCTGCGCGTCAATCCCAACGTCGATGCCAAGACCCACCCGTATATCGCCACCGGTCTGAAAGCCAACAAATTCGGCGTCGCCTTCGACGATGCGCTGGCGACCTACCGCACGGCTGCGCAACTGCCGCACCTGCAAGTGGTCGGCATCGACTGCCACATCGGCTCGCAATTGCTGGACGACGCGCCGCTGCTGGAAGCGCTGGACCGCCTGATCGAACTGATCGACCAGCTCGGTAGCGAAGGCATCGTGCTGCACCACCTCGACATCGGTGGCGGCATCGGCATCCAGTACGGTGAAGCCGGTGAAGCCGACCCGGTGCCGGTGGGCGCCTATCTGGGCCGCCTGTTTGCCCGCATCGACGCGTGGCGCGCCGCGCGTCACGCTGGCGCACCGATCAAAGTCATCTTCGAACCGGGCCGCTCGATTGTCGGCGATACCGGTGTGCTGCTGACCCGCGTGGAATACCTGAAACACGGCGAAGAGAAGAACTTCTGCATCGTCGACGCCGCCATGAACGATATGTCGCGTCCGACCCTGTATCAGGCTTGGATGGACATGCAGCCCGTCGTCACGGGCGGCGCGGACGCCCAGAGCTACGATGTGGTCGGCCCGATCTGCGAATCCGGTGACTGGCTGGCACGCGACCGCGCACTGGCCGTCGCCGCAGGCGACCTGCTGGTAATGCACTGCGCCGGTGCCTACGGTATGACCATGTCTTCCAACTACAACACCCGTGGCCGCGCCGCCGAAGTCATCGTCGACGGCAGCAGCAGCCACGAAGTGCGCAAGCGCGAAAACCCGGCCGACCTGTACGCACTGGAATCGCGCCTGAGCTAAGCCGCAAAGCAAACAGGGGATGCAACGCGATCAATTGATCGCTTGCATCCCCTGTTTTACGCCTTGCCAAAATTTAAGCAGGGCGCTGTCTGCTCGCTTCAGGCAGCGAGCTGTCGCTGGCGATACGCCCAGCCCAGCCGGAACAGCAGCAAGCCCCCCAGCACCACGCCAAACAGGATGGGTTGGCCCAGCAGGTGCTTACCCGCCTTCATCCACCAGAAGTGCAGCACGGCCAGCGGGGCGATCACATACACCAGCTGGTGCAGCCGCTGCCAGTTCTTGCCGCCTAGGCGACGGATCATGGCGTTATTGCTGGTCAGCGCCAGCGGAATCAACAGCACAAAGGCAATCAAGCCGACCGTGATGAAAGGCCGCTTGAGCACATCCTTCCACATTGCGACCACATCGAAGAAATGGTCAAACCACAGGAAGGTCAGGAAGTGCAGCAGCGCGTAGAAGAACACATACAGTCCCACCATGCGGCGCAGTTTGATCAGCCAGTTCCAGCCCGTCAGACGGCGCAGCGGCGTGATGGCCAGTGTCAGCGTCAGCAGGTAAAGGGTCCAGTCACCGGTGCTACGGGTGATGAATTCCAGCGGCTCCACCAGTTGACCGCTAACGGTCAGCAGCAGCATACGCGCCAGCGGAACTAAGGCGAGCAGAAATAGCAGTGCCTTTAGCCAGCGCAGCTGGCGTGCGTCAAGTTGCAAGGCCATGGTTTAGTAGAACTTCTTCAGGTCCATGCCGGCGTACAGCGGTGCCACATCGGCATAGCCATTGAACATCAGCGTTTTGCGCTTGCGGGCCAGGAAACCGTCTTCGCCGATACGACGCTCGGAAGCCTGCGACCAGCGCGGGTGATCAACTTCGGGATTGACGTTGGAATAGAAGCCGTATTCGTTGGGAGCCGACAGATTCCACGAAGTACGCGGCTGCTCGCGCAGGAAGCGGATCTTGACGATGGATTTGGCCGATTTGAAGCCGTACTTCCACGGCAGCATCATGCGCACGGGCGCGCCGTTCTGGTTGGCCAGCGTTTCGCCATACATGCCCAGCGTAAGCAGCGCCAGCGGGTGCGCCGCTTCGTCGATGCGCAAGCCTTCCGTGTACGGCCATTGCAGCACCCGGCTATCCACCCCCGGCATCTGTTTTTTGTCGGCCAGCGTGATGAACTCGACGTACTTGGCATTGCCGGTCGGTTCGACTTTCTTCATAATTTCAGAGAAGGAGTAGCCGATCCACGGAATCACCATCGACCAGCCTTCCACGCAGCGCAGCCGGTAGACGCGCTCTTCCAGCGGCGCCAGCTTCAGCAAGGCATCGATATCGAGCGTCATCGGCTTTTTCACTTCGCCTTCGATGCTGACCGTCCACGGACGGGTTTTCAGCGTGCCCGCATACATGGCCGGTTCGCTCTTGTCGGTACCGAATTCGTAGAAATTGTTGTAGCTGGTGGCATCCTTGTACGGGGTCTGCTTGTCCAGCGCCGAGTAGGAAGGATTGAGTTTGGCCGCCAGCTTGGGGCGGCTGCCTTGCGCGAACGCTTCGCGCTGCGCCATCTCGATCAGGGCTGCGCTGCCGACTGCGCCCACGGCCAGCTGGCGCATGAAGTCGCGCCGTCCCTCGTAGACGGCGCGCGGTGTGATTTCCGAGGAAAACGGCAGTTCGATACCGTTCGGGCTACGTTTGATCAACATGCTGGCTCCTGTTTGTGCGAGGTGGGGGACTGAGTACTCTCTCAGTCGCACCGGAAGCTGCAACCTTACACTAATCTGCGCCAGCCGTTGTTTAGGACAGCTTTAAAGCTTGCCGTAGGAGTGCAGACCGGACAGGAACATATTGACGCCGAGGAAAGCAAAGGTCGTCACCAGCAACCCCACCAGCGCCCACCATGCTGCCGGACGGCCACGCAAGCCCGTCATCAAACGCATGTGCAGCCATGCTGCGTAGTTGAGCCAGACGATCAGTGCCCAGGTTTCCTTCGGATCCCACGACCAGTAGCCGCCCCACGCTTCCGCAGCCCACAGCGCGCCCAGAATGGTGGCGATCGTGAAGAAGGCGAAGCCGGCCGAAATGGCCTTATACATCACGTCATCCAACACTTCCGCCGAAGGCAGACGATCGGCCAGATAACCCGAAGTTTTCAGCAGATAGGCGGCTGCCACCATGGCCGCCAGCGAGAAGTTGCCGTATCCGATGAAGTTGGCAGGGACGTGGATTTTCATCCACCAGCTTTGCAGCGCCGGCAGCAGCGGCTGGATTTCCGCCGCATCGCGGGTGGTGGTGTACCAGAACAGGAAGGCGATGGCCGCAGAGATCACCAGTGATACGAAAGCGCCCATCTGGCCGGTGGCGTAGCGCTGTTCGAAGTACAGGTAGAACATCGCCGTGATCAGGGCAAACAGCACGAATACTTCGTACAGGTTGGAGACGGGAATGTGACCGACGTCGGCGCCGATCAGGTAAGACTCGTACCAGCGCACCATCAGCCCCGTCAGGCCCAGCACCACCGCCGCCCAGCACAGCTTGGAGCCGATGCTGAATGCCATCGTCGAGCGTCCCAGCAGACCGACCCAGTAGAACACAGTGGCCAGGATGAACATCACACTCATCCACAGAATCGCCGACTGGCTCGACAGCATCATGCGCAGCCAGAATTTCTGGCTGCCGTTGTCGAGCACGCCGCCATACAGGCCGATCGCTGCCAGCGACAGCAAGGCCACCAGCGGCATCAGCCAGCGGGTCGGCTTCCAGTGCCAGCCCAGCACAGCAAACGTCGGCGCGGCGGCCAGCAGGATGCCCTGCTCGTAGATATCCATATAGTGGCCGTAACGGCTCAGGCCGAACAGCGAAGCCGCCAGCAAGGCTAGCCCGAATACCCAGTCGATCAGGGTCAGCCGCTTGAAATAGCCGGGTGACTGCATATAGGTCTGGCTGGATTGACTCAATTCCATCTTCATTCTCCGTGACTACCCGGCTTAGGTTTCCGCCTAAGCCGTTTGCGGCAGCTTTTCTTTCAGGTTCTCAAATTCGCGTTCGAAGTCCAGCGTTTTGCGCTGGGTGCTCATGGCCATCAGCGCCTCGGCGCCGTCGGCATGTTCGGTAATCCAGATCCACAGGCGACGCTCGCGGATGTAGAACATGGAGAATACACCGATCACCAGGAACAAACAGCCCAGATAAACCACATTTTTACCGGGCGAGCGGGTGATCTGGAACACCGAGGCCTGCACCTGCGTGAAATCATCCAGTTGCAGATACACGGGGGCGCCGTAGAAATAACCATCCGACAGGGCATTGGTGGACAGCTGCAGGAAGCGGGCATGGGCCTGATCGGGCGTGGCGGGCGCCAGACCGTCACGCGCACGCGCCACCTGCCACAGTTCCCACAGACTGCCGTTGAGGATCTTCATGAACACATCGGCGGCTTTTTCCTGCTCCCCTTCGGGAATTTTTTCGAGGAAGCGCGAGATCGCAACAAAGCCGCCCACTTTGCCGTCACCAGCGAAGATGGTCAGGCTTTTCTCTGCCGAGGCCTGCAACTGCTGCTGGATCTGCTGGGCGTTGCTCGATGGTGGCGAGGCCCGACGCGCATAACGCTGCGCTGCTTCGCTACGCGCTGCCGGGGTATTCAGCGCCGCACGCAGACGCATCCAGTCCCGCACGCTGTGCTCGTCATCGGCAGGAATGCGCAGGAAGGTGAACGGCTCGGACGGGCTGGTACGCATCCCGGCCAGATACATGGTGGCGCCATCGATTTGCACGGGCTGCATATAGTTCTGGAACTCGCGCGCCTGGCCATTCTTATCGCGCAGCTTGTAGCTCAGGCTAGGACCGACATTTTTCAGGTCCTTATTATTGGCATTGCGCGCTGCCGAGCCAGTATGTTTGTCCAGCGTGGCGCTCAGTTGCTGCTGCAGACTCTGGCCTTTGGTGACAGCCCGCGGGTCTTGCTGGTTGCCCATGTTTTCCACGTTGAAGGCGCGGAAGCCGGTCCACTCCACCGTGTACTGCTCACCCAGCGGGGTGGCGGTGCCGACTTCGCCGTTCAGGGCGAAGCTGGTGCTGCTGCTACCGGCCATCGGGAAGCCGGTCAGTTTCAATTTACTGCCACCATCGTCGAAGCTGGACTGGTAAATCGCCAGTCCCTTGAAAATCAGCGGCTTGTTGACTTCGATCACCGCCTTAACCACTTCGCCGCTGACGTTGTCGCGAACTTCGACCTCGCTGGCGAACAGCTTAGGCATGCCGGTGGTATAGAAATCGACGGTGAATTTTTTCAGCGAAATGGTGATCGGCAGATCCTGAATCAGCACGCCATCGGCGCGATTGATGATGGCACTATCGCTGGTCGCGCCTTCTGGCACCAGCGTATTGCCACGGAAACTGGGATTAGCAACACTCAGGCGGCTGGCCGCCGGCACATTGGCGATCAGCCCCGTGCCATTAAAGGGGACTTTGCCGGCAAACCATTCCTGCAGGCGGATCGGCATGTCGGAGTCGAGCAGGCCACCGATACAGATCACCACGATGGCCGCGTGGGCAAAGATGTAGCCGAATTTATTGCCAGCACCGCGCTTGGCCGCCAGCAGTGTACCCCCGTCGCGCTGCACGACTTTCACGGCATAGCCGGCATCGACCAGCCGCGCTGCACTCTGCTGTGCCAGCGCCGCACTGCTCAGCGGTGCACGCCATTGCATCTTGTGATGGAAGTTCAGCAGCGAGGCGGCGCGTACGTTCTCGCGCCAGCTACGCATGTCGCGCAGCATTTTCGGGGTGTTGCGCACGATACACAAACTGGTCGAGATCACCAGCATGCCCATCAGCAGCAAGAACCACCACGCCGAATACACGGCATACAGACCCAGCTTGGCAAACACTTCGAACCAGAACGGCCCGAACTGATTGATGTAGTTATTCGTCGCCTCGTTCTGTTTCATCACCGTGCCGACCACGGCGGCGATGGCGATCATGGCCAGCATGGCGATCGCAAAACGCATCGACGAAATGAGCTCGATCAATTCGCCGATCAGGGGACGACGGGTTTTTAGGGCAATACCGGAAGTGCTGGGGCTGCTGCTCATGCTGTGGAATGTTTCTCGTTTAGTGTGCTGACGGCAGCATAACAACAAAAAGGGCAGCCCGCTTACGCTGCCGCCCTTTTCTTTACGTGACAGGCGCGCCCGCAGGCAACGCCAGAAACGTGCTTACTTCAAGCCGGCGATGTAATCGGCCACGGCTTTCATTTCATCGTCCGACATACGCTTGGCGATGGTGCTCATTTGCGCGCTGTTCTTACGGCCATCGGCTTTGAACAGACCCAGCTGGGCAACCGTGTAATCCTGATGCTGGCCAGCCAGACGTGGGTATTGCACCGGAATGCCGGCACCGGAAGCACCGTGGCAGCTAGCACAGGCAGGCACGTTCTTCTCGGCGATACCGCCGCGATAGATTTTCTTGCCGATTTCAACGGTATCTTTGTTCTTGGCCGCGTTCGGCTTCGAGGTCTGACCAGCCAGATAGGTGGCGATGTCCAGTTTTTCCTGATCCGACAGCATCTTGGCGTAGGTGGTCATCACCGGCTGGTTGCGCTCGGGACCGGCAAAGTTCAGCAGCTGCTTGTTCAGGTAGCCTGCATTCTGTCCGGCCAGCTTAGGGTTCACCGAGATGGTCGAGTTACCGCCCTCACCGTGACACGAAACGCAAGCAGGCAGGCCGCGTGCGGCATCACCATTGCTGAACAGGGTGCCACCTTTGGCAGCATCGGCTTTCGGTGCGGCAGCTGCTGCATGGGCGCTACCTTCGGCCTGGACCGCAGTAGCAGTCAGCGCCAGCGCAGCGACCAGCAGGGATTTTACAAACGGTGAAAACGCACGATTCATTCAGGCACCCTCAAAAAAGTTTGGTCGAAAGCTTGCCGGCGGCCGCGCCACAGGCTGCGATAGCAACACTTCGTAACCACTCATTGTACAATAGCTTTCCAGCATATTTGCTCCCTTTTGTTGCTTTTCCCCCATTCCCATGTCCAAACTCTGGCAAGCCCGCTTCTTTACGACCGTCAATCAATTGCGCGATTTACCCGACACCCAGGTGCCGGAAATCGCTTTTGCCGGTCGCTCCAACGCTGGCAAATCGACCGCGATTAACATCCTTTGCAACCAGAAAGGATTAGCGTTTGCCTCGAAGACACCGGGCCGCACGCAGCATATTAACTACTTCTCCATCGGTGGCGCCCATGTTGCGCAGCACCGTAAAGACCCTACCATCGTCGATGAAATCGAATGCCTGCTGGTCGACTTGCCGGGCTACGGTTATGCCGAGGTGTCCGGCTCGGCCAAACTGCACTGGCAACGTTTGCTCGGCGACTATGTCCAGCGCCGCGAACAATTGGCCGCCTTGATCCTGATCATGGATTCGCGTCGCCCGTTCACCGAACTCGATGTGCAGATGCTCGAATGGTTCGCCCCGACGGGCAAGCCGATTCATTGCATTCTGACCAAGGTTGACAAGCTCAATCGCAACGAAATGGCGAATGTGCTGCGTCAGGCCAAGGCCAAACTGGCAAGCTATGTCGATGAAGACGGCGAAGGTTTCCCGTTCACGGTGCAACTGTTCTCGGCCCTGAAACGGGTCGGCATCGACGAGGCCAATGACAAGATTATCGAACTGGCCGGCATTGCCGACCCGGACGATGGCGTCGTTGCTGGCGCAGCCGATGCAGCCGATGCCGCAACTGAAGCGCCCGATGCCGCAAGTGCCGCAGATGCAGCGCCTGACGCTGCCACTGACGCCTAGCCTGATTCTTAAATCCCACGACCACCGGTCTACCGAACCACAGGAAGTATTGCGATGACCCATAACCACGTTTCCGCCCAGTTCCCCAATTTGCGCATGCGCCGCATGCGCCGCGATCCGTTCTCGCGCGCGCTGATGCGCGAGCACAGCGTGAGCGCCTCGGACCTGATCTATCCGGTGTTCATTCTGGATGGCGAGCAGCAGCGCGAAGCGGTGCTGTCGATGCCGGGCGTGGAGCGTGTGTCGGTCGATCTGTTGCTGGAAGTGGCGGCCGAATGCGTGGCACTGGGCATCCCTGTGCTGGCCCTGTTCCCGGTCATCGATAGCAACAAGAAAACCCCGGATGGTATCGAAGCGACCAACCCGGACGGTCTGGTACCGCGCGCCGTGCGCGCACTAAAACAGGCCCACCCGGAACTGGGCATACTGACCGACATCGCGCTCGACCCGTACACCAGCCACGGTCAGGATGGTCTGATCGATGACAACGGCTATGTGCTCAACGATGTCACCACCGCGATGCTGATCCGTCAGGCACTGTGCCATGCCGAAGCGGGCGTGGATGTGGTGGCACCGTCGGACATGATGGATGGCCGCATCGGTGCGATCCGCGCGGCGCTGGAAGCGAACGGCTATATCCACACCCGCATCATGGCCTACTCGGCCAAATACGCCTCGGCCTTCTACGGCCCGTTCCGTGATGCGGTGGGTTCGGCCAAAAATCTGGGCAAAGGCGACAAGAACACCTACCAGATGGATCCGGCCAATAGCGACGAAGCACTGCGTGAAGTGGGCCTCGATCTGGCCGAAGGCGCCGACATGGTGATGGTCAAGCCGGGCATGCCGTATCTGGACATCGTGCGCCGCGTCAGGGACGAATTCAAGGTGCCGACCTTTGCCTATCAGGTTAGTGGCGAATACGCGATGATCAAGGCCGCCGCACAGAACGGCTGGCTCGATCACGACAAGGTGATGATGGAATCCATGCTGGCCTTCAAACGGGCTGGCGCGAATGGCGTGCTGACCTATTTCGCCCGCGACATCGCCCGTCTGCTGAAAGCTCAGGCGCAGGCCTGAGTCTTAGTCTTAGTCTGAGTCTGCGCTGACGCTGCGCGGCGACTCTGCGTCGCTGCGCACCCTCCCGGCGCACTGCTAGCGGCCATCTAGCCAGCTAGCTAGCCAGCTAACGTGATGCGCCCCGTGTGTATTCGGGGAACATTTCTTTGAGCAGGAAGGCAATCAGTTCCTTCTCGTCTTCCTTGCGCGCACTGAGCGTAATCACCTTGCCCAGACGCCGCGATTCCCACGGGAAGTCGCCCTGCTTTTCCTTGCGGATCACCTTGATCATTTCCTTGACCACGGCGGTTTCGATATCCGGCTCGGCGCCCTGCTCCACGTGCACTTGCTGAGTCCAGTTGCGCTTGAAGTTGGTATTCCAGCCACGGAACTTCACATCGGCACTGTGGTAACTCTTGTCGACCGAGAAAATCCCGCCCGTATCGTCGCGATCCGGCCCGCCCGAACGCCCCTGCGCACCGGCGATATTGGCCTTGGCGATGCGCAGCGCGCGGTCTTTTTCCGATTCCACCGGTGCCGGTGGAGCCGCTTGCGGATTGGCCGCTTCCCGTGCGGCGCGCCGCTTGGCGATCATTTCCGCCATATCCTGTTCCGGCGGCGGCGTCATCACAGCCTGCACCGGCGGCACATAGGTTTCCAGTTTGGGTTTGCTGGCGGCCGGCGTATCGCGGCTGCTGATCTGTTTCGGTGGTGGTGGCGGTTTGCTGGCCTTGGCCACTTCGATCTTCTTCGGCTGCGGCTGGTTCGGGGTCTTCTGCTTGGTGGGCGCGATATACACCATCACCCCGCCCTTGGGCGGTGCCGCATGTTTGCGCTCCGGCGTGGGCGCCAGAAAGTAGTACAGCACGCCGAGCAAGTGCAGCGCGATGGAAATGCCAATCCCGATCCGTTTGTTATTGCGCTGGTTTTCCCATGTGCCATATCCGACACTGGCAGGCAGCCGCTGGCCACAGGCTTCGCAGTATTCGGCATGGGCCGTGTGAATATGGGGATCGTGATGCAAAATAGCAAACCT
Organism: Oxalobacteraceae bacterium; assembly: GCA_027490725.1. GTDB lineage: Bacteria > Pseudomonadota > Gammaproteobacteria > Burkholderiales > Burkholderiaceae_D > Rugamonas. The sequence continues at coordinate 31,635 of JAIXXN010000077.1, forward strand.
TGATGGGGAAGGACGTCGAATTGCGGCCATAGTGCCAGAGTCGCGCGGTTTTGTGAACCGCCGACCCGCGCCGGGACAGCGCAACCCGGCCATCTGACAGGCTCCCCGCCACCCTAGCGTTGCTAGCTTACTAGCTCCCGGCCTTGAAGGATGTTACGGTATGTATCAGCCGGGGCGTCGCAAGGCAGCATGCTGGTGCTGCGGCAACACTTGCCCGGCCAGCGCCAGCACACAGCGCTCGGCATCCTGCACGGCGCGCGACACCAGCCCCGGACGGGGCAAGGCGTGCGTGTAGTAGTGCGCCCCCTCGACGGGAAAGCCCAGCGCCCACAGCCCGGCACAAGCCTGCCCCTGCCGGTCCAGCAACTGGCTGGCCGCATCGATATCCAGCCCGCCCGGGTGAAAATCGCCATTGCAATAGGGGCGCACCAGCCCCCGCGCCAGCATATTACGGATCAGCAGGGAGCTGCTCTGTGCAGGGGAAAAACCCTCCAGCCGGGCCACTACCAGCGCATCCACCGCTTGCCGCACCCAGCCACTGGCCAATGGCGTACACAGCAGAAAGCGGCCACTGGCCGCATCGGTTTCGATGTGGCAGCCCGGTCCGGCCAGCCATTGCACCACGCCGGCCTCCAGCAGCGCCAGCAATTGCTGGTTGCGTCGTAGCGGCGGCCCGTAAGCCATGCGGTTGATGGCGGGATGGTAACGCTGCAAAAATTGCCAGTGCGAGTGCGGCGTCAGGCCGCCAAACTCCAGCGCGGCCTGCAAGGTGGCACGGGTGTCGCGCAGCACATCCAGCGCCGCCTTGCAGGCATTGCCAAGATTCCCCTGCCGGGCCGCCGCCAGATCGCGCAACAGCCAGTCATGCACATACCGGCGGAACTGCGCCAGCGTGGCAAAGCGGCGCTGGCGCAGCGGGAACAGCCAGTGTCCGATCTGCGCCTGATCGGCAGGGGTCAGTACAAAGCGCGCCGGATCCAGCGCATAGCCGGCCAGCGTGCTGCGGTAGACCCAGGCCATTTCACGCTGTAGCAGCGGCAGCACCTCGCGCTCGAAATCGAGCTGGCTGCAGCCATCGCGCAGCTGGGCGCGCGCGCGCAGGGCCGCCAGCGCCTGTGCCGTAAAGAATTGCGCCGTGTGCCGCCCCGCCAAGCCTTTCTGGTTGACGCCACGCGCTGCCGCCGGCAGACACAGGCGTGAACACAGCGTCAGTTGCGGCTCCTGGCCAGAAGGCTGGTAGCGTAGCCCCCGGCGATGGGCAATATAGCGCCCGCCGCGCCCCAGCGTCAGTTCCGCCAGCACATCGTGGCCGCACAGCCCCAGCCCCTGTATCGCCACCCGCGTGCGGGCATCGATGTTCTGCAAACGGGTGGTGGGATAGGCGCGTAGCAGCGCCAGTCGCCGGTTCCGCCGCTGGTGTTCGCTGGCAAAGCGCGCCAGTTGCTCCTGTTCGGGATCGGGTACTTGCGGTTCATGTCCGGTGGTCAGAAACACGAAGTCGCACTGCAGCCGTGCGCCGTTGCTCAGCGCGATAGCCCAGCGCTGGGCTGAGATCCGCCACAGGTCGCAGGCTCTCAGCGGCAGATGCTGCAGCATCACACTGGCCGGCATGCATGACACCAGTTCGCGGTAGGCCCAGCCCAGATAACGCCCTAGCAGGCTGCGCGGCAGGTAATCGCTATCGCTCACGGGTGCGCCGGGGCGCTCGCACTGATAGTCTTCGTCGTGGCGCTGATAGCCTTGCTGGCGCGCCCATGCCGTCAGACTGGGCGCTGCGCACACGCTGGGATAGCGCACACTGCCCGCCAGCGGGAACAGTGTGACCTGGCTAGCAAGGGTATTGATCAGCAGATGCTGGGACTGCCCGGGATCGTGCACACCGGGGCCGCAGGCGCCCGGTTCGATCACACTGATGTCAAGCCCCAGCCCGGTATGGCAGCACAGCGCTGCCAGCCTTTCCAGCACGCTCAGGCCGCGTGGCCCCATGCCGATGATGGCGACACTGTAGCGTTGCATGGGCGACCGTCCTTTCTCATAGTCACCTTGCCTATGATAAAGAAACCGCCTCCCGGCTAGTTGTCACGGCTCAATGCTTGACGCTGCTCACCGCTTTCAGTGCGACCGGCTGGGCCAGCCCGGCGTCGTCACCAGCCAGTTCGGCATCGCTCATCGGGCCGGAACCGCTATATTTATCGAGGAACAGATAGATCACCGGCGTGATGTAGAGCGTGATCACTTGCGAGAAGATCAGCCCGCCCACCACGGCCAGCCCCAGCGGCTGACGCAGTTCCGCGCCCGCGCCCAGGCCCAGCGCAATCGGCAAAGCCCCCATCAGCGCCGCCATGGTGGTCATCATGATCGGACGGAAGCGCAGCACGCAGGCTTCGCGGATCGCTTCGGCCGGCGTACGCCCTTCGTTACGCTGCACGTGCAGGGCAAAGTCGATCATCATGATGGCGTTCTTCTTGACGATACCGATCAGCATCAGAATGCCGATGATGGCAATCATGGTCAGGTCCAGATTGAACAGGCGTAGCGTCAGCAGCGCGCCCACCGCGGCCGAGGGCAGACCGGCCAGAATCGTCAGCGGGTGGATATAGCTTTCATACAGCACGCCCAGCAATACATAGATCACGCCCAGTGCGGCAATGATCAGAATCAGCTGGCTGCCTTGCGAGCTCTGGAACACCGCCGCATCGCCACCGTAATTGGTAATGATGGAGGCCGGCAGGTGCATGTCCACGCCCATCTTGTCGATCTTGGCAGTGGCCGTGCCGAGCGGCACGTCGGGGGCCAGATTGAAGGAAATCGTAATCGCCTGCAGCTGGCCCTGATGGTTGACGGCGGTCGGGCCGACCGTACGCTCGACCGTGGCAAAGCTCGACAGCTGCACCAGATTGCCGCTCTTGTTGCGCACCGAAATACGCGTCAGCGCATCGTCGAACTGGCGGTCCGGCGTGGCCGCTTCGAGAATCACGCTGTAGCTGGCAGCCGGCGAATAAATCGTCGACACCTGCCGCTCACCGAACGCCAGATACAGCGCGGTGCGCACGTCGCCGAGCGCCACGCCCAGATTATTGGCCTTGTCACGGTCGATCTTCAGGCTGGCCTGCAGGCCGCGGTTCTGCGAATCGCTGGTCACATCGCGGAAGTCCGGATCGGCGCGTAACTGGTCGAGGTATTTCTGCGCCCATTCATTGAGCGCACCGGGACTGACCGATTGCAGCGTGTACTGGTAACGGCTCTTGGACTGACGCCCGCCCAGCTGCAAATTCTGCACCGGACTCAGATACACCGCGATACCGGGCACGGTCTTGGTCGCCTTGCGCAGACTATCCAGCACTTCCGGCAGACTCTTGCGCTGATTGCGCGGCTTCAGCACCAGGAACATCCGCCCGCCATTACCGCCGCCCACGAAGGACGTCACATCCTGCACATTCGGGTCTTGCTGGATCACGGCAGCGACCCGCTCCTGCAAGGCTTGCAGGGCTGCCGAAGAAATATCTTCCGAGGCTTCCGTATTGACCCGGATCTGGCCCAGATCTTCTTCGGGGAAGAAGCCTTTCGGGATGGTGATGTAGAGCAGCGCCGTCAGGGCAAACGTGCCCAGTGCCGCCAGCAGCACCAAGTTGCGGTGGCGCAGTGCCACATCGAGCGAACTCACATAGCCATTGCGCAGCGCCGTAAAGCCCGCTTCGAACCAGCGGCCGATGACGCCACCCTTGTCGTGCTCGGGGTCGATGGCGTCGGCCGGCAGCAAGCGGCTGGCCAGCATGGGCACCAGCATCAGCGACACGGCTGCCGAGACCAGCACCGACAGTCCCACCACCACGGCGAATTCATGGAACATCAAGCCGATTACGCCGGGCATGAAGAAGATCGGGATGAACACGGCCACCAGCGACACGGAAATCGAGACAATCGTGAAGCCCATTTCTCTGGAGCCGATCAGCGCAGCCTGCAAAGGCTTCTTGCCCATTTCGATATGCCGCACGATATTTTCCAGCACCACGATGGCATCATCAACTACCAGCCCCACGGCCAGCGTAATGCCCAGCAGGGAAACGTTGTCGAGGCTATAGCCAAAGGCATACAGCAGCGCCAGCGCACCCAGCAGCGAGATCGGCATGGTGATGGCCGGAATAAAGGTCGCGGCAGCCCGGCGCAGGAACAGGAAGATCACCATCACCACCAGGAAGATGGTCAGCAACAGCGTCAGGTTGACGTCGTGGATCGCTTCGCGGATCGACACCGAGCGGTCATTCACCAGATTGATGTTGATCGAGGCCGGTAACTGGGTTTTGAAACGCGGCAGCAAGCGACGTACGCCATCCACCACCTGCACGGTATTCGCATCGGGCTGGCGCATCACCAGCAGCACGATGGAGCGCTCGCCGTTATAAC
>JAIXXN010000037.1 GCA_027490725.1 Oxalobacteraceae bacterium
AACTCCTGATAAAGTTACCGTAGCTGCGCCACGTCAGACGACCGTCGTGCTCTCACAGCCGTCGCAGGCTGGATAAGAAGGTCAGATGGATGATGGATTGAGTGGTAGTCGCTACGGTAGATGTGAGATTGGCTAAACCTTTGAATTATAACCAAATCTCGCCTGCTTGGCAATGCATGACCGGACCTTTACACGCAAAAAAAAGCCGGCACGCGGGGAGCGGCCGGCTTTAGACAATAAGCTTGTCAATTAGTTCAGAGCAGCGATACCGGCTTTGGCAATCTGCGCATCTTCTACCGATTTCACGCCCGATACGCCGACCGCACCGATGATGTGGCCATCAACGATGATCGGCACGCCACCTTCCAGCATGCCGTCGGTCTGTGGCGCTGGTGCGCTCAGGAAGGACACGCGGCCGTTATTAATCATGTCTTCGTAGATCTTCGATTCACGGCGACCCAGTGCCGAGACACGTGCCTTGGCCGGCGCGATATGGGCCGACAGCGGCGCAGCGCCATCCTGACGCTGCAACCACAGCAGGTGACCACCATCGTCAACGATGGCGATGACCACTGGCCAGTTATTGGCGACCGCTTCGGCTTCGGCAGCAGCAGCGATTTTCTTGACGTCGGCGAGCGACAGGTAGGGTTTGGTTTGCATGAGAGGTCCTTTTAGATAAGACGGGATAAGACGGGTATCTGAGCGCAGCACTTTTGGTCAGGGACGGCGCTTCGCTTCCAGTTTCTGTTTAAGCTGTGCCATCACCAGTGAGGCGGCCTGCTCGCCAGCCAGAATCGCCTGATTGCGACCGGCAAAATCATTGCCCGCCATCTTGCCCAGACTCGGCACAATCACGATATCGGCATCCCTGAGTTCATACTGGTTGATACGCTGGCCCATGATACTGAAGGTCTGCATGATGACATCGAGCGAACTGACGGTGGCCTGCACATCAGCCTGGGTTGAAATATTCACGGCGATCACGAAGTCGGCGCCCATGTCGCGCGCAAAGCGCACCGGCACCGGCGCCACCAGACCGCCATCGACATAAGTCTTGCCATTGATGGCCACCGGCTGGAATACGCCGGGCACAGCCGACGAGGCCCGTACCGCCATGCCGGTATTACCGCGCTGGAACAGGATCGGCTGGCCGTCTTTCAGGTCGGCGGCCACGGCACCGAAGGGGATTTTCAGTTTTTCGATGGGCTGGTTGTTCACCGCCTTGTTGACGTAGGCCTGCAGGGCTTCGCCCTTCAGTACGCCGGTACTCTTGCGGAACAGCGGCAGCGCCCAGTCGGAAATCGACGCCTCATCCATCTCCAGCGCGATCTTCTGCAACTGGTAGCCACTATTCCCGGCCGCGTACAGCGCCCCCACCACACTACCGGCACTGGTGCCGACCACGATATCGGCATGAATGCCCTGCGCCTCGAGTGCCTTGATCACGCCGATATGGGCGAAACCGCGCGCAGCGCCACCACCGAGCGCCAGTCCGATCCTGACCTTCTTCGGCGGCAGCGGCTCCGGCACGGCAGCCTGCAGCACCGGGGTTTCGGCAACTGGCGTGGTTTTACAAGCCACCAGAACGGTGGCAGCAAGGGTGGCAACGGTGATCAGAGCGAGGCGGCGTGCAAACATGGACAGTCTATCGATTGATTTAAGCGCCCAGATTGTACACCGCCCACTCTATTCAATCAGTGGCGCTGATGAATACCGCATATTTGCAGAAGCCATTCAGCGCACGGATTGCTAACGCGACGTCAGAGCACTGACTAGTAACGCTCGTTGAACGCAAAGATAGGCTTGCGCGCCTGCCACTGGCCGGCGGTAAAGTCCGGGAAGTCCAGCGTCTGGTAGTTCTGCGCAATCGACTGCTCCGATAGCGGCGTGATAGCACTCCACGTCACCGCATCGTAGATATCGATCGGCATTGGCGCCTCGGCCTTCAGCGCTTCCACAAACGCGTGGATCACGAAGAAGTCCATGCCACCATGCCCTGCCCCTTCCGCCGTCCTGGCGTACTTCTTCCACAGCGGATGCTCATAACGATCCTGCCACTGCTGGAAGTCATCCCACTGATGCGGCTTGCTCTTGCCTTCGACATGGATCGCGTGGTTCACATCCATCCACAGACCATCGGTTCCCTGCACACGGAAGCCCAGCGAATATGGGCGCGGCAGCGAGGTATCGTGCTGCAGCAGAATGGTTTCGCCATTCGCGCAGGACAGCGTGGTGGTCACCACGTCGCCCAGCTTGAACTCGGTCCGCGCGTTCGGATGATTCTTACCACCCTGCTTGACCACATACTCGTGCAGACCACGCGCTTTGCTGGCAAAGCTGTTGATGCGCGTGAAGCGGTTGCCGCGATTGATGTTGGTGTACATCGCACACGGGCCGATACCATGACTAGGATACAGCTCGCCATTGCGCTGCACCGAGTGGGCGGTGCGCCAGCGCGCCTCCGACCAGCCCTTGGCACCAAACTCCGCGCCACCGCCATAAGGCTGGGAAGGATCGCCGCTATTGAACTTCACGGCACGCAGGTCATGCTGGTAACCACCCTGCAGGTGCACCAGCTCACCGAACACACCGGCCCGCACCATCTGCAGTACCGCCATCACATCGCGGCGGTAGCAGACATTCTCGAGCAGCATATACGGCGTGCCAGTAGCCAGCTGGGTATTCAGCACATCCCAGTGATCCTGCAGGCTGATGCCGGCCACCACCTCGCAGCCGACCGGAACTTTGGCCTGCATCGCGGCGATCGCCATCGGCGCATGCCACTCCCACGGCGTCGCGATGATCACGCCATCAAGCTTTCCCGCGTCGAGCATGCGCTTGTAGGCCTGCGGATCACGCTCCTCACCAAAAGTCTGCGGGCGTGGTTTGCCGAACTTCTCCACCTGCCTGAGTGCTTTACCCAGCATGATGGGATCGATGTCGCACAGCGCCACCATCTCCACATCATCGCGCCGCAGCAATTCCTGCAGCAGCACCTGGCCACGCATGCCGGTACCGATCAACCCCAGACGCAGTTTCTGCCGCGTTGCCGCATGGCCGGCCGGGAGCAGCAGGCTCCCGGCCAGTGCTGCGCCGGCCATCAGAAAACCGCGTCGACCAAATTGCTTGCTCAATTGATTCGTCATCACTGATTACTCTAATTAGGTTAAGCCATTGTAACGGATCAGAAGAACTTGTAATTCGCCGAAAACGCGTACTGGCGACCGAACAGATTCTGGCTGTGGTTATACCCTTCCCAGCCATTCGGATCATAGCTAGGCTGCTTGTTCAGCAGATTCTTGATATTCAGTCCCACTTCCAGATTTTTCATCGGCTTCCAGTTCAGCCCCAGATTGACAGTGACGTAGGCCGGTGCGCCGTCACACAGATCCTGTGGCATCGCCACGCCGGCAGCGCTGCAGGTACCCGGTGCATTCTCGGTATCCCACGAACCGTAGGCCCACTTGGTTTTGCCCGTATAGTTGACGAACATGCTGGTGACGAAATCGCGGTAGGCCCAGTCAGCGTTGAAGGTGGCGCGGATCCGTGGCGAGTCGTAGTAGCCGACATTGTTACCACTGAAGCCGCTACCGTCTTCACTGTTATAGGTTTCACGGCGACGCAAGGTGGTCGACACCCCGGTATTGAGTTTGCCGTAGGCACCCAGACTGAAATTGGTACGCGCGTCCAGATCGATACCGTCGATCAGGGTACGGCCACGGTTCGAATACGAGTTAATCAGGCCGCCGATATTGCCCACCGTGTAGCCGGGAATGCTGCCCGCGCAAGCTGCAGCATTGGCCGCGTTGTTGCACATCGTGGCGACCGCCGCCATCGTGGCGCGATCTGCATCGCTGATCGGGTTGCGGATCGCAGCGCTGCTACCTGCCAGCGTCGGACCAAACTTGTCCACCAGCTGGGTGAACAGTTCGTTGAAGTCCTGACGGACGATTTCATTGCGACGATAGGCGAACCAGTAATCGACCGACACGCTGACATCCTTGACCGGTTGCAGCACCAGACCGGCGGTCGAGATCTTGGCTTTCTCAGGGCGCAGATCCGGATTCGGTGGCGTCAGGCCACCCACCGTGGTCGAGCAATTGGAATTCAGCAGGGTTTTCCCCATTTCCGTTTCGGTCGGCGTGACAGACTTCATCAGCAGTCGCGCGATGGCATTGGTCTGGTCGCAGCGCACGGTATCGCGGATGCCACCTACCTGCGCAAACACACCGCCGCTACCCGATTCGACCAGATTCGGTGCACGGAATCCCTCCGAGTAGGTGCCCCGTACCATTATTTCGGGGCGGGCACGCCATTGCACGCCCAGCTTCGGTGCCAGATTGGCCGCGAAGTTCGGGTATTTGTCGAGACGGGCGGCGGCATTGACTTCCAGCGTCTCCGTCAGTGGCACCACCACTTCGCCAAACACCGCTGCGACATTGCGCTGGCCATCGAACCACGAACCACCCTGCTGGGTAATCAGGCCATTCGCGGCATCGGCATTCCCAGGGGTGTAGAAGCTTTCCCGCATCAGGCTGGCACCCAGTGCGGCACGCACCTCACGTTCGCCGATTTTGGCGACGGTACCTTCGACTTTGCCATCCCACGTCAGCAACTTGGTCCAGGACTGGATATCGAAAGTCGGATACGCCGCGCGCAGCAATGCCGCATTCGCGTCACTGATCTCGCCGAATTTGTAAGCAGGATTGTCGGCGATATAGGTGCGCCCCGTAACCGGATCGGTCGTGAACGGACCAAAGGCCTTGGCAAAGCCTTGGGTGTTGATGTTGACCGTCTGATACAGCGTCGAATGACTGGCGGCGATGCTGAGTGCCGTTTCGAACTCCCAGCCATTCCCAAGGCTGCCGCGCAGACCGGCCAGCGCGCGATAGCTGTTATCGAGATTGGTCTGGCCGAAGTGGCCAACCGCATCCTGCATCAGGTAGTTCAAGCCTGCCGCACCGCCCATCTTGGCAGCCATATCGGCATCCAGCTTGCCTTTCAGGTAGACGTTGTTCGGTCCCAGATACGGCGTCACGAAGGTATTCAGCTTAGTACCCGTATTCCGCGAGAACCAGTTGCTGGTACTGCCGCTATTAAAGCTGCGCGGACCATTTTCACCGCGCAGTTTGATGTGGGTGTAAGCGGCTTCGGCAAACCCTTCCAGATCGCCACCCAGTTTCATGCGTCCGTTCAGATAACCGGTCGCGCGATCCGAACTCGGACCAGTATCGAGCGCATACGGCAGGTTGTTCCACACGCAGCGACTGCCCGATGCTTCATTGATACTGGTGCTGCAAGCACTCACAGCACGCTGGGTACGCGCGTTGTTTTTAGCTTTATCGAAGACAAACAGGGTACCGGGATTGACGACACCCGGTTCACTGCCCACGCCCACCCGGAAGCCCGATACGAAGCCCGGATTGTTCTCATAGAAGGCGGCCGGGCGTTTCAGATAAGTGTCGGCGGAAGAAATACGGTCACGCTGATACACATTGAGCGAACCATACACATTGTAGCCATCGCTATTCAGGTCACCCAGACCATAGATCACGCTGCCCTGGCGTTCGCCATAAGATTTTACGGCCGACGAAAAATCGGCATTAGTACGCACTTCCAGACCCTGATAATTTTTCTTGGTGATGACGTTGATCACCCCAGCGACGGCATCCGAACCATACACTGCCGACGCACCGTCGGTCAGAATCTCCATCCGCTCGATGGCGGCAGCGGGAATCGCATCGATATTCACGAACATGGTCTGGAACCCGGCCGGCGCGCCGTAGAACGACAGACGGCGACCATTCAGCAGTACCAGCGTACCCTGCGCGCCCAGCCCGCGCAGATTGGCCTGCGACGCGCCATCCGAACCGGTGAACATAGAGCGGAAGTCCTGCTGCGCCGGACGTGCCGCCGGCAGATTATCCAGCACCTGCAGCAGCGTGCGGGCACCCATGTTTTCAATCTGCTTGGCGCTCACCACCTGAACCGGCGAAGCCGTTTCGGCATTGATACGTTTCAGACTGGACCCGGTAACCTCGACACGGACTACCTTGTCATCCTTCTTCTGCTGCTCTTCCTGTTCGTCTGCCGCCAGTGCTGCGGACGCCAGACCTACCGCCATCATTGCGGCTACCAGTTTTTTTAAATGCATGGCTATCTCCCTTGTTTGCGTGGTGAATTTGCGTGCTGCTGATGCGTTTGTGTGACTTACGATGTCTAGTCAGATGTTTCGTAAGGTTGCAACGATCCCTCCCCGGTCCGAAGAGGGGTTCCTACTTGTGAAAAAATGGTGGGAATCAGCGTGGGCGGACGGTGCTACCCTCGGTGCCGATCAGGACCGCATTGGCCCAGTTAGCGCATACCTGCGCAGGCTGGCTACCCTGCGCACCGAGCGTGCGCAAGCTAAGCTGGCTCAGGCCACGCACGTCGATCTCGGGTTTGACCACTGCCGGCGCACTAATCAGGCCACTGTCGTACAGCAGGCGTTCGCCAGTCCAGATCTGGAACTGCAAGCCTCCGGCGGCGCGGCAGCTATCATCCACGCCCAGGTCGGCGCGCAACAGATTCCAGTTGCCGTTCAATTGCAGATCCACGCGACTGCTAGCGCCGACGCCAAGTCCCTTGCGGAACCACAGGCCATTCATGCGCATTTCCTTGCCGCGCAATGGCTGATCGCGCCTGATACTCTTAGGCAGATTCAGATCGGACAGGTATTGCTGGATTTCCGGGCCTTCCTTAGGCTGATAGGCCATCACATGGAAGGTCGACAGCGTAATCGGTGCGACTTCGCTGGCAAGCGCCGCATTGAACGCCCGGGCGACCGGTTGCGCCGCTGCCGTCACCATCGGATCGCTGGCCGCTGCACCATCGCCTTCGGGATTGTGGGTACTCAGCACCCGGAAGCGCAGCAGACGGCCTGCCGTCGCAGGGAAGCTGATGCTTTGCGTGCCCTGCGCCAGTTTCAACTGGCCGTGCTTGACTGGCGCGCCCCAGTCGCCGTTGTTATCACCCAGATAGACTTCGTAATCACGGATCTGGCCATGCTGCCAGTGCTGGTCGTTACGTCCTGCCAGCTCGATACCGTCAACCAGTCGACGTTCGGTAAATCCGATCACCCATTCGTGCGGGCCACCCTGCACCACCGGACTGCGAGTGGTGCGGAACCAGGTAGACGGCTTGTCGTCGAAGGCATTTTCCAGTGGATTTGCGGCTTCCTCGGACGGACGATTCAGCACCATCATGGCATCGGACGGAATCGCACGACCCAGCACCGGTGCAGCGGGGAAGACATCATCGGCCTGCGCCAGTGCCTGAGGCGCCGCGCTCTGCACGGCGATCTGCAGTGGCTGACGGATGTCCTGCTTCGCCAGCTTCACGTGCAAGGTGCCCAGACGGTCGGCGGCATCGAAGTACCAGCCCTGGGGCGCAGCATCGAAGGCGGCACGGTCATTCAAGGCGGGCAGCAAGGTGCCAGCGGTGGTGACTCCGATGCGCACACTGGCCGGACGCTGACGGTTCAGCACCCGCAAGCCATAAGCACGCTGGGTCAGCTGGCCTTGATAACTACCCAGCACCGGCGCCACCTCGACTGTGTAGCCATCGGCACCGGTCTGCATACGGATGGTCTGCTGGCTATACGCGCCCTCCTGATAGCGACGGCTATTGCCATCATCTTCGTACAAGGTATATTCCGACGCGCCATGCGGATACAGGTCCAGCGTCAGCACGTCTTTCGGCTTCTCGCCGTCGTACAGCATTTCTGGATACATCGGCAGGATCGCCCCGGCCCGCACCAGCACCGGCAGCTTATCGAGGGTGACCGCCATATCGATTTCACGACCACCCTGCGCCGCCGTCACCTGGCGGCCATCCCAGTAATCAAACCACTGACCTTGCGGCAGGTGGATGGCACGTCGCCAGCCGCCACTGACCGCCTGACTGCGGTACACAGGCGCCACCAGCAGATCGCGGCCCAGCATGAACTGGTACTTGTGCGCTTCAGTATTGGCAGCCGGATCATCCGGATAGTCCCACATCAGGCCACGCACCAGCGGCGCACCACTTTGCTCCGCTTCACGCATCAGTGTGTACATATAGGGCGTCAGGCGCATTTTCAGCTTCAGGTAGCGACGGTTGATGCCGACATAAGGCTCGGCAAACCACCACGGATGCTTACGCTCGGCCGCAGCCCAGCCGGACATACCCATCAGCACCGGCGTGAAACTCTTCCACTGCAGATCGCGGGTGTAGGTCTCCGGACTACCGCCAAAAATCGCATCGACGTCACCGGTGGCATACGCCTGACCGGACAGGCCGGAGCCGATCAGCGTCGGCACATGCCAGCGGATGTAGTCCCAGCTGGCGCTCTGGTCACCGGTCCAGGTGACAGCATAGCGCTGGGTACCGGCCCAGCCCATCACGGTCCAGATGAAAGGACGGCCATCGGAATTATTCAGAATGCCGTCATAGGCCGACTTATTTGCATCGAGCGAGAACTGATAGCCTTTGCCGGTCCACGCCACATCCAGCTTCTGCACACGGCTGCCGGCGGTACCGACTTCCCAGGCCATTTTTTCGACGCCATTTTCCGTCCACAGTCCGGTACGGAAGCCGTATTTGGCCAGCCCCTGCACGGTTTCCGGCAATGCCGAATAGCCGCAGCCATAACCATCGTTAGGCAGTATCCAGCCGCCCGGCATATCGTGTTCGCGATACTTGCGTGCCACAGTTTCGATCACGTCTGGGGTCTTGCCGGTCGGCCCGTCACTCCAGCCTTGCGGTACCGTGCCGGGCTTCTTCACGTTATCGCCATCGTTGTAGCAATCGGCATCGCCATATTCCAGCGCCCAGCGTGGCAGCATGCGCGCCCGGCCAGTCCATTCGGTGTAACGCGCCAGCACGTCGCGCACATTTTTACCGACAAAGTAATAGGCATCGAAACGTGCTTCATCGTGGGCCAGCGCGATCTGCTCGTTCTGGCGCAGGTCGTAACTGCCGTCGGACCAGGTGTTGCGCAGCACGCCCCAGCCGCGCGAACTCATGAGGAAAGGCGCCGGACTGGGACGATCGCCCTCTTCCCAGCCACCGGAGTAGGATACCTGTAATTGCCGGCCCTTGAATTCGTAGCGACCGTTCTGCTGACCACCGCCGAAGAAGCGCTCGGACTTATCGCTCGACAGCGTCTGCACGCTCTGTTTCTCGCCCAGTTCCAGTGGCTGGACTTCGCGCCACAGCGGCTGCGTCTCACCGCTGCGGAACAGCGTGAAACGCAGCGGTTTGCGGTCGATGCGCAAACTCAGCGCTGCAGTGCGGATCAGAATATGATCGGCCTGTTCGCTCACGCTGTGCTCGACCTGTGCGGCAGCTTGCGCGACGACGATGGGCGCGGCCTGATCCCCGGCACCGGTCAGGCCGGTCTTTTTCGGGCCAGCCCAGATGTGCAGCACGTCGGCACGTGGCAGACTGATGGCGATGACGGCGCCCGTATCGGTCAGCAAGCGCCATTCTGTGGCGCCGGCATCAGGCTTGCCCGCGGCGCTGGGCTCGGCCTGCAGCGAACGCAGGTTACCGATGGACGCCGCCAGCAGCGGTGTGCTGGCAGTCATGGTGAGCAGCAGCGCAGCGAGACTGATGGCACGCAAGGTCAGGCGCGGTGCAGAAGAAAATGGCATCTGTTTCATATGTTCCAGGTGTAAGAGTACGGTATTGCGATGTGTCTACTCTAGGAATAAAAATAAAACCGGTCAATCAAAAGAAAAGAAAAATTTTCAATTTATGGTCAATATCTTTCGATTACCACCAACCAAGACCCCAACACTTTCGTTTATGTAGCAAAATGACCACAGTAATAGAAAGTAAAGACACGTATAAACTTTCGTTTATCTTTCGACTTTGACAAATCGAAAATTAAACTTTATTCTTTCGATTATCCAACCAGAGAATTCTTTCGATGACTAAGCTATTTCAACGTACCCCCGAAGCATGGCGCGACCTCGGCGGCCTCGATACCGCCGAAGAAATTGCCCAGCAACCTGCGCTCTGGCGTGCCCTCGCCGCTCAACTCGATCAACAGCGCGGCGCACTGGCCGATTTTCTGGGCGATGTACTCAGCACCCCCGAAGCGCGCATCATTCTGACCGGTGCCGGTAGCTCGGCCTACGCCGGTGAAATCATCGCCGACGAAATCAATGCAGCCTGGCCATGTCAGGTGCGGGCGATTGCCACCACCAGCCTGCTAACTCACCCGGCGCTCTATCTGCGCCGTGAACGCCCGACGCTGGTGGTATCGTTTGCCCGCAGTGGCAACAGCCCGGAAAGTACCGCGGCGGTCCAGCTGGTCCGTGATCTGGTGCCCCACGCGCGCTTCCTGAACATCACCTGCAATGCCGATGGTGCGCTGGCCCGTCAGGGTCACAACGATCCGTCCACTTACAACCTGCTGATGCCGGCTGCCAGCTGCGACCGCGCCTTTGCAATGACCAGCAGTTTTAGCTGCATGCTGCTGGCCGCACTGGCGGTGCTCGATCCGGACTTCCAGACGCCGCAACTGGAAACCCTGGCACAACTGGGCGAGCGTGCCCTGACTGCCTGGTCGGCACCGGTGGCCGAACTGGCCGCACAACGTGTCAGCCGCGTGGTGTATCTGGGGAGTGGCCCGCTGGAATCGCTGGCCAAGGAAGCCGCCCTGAAAATCCTCGAACTGACAGCCGGTGAGGTACTCGCCGTGGCCAACAGTGCGCTGGGCTTCCGGCATGGCCCGAAAGCGATGCTAAATAGCGCAACGCTGGTGCTGATGTTCCGCAGCGCCGACCCGCTGGCGCGCCATTACGAACAAGACCTGCTGAACGAATTGCAACGCGATCAGGTGGCAGCACGCTGCCTGACCATCGGCACCGGTGGCGACATCGGCATCGACGCTCCGACCTGGGCTGACGCGTGGCTGGCGCCGCTGTGGCTACTCATGGCGCAGCAATACGCACTGCATCAGTCGGCGCTGCTGCAACTGCGCCCCGATAATCCCTTCGCTGGCGGCACCGTCAACCGCGTGGTTCAAGGCGTCACCATCTACCGTCATGACGCGTTCTAAAGTACGCGGCTACCACGGCATCGATATCGGCGGTACCAAGATCGAACTGGTAGCGTTTCACGATGACGAACATGGTCTGCGCGAGGTGTACCGCGAGCGCATCGCCACTCCGGGCACGGATTTCGCCGAGTTTGTGCAAGCCATGCAGCAACTGGTGGAACGCGCCGACGCACAACTGGCGATGCGTGCTGCCGTCGGCATCGGCCTGCCCGGCATTGTCGACAAGCTCAGTGGCCGTCAGCTTAGCTCCAACGTACCGGCACTGAACGGCCGGGTTGTCGCCAGCGCATTGCAGGATGCCCTGCAACGTCCGCTCGTGATCGGCAACGATTGCCAGTGCTTCGCCCTGTCGGAGGCCGATGGTGGCGCCGCCCACGCGCTGTCCAGCATGTTTGGCGCGATTCTCGGCACGGGCGCCGGCGGTGGTTACTGCGTCAATGGCCGGCTGCTGCGTGGCGCCAACGGCATCGCCGGTGAATGGGGCCACTGGCCACTACCGGCAGCCATGCTGCAGCAATACCAGTTGCCGCTACTGCCTTGTGCCTGCGGTCGCAGCGGCTGTCTGGAACGCTATGTATCCGGCCCCGGCATGAGCCAGTTACACCGCCATCTGGGTGGTGAGGGTGGCGTACCGCTGGCCATCGTCGCGCAGGCGGCCGCCGGTTCGCTGCTGGCACAGCAGACCATGGCCCTGCACCTCGACCTGCTGGCGCATGCACTGGCCACGCTGGTCATCACACTCGACCCGCACGCCATCGTACTCGGTGGCGGACTATCGCAGATGCCCCACCTGTACCAGCAATTGCCGGCCGCCATACGGCGCCACCTGTTTAACGGCGTATGCGTACCGCCCATCCTGCCGCCCGCCTACGGTGATGCCGGTGGCGCACGCGGCGCAGCCCTGCTGGCACGCCAGCTTTATCCCTGATCACTCACTCACGCACCATGACCGCACCACTTTCTCCAGTCCAGCAAATCATTGCCGCACATCGCCGTGGCGAGCCGGCCGGTATTTACAGCGTCTGCTGCAGCCATCCGTCGGTGCTGCGCGCCGCCATGCAGGTGGCGCTGCAGCAGGACACCATCCTGCTGGTGGAAGCCACCTCCAACCAGGTCGACCAGTTTGGCGGCTACACCGGTATGACGCCGCCCGAGTTCCGCGACTACGTGCAGCAACTCGCACTACAACAGCAGCTTCCGCTGGGACGACTGGTACTGGGCGGCGACCATCTGGGCCCGAACGCATGGCAGCACCTGGATGCTGCCACCGCCATGGAGCATGCGGCCAATCTGATCGCCGCCTACGCCGCAGCCGGCTTCCACAAGATCCACCTCGATTGCAGTATGCGCTGCGCCGATGATCCGGCGATACTCAGCGACGAGCTGATTGCCGCCCGCTCCGCCAGATTGTGCGCCGTTGCGGAAGCGGCAGCGACGGCAGCCGGTATGCCCTTGCCGGTCTACGTCATCGGTACCGAAGTGCCGATCCCGGGCGGCGAAGCGAATCTGGCGCAAGCCGGTGCCGTCACCGCGCCCGCTGCGGCTGCGCGTACGCTGGACGTGCACCGTCAGGCTTTCTATACCAGCGAGCTGCATGGCGCGTGGCGCCGTGTGATCGCCATGGTGGTGCAACCGGGCGTGGACTTCGATCACAGCCAGATCCAGCACTACAACAGCGATGCTGCGCGCAGTCTGTCGGACTTTATTGCCGGTCAGCCGGGGCTGGTGTTCGAGGCTCACTCGACCGACTACCAGCGCGAGAGCGCCCTGCACAGCATGGTGCGCGAGCATTTCGCAATTCTCAAAGTCGGCCCTGCTGCCACCTTCGCCCTGCGCGCGGCCCTGCAGGCACTGTGCGCCATCGAAGACGAATTACTGCCAGCCGATCAGCGTTCGCAACTGATGCAGGTGCTCGATGACGCCATGCTGGCGCGGCCTGCCCAGTGGCTCAAGCATTATCCGGGCAGCGCCAGCCAACAGCGGCTGCTGCGCCGCTACGGCTTGAGCGACCGTTGCCGCTACTACTGGGGCGAAGCCAGCGTGCAAGCGGCGGTGGCGCAGTTGCAGGCGAATCTGGACAAGCTCAGCCTGCCACTGGCGCTGCTCGGCCAGTTCCTGCCGCAGCAATATGAAGCGGTACGCGATGGCCAGCTGGCAGCGCGCTTCGACGCGCTGCTGGAGCACCACATCGGACTGGCACTGGCGCCGTATGCACGTGCCTGTAACCACAACCGCGCAATCTGTTAAGCTCGACGTTTTTTTTGCCCACCGGACGCTCCCATCATGCGACATACCAGCCAACGCCGCGCCGCCATTCTGCAAGCACTTACCGAGCAGGGCTCGGTACAAGTGACGCAACTGGTGCAGCAACTGGGCGTTTCTGCGGTCACCATCCGTAGCGATCTCAGTGCGCTCGAATCCCAGGGTCTGGCGCGCCGCAGCCATGGCGGTGCGCGGCTGAGCCGTACGCCGCCACCGGAACAGACCATTCCGCAAAAAGATGCGCTCAACCACGCGCAGAAAGAACGCATCGGCGCCTGCGCGGCAGGACTGGTGCAGCCCGGCGATAACATCATCATCGATTCCGGCACCACCACCATTTCGCTGGCGCGCCATCTGCACGATGCAGACAAGGTCACAGTGCTGACCAATGGCCTGAACATCGCGTGGGAACTGGCGCAAGCGCCCGGCGTCGATCTGATTCTGACCGGCGGCCTGCTGCGCAAGCAGTCGCTATCGGTACAGGGCAGTCAGGCCGAAGCCTGTCTGCAGGCCTACAGCTTCGATAAACTATTCCTCGGTGTGGATGGCTTCGACCTGCAGTTCGGCGTCACCACCCACCACGAGGCCGAAGCGAGCCTGAATCACAAGATGGTGGAGCGGGCCAAGAAAATCATCGTCCTGACGGACGCCTCCAAATTCGGCCGGGTCAGTCTGCACCGCATCGTGCAGCTGGACCGGGTTGACACTGTAATCACCGACGCCAGCATCAGCGACGAATATCGCGATGGTTTGCTGGCCGCCGGTATCGAACTTCTGATTGCGGACTAAGCACGTGTATTCCGGTAAAGTAAGCGGTAAAATTCTCACCCCTCAAGGCTGGCTGCATGGCAGCATCTGTTTCGACCAGCGCATCACAGCACTGGAAGCCGACCAGAGCGCTGCTGCAGCCAGCGGCCTGACCATTGTTCCCGGCTTCATCGATCTGCACGTGCACGGTGGCGCCGGTGTCGACATCATGCAAGGTGGCGACGCCGGTGTCAGCGTGGCACGCGCCCATGCCCGCCACGGCACCACGGCCATGCTGGGCACCACCATGACCGCCACCGATAATTCGATCCGGCGTGCCCTGAACGGTCTGGCAGCGTCGATCGCGCAACGCCCTGCCGGCGCAGCGCGCATGCTGGGCGTGCACCTGGAAGGCCCGTTCCTGAGCATCCACCGGCTCGGCGCCCAGCCGGCCGATTCGGTCGTCGACGGCAGCCTCGAACTGGTACAGAGCTATCACGCGATCGCGCCAATTCGCGCCATGACGCTGGCCACCGAAGTGGCACAGCACCTGCAACTGATCCCGCAATTGCGCGAACTTGGCATCCGCGTGCAGCTCGGCCATAGCAACGGTAGTTATGAGGACGGCGTCGCCGCCCTGCAGGCCGGCGCAGCCGGTTTCACCCACCTGTTCAATGGCATGACGGCCTTGCAGCATCGCCAGCCCGGCATCGTCGGCGCAGCCATGGCGCATGCCGAATATGCCGAAATCATCCCGGACCTGCAGCACGTCCACGAGGGCGCGATCCGCGCGGCATTGCGCGCTATTCCGCGCCTGTATGGCGTGACCGATGCGACCGCCGCCACCGGCATGCCCGACGGCGAATATGGTCTGGGCAGCCAGCGTGTCTACAAATGCATGGGCTGCGTGCGGCTGGCGACCGGCTCGCTGGCCGGTTCGGTACTCACTATGGATCAGGCGCTGCGTAATTTCGTCGGCCTCGGACTGGAGCTGGCCGATGCCTCGCACCGTCTTTCGCTCTACCCGGCCGACTATCTCGGCGAACACCAGCGGGGCCGCCTGCAGACTGGCGCGTGGGCTGATCTGGTAGTACTCGACGCCGAACTCCAGCCGGTTGCAGTCTATGTCGAAGGTGAAGCGATCGCCCTCGATACGCCCTGACACTGAATCCGCGTCTCACTCGTACCGTACTCACCAACCACTACCACCGGAGTCCCGATGTCCGTCACCGAGCCAGCAGCACAATCGCCCGCCGAAATGAATCCCGACTCCGCTGCAGACGCCAGGGCCACTGGTCGCGCCATGCGCTATCTGCTGTTCATCGCCGGAATGGGCGGCCTGCTGTACGGGATCGACGTCGGCATCATTGCCGGTGCCCTGCCCTATCTGGAAGCGACCGCCTCGGTCGCGTGGCACCTGAGTGCCCAGCAACTGAGCTTTATTGTGGCGGCAGTACTCCTCGGTTCGGTGCTGTCATCGCTGTTCGCCGGTGCACTGGCCGATCTGATCGGACGGCGCTGGGCGATGGTGCTGGCCGGTGTGCTGTTCACCCTGAGTATTCCCCTGATCGCGCTGGCTGACGGCTATCTGCCGCTGCTGCTAGGGCGTCTGCTGCAGGGTATCAGCGGTGGTCTGATCGGCGTGGTGGTGCCGCTGTATCTGGCCGAATGCCTGCATGCGCGCCAGCGTGGGCGCGGTGCCGCGCTATTCCAACTCTTGCTGACCATCGGCCTGGTGGCGGCCGCGCTGATCGGCCTGTATCAGGCGCATAGCGTGGAAGCGGCCAGCACGGCCGCCCAGCTACTGGCCCCGGCCGCCCGCGCCGAGGCCCTGTTCAGCGCCCGCGATCAGGCCTGGCGCAGCATCTTCTGGGTCTGCCTGACGCCGGGCATTATCTTCACCGTCGGCAGCCTGCTGCTGGCTGAATCGCCGCGCTGGCTGGCGCGCAAGGGCCGTCTGGCGCAGGCCCGTCAGGCACTGCTACGCACCCGTCCAGCGGCCGAAGCGGAAGCGGAATTGCGCGACATCGAACAGGCGCTGGCGCCGCAAGCCAGTCACCCCGGCCAGACCAGCCAGTACCAGGAACCGCTGCTAAGCCGTCGCTACGTCCTGCCGTTCCTGCTGGCCTGTCTGGTGCTGGCACTGACTCAGGCCACCGGCATCAACTCCATCCTCGCCTATGTGGTGACGATACTCAATCAGGCCGGTCTGCCCGGTGCCACGGCCAATATGGCCGATGTGGCGCTGAAGGTACTGAATGCCGTGATGACCATCGTCGCGGTGGTGCTGGTCGACCGTAAGGGCCGCAAATTCCTGCTCATGCTGGGCACCGGTGGCATTGTCGTCGCACTGCTCTCGGCCGGTCTGCTGTTCCGCAGCGCAGAAGCCGATCAGCGCGACGTGCGCAGCGTGCTGCAGGCGCGTGTGCAGGGCGACAGCCTGTCGATCCAGCTCGATCGCGCCACCTTGCAAGCGCTGGGCGCCGCTAGCGCAGAATCGGCCAATGCGCCGCAGGGTGCAGCGCAGCAGCTCGCGCTGGCCTATTCCTACGGCCCGTTCAGCAACGTGAAAAGTCTGCGTAGCGACGACCCGGCCCTGCCGGTGCTGGAGTTGAGCCGTGCCGACACCGTACAGGCCGATAGCGTGATTGGCGCCTTCTTCCGCCACCTGCATCTGAATCCGTTTGCCGATCCGGCACTGGCTGCCACGGCGCCGCTACACATCGACAGCGCGCGCCTGTCGGCGCTGCCATCGAGCCAGCATGGCTGGCAGGTGGCGCTGGCCATGTGTCTGTTTGTGGCCAGCTTTGCCGTCGGTCCCGGCGTCTGTGTCTGGCTGGCGCTGTCCGAGCTGATGCCAAACCGCATCCGCTCCAACGGCATGAGCATCGCACTGCTGATCAACCAGTTCGTATCGACCTCGATCGCGGCAGTATTCCTGCCGACGGTAGGCCAGTACGGCTATGCCACGCTGTTCTTCTATGGCGCGGGCTGCTCGCTGCTGTACTTCCTCACCGCCGCCCTGCTGCTGCCGGAAACCCGCGGTAAAACGCTGGAAGAAATCGAAGCGTATTTCGCCCGCAAGTAGCGCTACTACTTACAGAAAGCGCTCGGGGATATCGTCGTAAAACGGGTACTGCGGGAAGTACGGTTTGGCTTCTTCCAGTACCCGCTGCACCGACGCACGCGCCAGCAGACGTTCGAAGTAGCCACTCAGGGCGTCATACTCTTCCGGGAACGGCAGCACGGTGGCGGCGTAGAACAGGGCCGGCGCCGCAGCACAATCGGCCAGCGAAAACTCTGCCCCGCTAATCCACTCGCGCGTGGCCATGCGCTGTTCGATCATCTTGTAGGCGGTCTTGAGTTTGGTGCGTTCACTGGTCAGATCACACTGGATATCATTCAGGCGCGCCAGCACGATGGCCTGCATCGGCTCCTGCACGTAATGGTCGAAAAAGCGGTCCCATAGCCGCACCTCGAGTGCCACTTCCGGATCGTCCGGCAGCAGATCCTGCCCGCCCGGATAGTGCTGGTCCAGATATTCGATGATGATGCTGGTTTCCGGCACATCGCGCCCGCGCGCATCATCGCGCAGCACGGGGAAGCGGCACAGCGGCCAGATCGCTGCCAGTTCGGCGCGGTCGGCAGGTTCGCCCAGATTGATGATGCGGCGCTCGAAGGCCGTATTATTTTCATACAGCGCAATCAGAACCTTGTGGCAGAATGAAGCCAGCGGGTGATAGTAAAGCGTCAGGGACATGGGTAGCTCCGTGGATCAGGCACCATGCAACGGTACCAAAGTATGCAGCAGATGATACTTCAGACTGGGCGCTGGTGGCATCTGATAAATCCGGCAATACTGCGCCTGGTCCAACGCCGGGCTATTCCAACAAAGCGCCGGCGGGCCAAAGTCCGACCACTTTCTCCCTTCAAGGAAGCACTATGAAATTAGCCGCTCTCACCCTTGCCTGCCTGTGCGCCATCAGCACCAGCAGCCACGCCGATCCGCTCAACGCCGACCGTAGCGCCGCAGCGTCGGGGGATACACCGCGCGACTACACGCTGGTGGGTGCAGGGCTGGCCTATGTTCCCGAATATACGGGCAGTGACAAGAGCCGGGTGCTGCCTTTACCTGTTTTCGAGCGTAGCTTCAGCAACGGTGCCTTTATCAGCACCCTGCGCGGCATCGGCATCGCGCACACGCTGGCCGACGTGAATCTCAGTGCGGCGCTCAGCTATGGTGGCACGCGCCCCGACCATCAGCGCAATATCTTCTCGGGATCGGATCAACTGCGCGGCATGGGCGACATCGCAGGTGCCGTGCAGGCAGTACTGAATGCCAGCTACCGCTTCGACGCCGTCGGGGTCAGTCTCGGCACCACCCAGAATCTGAACCGGCGCGATCACGGCGCCACCTACACGCTTGGCAGCAGCCTGCAACTGCACGCCAGTCCGACCGACCAGATCAGCCTCGGCCTGTCGGCCGACTACGGCGACCGCAAATACGTGCAAACCTATTTCGGCGTGACGCCGGAACAGAGCCGGCGTTCCGGCTACCGCAGCTACAGCGCTAAAGCCGGTTTCACCAATCTCGGCGCAACGCTGACCTGGAACCATGTAATCGACGCACACTGGTCGGTGCTTGGCGTGGCGGGCGTGAAACAGCTGACTGGCGACGCGGCCGATAGTCCGCTGACTAAGCGCAGCACCTCGCCGATGTTGCTGACTAGCCTGATCTACAAGTTCTAAACACGATGCCATAATGTTATGATTGGCAGCTTCACCACTTGCTGCGGCTGCCCATCATGCAAACCTTTAGCACCATCCCGCCATCTTCCCTACTGCTGTTCGGCGCCATCGGCGCCGTGTGGGGGCGTCCTGTCAAACTCACACCAGACCGCAGCGTAGCGCGCTGGGTGGCGCTTGCCATCATCGCACTGCTGATTGCCACACTCGACGGCATTGTGCAGGCCTCTGCCTGGCCAGCACTGATCGCGCTGGGACTGGCAACATGGGCGTATCGCCATGCCGAGCAAGCATGGCAGCGCGGGCTAGCCGGCCTGTGTACCGTGTTGCTGGCACTGGCGCTGGCCCTGCACAAACTGCCCGGCTTTCACAATCCCTTGCTGCTGAAAGCAGTGATGGTGTCGCCCGATGGCCTGCCATTTACGCAGTACGCCAATTTCGACAAGGCCAGCGTGGGACTGGTGCTACTGGCACTGGTGTGCCAGCGTATTGGTACGCTGGCAGAGTTGCGGGCGGCCATACGCAGTGCGGCGCCGGTGGCACTGCTCACGGTAAGCGCCGTGATGGCGGTGGCACTCGCCAGTGGCATCGTGCGTACCGACCTGAAATGGCCAGACTACGCACTGAAGTTCGTGGTGGTGAATCTGTTGTTTACGGTGATTGCCGAGGAAGCGTTTTTCCGCGGCCTGCTGCAGGGGCAGTTAGTAGTGTGGTTCAAGCGCTGGCGCTACGGTAGCCTGCTGGCGGTAGCCTGCTCGGCGCTACTGTTCGGCGCCGCGCATCTGGCCGGTGGCGCAGCCTACGCGGGTCTGGCAGCACTGGCAGGACTAGGCTATGCCTACGCCTACCATGCTAGCGGCCGCATCGAAGCGGCCATCGCCACCCACCTGCTGGTGAATACCGTGCACTTCATCGGTTTCACCTATCCGGCGCTGGCCTAGTGCTACAGCTTAGTGCAGTTGCAGTTCGATCTGCGGCAGCACCAGTGCGCTCTTCGGCATGCAGACAATAAAGCTGCTGCCCTTGCCTGCTTCGGATTTGATCTTCAGCGTGCTGCTATGACGCAGCAGCACGTGCTTGACAATCGCCAGTCCCAGACCGGTGCCCTGGGTTTCCCGCGAGCGGCTCTTATCGACCCGGTAGAAACGCTCGGTCAGACGCGAAATATGTTCGGGGCTGATGCCGATGCCGGTATCGTCGACCGTGAATTTAGCGCCGCCATCGCTCACTTTCCAGGACAGGTGGATCTGGCCACCGGCCGGTGTGTAGCGCACCGCATTCGAGGCCAGATTGCCGAAGGCGCTGTGCAATTCCTCGTAACTGCCCATCACGTCCGGCCCCTCGACCGACATGGTTACCACGTGCCGCCCTGCCGACAATGCATCGGCATCGCGCTGCACCTGATCGACCAACCGCTTGATATCCACTGCCTCGGCGCGCAGCGGATAATCGACCGATTCCAGCCGCGAGAGCGTCAGCATATCTTCGATCAGATGCTGCATGCGGTGCCCCTGCTCTGTCATCAGTTTCAGGTGCGCGCTGCGGGTGGCGGCATCGAGTCCTTCCGAAGCGGCGATTTCGAGGAAGCCGACGATCACCGTCAGCGGGGTACGCAATTCGTGAGATGCATTGGCGATGAAGTCACGCCGCATTTCCTCGATGCGTTCGGTCTCGGTCGCATCGTGGGTCACCAGAATCTGGCGCCGGTTCTCGAACGGGATAATCTGCAGAATCAGTTTGCGGTCGCGGAAGCTGATGGTCAGCGGCTGCTCGTAGCGCCCGAGTATGATGTAATCCATGAAATCCGGGTTGCGCACCAGATTCGTCACGCGCATGCCCTTGTCACGCTCGTGGGTCAGGCCCAGATGTTTTTCCGCTGCCGGATTGCACCACTCGAGGAATAGCACATCATCCATGATCACCACGCCGTCCGGCAGCAAGTGCATGGCCTGACGGAAGCGTGCCAGCCACTCGGTCAGCTCGGCCTGATTTTTTTCATCATCGCGGCGCATTTTGTACAGCCGCGAAAAAATACTGGTCCAGGCGCCCCAGCCATCGGGTAGCTTGGCGCTTTGCGGATCCTCCAGCCAGTTACTGAGCTGGAATAGATAGGATAGCTGGGTGAATACCATCACCATCATTGCAGCGAGCGCCAGCACCAGCCCTTCGACCCAGCCAAACAGCCAGCCGAGTATTGCGCAAACGCCCAGAATAATCGTGGTACGCAATACCGCTGGCACCCAGAACAGCAGTTTGGGATTCATCCGTTTTCAGCTTTCTATTTTTCCGACAGCATGTAGCCGACACTACGCACCGTTCTGATCAGGTGTTCGGCTTCTTTCAAGGCTTTGCGCAAGCGTAGCACGTGCACGTCCACCGTGCGCTCCTCGATCACCACATGGTCGCCCCACACTTTATCGAGCAACTGGCTGCGCGAAAACACCCGCTCTGGGTGCGCCAGCAGGAACTTCAGCAGCTTGTACTCGGCATGGCCGATATCGATTTTCTGCTGATCCATTGTCACCGTGCAGCTGACCGGATCCAGCTCCACATTGGCAGCGCGCATGGTGGCCTGAGCGTGCTCCGGCAATTTGCGGCGCAACAGCGCTTTGGCGCGTGCCAGCAATTCACGCGGCGAGAACGGCTTGGTGATGTAATCATCGGCGCCATTATTCAGACCAGCCAGTTTGTCCTCTTCCATGCTCTTGGCGGTCAGCATGATGACGGGGATTTCATTGAAGTGGCGGTCACCGCGGATACGCGTCAGCAGACGCAGTCCGGTCTGATCAGGCAGCATCCAGTCCAGCAAAATCAGCTGCGGGGTACGGGTCTGCAGAAAATCCCACGCTTCGCCGCAGCTTTGCACTGCCACACAATTCCAGCCCGCCTCCCGAAGGGAAAACGTCACCAGCTCAACAATCGCTGGTTCATCTTCAACAATCAGGACGGTAGTTTTATCAGATGCCATAATCTCTTATTCAGCTTGCTCGGGGGCCTCATCCACGCTCAGCGCAGGACGGCTGTGCCGGATATCCTTGCCATCCACCACGTAGATAACATACTCGGCGATGTTCTTGGCGTGATCGCCGATGCGTTCGATCGCCTTGGCCACCCACAACGTGTCGAGTGCTGCCGAAATGGTGCGCGGATCTTCCATCATGAAGGTGATCAGATTCCGCATAATCGAACGGAACTCGTGATCGATCAGGGCATCCTGGGCGATCAGTTGCAGTGCACGCTTGCCATCGTTGCGGGCGAATGCGTCCAGCGCATCGTGCAGCATATCGCTGGCGTTGGTAGCGATGCCGCGCACCATTTCGTAGTGGTTCACGGTCACCGCGCCACGACCGTGCAGGGCCTTGGCGATGCGGGCGATCTTGGTGGCTTCGTCGCCGATGCGTTCCAGATCGGTAATCACCTTGATGGTGGCCATGATGGTGCGCAGGTCGTTGGCGGCCGGCTGGCGGCGCACGATCAGGTGGCTGCAGGCGTCGTCCAGCGATACTTCCAGCTGGTTGACGGCGTCGTCTTCGCGCATCACGCGGTCGGCCCGTTCCGGGTTACCGATACGGAAGCAGGTCATGGCGTCGAGGAACTGGGTCTCGACGATGCCGCCCATCAGCAACACTTTGGAGCGAATGGATTCTAATTCGTTGTCGTACTGTTTGGATGAATGCTCACCGATCATGCTGCTCTCCGTAATCGTCTGGGTATTGTAAGGTTGATCAGCCGAAACGGCCGGTAATGTAATCCTGCGTCTCTTTGCGCGCCGGATTCATGAAGATCTGGTCAGTCTCGCCGAATTCCACCAGCTCGCCCAGATACATATACGCCGTGTAGTCCGAGCAACGTGCGGCCTGCTGCATGTTGTGGGTCACGATGGCGATGGTGTAATCCTGCTTCAGCTCGCTAATCAGTTCTTCCACTTTCGAGGTCGAAATCGGGTCCAGCGCCGAAGTCGGTTCGTCCAGCAGCAGCACATCCGGCTTCACGGCCACGCCGCGGGCGATGCATAGACGCTGCTGCTGACCGCCGGACAGCGACAGGCCACTCTTGCTCAGCTTGTCCTTGACTTCATTCCACAGCGCAGCCTTCTTCAGGGCCCATTCCACGCGCTCGTCCATCTCGCCTTTCGACAGATCTTCATACAGACGCACGCCGAAGGCGATGTTGTCGTAGATCGACATCGGGAACGGGGTTGGCTTCTGGAATACCATGCCCACCTTGGCGCGCAGCATATTCACGTCCTGCCCTGCTTCCAGAATATTCCGGCCACGGTACAGAATCGAACCTTCGGCGCGCTGGCCAGGATACAGGTCATACATGCGGTTCAGGGTACGCAGCAGGGTCGACTTGCCGCAACCGGACGGGCCGATGAAGGCCGTCACCTGCTTCTCATGGATATCCAGATGCACGTTGTGCAGGCTCTGGGTTTTACCGTAGAAAAAATTCAGCCCCGAAATCTCGATAATCTTTGGTTTGCCGCCTTGGGCAACATTATTCGCTACCACGTTTTCTGCGCTCATTTGGGTATTCATATGGGTTTCGCTCTATCTGATTAATTCGGTTGTTTCTGGCTAAATACGGTACGCGACAGAATGTTCAGGGCCAGCACGCTGAAGGTCACCAGCAGGGCTCCGCCCCAGGCCAGTTCGCGCCAGTTATCGTAAGGGCTCATCGCATAGCCGTAGATCACCACTGGCAAGTTGGCCATCGGCGCATTCATGTCGGCGCTGAAGAACTGGTTATTCAGGGCAGTGAACAGCAGCGGTGCCGTTTCACCAGAAATCCGCGCCACGGCCAGCAGGACGCCGGTGATCACGCCCGCTTTGACGGCACGCAGACGCACCAGCATCGCCACTTTCCAGCGTGGCGCACCGAGAGCAAACGCCGCTTCCAGCAGACTGTTCGGCACTAGACGCAGCATATTGTCGGTGGTGCGCACCACCACCGGCACGGCGATCAGGGCCAGTGCGATAGAACCGGCATAACCGGAATAATGGCGTGCCGTGGCCACATACATGGCCCACACAAACATACCGATCACGATCGACGGTGCCGACAACATGATGTCAGTGACGAAGCGGGTGATGCTGGCGACCTTGTTTTCTTCGCCGTATTCAGCCAGATAGATACCGGCCAGTATCCCGATCGGGGTGCTGATCAGGGTCGACAGGCCGACGATCATCGCCGAGCCGACAATGGCGTTCATCAGACCACCGCCTTCGCTACCGGGAGCCGGCGTGGTCTGGGTGAACATATTCACGCTGAGTGCGCCGAAACCTTTGACGGCCAGGGTCGCCAGAATCCACGCCAGTACCAACAGGCCGACCGACATGGCGGCCACCGACAGGGCAATGCCGATGCGGTGGGTGCGCAAGCGTTTGCGGTAGACCGGGTTCATCACTTGATTCATTTGACGCCTTCCTTGCGAGACATGCCAGCCAGCATCAGCTTGGCGGCGGACAGAACGATAAAGGTGATTACGAACAGAATCAGCGCCAGCGCAAACAGCGACGAGGTGTGCAGTGGCGTATCCGATTCGGCGAATTCATTGGCCAGCGTGGAGGCAATCGAGTTACCGGCAGCAAACAGCGACCACGACAGCTTGTTGGCGTTACCGATCACAAACGTCACCGCCATGGTTTCGCCGAGTGCGCGACCGAGACCGAGCATCACACCACCGACCACACCAGTCTTGGTGTATGGCAGCACGATCTTGCGCACCACTTCCCAGCGCGTGCAACCAAGCCCGTAGGCCGATTCTTTCAGCACCGCAGGGACGATTTCGAACACATCGCGCATCACCGAGGAAATGAAAGGAATAATCATCACGGCCAGAATCAGCGCGGCAGTCAGGATACCGATACCCATGGTCGGACCACTGAAGAACTGACCGATGATGGGCAACGGGCCCAGTACGCTTTTCAGCAGCGGCTGGACATAGTCACCGAACAGCGGGGCAAACACGAACAGACCCCACATGCCGTAAATAATCGACGGGATACCGGCCAGCAGTTCGACGGCGGTGCCGAGCGGACGGCGCAGCGACGCCGGGCAGATTTCAGTGAGGAACAACGCAATCCCGAAGCTGACCGGGAAGGCGATCAGCAAGGCGATCCCGGAGGTGGCCAAAGTGCCGACGATGGCAATCGCCGC
The DNA here is from genome assembly GCA_027490725.1 of Oxalobacteraceae bacterium. Lineage (GTDB taxonomy): Bacteria > Pseudomonadota > Gammaproteobacteria > Burkholderiales > Burkholderiaceae_D > Rugamonas. The sequence continues at coordinate 25,004 of JAIXXN010000037.1, forward strand.
GCCGTACTGGTCGTTGACGGGATCCCACTCGACTGTGGTGATAAAGCGTGGACCGAATTCCTTGAAGGCTGGCCAGGCGCCCACCATCAGGGAAATGATAATCCCCAACAGCACGGCCAACACCGACAGCGCGAACAGCATGGTGGTTTTATGGAAAATAAAATCCTGGATGCGCTGATTGCGCATGGTGCGGTGCATGGCCTGCTGGACTACCAGCTCGGCGTCCGCCTGTGCCTTACCAGCGTCCTGCGGGACTGGTGCACTGTGATTCAAGGGCGTGGAAGTAATGTCAGCACTCATTTTTTGATCTCGTCGATGGTAGCTAGCCTGCGGTGCCCGGGTCGGGCAGCGCAGGCTAACCCCCTCGCCACCGGAGTGACGAAGGGTGTCCTGATTAGTAGATTGCTTTACCAGCAGTGTCTTTCAGGTTGGCTTTCCAGGCATCCTGAACTTGTTTGACGACGGCTGCAGGCAGCGGTACGTAGTCCAGTTCGACAGCAGCAGGGCCGCCGTTTTTGAAGGCCCAGTCGAAGAACTTGATGACTTCCTTGCCTTTGGCGGCGTCAGCCTGTGCTTTATGCATCAGAATGAAGGACACGCCGGTGATCGGCCACGAGTTTTTACCAGCCTGGTCGGTCAGTACCACGCCAAAGCCCGGGGTCTTGGTCCACTCGGCATTGGCAGCAGCAGCTTTGAAGAAATCATCGTCAGGCTGCAGGTAGTTGCCATCCTTGTTTTTCAGCTGGGTGTGCGACATTTTGTTTTTCTTGGCGAAAGCCCACTCGACGTAGCCAATCGAACCTTTGATACGCTGGACGTTCGCAGCCACACCTTCGTTACCTTTGCCACCCACGCCAACCACCCACTTCACGGCCGTACCAGCGCCGATCTGGGTTTTGAAGCCTGGGCTCACTTTCGACAGATAGTCGGTGAACAGGAAGGAGGTACCCGAACCGTCAGCGCGGTGTACCACGGTGATTTCGCCTGCTGGGATTTTCACGCCCGGGTTCAGCGCGGCGATTTCCGGCGCGTTCCAGTTGGTGATTTTGCCCAGGTAGATGTCGGCCACAACCGGACCGGTCAGCTTCATCTGGCCAGGGGTCACGCCATCCAGATTCACCACGGTGACCACGCCACCCATGATGGCCGGGAACTGCATCAGGCCTTCGGCATCCAGGTCTTCTGCTTTCAGCGGCATGTCCGAAGCGCCGAAATCGACGGTTTTGGCTTTGATCTGCTTGATGCCGGCGCCCGAGCCGACCGATTGATAGTTCAGACCGTTACCGGTGCTGGCTTTGTAAGCTTCCGCCCATTTCGCATAGATAGGGTAAGGGAAGGTTGCGCCGGCGCCGGTCATATCGGCGGCGTGTGCTACGGACGAGAAGGCCATTACTGCAGCCGCGCCCACTACCAGAGAAGAAAACAGTTGTTTCAGTCGCATATCAAGTCCTTGGTTATGACGGGTTAGGATGCTGGGCAGTCTAACCAGCCTTTGTGACAGCTTTATGACATCATCAAAGAATTCTGAATTTTTCCCGAAGCACGCGTTCAGACACTATTTCCCCTATGAGGAATGGGCAAAACCATGCAGTCAAGCAACGCTATTTTGTCACATTCCGCGCTTTATGACAGGCATTTATGACAGGCCCTGTCACGTACTTGTCATAATTGATCTCTACACTGATGCATCATTCGCAGCCTAAACGCGTTAGAATGTAATTATTGCAAAGTGAATAAAAAGACATGAAGCCAGACCTGCCAGCCGACCTGCAAAAAAACTCCGCGTTTCTGGACCGGGAACTGTCGCAACTAATGTTCAACCGGCGCGTTCTGGCGCAGGCGGAAGACAAAACCATCCCGCTGCTGGAGCGCTTACGCTATTTATGTATCGCCAGCAGCAATCTGGACGAATTCTTTGAAGTGCGGGTGGCCAGCCTGCTGGCCGCTGGCACCATTGATGGCGCCCTGTCCGACCATCCGGCACTGGTCGCAACACTGGCCCGCATCAGCGATGAGTGCCATGCGCTGGTAACCCATCAGTATGAAATCCTGAATCAGGAAGTGCTGCCGCAACTGGCCCGCGCTGGCGTGCATCTGGTACGCCACAACGAGCGCAACGACGCCCAGCGCGCCTGGGTCAAGGAGTATTTCGACAACGAAGTGCGGCCGCTGCTGACGCCGATCGGACTCGATCCGGCCCACCCCTTCCCGCAAGTGGTCAACAAGAGTCTGAATTTCATCGTCTCCATGTCTGGCAAAGATGCATTCGGTCGCGGCACCGCGATTGCCATCGTCAAAGCGCCGCGGGTACTGCCACGCGTGATTCGTTTGCCCGACCACCTGTCGGAAAATGGCGGCGTATCGTTCTGCCTGCTTTCTTCCATCATCCATGCCCATATTTCCGATCTGTTCGCCGGCCGCGAAGTACTGGCCTATTCGCAATTCCGGGTTACCCGGGACAGCGATCTGTGGGTCGACGAGGATGAAGTAAAAAATCTGCGTCAGGCGCTCAAGGGCGAATTGCAGGGACGCCAGTTCGGCACCTCGGTGCGCCTCGAAGTCGCCATGAACTGCCCACCCGAGCTGTCACAGTTTCTGCTGAATCAGTTCGGTCTCGACCAGAGTCGTTTGTATGCCGTGAATGGACCGGTAAATCTGGTACGCCTGGCAGAGATCGTTGATCACGTGAATAAGCCAGCGCTACGTTTCCTGCCCTTCTTCCCCGGCAACGCGCGCAAGTCTGCCAATCTCGATATCTTTGCCGAACTGCGCCAGCACGATATTCTGCTGCACCACCCGTTCCAGACCTTCCAGACTGTCATCGATTTTATCCGCAGCGCCGCGCTTGATCCTGCCGTGGTCGCCATCAAGCAGACCATTTACCGCACCGGCATGAATTCGGATCTGATGGAATCGCTGATTCTGGCTGCCCGGCAAGGCAAGGAAGTCACCGTCATCGTCGAGCTTAAGGCGCGCTTCGACGAGGAAGCCAATATCAACTGGGCCGACAAGCTGGAACAGGCCGGTGCGCAAGTGGTGTACGGCGTGGTAGGTCTGAAGACGCACGCCAAAGTGGCACTGGTGATCCGTCGCGAAGACCAGAAGCTACGCTACTATGCCCACCTCGGCACTGGCAATTACCATGCCAGCACCACCAAGTTCTATACCGATTTCGGGCTGCTGACCAGCCACGACGGCATTGCCCGCGAAGTCAACGAAGTCTTCATCCACCTCACTAGCCTGACCAAACCGCACCGGCTGGCGCATTTGTGGTTGGCGCCGTTCGCTTTGCAGAACGAGATCATCAAGGCCATCCGCAACGAAGCGCGTATCGCACGCGCTGGGCGTCCGGCGCGAATTATTGTGAAGATCAATGCGCTGGTTGACGAATCGGTGATCCGCGCTCTGTATGCCGCCTCCAAGGATGGCGTGAAGATCGACCTGATCGTGCGCGGTGCCTGCACCCTCAAGCCGGGCGTGCTGGGTCTGTCGGAAAACATCCGGGTTCGCTCCATCATCGGCCGCTTCCTCGAACACAGCCGGATTTATTATTTCCGCAACGATCTAGCGCACGACATCATGCTGGCCAGTGCGGACTGGATGAGCCGCAACCTGTTCCGTCGTATCGAAGTCGCCTTCCCCGTGCTGGACAAAGCGCTGAAACGGCGGGTGCTGGCGGAGGGCCTGAATCCTTACCTGAAGGACAATACGAACGCCTGGGAACTGGAACCGGATGGCCTGTATCAGCGCCGCAAAGCGCGCGCCAAACAGGCCAGCTTCAGTGCCCAGCAACATCTGATGGAGACGCTGGGCATGCCGAATGCCCAACTGGGAGAGTGATATGGACCTGATCCTGTGGCGCCACGCGGAAGCGGAAGATCCCGGCCCGAACCAGTCTGATCTGGAACGCGCCCTGACGGGCAAAGGCCAGAAGCAAGCGCGCCGCATGGGTCAGTGGCTGGATGCGCAACTGCCGGACAGTTGCAAAGTCCTGGTCAGCCCCGCCATCCGCACCCTGCAGACGGCCGAAGCGCTGGGGCGGCGTTACCGCATCCACAACGATCTGGCCCCCGGGGCCGATCCGGCCGACATCCTGAAAGCCGCCAACTGGCCCGCCAACAAGGATACCGTGCTGATTGTTGGCCACCAGCCCACGCTGGGTCAGGTCGCAGCGCTACTGATGACGGGCGAGGCACTGGACTGGGACATGCGCAAAGCCAGCGCCTGGTGGTTCTGCCAGCGCGACGCTGGCCGAGCCGAGAGCATCTACCTGAAAGCCGTCATGTCGGCCGATCTGGTCATCAAATAGCGGCCGGCCATAGGGCGCCCGTATCCGGAAAATCGTTAATGAAATTGTGCAGCAGGGCTTGTAAAACGGCAATTCACTGCTAGAGTGAAAGCGTATCAACCGGAAGGAGGACCAGCATGTTCACCTTACTCACCATGGGCATATTCGGCGGAATGATTGCGCTCGTCATCTACGAGCTCATCGCCGAAATGCGCGGCGCCAAGCACAAACTGACAGACCGCTATCACGAATAGCCGAGCCGGGCACCAGCCCGTCAGGCGCCGCCAGCCCCGCGCTGCCGGCGCCATGTTTTTTTAAAACGTAACCCGGGGTCAGATCCGACATCCGGACACGAACTCATCTATTGCCACGCTTACCGCACACCTTGCCGGCTCTTTTTGTTCAGGGGCTATGCTGGATATGCAAGATACAGCCGAGGCCGTGTCCGGATGTCGGATCTGACCCCGGTTGTTACAAGGGCTATCTTGAAAATACAAGATACCGCCGAGGCCGTGTCCGGATGTCGGATCTGACCCCGGTTTTTGGCCTCGGCGGTTTGCTGATTACATGCCGGTTTTGAACTTGGTGTAGAGGCGGGTGATGCTGCGGCGAATGTCGGCCGGTACGGCTTCCGGGGCGGCCATGCGCTGTTTGTCGGCGTCGCTCAGGAATACGGTGCGGTTGCTGGCGATGTCTTTGCGCACCGATTTCAGGCTGGCGGTGTTCGGGTTGGCATAGAACACTTTGTTGGTCAGGCTGGCGTGCACTTCCGGACGCATGATGTAGTTGATCCACAGGTGCGCGTTGTTCGGATGCGGGGCGTCCGCCGGAATGGCCATGGTGTCGAACACCAGTGCGGCCGAGGTCTTCGGTACCAGCACTTCGATCACGTTGCCATTTTTGGCGTCGATGGCGCGCTGACGGGCAATGTTGATGTCGCCTGACCAGCCCAGCGCGACGCAGACGGCGCCGTTGGCCATGTCATTGATGTAGCCCGAGGAGCTGAACAGGGTAACGTAGGGACGGATGCTCTGCAGCAGTTTGCCCGCTTCCGTGTAGTCGGCGGCGTTCTTGGAATAGGCTGGCTTGCCCAGATAGATCAGCGCCGCCGGCAGTACTTCGGATGGCGAGTCGAGGAAGGACACGCCGCACGATTTCAGCTTGGCCGCGTACTTCGGATTGAAAATCAGTTCCCAGGCATTGTCGGGCATCGGCATGCCACCCAGCGCGGCCTTAACTTTGTTAACGTTGATGCCGACGGTGGTGTAACCCCACAGCCAGTCCACCAGATAGTCGTTGTTCGGGTCGATGCTGGCCAGCTTGGCCTGGATGGCCGGATCCATGTTTTTCAGATTCGGCAATTTGCTCTTGTCGAGCTTGCGCAGCAGTTTGGCATCGATCTGCAAGCGCGCCCACTGCGCCGTCGGCACCACAATGTCGTAGCCCGATTTGCCAGCGGTGAGCTTGGAATTCAGAATCTCGTTATTGTCAAACAGGTCATAGCGCACCTTGATACCGGTCTCTTTTTCAAAGTTCTTCACGGTATCGTCGGCAATATAGTCCGACCAGTTGTAGATATTGAGGACTTTTTCCTCTTGTGCCTGTGCCGTACCGGCCACCACACTGGCGACTACGCCAGCCGCCAACAGCAAGCTACCAACCAACTTCCCTGCCATAACACCTCCAGAATAGGAATCAATCACTAGCCGGAATGATCAGGCAAAGGCCGCAGGGATGCAAGGAATTCTGTAGAAAAATGCGCCTAATCAGCCCAGCATATCGAACAGGGTGCCGGAACTGCCGGTGCTGCCATTCACGGCCGAGCCGGCCCCGGTCTGAGCCTGGGCCGTATATAACGCCGCCAGCGCGGTGGCCTGCGCCGTCAGTGCCTTGCTCAGCGTGGCGCGTTTCGCGGTGATGCTGGTGATTTCTTTGCTGACCAGCGCGGTTTCCTTGTTCAGGGCACTACTCTCGCCCGTCAGACTGGCGGCCTTGGCACCCATCAGATCGGCGAGCCCGCGACCGTCATTGGTAAACAGCTTGCTGACGGCAGAGGCATCGTCTTTCAGCGCTGCGGCCAGTTTTTTATCATCGAGCACCAGATTACCGCTGCTATCCTGACTGATGCCACTCGCTGCCAGCGCCGACTGGGAAATGCCGCCACTGGTTTTCAGGAGCATATTCAGTTGTCCAGAAGCCTGATTCAGCGCCGTATCGCCCTTCAGCTCGCCTTTTTGCAAGGCTTGCAGTTTCTTGTTCAGCTCGTTGTACGCAGAGACGAAGGATTTCAGATTGCTGCTGATCTGGCTGGCGTCCTGCGTCACCTTCAGCTCGGTTTTCCCGGTCCCACTCAGCTTCAACGTCAGGCCGGGGATCGCCTTGTCCAACGTGTTGCTGGCACTGCTGATTTCCTGATCGCCTAGGGTCAGCATAGCGTTGCTGGCCGCCACGCCCTGTTTCAATTGCTGTTTGCCATCCGGGTCAAAGCTAAGCAGACTCTTCAGCGCGGCATCGCCACTGACGCTGATGCGCATGCTGTTGGCGGCCCCGCTAGCGCCCGTCATAGCCAGAGAAAACTTGCCATCGTCGCCCTTGAGCACTTTCACATCCACCCCGGCGGCCTTAAACGCGGCGGCAATCCCGTCCAGCGTGTTGTTGCTGCTATCGATGGTGATGGTTTTGCTGGCGCTCGTGCCATTCAGACGAAAGCCCTGCTCGCCTGCCGTGCCGAAATCGACTTTGACGGTGGCGATGGTACTCCCCCCTGCTCCGCTACCGAGCTTGCTATCAGAGCTGGCAAACGCCTCGCTAGTTAGAAACTGCCCTTGCGCCAGCTGGCGCACATTCAGCGCGTAGCTGCCGGCCTTGGCGCTGCCGTTGGCACTCACGCTGAGCACGGACTTGTCCGACGCGGTGGCACTCGTGCTGAGCCCGCCGCCACGAAGACTGGAGGCCAGTGTCTGGAACGCCGACAAGGCACTTTTCAACTGCCCCAATCCGGACAGCTTGGTCTGGTCAGCCTTGAGCGCGGTATTGAGCTTGGTGGCCACGCCATTTTGCGCAGACATGGTCTTCTGGACGCGGTTATACACGTCGGTTGACAGGGTCGCACTGGTATTGGTGCCAGCAGCGCTGCTGGAAGAGAGAGGAGAGGTGGCCATAGAGGGATTCCGTCAGAATTACTTACATAGTATGCAACATGATGGAATTTTTAAACCTTCAAGCAGAGCCGCGAAAAGCGCTCTGCTTGCCGTACCGGCCTTGGCGCGGGGGTTCGGACGCCCGAGCAGCCCCCGTCTCCGCGCAGCGCTTAGCGCATATATTTGGCAATCGCTGCCGTCACCGCCGCATCCGGTTCCACAAACAGGAAACCAATCTTGAACTGGTCGCCACTGAAGATGCAATGACTCACTTTGCAACGGCAGGTCAGCACTTGCGGCTTACCGTCGATAAAGATCTCGTACATCATCTGCCCCATCTGCCCGGGATTAAGCTTGTGGTCAAAATTCAATGACAAGCCCTGTGCAAAAATATCAATGGTACGCCCCTGATACGCTGGCATCCCATCCATTGCCACCATGACTTTGGCACGTAAAATCTTACGCACCGGCGCTCGTTGATCTACTGTCAATTTCCCATCCTTTGTACTATTTTTGCTAAACCGATGGCAAACGCACCTTTGTCCATGACATTTGCCCTACGACCAACAGTCTACTGGATTTCACGCAACTTGGTGAAGGCATCATCGATACGGTCCACCGCCAGTATCGTCATGCCCTCGATGGGATGTTTGGGGGCGTTGGAACTGGGGATCATGGCCAGCGAGAAGCCCAGCTTGGCGGCCTCGCGCAAGCGCTCCTGACCACGCGGTGCCGGACGGATTTCCCCTGCCAGCCCCACTTCGCCAAACACCACGAAGCCGCGTGGCAAGGGTTTATTGCGCATCGATGAGTTAATCGCCAGCAGCACCGCCAGATCGGCCGCCGGTTCGGTAATTTTCACCCCGCCCACCGCATTGATAAACACGTCCTGATCGAAAGCGGCAATGCCGGCGTGGCGGTGCAGCACGGCCAGCAGCATGGCCAGCCGGTTCTGCTCCAGCCCGACCGAAAGGCGCCGCGCATTCGGCTGATGGCTGGCATCGACCAGCGCCTGAATTTCTACCAGCAGTGGCCGGGTACCTTCCTGGGTCACCATCACGCACGAGCCCGGCACCTGATTATCGTGCTGCGACAGGAATAGCGCCGAGGGATTGGAAACCCCCTTCAGCCCTTTTTCCGTCATGGCAAACACCCCCAGCTCATTGACGGCGCCGAAACGGTTCTTGATCGCCCGCACCAGCCGGAAGCTGGAATGACTATCGCCCTCGAAATACAGCACCGTGTCGACGATGTGCTCGAGCACCCGCGGGCCAGCCAGTGCCCCCTCTTTGGTCACATGGCCCACCAGAATGATGGTGATGCCGGTCTGCTTGGCCATACGGGTCAGCTGGGCGGCGCATTCGCGCACCTGCGCCACCGAGCCCGGTGCCGAACTGAGCGCATCCGAATACACGGTCTGGATCGAGTCGATCACCGCCACTTCGGGCTTCAGATCGGCCAGCGTGCCGAGGATTTTTTCCAGCTGGATTTCCGCCTGCAGCTTCAGATCGCGCGCATCAATGGCCAGCCGCTTGGCGCGCAAGGCGATCTGCGCGCCGGACTCTTCGCCACTCACATACAGCACCCGCTTCAGGTGCGAGACATTGGCCAGCGCCTGCAGCAGCAGCGTCGATTTGCCGATGCCGGGGTCGCCGCCGATCAGCACCACCCCGCCCGCCACCAGCCCGCCACCGAGCACCCGGTCGAACTCCTCGATGCCGGTACCAAAACGCGGCACATCGATGGCATCGATATCGGCTAGTGACAGCACGGGCGCGGTCTGCGCCAGCGACAAGTGCTGAGGCTGCGAATAGCGGTTGTTGCCAGCTGTTTCAGGCACCGTCTCGACCATGCTATTCCATTGCTGGCAGGCGCTGCACTGCCCGGTCCATTTGCTGGCAATGGCGCCGCATTCGCTGCAGGTGAACTGGGTCTTTACCTTGGCCATCGTGAACCTTTAACCTTCCACCACCGGCACACGCGGTGCCAGTGCGCACATCAATTCATAGCCGATGGTAGCGGCCGCCGTCGCCACCTCGTCGATCGGCATGCCGCGTCCCCACAGGGTCACTTTGCTGCCGATCCCCGCCTGCGGCAAGCCAGTCAGATCCACCGTCAGCATATCCATCGAGACACGCCCCACCAGCCGGGTGCGCACACCATCGACCAGCACCGGGGTCCCCAGCGGCGCGTGGCGCGGATAGCCATCTGCATACCCGCAGGCCACTACACCGATGCGCATCGCGCCCTCGGCCTGGAAGCGACTGCCGTAACCAACCAGTTCGCCGTCGGCAATATCCTGCACGCCGATAATCTCGCTGCTCAGCGTCATCGCCGGCTGCAGACCGAATTCCTCGGCGCTAGCGCCGCCCGGGGTGGCGCCGTACAGCATGATACCGGGACGGATCCAGTCATTGCGCAAGGTTTTCTGGTGCAGCAGCACGCCTGCCGAGTTGGACAGGCTGCGCTGGCCGGGCAACCCGGCCGTGCCCGCTTCAAAGCGACGTACCTGTTCGGCAATCGGCAGCAGCGGGTGAGCGCTGTCGTCGGCATTGGCGAAGTGGGTCATCATGGTGATGCTGGCCACGCAGGGCATGGCGCTCAGCCGCGCATGGGCGGCGGCAAACGCGGCGGGCATGAAGCCCAGCCGGTTCATGCCGCTATTCATTTTCAGATGCAGGTCAAATCGCACGCCGCGCGCCGCCAGCTGTTCCTGCGCCGCTTCCAGCCATGCCAGTTGCTCGTTGCAATGCACGGCAGCCTGCAGATTGTGCTCGGCCATGGTGGCAATGTCCTGCGCGTCGAAGAAGCCTTCCAGCAGCAGAATCGGTTTGGTCCAGCCCAGTTCGCGCAAGCGCACCGCGTAATCGACTTCCACCAGCGCCAGCCCGTCAGCGTCGGCAAAGCCGCGCATGGCGCGCTCCAGCCCGTGGCCGTAGCCATTCGCCTTGAGTACGCCCCAGGCGCGCGCCCCCGGCGACTGCGCTTTGGCCAGCGCCAAATTATGTTTCAGGGAATCAACGTGAATAGTAGCGAGTATCGGCCTAGGCATGGTCACAGAACGCAGAATCGGAGAAGCCCGTATTTTACCGTGTGCAGCCACCTGCGCACGGTGCAATTCTTGGGGATACGAACAAAGCATGGTATAAAGCAAGCCAGATAAGTTTTCAGGCATCCGGTATGAAGCGTGGTTTCTACACCATCATGGCAGCGCAGTTCTTCTCCTCCCTGGCGGATAATGCGTTGCTGTTCGTTGCGATAGACTTGCTTGTCACCATGAAGTCGCCAGCGTGGATCACCCCGCTGCTCAAACTCTCGTTTACGCTGTTTTATGTGCTGTTGGCGGCATTTGTCGGCGCATTCGCCGATTCTATGCCCAAGGGCAAGGTCATGTTCATCTCCAATCTGATCAAGGTTGGCGGCTGTCTACTGATCTTTGCCGATGTCCACCCCCTGCTGGCCTATGCGCTGGTAGGCTTTGGCGCCGCCGTCTACTCGCCTGCCAAATACGGCATCCTCACTGAATTACTTCCCGCAGAGAAACTCGTCGCCGCCAATGGCTGGGTTGAAGGCCTGACCGTGCTGTCGATTATTTTCGGCACCGTACTCGGCGGCAAACTGGTCGGCACGCAAGTCTCCGGTTTCCTGCTGGGCTTTGATCTGCCACTGATCGATACCGGCATCGACACCGCGCCCGAAGCGGCGCTGTGCGTGGTGGTCTTCATTTACGGTCTGGCGGCCCTGTTCAATACGCGCATTCCCGACACCGGTTGTGTGTACGGCCATCAGGAGCGCAATCCAATCCGCCTGATCAGCGATTTCGCCAACTGCTTCACCCTGCTGTGGAAAGACAAACTGGGCCAGATCTCGCTGGCAGTCACCACCCTGTTCTGGGGTGCCGCCCAAACCCTGCAATTTATCGTGCTGGAATGGGCCAGTCGCACCCTGCACCTGAGCTACGAACAGTCGACCAGTCTGGTGGGCGTGGTAGCGATCGGTGTGGCGCTGGGCGCGGTGCTGTCGGCACGCTTTATCGTGCTGCGCAAATCGCTGGCGGTGATCCCGATGGGCATCGCCATGGGGGTGATCGTGATGAGCATGACGCTGGTGACCTCGGTAACGGTTGCGTATCCGCTGCTGATTCTGGTCGGTCTGCTAGGCGGCTTCTTCCTGGTGCCGATGAATGCCCTGCTGCAACACCGTGGACACGTGCTGATGAGCGCAGGTCACTCGATTGCAGTGCAGAATTTCAATGAAAACCTGTCGATCCTGACCATGCTGGCGGTGTATTCGCTAATGCTGCGCGCCCACCTGAATCTGGATGTCATCATCGTGATGTTTGGTCTGTTCCTTGCCGGAACCATGCTGATCATCATGCGCAAACATCAGGCCAATCAGCGCGAGTTCGACTCGGTGGCCCTGATCGGCGAAGCCAAGCACTGAGGCTGAGGCTGAGTACGCAGCGCCAAGCGCTGCCGGCGCGCCGCTTAGACCGGCAAAGCGCCACTCTGGCGCCGTTGCTGAGCCAGCGCCGGCCACTGATCTGGCACGATAAAACCGCGCCGCTGCTCCACCATCGAGGTGCCTTGCTGCCGCAGATGCGCCACCAGCACCGGCGTCGCCGATTGTGCCTGATGATCATCCAGCGCCTGCAATAATTCCATCTTGTCGAGCACACTGGCCTGGCCAGCATCTGCCAGCGGCAGTTGCACGGGCGCCAGCCACGACAGCCGCGGCAGCATGACGAAACACTCGCCCTGCAGCGCCTCGGCTTGCGCGCGGGTAATCCAGTAGCCATGGCAATGCCCGGATGAAATGCCGGGCATTTGCGCGGCCGCCGTGGGCGGGTAGAACAACCAGCCTTTGACCAGCGCCTGTGCCGAAGTCACCGGCAGCGGCAACAGCGCCTGTGCGGCTGGATGGCTAGCCAGTGCCAGCTGCTGGGTGAAGATCTTGCGTAATTTGGCACCCAGCGTGTCGGCCAGATTCGGCCCGATCAGGCCACTGAAATCGCCGGCCATGGCAGGGTCGAGCAGATAAAACTTGGTGGCAAATTCGATATGCTGCAAGGCGCTGCCCTGCGCATCCCTGAGCAGAAAATCAAACTCGCCCACGGTGTCATTGCGGGCGGGGCGCACCTGCAAGCCGTGGGCATGCAGGCGTCCGTGGGCAGCGAAATAGTAGGCCATCAGCTGTTCGGCATACAGTCCCAGGCGGGTGTGATGGCGATGGCCGAGTGCCTGCAACAGCGGCTCCGGCTGTGCATCCAGTGCATTCAGCCAGCCGGCCAGTTCCGGCGTCAGCGGCCCCAGCGTGGCAATCCGCCCCTGCCATTCTGTGGCCGCAGGGTCGAGTAGATCGGGAGCGTCAAGCAACCATGCCAGCGCCCGCACATGGGGCTGTAATAGATGGCCCCAGCGCCGTGCAAACCCGGCCTGATAGGCATCCGGACCAGCAGCGTCCGCGTCGGTGGCGGCGCCAGACAGGCTAGTCACGTACCGACCTTGCCAGACACAGATCAGCCCAGGCCTTGGCCTTGTCTTCGGGACGTTGTAGCAGGTCTTGCGGGTGATAGGTGGCGACCACCGGCAACGCGGCAGCGCCATACGACAGCACCGCGCCCCGGGCGGCAGCGCCGAGCATCAGTCCACGGGCGGCATGCTGGCCAAAGGTCAGTGCCAGCGTGGCACCAGTCAGGGCCAGTTCGCGCTCCAGATAGGGACGGCAGGCCAGCAACTCCTCGCCGGTCGGCGCGCGATCCTGCCCCTGCTGATTAGTCGGACGACATTTAACCAGCGGCGTGACATACACGTCTGCCTCGACATCGAGGTCGATGGCCTTGAGCATATTGGCCAGTAACTGGCCAGCGTCGCCGGCCACCACTTGCCGCTCCTGCTCATCCTGATGCGATGCTGCGGCTACCAGCGCAATCGTGCGCGCCGTCGGGCTGCCGCGACCTGCAAGCGGGTGACGCCGGCTTTCGCACAAAGTACAGCGGGTGCACTGGCTGATCGCCTTACGTAAAGCTGGCCAGTCCAGCGCGGCAATCTCTTGTTCGGAGATTGGCGCTGCCGGAGCCGGTGCCGGCACGTCGTCAAACCAGGCGGTGTCGGAGTCGGCAGCACCGCCGGCATCGCCCTCGGCAACGCCCTCGGCAACGCCCTCGGACCGGCTATCTGCTTCGGCCGGCGCTGCAGGTGCTGGCACCGCAGCAACCGTTACCACCGGCGCCTCCGCTGCCACCGTCTCATCGCGCGGCTCGGACGCCACCATCGGCGCATCCGGCGCCCCGGCCTGCACTTCGCCTGTCGCTGGCCCAGCCGGACGCTGACGCAATTGCCACTGCACGCCCACGCCCATCTCGTCGAGGAAAATCGCCGACCGGCTATTCGTCACGTTCATAGGGCAAAGCGCATCACAAGTGCGTCCTCACGTTGCTGATTGGCGGCCGGATAATAGCCCTTGCGCCGCCCGATATGCTTGAAACCATAGCGCTCGTATATTTCCAGCGCCCGCGTATTCGATGGCCGTACTTCCAGCAGCATCGATTCCATGCCCAGTCCGCGCGCACACGCTACCGACTGATTCAGCAACAAGCGCCCCAGCCCCTGCCCTTGCCGGCTGGCCGCAACGGCGACGTTCAGCAAATGCGCTTCATCGACCACCGCCATCACCAGAAAATACCCCAGCAGCTCGCCATCGGGCGCGCGCAACACCCACGCCTGATAGCCACTGCGCAGCGAGTCTTCAAAATTCGCCAGACTCCACGGATGCGGATACACGCTCGCTTCGAGCGCCGCCACCTCCAGCAGATCGGCTGGCTGCATCGGCTGATACTGCAAGCGCGCCAGATCCCAGCGCGCTGTCACGCCTTGCCCTCGGCTGCTGCTGAAGATGCTGCTGCTGCTGCGGCAGCATCAGCAGCCTCGCCGGCTTTCACGACCGCCATCGCAGCCCGTTCGGCCTGCGTGTAGGCGATCTTGTTGCGCAGGTAGAGCGGCTGGGCATCGACCGCCGCGAGCGTATTCCCGGCTGCCAGCGCCAGCGCCGCCAGCTGGGCAATCTGTCGTGCATGCGGCATGACGGCCGCATCACCGCTGGCGCATAGCGTGCCAGCGTAAGCATCGGCATAGGCCGACAGGCCATTACCGCAAGCGAGCGGACTACCTTGCGGCTGCACGGCACCCGGCGCCGATAGCACGGGGGGCTGCACGGTAACAGGGGCCGCATCCTGGTCGAAGCGGTACTGCGCCCAGTACACCTCGCCCATACGGGCATCGAGTACCGTCAGCACTTCACTGGCAGCATGCTGCTGGTGGCAGGCCAGTGCCATGGCATCGAGTGTTACCACTGGCACCACCGGCAGACTGGCGCCGAACGCCAGCCCTTGCGCGACGCCGCAGGCGGTGCGCACACCCGTGAACGAGCCGGGTCCGGAGCCGTAGGCGATCGCATCACAGTCGCTCAGGGCGATGCCGGCTTCGGCTAGCAGCTCCTGGATCATCGGCAACACCGATTGCGAGTGGGTACGGACGCCGGACGAGTCGCGGCTAATCACCGAGCTATCCCGCAGCAGTGCGCAGGAGGCCAGTTCGGACGAGGTTTCAATGGCAAGAATAATAGGCATCCCCTATTTTAACCTGCCGGACAGGCCGGCGCGACCCCGCTCAGGCATGTAAAATACGTCCCTTAGGCGGCTTACCGCCACAGCCAGACCCTGATCATGCCTGTACTTACCCTGAATGCCGACAACCACACCCAGCTTGCCCACGCGATTGGCGACCAGCGCTGGGTGGTGGCCTGCCTGTGCGCCGCGTGGTGCGGCACCTGTGGCAGCTACCGCGCCACCTTCGAGGAGCTGGCCGGGCGCCATCCGGACAAGCAGTTTGTCTGGATCGATATCGAAGACCACGCCGATCTGCTCGGCGATCTGGATGTTGAAAACTTCCCTACCCTGCTGATCCAGCGCGAGGAAACGGTGGCGTTTTTCGGCACCATCCTGCCCGATGCCAGCGTGGCGCAGCGTCTGATCGTCGCGCAGGCTGCGCTCGATGCGGCGGAACTGGTGGCGCAGGCCAGCAGCAGCGCAGAACGGCGCGACTGGCAGCAGAACTGCAATCTGCGCAGCATGCTGCGCAACGCTGCCGATTAGTAGAAAATAGTACAAGGCAGTGATGAATCGTGCCGCTTAGTGCAAATAAGTGCAAATAAGTGCGAATAATTGCGAATGCGTGTAGCGCCGTTTTACAGGCGCAGCGGCAGACTACGCAGACGCTTACCGGTCAGTTTGAACACGGCATTCGCCACCGCCGGTGCAATCGGCGGGGTGGCCGGTTCGCCCATCCCTTCCGGATGTTCGGCGCTCGGCAGAATGACTGTCTCCACCACTGGCGCCTGATCCATGCGCAGCACCGCATAATCATGGAAGTTACTCTGTTCGACCGCACCATCTTTCAAGGTGATGGCCCCGTACAGCGCCGCGGATAGCCCGAACAGTACCGCCGACTCGGCCTGCTGGGCAATGATGTTGGGATTGACGGCGATGCCGCAATCGATCGCGCACACCACCCGGTGCACCCGGATCTGCCCCGCTTCCACCGACACTTCCGCCACCTGCGCAACGATGCTGCCAAACGACTGGTGCAGCGCCACGCCATGCGCGCGGCCCGCTGGCGCCACGCCGGCGCGGGCTACCGCAGCATCGAGCACGGCCAGATGGCGCGGGTGCTGGCGCAGCAAACCGCGCCGGTAAGCCACGCCATCCTTGCCGGCCGCCTGCGCCAGCTCGTCGATAAAACTCTCTTTGAAAAAGGCATTGTGCGAATGCCCCACCGAGCGCCAGTAACCGAGCGGCACCACACTGTCGACAATCACATGGCTGATGCGCTGATGGGGGAATTCGTACTGCATATCGAACTCGCCTTCCGCCGTAGTCTTATCCGGCCCGGCCGGCGGCAGGCCCAGATTACGCTGGAAGAACTGGTGCGACACCGAACCGCTAGCCGACTTGCTGGCATAGCCCAGCACATTGCCGGCTTGATCCAGCGTGGCGCTGAAGCGCGCAATCGCTGCCGGTCGATACAGATCATGGCGCAGATCGTCCTCGCGGCTCCAGATCATCTGCACCGGCACACCACCGGCCTGCTTCGCCACCGCCACTACCTGCGACACCATGTCGACTTCCAGCCGGCGCCCGAAGCCGCCACCGAGCATGGTCACCACCAGTTCTACTTGCTCCGGCGCGACACCGGCCGCTTTGGCAGCCGCCTCCACGGCGAAGCCCGGCGACTGGGTCGGCGCCCACAGCATGACTTTGCCATCCTTGACCTGCGCCGTGCAGTTGATTGGCTCCATGGCCGCATGGGCGAGGAAGGGTGCACGGTATTCGGCGCTAATGCTTTTCAGCGCACCGCCAGCTTTGCCGGCCACCACGTCCATATCGCCGCGCTGGTGATACACATAGCCATCCTCGCTATCGAGACGGGCGGCCAGGTCAGCCACCACCGCGGCGCTCTGCAGCGCAGCGCCAGCACCGGCCTGCCACTGCACCGGCAGCACCAGTGCCGCCTGCTTGGCCTGCCAGTAACTGCGCGCCAGCACGGCCACTCCGGCGCCAGCACCGGTGCGCGCCGGCAGCGCTGCGGAAAAATCCACCACCTGCAGCACGCCGGGCAGCTTCAGCACCGCCACCGCATCCACGCTGGCTAGCGTCGCACCCAGCGTGGGCGCCATGCACACGGCGGCATACACCATGCCGGGCGGACGGACATCGATGCCGAAGACGGCACTGCCATTGACCTTGCCCGGAGAGTCACGGCGTGGCAGGGCACGTCCGATCAGTTTGAAGTCGCGCGGGGCTTTCAGTACCACGGCAGCGGGTTTGGCATTGACGGCAGCAGCGGCCAGCGCAGCATACGCCAGACGACGCCCATCGGCATGGATGACAAAGCCGTTTTCCGTACGACAGTCAGTCAGCGCTGCCTGCCACTGTTGCGCGGCGGCCGCCAGCAGCATGGCGCGCGCCGTAGCACCCGCCTCGCGCATTGGTAGCCAGGCGTCTTTGACACTGGAAGACCCGCCCGTAATAATCAGACCCAGTTCGCGCGCCACCTTGCCCACCATCCAGCTGGCGACGGCTTTCAGCTTGCCGTCATCATCGGGATGGAAGGGCAAACCATCTTTAAGCATGGCGATATTGCCGAAAATTTTATCGATCGGTGCCTGCACCAGCTGCACTGCAGACAGGGGCACATCGAGTTCTTCGGCCACCAGCATCGGCAGCGCCGTGTGAATACCCTGCCCCATTTCACTGCGCGGCATCGCCAGCGTCACCGTGCCATCCGGCGCCAGCGCGATCCAACCATTCAACGCGAGCGCGCCGCCAGTGGTCGGCAAGGGGTGACTACCATACAGGCGCTGGCGCGGCGGCATCACCCCCCAGCCGACCACCAGTGCGCCCAGCGCGGCGACACCACCGAAAATGAAACGGCGGCGCGAACCCTGTTTCACACCAGGCTTGCCTGCCCGGGTAGTCGCCTGACTGGCTGGCTGCTGCTGATCTTCCTGCATAACACTGTCTCCGGTCTATTATTTTTTCCAGAGTGTCAGCATAACATCGGCGGCCAGCGGCTTACTGTAAAGATAGCCCTGCGCCAGATGGCAGCCATGCCGCACCAGGAATTCGGCCTGCTGTTCGGTCTCCACGCCTTCCGCAATGACGGACAGGTTCATACTCTTGCCCAGCTGAATAATCGCAATCGCGATCGCCTCGTCATTGACGTCGGTGGAAATATCCTTAATGAAGGAGCGGTCGATCTTCAGTGTCTGTACCGGTAACTGCTTCAGATAGGCCAGCGACGAATAGCCGGTACCGAAATCGTCAATCGCCAGTCCGACACCGATCGCGTGCAGGTCATTGATGAACACCATCGCATCGTCGGTATTCATAATCACCGACTCCGTCACTTCCAGCTGCAGACGAGCCGGATCGAGCCCGGTATCGCGCAAGGTGTCCGCGACCATATTCACGATACTGCCACGCTCGAACTGCTTGACCGACAGGTTGACGGCGATCTTCGGCACCACCAGCCCGGCCTCTTGCCAGCGCACCATCTGGCGGCAGGCTTCCTGCAATACCCACTTGCCCAGCTGGTTGATAAAGCCGGTGTCTTCGGCCAGCGGAATGAAGCGGATCGGCGGCACCAGCCCCAGTTCCGGATGATTCCAGCGCACCAGTGCTTCCACGCCGATCAGCGCACCGGTGACGATGTCCACCTGCGGCTGGTAATTCAGGAATACTTCGTCCTTCTCGATCGAGCGGCGCAGGAAAGTTTCCAGGCGCAGCCGCTCGACCCCTTCGCCCGACATCGACGGGGTATAGAAACTGTAGCCATTACGGCCGCGCGCCTTGGCCTGATACATGGCCACGTCGGCATTGCGGATCAGCATATTCAGATCGGTGGCATCGTCCGGGAACAGGCTGATACCCACGCTGCAGGTGACGAACAGTTCGTGCCCCGCCACCATGAAGGGCTGTTCGAACATCTGCACCAGCTTCTCGGCCACCAGACTGGCGCCGAACTGGTTATCGATATCTTCAAGCAGCACGATGAATTCATCGCCACCCAGACGGGCCAGCGTATCGCCCTCGCGCAGGCGCGCCTGCAGCGCTTTCGACACCTGCTTGAGTAACTCGTCGCCGATGTGGTGACCCAGCGTGTCGTTGACGTTCTTGAAGCGGTCAAGGTCAATAAACAGCAGCGCCAGTTGCTCGTGATTGCGGGTCGCGTGTTGCAAGGCATGCTGCAGACGGTCATGGAATAGCAGCCGGTTCGGCAGCGCCGTCAGCGGATCGTGGTGCGCCAGATGATCGAGCTTGTCCTGCGATTCCCTGGCCTTGGTAATATCACTGAACACACCCACATAATGGGTGGTCAGCCCGTCGCTATCACGTACCGCATTCACGGTCAGCGATTCCAGATACAGTTCGCCATTCTTGCGAAGGTTCCAGATTTCGCCGCGCCAGTAGCCATGCTCGACCTGCGCGCGCCACATCGCGCTATAGAATTCCTCGTCATGCCGCCCCGAGCGGGTCAGCGTCAGATCCTTGCCCAGCGCTTCCGCTTCGCTGTAACCGGTAATCTGGGTGAAGGCAGGATTGATGGTGACGATGGTGCCATGAGTATCAAGCACTACCACGCCGTCGGCAATATGCTCGATTACGGTGGCCGACAGGCGCAGTTTTCCCTCAGCCTCTTTGCGCTCGCTGATGTCTGCAAACACCCAGATACTGCCATCATTGGCGTGCTGCTTATCCAGTGCGCAGCCGCTGACCAGACACCACAGCATGCTGCCATCGCGGCGCCGGTAACTGCGTTCCTCGCTGAAGTACTCGCCTTGCGACAAGGCGCGGTACTGACGCAGGCCGCTCGCCTCGAAGTCAAAACTATCGGGGAATAGCTGCTCGGTGGACGTCCCGACCAGCACTCCGGGTGCGTAGTCGAACAGCTGTTCGCAACGCCGGTTCACCGAGACTATGCGGCGATTGCGCACAAACATCACGCCAAACATCACGTTATCAAGAATCGCGCTCTGCTCGGCCAGCAGCGCAGCGATGCGCATTTCATTATGCTTGCGCTGGCTGATGTCGGCAATAATCCCGTCCACCCACGGATCGTCCTCACCTTCACGAGTCTGTGGCTGGCCGTTTTCCGACACCCAGCGCTCCACGCCGTGCGCGTCGACGATGCGGTATTCCACTTCATAGGGCTGGTGCGCGCGGATCGCCTCGGAGACGCTGTGACGATGATGGCGCCGGTCTTCCGGCACGATCAGATTGGTCCAGTCATGACTGGTGCCGCGCATGAATTGCGCGGCCGGATAGCCGGAGATTTCTTCGATGGTTTCCGAGACAAAGTCGATCACACCATCCGGGCGGCAGCGGAATACGGCGCCGGGTACTTGCGTGACGATGGTGCGGAAGCGCTCTTCGCGCTGGCCGATATCTTCGAACAGGCGGCGGATCGCCACCCGCATCTGGTCGAGCTGACTGGCCAGCAGACCCAGTTCGTCACTGCCACTCAGATCGAGCCGGGTTTCGAAGTCGCCATGCGAGAGGCGATTCGAGAAGCGCATCAGCTTGCGCAGCGGCTTCATCAGACGGGTATTCAGGAACAGCACGATCAGCAGCAGCGACACTAGCAACTGGCCGCCCAGCACCTGGATGTAGGCAGTGCGTTTCTCCGCCAGCTCCTGCTGGCTACGCGCGTCGTCCATTTCCACCGTGATAGAACCGATGCGCTCACCGCGCACATTGATTTCCCGCTCGGCGCGCAGGATATGGCCGGTCAGCTTGCGCTGCGACTGCACCTGCATAAATTGGATATCGGCCTGTCCGACTACCTGCACCCGCAGCACTGCCGGGTCGCGCATCACCGATTCGACCAGCGAATGGGCCGATTCGGTATTCATATTCCACAGCGATTCCTGCATGCCCAGCGCCAGAATATCGGCATTGCGCTGCAAGGACTCCTGCAGCGCCACGCGGGCGGCCTGCTGTTCGCGCACGCCCACCAGCAGGTAACTGCCGACAATCGCAGGCACCACCAGACCACCGAGCACCACGAGCAGCAACGCGCCATAAATGGAGCGTCCGTAGAGAGCGCCAAGCCGGCTGCGCAAGCCGCGATACACTCGGTTAAGCATGCGTGGACTGCAATAAAAGTTTAGGTGACATCATCTCGGAGACGTGGCTTCATGGCGAAAAAATAACATTACTAGACAGAATTATGCACGTAAAAGCCTCCGAAAGTGATGCGGCAAGCAAAAAACTCTAGCCCGCGCTATGATCGCCACTCACTTTTACCGAGAGCCCAGCCATGACCACCTTCTCTATGTACACCGCATCGATTCCTGTCTTCAAACAGATCCTCAATGCACAATTAACTTTGCTGGAACGCGCAGAAACCCACATTACCGAGAAGAAAATTGATCCACAGGCGCTGTTGCAATACCGTCTGTTCCCGGACATGCTCAATTTCACCCGCCAGATCCAGATCGCCTGCGACTTCGCCAAAGGCGCTGCCGCCCGCCTCGGTGGCCTGGATGTGCCGTCCTACGATGACAATGAAACCAGCTTCGCCGAGCTGAAAGCCCGCGTCCATAAAACGCTGGCGTTTATCGACAGCGTACCGCGCAGCGCCATCGAAGGCAGCGAAGGCCGCGCCATCACCACCGGCAGCGGCGAAAAGACCAAGCACTTCATGGGCGTCACCTATCTGTTCCACTACGCCCTGCCACACTTCTACTTCCATGCCACCACCGCGTATGACATACTGCGTCATAACGGTATCGAAATCGGTAAGAAAGATTTTATCGGCAGCTATTAATCAGCCACCGCAGTCAGCCGCCGCAGTGCATCACTTGCTTGATGGACTGCGGTGTTCAGTATTATGTGTTGCGGCGCGGATAGCCCTGCGCCAGAATGCGCTGCCACACCACTTCTTTGGCCTCGGCGCTCATCGACACCCAGTGCGCCACTTCCACCACGCTGCGACCGCAGCCACGACAGATTTCATCGAAGGTCGTGGAGCAGACTGCCACGCACGGGGTATCGGGCCGTAGCGGCAGATCACTCATCTTTGCTCTGCATCAGCTTGTCCCAGCCATCATGGCCTAATGCGCGCAGCGTGGCGATGTTTTTTTCGAAAATCTCGGACGCTTCCGGGAACGCCTCCACGGCACGGTCGATACTCTCTTCGCGAATCAGGTGCAAAGTCGGATACGGCGAGCGATTGGTGTAGTTCTCGATATCGTTGCGGTCGGTATCGGCAAACTGATAATCCGGGTGAAAACTAGCGACCTGCAATTCACCATCGAGCTGCAAGTCTTCCAGCGTGGCATCGGCCACATCCAGAAACTCGTTGAAATCCTCGAAATCGGTCAGCACCTGCGGGTGGATCAGCAAGGTGGTATCGATTTTTTCCGGCGAGGCTTCGGCCAGCGTTTCCAGCTCGGCAATCAACTGCTCCAGCAATTGCTCGGGGGTGCTGGCATCCGATACCACGTAACGGATCTGCTTCTTCACCTGCACCGCCTTGGCAAACGGGCACAGGTTCAGACCGATCACAGCCTTGTCGACCCAATGGGCGGTGCTAGCGATGATGGCATCATGGTCGGGGGCGGGACTACTCATAGGGTTCTTCCTTGTGGACTGCGCAAAAGCAGGATTGTACGCACTCCCGAGCAGAAAGCCACCATGCGGGATTCTGCCGCCATTCAGCAGCTATCTTACCGCCATCTGAATGGAAATATTCTACAAAAGCCCCTGTCATACGCCTGACATAGTTCTTGACGTAGGCTCAGGGTGTTCGTACACTCGGAGTTTATTCATAGTCCGTTCGATGTTTCTTGTCGACAATAATGGGATACTATGCAAGCACGCTTTACTTATTCCGCGGCTCTGGCCACCCTGCTAGCCCTGCCAGCCCTGCTGGCGCCGGCGCTCAGCCAGGCCCACGACGAACTTAACGGCCCGGCGCCGATCAGTTCCGCCGCCACACCCCCGAATCCCCCCCGCCTTCCCGCTTCCGACCTCGCTCCCCAGAAAATTATCAAACCGGCCAGCAAAGCTGCCGAAGATGATGCTTTCCACGAAAAAGATGTGTGGGGCCGGATCCGTAGCGGTTATGCGATTCCCGACATTAGCAATGAACTGGTGGGCAAGCATGTCAACTGGTATGCCACCCGTCCCGATTACATCGCCCGCACCACCACGCGCGCGTCACGCTACCTGTTCCACGTTGTCACGGAACTGGAAAAGCGCGGTATGCCGACCGAACTGGCACTGCTGCCCTTCATCGAATCGGCGTTTAACCCGCAAGCCCTGTCAAGCGCGAATGCGGCCGGCATGTGGCAGTTCGTGCCGGGCACCGGCCGTGATTACAAGCTGAAGCAGGATGCCTTCAAGGACGAACGGCGCGGCATCATCGCCTCGACGGACGCCGCGCTCAGCTATCTGCAACGCCTCTACGATATGTTCGGCGACTGGCAACTGGCGCTGGCCGCCTATAACTGGGGCGAAGGCTCGGTGCAGAAGGCCATCAAGCGCAATCAGGCCGCCGGCAAGCCCACCGATTTCGAAAGTCTGGCCGAACTGATGCCGGCTGAGACTCGTAACTATGTGCCAAAACTGCAGGCGGTGAAAAACATCGTCGCCAATCCGGCCCAGTACGGCCTGAACCTGCCGGCCATCGACAATGCGCCGTATTTCACGGCCGTCGACAAGACCAGCGATATCGATCTGACCATTGCCGCCCATCTGGCGGAACTGTCGGTGGATGAATTCAAGGCCTTGAACCCGCAATTCAAACGTCCGGTGATTACCGGCGACGAACAGACCAAGATTCTGCTGCCGAAAGAAAACGCTGACAAATTCCACTTGAATCTGGCCCAGTGGGGAAAAAACCTCTCGACCTGGACCACCCACAAGATTACTAGCGCCCGCGAAAGCATCGGCACACTGGCTTCGCGCTTCCACACCACGCCGGATGTAATCCGTCAGGCCAATAACATTCCCCAGAAGACCGCGCTGAAAGCCGGTTCGACGATTCTGGTGCCGAAACTGTCGACCAGCGCCAGCATCGATATTTCGCCGGAAATCGAGCGTACTGCCACGCTGGCCTTCGAGGCCGAGCGCGAACGCAGCAGCAAGAGTGGCAAAAGTAAAAGCGAAAAAGCCAGCAAGTCCGGCAGCGTCTCGCTGGTGAAAGCCCGTGCCAGCCACGACAGCGGCAAGCACAAGAAACGTCAGCGTAACGACGACTGACACCGGCACGTCGTGCAAAGTGGTGTGGCGACGTGGCAGCAGCGCGATAAATATCTGTTTAATCGCGTTTTTGCCACGTTTATCCCCCCTACCAGCCCTGAATCGCACCTTGCGGGCTGCTGAGCGGGTTGCAGTGACGGCGCACTCGCCCTACAATCTCGGTCTTGTCCGGCCTCAGGCCTTTCAAACTCAACAACCTTACTGACGTTGCCAGCCCGCCCATCAGGTCAGCCCGGCACGCAGTTGCAATCGGAGTCATTATGGCGTTCCTGCAAGGCAAAAAAATCCTCATCACTGGTTTGCTGTCGAACCGTTCCATCGCTTACGGTATCGCCAAAGCTTGCCACCGCGAAGGTGCCGAACTGGCATTCACCTACGTGGGCGAACGTTTTAAAGACCGCATCACCGAGTTCGCCGCCGAGTTCGGCAGCAATCTGGTGTATGACTGCGACGTGTCGAGCGACGAGCAGATCGCTGCCCTGTTTGCCGATCTGGGCAAAAGCTGGAGCCAACTCGACGGTCTGGTACACGCCATCGGTTTCGCTCCACGCGAAGCCATCGCCGGCGACTTCCTGGACGGTCTGACGCGCGAAAACTTCCGCATTGCGCATGATATTTCCGCTTACAGCTTCCCGGCCATGGCCAAAGCCGCCCTGCCGCTGCTGAAAGAAGGTTCGTCGGTACTGACCCTGTCGTACCTGGGTGCCGTACGCGCCATTCCTTACTACAACACCATGGGTCTGGCCAAGGCATCGCTGGAAGCGTCGGTACGCTATCTGGCCGAAAACCTCGGCAAGATGGGCATCCGCGCCAACGGCATTTCCGCTGGCCCGATCAAGACCCTGGCTGCTTCCGGCATCAAGGACTTCGGCAAACTGCTGGGCTTCGCCTCCTCGCACGCACCGCTGCGTCGCAATGTGACGATCGAGGAAGTCGGTAATACGGCGGCCTTCATGCTGTCCGATCTGGCTTCCGGCATCACCGGCGAGATCACCTATGTCGACGGCGGCTTCTCGCACGTCATGGGCCTGAACGCCGAAGACTACGCATAAGCATCGCGTTGGCCCCGCCAGTCCCGGCTGGCCGGGGTCAGCGATATTATGTCGCACTGCAGGATAAGCTATGCAGCAGACCCGATCTGTTGTATAGTGTCGCCTGTGTGCTGCAATGCACGCGCTGCAACAAGATCAGCGCGCATTGGTCAGCAAGGTAGTACTAGCAGCATCGCAAGCCTTTAACGCATCAAGCTACGCTAGCATCAAGCTGATGTTGTTTATAAAGCCCTCCCGCCTTTGGTGTCGCACCTGACACCGTCCCGGCGCAAAGCTTTTGTGCCGAAATTTCATTCTATTTTTGATTGAGTCATTTCGTTGTGGCAGGCGTTGCTATTTCGCGTACGGCTCCGCCCGTACGCCGGTTTTTTACGAAAGAACAGCATGACATTTGAAGCACTTGGTCTCAACACGTCCATTATCAAAGCCCTGACCGACGCAGGCTATACCAAGCCTACCCCGGTACAAGAGCAAGCGATTCCTGCCGCCATCGCCGGCAAGGACCTGTTGGTTTCCTCGCAAACCGGTTCCGGCAAAACGGCAGCATTCATGCTGCCTTCGCTGCACCGTCTGGCTGGCACCGATCCGGTCGCCGCTGGCAAAACGCCTAACCAGGAAATGCAAGCAGCCCGCGCCCGTGGCGAGCGTCCACGTTTCAAGGCTGCCCAGCCAAAAATGCTGGTCCTGACCCCGACCCGCGAACTGGCTCTGCAAGTTACTACCAATACCGACAAATACAGCGTCAACCTGCGTCGCCTGAAAGCCGTCTCGATTCTGGGTGGTATGCCTTACCCTAAACAGATGCAACTGCTGGCCAAGAATCCAGAGATTCTGGTCGCTACCCCGGGCCGTCTGATCGACCACATGGAATCGGGCAAAATCGACTTCTCGCAACTGGAAATTCTGGTGCTGGACGAAGCCGACCGCATGCTGGACATGGGCTTCATTGACGACATCGAAAAAATCGTCGACGCGACGCCGTCCACCCGTCAGACCATGCTGTTCTCGGCAACGCTGGATGGCGTCGTCGGTAACATGGCGCGCCGCATCACCAAGGATCCGCAAGTGATCCAGATCCTGAGCGCCGCCAACAAGCACGAAAACATCACCCAGCGCGTCCACTTCGTCGACGATCTGTCGCACAAGAATCGCCTGCTGGATCACCTGCTGCGCGACGAAGCGCTGGATCAGGCCGTGGTCTTCACCGCCACCAAACGTGACGCCGACACCATCGCCGACCGTCTGAACATCGCCGGTTTCTCGGCTGCCGCACTGCATGGCGACATGCACCAGGGCGCCCGTAACCGTACGCTGGACAGCCTGCGTCGCGGCCAGGTGAAGATTCTGATCGCCACCGACGTTGCCGCCCGCGGTATCGACGTGCCGACCATCACCCACGTATTCAACTACGATCTGCCGAAATTCCCGGAAGACTACGTCCACCGCATCGGCCGTACCGGTC
Source organism: Oxalobacteraceae bacterium (assembly GCA_027490725.1). Taxonomy (GTDB): domain Bacteria; phylum Pseudomonadota; class Gammaproteobacteria; order Burkholderiales; family Burkholderiaceae_D; genus Rugamonas. The sequence continues at coordinate 51,771 of JAIXXN010000037.1, forward strand.
GTGCTGGCCGTAATGGTCTGGCCATCTCGCTGGTCAACCACGCCGAAGGCATGAACGTGAAGCGTATCGAACGTTTCACCAAGCAGCTGATTCCGGTCAACGTCATCGAAGGTTACGAGCCGAAGAAAACCAGCTCGCCAGCACGTTCGAGCGCACGTCCGGGCGGCTGGAAGCCAGGCGACAACCGCACTGGCGCCAAGCCAGGCCAGCGTAGCTTCAGCAAACCAGGCGCAGCACCGCGCAAGGAAGGCGGCTACAAAGGTAGTAACCCACGCAGCAGCGACGGCGCCCGTCGCAGCTACGGCGATCGTTAATCACGACGCCTAGGCATTGCCAGCAACACTGGCAATGCCTCCCTAGAACGCCACCGTCTCAAAGCCGGTGGCGTTTTTTATTGTGCGTCTACAATATCGGCTTCCCTGCCCCGTCTACAAGGCATGACTTCCGCGCACACCATGACAGAACAGGCCATTACCGCCACCGTGCTCAAGGAACGCTCACGTCTCGGCAACTTCATCCGGCGCCGGGTCAGCGATCCCACCGATGCCGACGACATTCTGCAGGATGTGTTCCACGAATTCGTGCAGGCCTACCGCTTGCCGGAGCCGATAGAACAGGTCAGTGCCTGGCTGTTCCGGGTGGCGCGCAACCGCATCATTGACCGCTTCCGCAAAAAAAAGGAAGTGGCGCTGGCCGATCTGGGCACGGCAGGCGAGGACGACGACGACAGTTATCACCTCGACCTGCTGCTGCCCTCGCCGGACGCAGGCCCCGAAGAAGCCTATGCGCGCACTCTGCTGCTGGAAGAACTGCAGGCGGCACTGGAAGAGTTACCGGCCGCCCAGCGCGAGGTGTTTGTCGCGCACGAACTGGATGGCATCAGTTTCAAAGCGATGGCCGAAGCCACTAACACCCCGCTCAACACCCTGCTGGCACGCAAACGCTACGCCGTGCAATACCTGCGTGCACGCCTTGCATATCTGTACGACCCCGATTAAGGAGAAGCTCCATGAAAAAGAAACTATTATTCATCCCCCTGATTCTGGCCGCCATCGCTGCGCTGGCCGGCGTCGTGATGCTGCTCTGGAATGCCGTGATGCCCGGACTATTTGCGGGCTGCCAGAGCGTCGACTACTGGCATGCGCTGGGTTTGCTGATACTCTGCCGCATCCTGTTTGGCGGCTTCCGTGGCCGCCACGGTCATGCCGATGGCCACTCCCATCGCGAACGCTGGGCGCGCTGGCAGGCCATGACGGCGGAAGAACGCGCCCAGTTCCACAAGGATCGCGGCAGCTTCTGCCGCCCGCGTCAGGAGCAACCCCCGCCTTGACGCAGACATGGACGCAGGCCGTGCATGCTCACCCGCGCCGTGCAAAATTGGGATTTCGTCCAAGACAATGGAAGAATTACACATTTAGTTGCCGTACGGCATTTTTTAGGTCTATAATGGCTCATGTTAATCAACGCTACCCGCTACTTTTTACAGAAAGGGAAATAGCACATGAACCCAAGGACCATGGATGCCGGTTGCCTGCGCGCCCTGCGCCGTCGCGGCCACTCGGACGCCAGCATTAGTGTGATGTCGCCGGAAGAGGCTTTCTGCGAATATTGCGCCTACCACGGCATCATGAACATGATGCCAGCCACGCTGGAAATGCTGGACAAACTGCGCAGCGAAGCACCAGCCGTCGCGGTGACCGCACCAGCTGTCTAATTTGCGCGGCGCGCCGCGCACCCAGCACCAGCAACAGCAGCAGTACCCGCAGCACAAAAAAAACCACCACCTGTCCGGGCACGCACTGCGTGTCACCGGAAAGGTGGTGGTTTTTTGTTATACCGACAGCGGTTTAACGGTAATAAGCTTCGACTTTGCCTTTCAGCTTGATCAGCATCGGACGGCCAAAACGGTCCAGACTCTTGCCGGCACCAACCTTGATCCAGCCTTCGCTGATGCAGTATTCGTCGACGTCCAGACGCTCTTTATCGTTAAAACGGATGCCGATATCGTGTTCGAAGATGGCGGCAACATGGAATTTGCTGCGCGGGTCGATCGACAGGCGATCGGGCAGCGGAGGGAGTTGAGTAGTATCGTTCATCCCGGAATTATATCAGTTCGTTTTAAAGATCAGCTGCGCCACGCGCTGTAATTTCGGATACACCATCGGTACCGTCAGCATGGTGCTCGCTATCGCCATCAGCAGCAAGGCGGTAAATGTTTCGCTAGTGACGATCTGCTTGTCCAGCAGGATATTGACGAAAATGATCATGATCAGTGCCTTGGTCTGCAACAGCCAGCCAATGATAGACGCCTCGCCCGGTCCCCACTTGAGAATTTTACCGGCCAGATGAATACCGGCCAGCTTGCCCGAGACGGAGGCCAGCAACATCACCGCCGCCACCAGGAACACCGCCGTGCCACCCACGGCCCAGTTGGTGCGCAAGCCGGTGCTAAGGAAGAACACCGGCATGATCGCCATCAGCACGTTGGCACGCAGGAAATCCATACGCTGCTGGTTAAACCATTCCGCATCCATCACGGCGCCCGCCAGGAAAGCCCCCACCATATAGTGCAGGCCGGCCCAGTCGGCCGCAAAGGCGCAGGCCGCCAGCCAGATAAACGAGACATACCAGCGGTCACGCTCCTGCAGCCACTGCATCAGACGGCGGAACAGTATGGTCGCCACGGCGAACAGCAGCAGGAAACCCAGTTGCCGCCCTACCCGCTGCCAGTCCAGCAGGATCACTGCCAGCACGCCCCAGATCGCGATATCGTCCAGACTGGCATAGCGCAGAATGCGCTGACCGATAGGTTGACGCAAAATCTCCAGCTTCTCCATCAGCAGAATCAGAATCGGTAGCGCCGTCACGGCACAGGCCATACCGACGCCCAGCACGAATTGCCAGCTTTGTGCTTTCGGGCCTATCCAGCCCGCATAACCGAGCAGCCCAAGTCCGGCGATCGCGCCGAACAGCAGCGGCACGCCGAGCGCCAGACCGGCTGTAATCGAACTCTCGCGACGGTGTTCCCAGGCCTTTTTCAGATCGAGTTCTATCCCGGCGATCATCACGAAGATCATCACCGCCCACCACGCTATCCCGTTCAGCGATTGCACCACCTGGGGATTGAACACAAACTGGTAGTACTCGGGATAGGCGCGCCCGAGGATGCCGGGGCCGAGCAGAATGCCGGTAATAATCTGCACCACCACCAGCGGCGCGTAGTAGTCGGTATTGCCGACACGCCAGATCAGATAGGGCAGGCTGAAAATGATCAGCATCGCGATCAGGAAAATTTCTGTGGTCGCCATGGTGCGAATATCTCCGGAATATTTTGTAGTTTAAGTAAATGCGCCATTGCAAGGCGCTGCAATTCTAGCCTGATTCTTCATCGATAGCAGGGTAAACAAGTGTTTTCCGGCCGGTCTTACCACACTGTAGTTTTCCATCCTTGATTGTCTAAAACAAAAGAATGCTTGCATTGTGCCGAAAAACACATATACTTGCGTAATCAAGCATTACTCCAGCAATAGTAAAGCGATAGTAAAGTAAACCTCAAACTTCTAACTTTAAGCGAACATATCTATGAGCGACCTGCATGCTTCCGACCTGCCCGATACCAGTCCGGCACTGGCACTGGCCCTGAATCTGGCGCGCGCCCAGGCCACCATGGTGCGCCGGCTCGATCAGGTGCTGGGTTCCTATCACGGTATCAGTTTTGGCGACTTCATGCTGCTGAACTCGCTGGCCCGCGCACCGGGCGGGCGCATGCGTCGCGTCGATCTGGCGGAACGCCAGGGTCTGACAGCCTCCGGCGTGACCCGCACCCTGCTGCCGCTGGAGAAAATCGGTCTGGTCGAACGCCAGCTTGATCCGCGCGATGCACGGGTTGCCTACGCCGCGATTACCGACAGCGGACGCGAACTGCTGCTGAACGCCAGCAACGCGGCCGACCAGTGCAGCAAAGACCTGCTGCGCAACTGCCCTGCCGAGCAGTTCGAACAACTCGGCAATGCGCTCAGCCTGATCAGCGGCTTGCCTCAGCAATCCTTCTAAAGAGAAACACCATGACGAGCAAACCGTCCTCCACGCGCAGCGCATTGCTGGGCAATCCGAATTTCAAGTGGCTGCTACGCGGTGGCGTGATTTCCATGCTAGGCGATCAGCTGACCATGGTGGCACTACCGTGGCTGGTATTGAAGCTCACCGGTGACACCATGGCACTGGGACTGGTGATTGCTCTGATGAGTATTCCGCGCGCCGCCTTCATCCTGATCGGTGGCGCCGTGGTAGATCGCTACTCGCCCAAACGGGTGCTGATGCTGAGTAAATTTGCCAACGCCCTCCTGCTTGCGCTGCTGGCCATGCTGGTACTACGCCAGCCGGAAACACTCACCCTCTCACTACTAGGGCAACTCAAGCTGGAACTGGTGCTCACACCGCACATCACCCTGATGCTGATCTATGCGCTGGCCTTCGGCATCGGGCTGGCACAGGCGTTTGGCGTGCCGTCCGCAACCGCCATCATGCCGCAAGCTATCCCGGCCGAAGCGCTGCAGGCCGCCAACGGCATGCTGATGGGCTTACGGCAGCTCTCCATGCTGCTCGGTCCGATGCTGGCGGCCGTGCTGCTGGCCTGGTCCGCGCCGGATAGTGCCGGCAGCGCGCAACACAGCACAGCACTGATGGGGGATGCCCGCGGTCTGGCCTGCGCGTTTGCGCTCGATAGTCTGAGTTTTCTGATCTCCGCATGGACCCTGAGCCGGGTGCGCAATCTGCAGGTAGCGCCAGCCCAGCACGCGGCGGCATCGGTATGGCGCTCCATCGGTGACGGACTGCTGATGGTGTGGCGCGACGTGCCGCTGCGCCTCTGCTTTATCTACTGGGGCACCGTATCATTATTCATCGGTGGGGCAATGCAGGTCGCCCTGCCGGTACTGGCAAACCGCGTACTCGATGGCGCCAGCGCCTTCGGCATACTGCTGGCCGCGAACGGTGCCGGCACACTGCTCGGCATGGCGGGCGCCGCGCTGATCGGAGCGCGTCTGCGTAGCACCAGTTTCGGCAGCATGATTCTGTTAATGGATGGACTGGCTGGCGTGCTGGTACTGGGGCTAGGCGCAGCAGACAATGCATGGCTGGCAGGCGCGCTGCTGCTGACGCTCGGCGTACTTAGTGGCTATGTGCAGATCAATGTTTTCACATGGATCCAGCAACGCGTCGCGCCGCAGATGATGGGACGCGCCATGAGTATCTTCATGTTCATTTTCATGGGACTGGCGCCGGTGTCTGCGGCGGCAACGGGCTGGCTGCTGACGCTGATCAGCCTGTCGCAATTATTCGTCGGTGGTGGCATCATACTGATCACCTTTGCAGTACTGGCCTATCTGCTCACGCCGATCCGCCGCATCACCGCAAACACTAGCAACACTAACACTAGCAACACTACAAGCACAGCGCAGTAAAGGAGCGGCATGGAAACCAAGTGGCTGGAAGATTTTATTTCACTGGTCGAGACGAATAACTTCAGTCGCTCGGCAGCGCTGCGCCACGTCACGCAACCGGCGTTTTCGCGCCGCATCCAGTCGCTGGAAAACTGGCTGGGCACCGACCTGATCGACCGCACCTCCTACCCCACCAGCCTGACCCCGGCCGGAGTGGTGTTCTACGAGCAGGCACTGGAAATGCTGGCGCAGATTAACGGCGCGCGGGACATGCTGCGTTCCAAGCGGGCCGCCGCGCAGACCAGTATCGATCTGGCGGTACCGCATACCTTGTCGCTCACCTTCATCCCGAAATGGCTGACCGCACTGGAGCAGGATTTCGCGCCCATCAGCAGCCGCCTGATGGCGCTCAATGTGCACGATGCGGTGATGCAGCTGGTCGAAGGTGGTTGCGATCTGCTGCTGTGCTACCACCATCCGCGCCAGCCCGTACAGCTGGATCCGGGCCGCTACGACATGCTGGTACTGGGACGGGAATCGCTGCGCGCCTATGCCCGCTGCGATAAAAACAAGGTGCCGGAATTTACCCTTCCCGGCACCAAAAAAGAGCCGCTGCCCTTCCTTTCCTACACCAACAACGCCTATCTGGGACGTATGGTGGAGCTGATTCTGGGCGATGCGCGCACCCCGCTACATCTGGATCGTCAGTACGAAACCGATATGGCGGAAGGCTTGAAAATGATGGCGCTGGAGGGACGTGGCATCGCCTTTCTGCCGGAATCGGCGGTCACCCGCGAACTCAAACAGAAGCAACTGGCGCGCGCCGATGAGGGCAATGCGCAATGGGAAATCGAGATGGAAATCCGCCTCTACCGCGAGCGTCCGTCGAGCACCCGGCGCGGTAAAGTGATCGTCGAACAGCTGTGGGATTTCCTCGAACAGCAGCAACAGAAAATCGCCCGCAAACGTCGCGTGGCGGTCTCCGAACGATAGTGCTAAAAATACCGGAATTTCATAACTATGCATTTTTTGCATAGTTAGATGCGCATACAGCATTGGCCGCCCCGCAGCCTCAGGTTCTATGATTCGCCCCACTTGAAGCGCGCCACGAGCGCGATTCAGCCACGAATCTATCGGAGACCTGAGCATGACTAACGTACCAGCACACGCACTGCCTTCCTACCTGAATCCAGAAGATCTGGGGCCATGGGGCGTCTACCTGCAACAGATCGATCGCGTCACGCCGCACCTCGGCAACCTGTCGCGCTGGGTCGAAACCCTGAAACGCCCGAAGCGTATTCTGACCGTTGACGTTCCGATCGAACGCGACGACGGCAGCATCGCCCACTACGAAGGCTATCGCGTACAGCACAATATGTCGCGCGGTCCGGGCAAAGGCGGCGTGCGTTTCCATCAGGATGTCACGCTCTCCGAAGTCATGGCGTTGTCGGCGTGGATGACGGTCAAGAACGCTGCCGTGAACGTGCCATACGGCGGCGCGAAAGGCGGTATCCGGGTTGACCCGAAAACCCTGTCGCGTGGTGAACTGCAGCGTCTGACCCGCCGCTACACCAGCGAAATCGCCCTGATCATCGGACCAAACAAGGATATTCCGGCACCGGACGTCAACACCAATGAACAGGTGATGGCATGGATGATGGACTCCTACGCCATGATCGAAGGGAATCTGTCGACCGGCGTCGTCACCGGCAAGCCTATCTCGCTGGGTGGCTCGCTGGGCCGCCGCGAAGCTACCGGCCGCGGTGTGTTCGTGGTCGGTCGCGAAGCCGCCGCCAAGCGCGGTGTCGCCATCGAAGGTGCCCGCGTTGCTGTGCAGGGTTTCGGGAATGTGGGCGGTGTAGCCGCGAGCATGTTCGCTGAAGCCGGCTCGAAAATCATCGCCGTGCAGGATCACACCGGCACCGTCGTGCATCAGGGTGGTCTGGACATTCCACGTCTGCACCAGCACGTCGCCGAATGCGGTAGCGTCAGCGGCTTCCCCGGCGCTGAAGCCTTCCTCGATCGCGACGCCTTCTGGGGCATCGAGTCCGACATTCTGATCCCGGCCGCGCTGGAACAGCAAATCACTGCTGCCAATGCACCGAAGATCCGCACCAAGATTATTCTGGAAGGCGCCAACGGCCCGACCACTCCGGAAGCCGACGACATCCTGACCGATAAAGATGTGCTGATCGTGCCGGACGTTCTGGCCAATGCCGGTGGCGTGACCGTTTCCTACTTCGAATGGGTACAGGACTTCTCCAGCTTCTTCTGGAGCGAAGACGAGATCAATGCCCGTCTGACCCGCATCATGCAGGAAGCCTTCAATGCAGTGTGGGCTGTCGCACAGGAGAAGAAAGTCACCCTGCGCACCGCCACCTTCATTCTGGCTTGCACCCGCGTGCTGCAGGCGCGCGAAGTACGCGGCCTGTATCCATGATTTACTGATCCCCAGCAGTTTGCGCCTGCACCGGCTTCGGCCCGTGCAGGCGTTTTTTACATGTAGTGCAGACCGAATTCAAGGGAAACCATGAGCACCATCGAACAGAAAGCGCTGGCCTACCACCGTCAGGGCAATGCAGGAAAAATCGCGATTGAAGTGACCAAGAGTGTCGCGACTCAGGAAGATCTGGCGCTGGCTTATTCGCCCGGCGTCGCTGCGCCGTGCCTGGAAATCCAGCGCGAACCGGCACGCGCTTACGAGTACACCGCCAAAGGCAATCTGGTAGGCGTGATCACCAACGGTAGTGCAGTGCTAGGCCTCGGCAATATCGGCGCGCTGGCCGGCAAGCCGGTCATGGAAGGCAAAGTCGTGCTGTTCAAGAAGTTTGCCGGCATCGACGCTTTCGATATCGAGATCGACGAAACCGATCCGGATAAGCTGGTGGAGATCATCGCCGCTCTGCACCCTACTTTCGGCGGCATCAATCTGGAAGACATCAAAGCACCGGAATGCTTCTACATCGAACGCAAACTGCGTGAGCGTCTGTCGATCCCGGTGTTCCATGACGACCAGCACGGTACCGCGATTGTGGTGGGCGCCGGCATGCTGAATGCCATCGAACTCAGTGGCCGCAGCATCGCCACGGTCAAGATTGTCTGCTCCGGTGCTGGCGCGGCCGCCATGGCCTGCCTCGATCTGCTACTCGATCTGGGCGCACAGCGCGAAAACATCTTCGTTTGCGACAGCAAGGGCGTGCTGACGACCCGCCGCCAGCTGGACGGAGAAAAAGCCGCCTGGGCGCAGGATACCGATGCCACCTCGCTATCGCAGGTAATCGTCGGTGCCGACGTATTCCTCGGCGTATCCGGCCCGGGCGTACTGTCACCACGCGATGTGGAACAGATGAAGGCACAGCCTATCGTGTTCACGCTGGCCAATCCGGAGCCGGAACTGCGTCCGGAACTGGTGCGCGAAGCGGCGCCGGACGCCATCATTGCCACCGGCCGTTCCGACTATCCGAACCAGATCAATAACGCGCTGTGCTTCCCTTACCTGTTCCGCGCGGCGCTCGATAGCGGTGCTTCCACCATCAATCTGGAGATGAAACGCGCCTGCGTCATCGCACTGGCCGAGATGGCGCGTAGCGATGCCCGCTTCGGCAAGGATTATGTGGTACCGGGCCTGCTCGATCCGCGCCTGCTCTCCGGCGTCACGCCGAAGATCGCCAGCGCCGCCTTCCGTAGCGGCGTGGCACGCAAACAGCTCGATGAACAGGTGTATGCCGAAGACTTGAAAGATCTGGCCGAAACCCTGCTCTGAAAGCAAAGGGCTAGCTGCCTAGCCTGCGTTACTGGCGGGTGATACGGAACGCTTCCAGATGATATTCGTCGCCTACCAGCAGTAAGGTATGGTCGGCGAAAATCAGCTGGCGCAGCACCGGAAAATTACCCATCGTCAGATTGCCGCCATACAGACGCATGCGCTGGATGGTGGACTTCTGTGCTGACAGCGCGGCCGTGCCGATAGCGTAGTCGGCCAGTACGATGACATCGCCTTGCGGATCACCGCTGCTATAGGTACCGACACCCACATCGGCCAGCAGCAATTTGCCTTGCAACAGGCGGGCATCGATGGTGGGGGCGCGCCCTGACGCCGCCCATTGCGTCGATAGAATTTCCAGTCCCAGCTCGGTACGGCCGGTCGGCAGCACGGCCACGCCGGATTTATCCAGCGCGACACCGAGCACCCCGCCCGGACTGATGAAGCTAGCCTTGCCATTCCAGATGGCGCCCATTTTTCCCTTGCTATCGAGTGCCACCGGCTGCGGTTCCGCGCCACTGGTGCCAAGCGAATGTACCAGCGGCGCACCCAGCCCGCGTGGCCACATGGCCAGCATGGCGGTCGAGCCATCCAACCAGGTGGTCAGCACCGTGCCGTCCGAAGTAGCCACCCTCGGGCGCACGGCAGACGAGGCAATCTGGAAAGGTGGCGTCAGTTGACGGCCAGCGAAGTCGTACTTGCACAGTTTGAGCAGATACTGGGTTTTGTCATTGATCGGCAGCAGCGAGAAGGTGGTCGCCAGCCAGAAACCATTGCCATCCACGGCAGCGGCATTTTCCGCTGCTGCCAGTTCGGTAGTGGAACTGGCAGCGACCGTGGGATAGAGATCCAGCGCAGCGCCGATCTGCCGGGCCTGTGCATCGAATTGCAGCATGCGCGTGCCAGGGCCGGCCTGCAGCATCACAAAACCATCCGTCGACGGCAGCAGCAGCCAATCGCCCACATAACCGTCCGCCAGTTTAAAACCGTAGTCGACGCTGGAAATCAATGCGCCATTCTTATCGAGCACACTCAGACGGGTGCGCGGATGGACAATCTTCTTGTTCAGGGTGATCTCTGCATCGGAGGCCGACAGCACGATCACATGCTCGCCCACCACCAGTGCTTCGCCCAGCCCCTTCAGGGCTGCGCCACCGGCCAGCGTCACTAGCGCCGGACTGCCCGCCGTGATCGCGGTGGTGCTGGCGGGCGTGGTCAGGCTAGTGCTATCGCCGCCGGAACTGGTCTGGGAATTCGAGGCAGAGGATGCAGCGGAACCGCCACCGCAACCGCCCAGCAGCGCTGTCAGTAACAGCGACAGGAGCGGATAGACGAGCAGCGAGGCCGGACTTTGCGCGCGCAAACCGGCCCGCTGGCGGGGCAATGCAGGGAAACTCATACTGGCTCACAGTGCGCTATCTGAAAGCAAAAAGTATATAGAAAAGCAGCTTGCACCCTATACCGTCTGCGCCACAACAGCATGGCCCTGCGAGCCAGAGCGATGACCGGACAGGCCGCCGCTCACCAGCAATGCCTTAACGGCGGATCACTGCCCCACCCTTCATGACGAAGCTGATTTTGGTCAGCTCGTTCACGCTCTCGGTCGGATCGCCTTTCACGGCGACGATGTCGGCAAATTTGCCGGCACTGAGCGAGCCGACGCTATCTTTCCAGCCCATCAGATCGGCCGCATTGATAGTCGCCGACTGGATCGCCTGCATCGGCGTCATCCCATACTTCACCATATAGGCAAACTGCTTGCCATTGTCACCGTGCGGGTAGACGCCGGAATCCGAACCGAATGCCATTTTTGCACCGCCGGCAAAGGCCTTACGGAAGTTATCGCGCTGCAGCTGACCGATTACTTTTTCCTTGGCGATCGACTCTGGCAGCATGCCAGCCTTCTCGCCTTCCTGCAGAATGTAGTCGTCGTTGTAGATGTCCATCACCAGATAGACGCCCTTCTCGCGCGCCAGACGGATGCCCTCTTCGTCAATCAGGCTGGCGTGTTCGATCGAATCGACGCCGGCAATAATCGCATCGCGAATGCTGCTGGTACCGTGCGCGTGCGCCGCTACCTTGCGTCCCAGTTTATGCGATTCGCTAACGATGGCCTGCATCTCTTCCAGCGTGTACTGCTGCGCGCCCGGCTCGTCGCCTTTCGACAGCACGCCACCAGAAGCGCAGATTTTGATGACATCGGCGCCAAATTTGACCATCTCGCGCACACGGGCGCGCGCTTCCCACGGGCCGTCAGCCACACCACGACCGACAAACTTCATATCCGGTGGCAGCATATTTTCATCGCAATGGCCGCCCTGAATCCCGATCGCATACGCAGAGGTGCGCATGCGCGGGCCGATAAAGTCGCCATCATTGATCGCATCACGCAGCGCCACATCGCCAAAGCCACCGGCGCCGACATTTCGCACCGACGTGAAGCCGGCATCCAGTGTCAGGCGGGCAGCCCGCACGCCATACAGCGCGGCGCGCGTGTCCGAGACACCCAGCGCATTGTAACCACCCAGCTTGGCATCATTGGTCAGGTGGGTGTGCATATCAATCAGCCCCGGCAACACAGTCTGGCCGGACAGGTCAATCACCTGCGCACCGGCTGGCACTTTGGTGCTGGCACTCGGGCCCACGGCACTGATGCGCTCACCGTTAATCACGATAACCTGATCCTTCAGTACCGTACCCGCCACCACGTCGACTAGTCGACCGGCGCGGATCACCACAACTTTGCCACTATCGGCAGCAGCGGCAGCGGCGGCGGTGCTGGCCACACTGCTAGCCACGGCGCTCAGTACTGCGGCAGAGATCAGGAGATGCTTGAAATTCATGGTGTCGCCCTCTTCACTTGAAAAGAAAAGCATAGCAGAGCGGGCGCTAAAAGGCGTTCTTATTGTTTACTTCTGTGGTCGGATCGGCGCACTCGCGCCTTCGCTACTCAAGCCGGCCATGCACAAGTGCGCAAGCCGGCAAACAGATCATCACGCTCCGGCAGATGGAACAGGCGGAATTGTGCGGCGTGCATGCGCTGCGGAGTGGCAAAGGAGGCGCCGCGCAGCACCTGATGACTGGTAAAGCAAGGCGCCGAATACGCCCGGTCGGGGCCGGGCAGGAAACCCGCATAAGGCTCGAAGGGCGAGGCAGTCCACTCCCACAACTGCCCCCAGCGGAAGGCCGGATGACCTGAACGTGCCGCGTATTCCCACTCGATTTCGGTGGGCAAGCGGCGTCCGGCCCACGCGCAATAAGCCTGCGCCTCGTAGAGATTCAAGTGGCGCACCGGTTCGGCACCGGCCAGCGTGGTCAGGCGACCGAAACGCATACAGCGCCACTGGGCACCATCACGCTGCCAGTAACGGGGCGCCGAGCGCTCCTGACGCATCAGCCACGCCGCCCCGGCAGGACTCCAGAACTGGCGCTGGTCGTAGCCACCATCGTCGACAAAATCGGCAAACTGCGCATTGCTGACCAGCGTACTATCGATGCTGAAAGCTGCCACCCGGCAGACCTGCGACGCCAGTTCGTTATCGAACACAAAGCCGCTACCGGGCGCGCTGCCGATCGTGACACTCCCGCCGGGGAAACCGATCTCCGACGGCGCGTAAGCACTGTGACGCAAGGGCGTCGCCGCTTCGGGCACGGGCAGCCCGAGTGCCTGCAATGAAGCCAGCATCGCTTCGCCATGCAGATCTTCATGGGCCAGCGCCAGCCGGTAGGGATAGAGCAGCCCATGCTCGTCCGGCTCGCGCATCAGCTTATCCAGCACCCGGTCGAGTACCTCGTGGCAGTAGGTTTTCAAAGCGCCGGGGCTAGGCAGATCAAGTTGCCAGCGCTGCGCATGCGGCACCAGCGCGGCGTCAAACCAGTCGTCACCACGGGTCAGTAGGCAGTTACCATGCGCGTCGGCAGGATGGCTGGAACTGGCGTTGCGCAGAATGAACCATTCGGCCACCCAGGCCACATGCCCGAGTTCCCATAACGGCGGGTTGACGATGCGCAGTTGCGGTACCTGCGCCGCCTGCACCATGCCTTCGGCGGCAAAGCACTCAAAGCGCGCCAGCGTGCTGCTGCGCGCCTGACGCAAGGCCTGCGCCAGTTGCTGCGGAGTGGCTGTGCGGAACGAAGGCGGCTGGATCGTCATGCGCCGATTGTAGCGTCTTTTCACGACGCGACAACAGCCCCGTGACGCCGCTACTACAGAATAAGCCACGTGCGCAGGTGCGCGTCTAGCGGACTTGGGCGATAATCAGCGCTGGACGTATCGATCCGCACTAAGGAAATCACTATGAGCAATGACACTATCCGACTGACTTCGTTCTCGCATGGCGGCGGTTGCGGCTGCAAAATCGCCCCCGGCGTGCTGTCCGAAATTCTGAAAAACTCCAGCGGCTTCCCGGTGCCGAAAGAGCTCATGGTCGGTATCGAAACCTCGGACGATGCCGCCGTCTACAAGTTGAACGACGAACAGGCACTGATTGCGACCACCGATTTCTTCATGCCCATCGTCGATGATCCATACGACTTTGGCCGCATTGCAGCAACCAACGCCATCTCCGACGTGTACGCCATGGGTGGCACGCCCATCATGGCGCTGGCACTGGTCGGCATGCCGATCAACAAACTGCCGATCGAGACCATCGGCCAGATCATCAAGGGCGGTGAATCAATCTGCGCCGAAGCCGGGATTCCGATTGCCGGTGGCCACACCATCGATTCGGTGGAGCCGATCTACGGACTGGTGGTACTGGGGCTGGTGCATCCCTCGCGCGTTAAGCGCAATGCCGATGCGCGTGCTGGCGATGTGCTGATACTCGGCAAACCACTGGGCGTGGGCGTGCTGTCGGCAGCACTGAAAAAAGGCCAGCTCGATGCGGCTGGCTATCAGGCCATGATCGCCAACACCACCAAGCTGAATAAGCCGGGCAAAGCCCTGGCAGAATTAAGCGGCGTGCATGCCATGACTGACGTGACAGGCTTCGGCCTGCTCGGCCACCTGCTGGAACTGGCACGTGGCGCCGGGCTCACCGCAGAATTGAAGATGGCCGACATTCCCCTGCTGCCGGGTGTGGAACAGCTGGCGCACGACGGCTACTTTACCGGCGCGTCGGGCCGCAACTGGGAAGGCTATGGCAAAGATGTTGCACTGGCGCCCGGCATCAGCACGGCGCAGCACATGCTGCTGACCGACCCGCAGACTTCCGGCGGCCTGCTGGTGTCCTGCGATCCGGCCAGCGCCGCAGAGGTACTGGCGCTGTTCCGCAAGGAAGGCTTCGAACACGCTGCCGTGATCGGCCAGATGGCAGCGGGTAGCCCGCGGGTCGTCGTCGCGTAAGCGAGGCCGGATAGGTCTGAGCGTTTATTCCGCGGCGCTGTCCACCGGCAGCGTCTCGGCACGCCAGCGCAGCATGCCGCCAGCCAGATTGGCCACCCGGGTAAAGCCGGCTTTCCCCAGCAGCACGCTGGCCTGCGCCGAGCGCACGCCGGAGCGGCACACCACCACCACCGGACGCGCGCGATCCAGCTCTTCCAGTCGCAGCGTCAATTCCGACAGCGGTACCAGCCGCGCTCCCTGCAGGTGTCCGAGCTGGTCGATGAATTCGGCCTGCTCGCGCACATCGACGATCTGCGCTGCATCCCCCAGTTCCAGCAAGGCCATCGGCTCGATCTCCCACACGCCACTAAAGCGCAGCGTCAGCGGCGCCCAGTCCGGATTGTCCAGCGGCGGCGCTTCGCCGTCCGGCTGGCCGCAGCGCAGATTGGCCGGCACCGCGACCGCCATCTGCTTCGGATGCGGCAAATGCAGGTTGTTCATGTAACCGGTAAAGTCGCCGACATCGACATCGCCACCAAGGCGCGGGTTGTAGCGCCGCTCTTCCGCCACGCTGGTGACGGTAATGCCGCGATAGTCATGGCCCGGATACAGCAGGCAGTCATCGGGCAGGGTCAGAATCTGGCCGCGCACCGAGGCAAACAGATGGCGCGGACTACCCTGCTGGAAGTCGGTACGGCCACAACCCCGGATCAGCAGACTGTCGCCGGTAAATGCCATGCTCTGGTCATCCAGCACATACGTAAGACAGCCATTGGTGTGGCCGGGCGTGGCGCGCACCGCCACATGATGGGTGCCGAAGTACACGGTATCCATATGTTTCAGGGGCCGCTGCACGCCCTGGGCACCGGCCACCGCGGCCAGCCCGATACGGCTGCCGCAGCGCTGGCTCAATCGCCAGGCACCGGTCACGTGGTCGGCGTGAACGTGGGTATCGAGCGTCGCAACCAGGCGCAGCCCCAGTTCGTCCAGCAAGGCCAGATCGCGCGGCACCTGCTCGTAGACCGGATCGATCAGCAGTGCCTCGCCGCTCTCCCGGTCACCGAGCAGATAGGTGTAGGTAGAAGATGCGGCATCGTACAACTGGCGGAAGATGATCATGGCGGGACTCGGCGAAAAAAAACATCACGATACCAGACTCCCATGATCATTCAAGCAATTTCCCTTGACATGGCAGCCGCCTTTCTCGTACATTAAGGCTATGACCTCGTCTCTGCACCTATCCGCTTTCCTGATGCCGTTTGCTAGCGCCCTATCGCTAGCAGCGCGCCTACTAGCACGCGCTTAATCCGCGTTCCAGCTGTACCCCGGTGCCGGCCACAAGTCGCACCAGTCTTCAAATCCCAGGAAAGTTTGCACCGATGTTCAACCCGGCTAGCCATGCTCCATCCCGCACCAGCGCCTTTGTCGCGCCGCCTGCGCACGCATGCACCCCGCTGCTACAGCTACTGCAACTGCTAATGCTACCGATCGGTTGCCTGGCCTAGTATCCCGTGGCCGCCCGGCAGCCAGTTGCCACCGCAGAGCGCCAGCCCCCGGCCGGCATCCGTGCATTGACCTTGCACTTTCTTTATTTAAGACTCAGGAGCACCCTATGATGTTGCAAAATCCGGCCGCCAAATACCGCGCCTTCCCCGCCATCCAGTTGACCGATCGCCAGTGGCCCAACCAGATCATCAGCCGCCCACCGATCTGGATGAGCACCGATCTGCGCGATGGGAATCAGGCGCTGATCGAGCCAATGAGCCCCGAGAAAAAGCTGCGCTTCTTCGAATTGCTGGTCAAAATCGGCCTCAAGGAAATCGAAGTAGGCTTCCCTTCCGCGTCCCAGACCGACTTCGATTTTGTGCGTAAGCTGATCGACGAAGACCGCATTCCGGACGACGTGACCATCATCGTGCTGACCCAGTCGCGCGAAGAATTGATACGCCGCACAGTGGAATCGGCAGCGGGCGCGAAGCGCGCCATCGTCCACCTGTATAACTCGGTTGCACCGGTATTCCGCAAAGTGGTGTTCGGCATGTCGCGCGAAGAAATCACCAACATCGCCACCACTGGCACCAAGCTGGTCAAGGAACTGATCCAGCAGCACCCGCAGACCGACTGGGGCTTCGAGTACACGCCGGAATCGTTCTCCACCACCGAGCTGGATTTTTCCAAACATATCTGCGACGCGGTAAGCGCCATCTGGCAGCCAACCCCGCATAAAAAAATGATCATCAATCTGCCGTCGACGGTGGAATGCAGCACGCCTAACGTCTACGCCGACCAGATCGAATGGATGTCGCGCAAGCTGGCGCGCCGTGACTCGCTGATCATCAGCGTGCACCCGCACAATGACCGCGGCACCGCTGTCGCTTCCGCCGAACTGGCCGTGATGGCTGGCGCCGACCGCGTCGAAGGCTGTTTGTTCGGTAATGGCGAGCGCACCGGCAACGTCGATCTGGTCACGCTGGCACTGAATCTGTACACGCAGGGCGTGCATCCGGGTCTGGACTTCTCGGATATCGACGAAGTGCGCAAATGCGTCGAAGAGTGCAACCAGTTACCAGTGCACCCGCGCCATCCGTATGTGGGCGATCTGGTGTTCACGGCCTTCTCCGGTTCGCATCAGGACGCGATCAAAAAAGGCTTCGCCCAGCAGCAGGAAGGCGCGCTGTGGGAAATTCCGTATCTGCCAATCGACCCGCAGGATCTGGGGCGTAGCTACGATGCGGTGATCCGCGTGAATAGCCAGTCCGGCAAAGGCGGCATGGCCTATCTGCTGGAACAGGATTACGGTCTGGTACTGCCACGCCGTCTGCAGATAGAATTTAGCCGCGCCGTGCAGGCAGTGGCTGATGCCACCGGCCTGGAAATCACTTCCGACGGAATCTACGAAATCTTCAGCAAAGAGTACTTCGAACCGGCCACGCCTTACGCCTACAGTTCGCACAAGCTGACCGAAGACACCACCAGCGACGAACCGGTGCAGATCGACATCGCGCTGCAACACCAGCATGCGCCACTGTCCCTGCAGGGTGGCGGCAATGGCCCGATCGACGCCTTCGTGAATGCGCTGGGTCTGGACATCAAACTGATGGACTACCACGAGCATTCGATCGGCTCCGGTGCCAATGCCAAAGCAGCCTGCTATGTGGAACTGCGTCTGGCGAATGGCCCTACCCTGTTCGGCGCGGCCATCGACAGCAACATCGTGACGGCCTCGTTCAAGGCCGTGCTGAGTGCGGTCAACCGCCAGCTGAGTCGCACGGAAACGGGCGCTGCCGGCAAAACCGTGGCGTCGGTCTGACACTGGCAAATCAATAGTAACAACTAGCATCAAAGTAGTTGAAAGCCGCACCACTCTGTGCGGCTTTTTTTCGTTGCTGCGCCGCAACAACCTAAAATCACAAAAATTTCAACCTGGCTATACTGGACCGGTCACTACCTACCGAGGAACCGCTACCATGTCCATCTCCAGTCTGAAAATTGGCGCACGCCTCGGCAGCGCCTTCGGCGCTATCCTCCTGCTGATGGCCCTCGTGATCGGCGTCAGCCTGAATAAACTGCACGGCATAGGTCAGCTCAATAGCACCATCATCGATCAGGACTGGATCAAGGCCGATGCGGCAGCGCTGGTCAGCAGCACTACGCGCGCCAACTCGGCGCTGACGCTGGAGCTGTTCAACACCGACGATCCGGCCCGTATCGCCCAGATTTACAGTGGCATCGACGCGAATAAAAAGGCCATCACGGCAGCACTGGACACACTCGACAGCCTGATCGAGCACGAAGATGACAAAGCACTGATGCGCGACATCCGCACCCTGCGCAAAGCCTATGTGGTGGCGTTCACCGACGTCGGAAAACTGCTGGGCGCCGGTCAGCGCGAGTCTGCGCTTGCCGCACTGCGCAACGACATGATGCCGAAACTGACGGCGCTGCAAAACAGCATTCAGCAGCTCAATGAGCGCCAGCGCGCGATGGTGACCGAGCACGGTGCCAAAATCAAACGGCATATCAGCATCGCCACCCAGCTGATGGTGTGGCTGGGACTAGCAGCACTGGCCTTCAGCGGCTTTGCCGGGTGGCGCGTGACGCGCTCTATCACCGCACCGATCGGCGTTGCCGTCGCTGCCGCACAGGCGGTCGCCAAAGGCGATCTGACCTACCACATCAGCCATACCCACACCGACGAAATGGGCCAGTTACTCAACGCGCTGCGCCAGATGACCGACAATCTGTCCGACATCGTTGGCCGCGTGCGCGGCGGCACTACGGCAATTCGCACCGCCTCCGGCGAAATCGCCAGTGGCAATATGGACTTATCATCGCGCACCGAAGCGCAGGCCAGTTCGCTCGAAGAAACCGCCGCCTCGATGGAGGAACTAACCGGCACCGTCAAGAACAATGCCGGTCACGCCATCGAAGCGAACCATCTGGCCCATGCCGCCAATGAAGTGGCGCGGCGCGGTGGTGAAGTGGTGTCGCAGGTCGTCGGTACGATGAACTCCATCAATGACTCGTCGCGCAAGATCGTCGACATCATCGCCGTCATCGACGGGATTGCCTTCCAGACCAATATCCTGGCGCTGAATGCTGCCGTGGAAGCGGCACGGGCTGGGGAACAGGGACGTGGCTTTGCCGTGGTGGCCACCGAAGTGCGTAATCTGGCGCAGCGCTCGGCGGCGGCAGCCAAGGAAATCAAGGCGCTGATCGACGATTCGGTCGACAAGGTTGCCACCGGCGCGAAACAGGTGGAGTTGGCGGGCAGCACCATGGACGAAGTGCAGGAAAGTATCCACCGCGTCACCACCATCGTTGGCGATATTACCCGCGCCGACACGGAGCAACTGGGCGGCATCGAACAGATAAATATCGCCATCAGCCAGATGGATGAGGTCACTCAGCAGAACGCCGCGCTGGTGGAACAGGCCGCCGCAGCGGCCGCCGCGATGCAGGATCAGGCGGATGACCTCAGCAACATGGTCAGCCAGTTCCGCCTGTCAGCCTGACGCTGACCAGCGCATCCAGAGTGAAGCTGGCGTAGCCAGCGTCAACGTGCGTGGCAGGCTTGCTGGCGCGCCAGCCGTACCCCGGTGAACTGCCAGCGTGCCCCGGCCGGGAAGAAATTGCGGTAACTGAGGCGTGCATGGCCCGCCGGCGTGGCGCACGAGGAGCCGCGCAGCACATACTGGTTCAGCATGAATTTCCCGTTGTATTCCCCGAGCGCACCTTCGGCCGTCTGGAAGCCCGGGTAAGCAGCGTAGCTGCTGCTAGTCCATTGCCAGCAGTGGCCAAACATCTGCAACAACTGCGGCTGATCGCCGCTAGCACCAGCACCAGCACCAGCGCTAGCGCCAGCCGGATGCAAGCCGCCAGTGTGCGGCAACCCCGCCTGCGCCGACGGCACCGGCTGCAGCGCAGCCGCCAGCTCCCACTCCGCTTCGGTGGGCAGCCGCGCTCCGGCCCAGCGTGCATAAGCATCGGCTTCATACAACGACAGATGTGAGACCGGTCGCGCCGGGTCGAGCAGCTGTTCGCCGTACAGCGTGAATTCGTAGGTCTGCGGCCCTTCGCGACGCCAGTAAAGGGGCGCCGATAATTGCTGCTGACGCACCCAGTCCCAGCCTTCGGCCAGCCACAAAGCCGCCTGGCGGTAGCCACCGGCCGCAATAAAGGCCAGATACTCGCCGTTGGTCACCAGCTGCGACGACAGTTCGAACGGCGCCACATACTGGCGGTGGCGCGGCAATTCGTTATCAAAACAGAAGCCCTGCCCCTGAAAGCCGATCTCCGTCAGGCCACCATCAAAGCGCAACCAGTGGGCGGCCGGTGCGGCACCGGCACGCGCCAGCGCCAGCTCCAGATAGGCGGGCAGCAGCGCACTCTGCGCCAGCAGATGCTTGACATCGGTGAGCAGTAATTCCTGATGCTGCTGCTCGTGCTGAACACCCAGCGTCACCAATGTGGCCAATTCTGCCTGCGCAGCCGCTTCGCCAGTGCCGGAGCGGGCCAGCAGCAGCTGCATGCGCTGATCCACATTGGCACGATAAGCCCGCACCTGGGCCATCGAGGGCCGCGTCAGCAAGCCACGCTGGGCGCGCGGGTGTTTTTCGCCGATGCCGTTGTAATAGGAATTGAACAGCACCCGGAACGCGCTATGGAAAGGCGCAAAGTCCGGCTCGTAGCGTTCCAGAATAAAGGTCTCGAAGAACCAGGTGGTATGCGCCAGATGCCACTTCACAGGGCTGGCATCGGTCATCGACTGGGCGCCGCAATCCTCGTCCGACAGCGGCTCGGCCAGCGCCAGCGTATGCCGGCGCACCTGCAGGTAGCAGGCGGTCAGCGCCGCCATCGACGGGTACGCCAGCGCGTATTCCTCCGAGACGGGCTGTATCGCCAGGTTCATTGCGGCACCGCGCGGGCATACAGCACCGCAAACCAGTTATCCGGATCAGTCCAGTGCTGCACCGTTTCGAAACCGGCGCGCTCCAGCAACTGCCGGAAGGACTGCAGCGTATATTTGTAGCTGTCTTCCGTGTGCAGGCGTTCGCCACGCGCAAACTGCTGGCTACCACCCTGCCAGTGCACACTCAGCGCCGTGCGGGCTTCCAGATGCATTTCGATGCGGCTGGCAGCAGCATCGAAATAGGCGTAGTGCTGCCACTGCTGCAGATCGAAGTCGGCGCCGATCAGGCGGTTCACATGGCGTAGCAGGTTGAGGTTAAACGCCGCCGTGACGCCGAGCGCATCATTGTAGGCGGCATCGAGCACCGCGCTATCCTTGACCAGATCGATGCCGATCAGCAGCCCGCCATCATCGCCGGCGTTGGCGCGCAGATTGCGCAGCAGCGCCAGCGCCTGCTCGGGCGAAAAATTGCCGATCGACGAACCCGGGTAGAAAAATAGCCGGTGCGACGCGCTCACCGATTCGGGCAGACTGAAACCGGCGGAAAAATCCAGCCCGAGCGGCGTCATTTCGATGGCGGGAAAGCGCTGTTGCAGACCGTAGACCGCCTGCGTCAGAAATTCGACCGAAATATCGAGCGGCACATACTGCTGGGGGCGCAGCAAGGGAAACAGTTGCGCCGCCTTGGCGCAATTGCCGGCGCCGAGATCAATCAGGCTGGCGCCATGGCCGATGCTGGCGGCCATCTCGGCGCCGTAACGGGCAAAAATCGCCGCTTCGGTACGGGTCGGATAATACTCATCGAGTTCGCAGATGGCTTCGAAAAGCCTGGAGCCCAGCGTGTCATACAGGTACTTGGGCGAAATGCCTGGCCGCGCCGCCAGCAGACCAGCCGTGATCTCGGCCAGCACCGCCGCGCTGCCTTGCGCCGCTGCCGGCAAGCGCTCAGGGGCGGACTGTACCAGCGGCAACACGCTCGTGGCATCAGGCATAGAATGCCCGTTGGTCGCACTGTGAGGCATCTGCATCATTGCTAAACCTTTCGAATGGATGATCCCGCCTGTTGTTATTTGCTATGATAGCTGAAGATGTTTGTTCCCGTGTGACGCCCGTATTACCGTGCGGCGCCGCCGCGAGACCATCCCTGAACCATCACCCAGATAAGGTCAACCGCCATGAAATTTTCGCCCACGCATGCTCTGAAATCCCTGTTCGCCGCGTCCCTGCTGCTCGCCGCCACCTATGCTCAGGCCCAGTCGGTCGAGCAGGTGCTGCGAGTTTCGGCCATCCCTGACGAAGCACCGACCGAGTTGCAGCGCAAGTTCAAGCCACTGGGCGAATATCTGGAAAAGAAAATCGGTATGAAGGTGGAATTCACCCCGGTGACCGACTACGCCGCTTCGGTGGAAGCACTGATCAACAAGAAAGTCGACATGGTCTGGTTCGGCGGCTTCACCTTCGTGCAGGCCAAAGACCGCAGCAAAAACCAGATTACCCCGCTGGTGCAGCGCGCTGAAGATGAAAAATTTAAATCCGTATTCATCACCACCAACAAGGACATCAATAAGCTGGAAGACCTGAAAGGCCGCACCCTGAGCTTCGGTTCGGAATCGTCGACCTCGGGCCACCTGATGCCACGCTCCTACCTGCTGGCTGCCAAAATCAATCCGGACACCGACCTGAAACGCATCGCCTTCTCGGGCGCACATGACGCCACCGTGGCGGCGGTTGCCGGTGGCAAGGTCGACGCGGGCGCACTGAATATCTCGGTGTGGGAAAAACTGGTCGGCGAGAAGAAAGTCGACCCGGCCGTGGTACGCGTGTTCTACACCACGCCCGGCTACTACGATTACAACTGGAGCGTGCGTAGCGACATGAACGCCGATCTGAAGAAAAAACTCAGCGACGCTTTCCTGGCACTCGATCCGAAAAACCCGCAGGACAAGATCATCATGGATCTGCAGCGCGCCTCGAAGTTCATCCCGACCAAGGCTGAAAACTACACGGCAATCGAAGCCGCAGCACAGAACGCGGGTCTGCTGAAGAAGTAATCGATGCTGACTTACCAACTGCAAGAGCTGACGGTGCGCCACCCCGGCGCAGCGCAGCAGGCTGCCCTGCATAGCCTGAACCTGAGCATCCGCCAGGGCGAACAGATCGCCCTGATCGGTCCCTCGGGCGCGGGCAAGACCACGCTACTGGCCACGCTGGCGCTGGCCCAGCAGCCGGCCAGTGGCCGCTTCGAGGCGTTCGGCGTGCTACCGTGGGCGCTGGCACATGGAGCGCGTCACCGCCTGCGCGCACGGCTGTTTCTGGCGCCGCAGACGCCACCACTGCCGCCGCGCCAGCGGGTGGTCACGGCGGTGCTGGCAGCACGCTTGCCACACTGGAGTTTGTGGCGGGCACTCAGCTCGCTGTTCAAACCGGCCGATCCGGAAGCGGCATGGCAGGCACTCGCACGTTTTAATCTGGGTGACAAACTGTATGCCCGGGTGGACCGCTTATCGGGTGGCGAACGGCAGCGCTGTGCGCTGGCGCGCTTGCTGCTGTCGTCGGCTGAAGCACTGCTGGTCGATGAACCGTTATCGGCACTGGATCCGGCGCTCTCGACGCTGACCCTGAATACCCTACGCGATGAAGCACGCCAGCGTAACGCGACGCTGATCTGCAGTCTGCATCAGGTCGAACTGGCACTGGCGCACTTCCCGCGCATCGTCGCCCTGCGGGATGGCCGGATTGCCTTCGACCTGCCACGCGAACAGGTGAGCCCTGAGATGATCGCCGCGCTGTATCAGGGCGCGACAGCGCAGTCGCCCGAGCTTGCGGCGCCGGAATCCGACCCGATGCTGGTGCGTCCCGGCGTAGGCGCCTGCCTGTAAGTGCGGCGCTTCAAGCTGGCTCAGCGGGTGCTGCACTAGTTGCCATGATGCGCCGGGCAGCGGTTCGCAATCGGTGGCCCGCATCGGGACCGGCTTCTTTGTTATCATAGCGAAGCAAGGAACGCATCACTTCGCGCCCCCATATACCGCTAGCCCGTCGCTAGATTACCCGATCCCGTAACGATGACAGCATCAACCACCAGTTTGCATCCCGATCCGGCATGGCGCGGCCGACTGGCCACCAGCGCCGTCGCCCTGATCCTGCTCTGGCCGATGCTGGTGGTGACCGAATTCAAACCGTGGCTGCTGCTGGACTGGCAAAGCCTGAGCGCCACCGGACGTTTTCTAGCCGATTTCCTGATTCCGGCGCACGGACAGGAATTCCTGCTGATGCTGCTCGAGCAAACCTGGCAGACGGTCGCGATTGCCACCGCCGGCCTGACACTGGCCTTGCTGGGCGCGATTCCCGCCACCCTGATTATCAACGAGCAGCTCTCGATTTCCCGGCTTGGTACTGGCCGCATGCGGCCAGTGGCGCGCGCCGTGCGCCAGCTGGTACGCTGGTGTATGGTCATACTGCGCAGCGTGCCGGAACTGGTGTGGGCGCTGCTGTTCGTACGCATCATCGGCCTCGGCCCCACGGCCGGTGTGCTGGCGATTGCACTCACCTACTGCGGCATGCTGGGCAAAGTGTATGCCGAGATTCTCGAATCGTCCGATGCGCGCGCCAGCAACACCCTGCTGGCCAATGGCAGCGGGCGCCTTGCCGCGCTGCTGTATGGCGCGCTGCCGGAAGCGGCCGCCGAACTGATGTCCTACACCGTATATCGCTGGGAATGCGCGATCCGTGGTTCGGTCGTGATGGGCTTCGTCGGCGCGGGCGGACTGGGACAGCGCATGGATGAATCGATGAAAATGCTGGCCGGTGCAGAAGTAAGCAGCATGCTGCTGGTGTTCGTGGCGCTGGTTGCGCTGGCGGACCTGTTCTCCAAAACCTTACGGCGTCGCCTCGGATGAAATCAGCCCGGCCTCCCGCCCCGCGCCGCGACTGGACCATCATCAGCCTGATGCTGCTGGTGCTGTGCCTGATCGTCGCCAGCTTCGCGACCCTGCCCCTGAAATGGCGCGAATTCTTCACCCTTGACGCCGTGCGCAGTATTCTCGAACTGCTGGCCGGCTTCACCCCGCCCGACCTGACCCCGGCCTTCCTGCGGCGCACTGGCTGGGCCGCCATCGAAACCA
The DNA here is from genome assembly GCA_027490725.1 of Oxalobacteraceae bacterium. Taxonomy (GTDB): domain Bacteria; phylum Pseudomonadota; class Gammaproteobacteria; order Burkholderiales; family Burkholderiaceae_D; genus Rugamonas. The sequence goes on from JAIXXN010000037.1 coordinate 76,831, forward strand.
TGGCCATGTCGGCACTCGGCACCCTGCTCGCCGTCGTAGCGGCGCTACTGTTTTCCCTGCCTGGCTCCGGACGACTGGGACGCCCTGCCCGCGCCCTGATGCGCGCCCTGCTGAACGTGCTGCGCTCGATCCCGGAACTGGTCTGGGCCGCGATTCTGCTGATTGCGGCAGGCCTGGGACCGTTCGGTGGCACACTGGCGCTGGCCGCCCACACCGCCGGGGTACTGGGACGGCTGTTTGCCGATGCACTGGAAAATGCCGCACCACTGCCGGAGCACAGCTTGCGCAGCAACGGCGCCAGCGCCAGCGCCGCCTTCTTCTACGCGACCTTGCCACAAACCCTGCCACAGATGCTGTCCTACACCCTGTACCGCTGGGAGAACAATATCCGCGCGGCCGCCATTCTCGGCGTGGTGGGTGCCGGTGGTCTGGGGCAGATGCTGAAATTCCACCTGTCGCTATTCCAGATGCAGCAGGCTGCCACCGTGATCCTCGCCATGCTGTTACTGGTCGCGCTGGTCGATGCGGTCAGCTTTGCGCTGCGCCGCGCACTCACCCGTTAGCCCTCTCCATAAAGCTCCCCATGCTCGAACTGCGTCACCTGAGTAAAACCTACGGCAATGGCCGCACCGTCCTGAACGACGTCAGCTGGCACTTCAAGGCGGGCGAATTCGTTGCCATCATGGGCGATTCGGGGGTCGGCAAATCCACCCTGCTGAATCTCATCGCGGGGCTCGACACACCGGACCCCAGTTGCGGTCCGGATGCGATTCTGGTCGACGGCGTAGCGCTGGCCAGCCTCGATGACGATGCCGCCACCCGTCTGCGACGCCAGCGCATGGGCTTTATTTTTCAGGCCTTCCACGTGCTACCCCACTTGACCCTGCTGCAGAATGTGGCGCTACCACTGCTCCTAAACGGCATGCCGACGGCTGCTGCGGCCGAGATGCTGGCGGCAGTTGGTCTGGGCGGACGCGAACACGACTTCCCCCATCAACTGTCGGGCGGCGAAATGCAGCGCGTCGCCATCGCGCGGGCACTGGTGCATCGCCCGGCACTGGTGCTGGCCGACGAACCGACCGGCAACCTCGACCCCGACACGGCTCACAGCATCCTCGAACTGCTGCGCCGCGAGATCAAAGCCACCGGTGCCTGCGCCATCATGGTCACGCACGCCCACAGCGCCGCGGCAATGAGCGACAAAGTACTTCATTTATCAAAGATTGGCATACAAGAAACAACAAACGTCAAGTGATTTGACCAATAAACAAGCTAATTTATTTGTCACATCGTGCCATTCAGCACGCGCCGTAGTATGATTTGCCTAACTTGCATGGTTATCAAGAATGTTGAGAAGCGCTCTCATTCAGATAAGTAATGTGGGCGCTAGCCTTGCCAGGAAACGTCATCTTTTATCCACGTTTTGAGCAAAGGAGGAGCAATCATGAACGTACGGCAAAAGAAGCTGGAACTGATCGAAGCCATGAATCGTGCTCGGGCTCTGGAACCTTCCAGTTTCGTCCCGAATAAGCTGCTTGATACTTTGATCGAGAAGATGAACTTGAAAAACGACGCAGAACTCTGCCGAGTTTTGGAGGTACAACCTCCGATTATTAGCAAGATACGTCATCGCAAACTAACCGTCGGCGCGACCATTTTGCTGCGTATGCACGAGAAGTCGGACATCAGCATACGTGAATTGAAGGACCTGTCGACCGCTTCGATGCACTGAACAGCCTAGCTGCTCATGCGATGCCGAGCGCCGGCATGCGGTATCCAGCGCCCTTAGTAGCAACACCGTACAGCCCAAACCCTGCTGAACGACACCTCGCTACCAAGCGCACCGAACTAGCCCCCGGCTAGCATTTCTCATATTTCCAGTTACGTGCTTTTCCCTCGGCGATCCACTCGACTGCCTGTTCACGCCTGCGCGCGCGGGTTGCCTCGGTTTTCGCCTCGTCCAGCCAGGCGATGTATTCGCGCTGCTTGCCGGGCGTGAAGTCGCTGAAATGCTGCTGCGCTGCGGGCACCAGCGCCAGTGCGGCTTGCAGATCGTCCGGCACCGTCACTGCCGTGGTCACGCGAGTGCGTACGCGCGGTTGTGCTACCCCGTCCTGATTGAGTTGCATCGCCTGGCGTAGATAGGCCTGCAGTTGTGGCAGGGCTGGCAAATCGTCGAGCGACGTGATGCGCCCGAACTGGCCCATCGCGTCGCGCTGCGCGGCGTCGCCCATCAGCAGTTCGGCCTTCCAGAAATTCAGTGCGCAATGCGCCTTGAAAGCGGCCGTGCTGCACAACATGCCCTGATACATAAAGTGCGGGAAGCTCCACTTCATGGTTTCCTCCACCTCTGGACAGGTGTCGTGCACCACCGCGCGCAAATGGCGCAGGATAGGCTGGGCAAACGGCGCGGCCTGTTCAATGTAGGCATCAACGCGGGGGTCGGTAATCGGCATCTTGGTTTTTCGCAGACGGATAGTAATCGTCAATATACCAAACCGGCACAGCGCCGCAAGCATGAGGTTCTGTTCTATACTCCGCACAACGGAATTCATAGAACTCGCCGATGCCCAAACACAAAGCACCCGGACGCATACAAGCCTACCCGCACGCCGCCGCCGGCTGGGGCGCCGTGAAACAGGTCGCCGTCAATCTGGTGCGCGAAAAAGTCAGCGTCGGGCACCTCCCCGCCTTACTCAGCCAGAACCAGCCGGGCGGCTTCGATTGCCCCGGCTGCGCCTGGCCCGACCGGGCAGCCGGTGCCAGCTTCGCGTTCTGCGAGAACGGCGTCAAAGCTGTCGCCGCCGAAGCCACCAGCAAACGTGTCGGCGCAGAGTTTTTCGCCACCCACAGCGTCAGCGCACTGCTCGAACAATCCGACTACGCGCTCGAACAGCATGGCCGCCTGACCGTGCCACTCGAATACGACCCCGCCAGCGATCACTATCGTCCGATCACATGGGAGCGCGCCTTTGCCGCCATCGCAGAACATCTGCACGCCCTGCCCGACCCGAATCAGGCCGCCTTCTATACGTCGGGGCGCACCGCCAACGAAGCAGCATTTCTATTCCAGCTGTTCGTGCGCATGTACGGCACCAACAACTTCCCGGACTGCTCGAATATGTGCCACGAACCGACCAGCCGCGGTCTACCCGGCACGGTCGGCGTGGGCAAAGGCACGGTCACGCTGGACGACTTCGAACAGGCCGACCTGCTACTTATCTTTGGCCAGAATCCCGCCACCAATCACCCGCGCATGCTGGGCGAATTGCGCGCCTGCGCCCGGCGCGGCGCCAGCATCGTCTCGATCAACCCGCTGCGCGAGCGTGGACTGGAACGCTTTACCAGCCCTACCCACGCCAGCGAAATGCTCGGCCACGGCAGCACCACCATTAGCTCACTGTTTATCCAGCCGCAGCTCGGCGGTGACTTTGCCCTGATCAAAGGCATCGCCAAGCGCCTGCTGGAACTGGACGATGCCGCACGAGCGGCGGGTAAGGCCAGTCTGCTTGATCGCGAATTTCTCGACCAGCACACCAGTGGCTTTGCCGCCTTCGAGCAAGACCTGCGCGCGCAGGACTGGGCGCCACTGCTGGAAGAATCGGGCGTGCCACGCGCGCAGATCGAACAACTGGCCGAACTGTATAGCCGCAGCCGGAATGTGATCAGCACCTGGGGCATGGGGCTGACCCAGCACAAGGGCGCTGTCGCCACCATCCAGCTGCTGTCGAATCTGATGATGATGCGCGGGAACATCGGCCGCCCTGGCGCCGGTCTGTGCCCGGTGCGCGGCCACTCGAATGTACAGGGTGACCGCACCATGGGTATCGAAGAAAAACCCGCCAGCGCGTTTCTCGACCGGCTCGCGCAGGTGTTCGACTTTGACCCGCCGCGCCAGCATGGCTATGACACCGTCGCCAGCATTCAGGCCATGCTGGATGGTCAGGTAAAAGTCTTGGTGGCGCTGGGTGGCAACTTCGCGATGGCCACGCCGGATACACCGCGCTGCTTCGCGGCCTTGCGCTCCTGCGCACTGACCGTGCACATCGCCACCAAGCTCAATCGCAGCCATCTGGTACACGGCCAAGCGGCGCTGCTACTGCCCACACTGGGGCGCACCGAAATCGATCTGCAGCACGGTGTAGCGCAAGGCATCAGTGTCGAGGACTCTATGAGCATGGTGCACCTATCCTACGGCCAGAACACGCCTGCCTCCAGCGCCCTGCTTTCGGAAACCATGATCGTCGCGCGGATGGCCGATGCCACGCTGGGACACGACAAAGTCGACTGGCTGGGCTACGCCGGCGACTACGCCCGCATCCGCGACGCCATCGCACAGGTGCTCGACGACTTCCACGATTTCAACCAGCGCGTTGCCCAGCCGGGCGGCTTTCATCTCAAAGTCGCCTCGCGCCAGCGCGAGTGGCGCACCGCCAGCGGAAAAGCCCAGTTCATCGTCCACCCGCTAGCCACCGACACGCCGATCCAGCGCGCCCGCGCCCTGCATGGCAAACGCCTGATGGTACTCATGACGGCGCGCTCGCACGACCAGTACAACACCACTATCTACGGCATGGACGACCGCTATCGCGGCGTGTTCGGGCTGCGCCGTGTGCTATTCATCCACCGTGAAGATCTGGCGATGCTGGGGCTAGCGCGGGGCGAGTGGGTGGATCTGCACAGCGTGTGGGACGACGGCATCGAACGCCGCGCCGAACGCTTTTTACTGGTGGAATACGATATCCCGCGCGGCTGTCTGGGCGCCTACTTCCCCGAGACCAACGTCCTGCTGCCCTTGCACAGCACCGCCGATGGTGCCGGTACACCCACGGCCAAATCCATCCCCGTGCTGCTGGAGCGGTCCGCGCTACAGGAATCGGCGGAATAAGGCGGAGCGCCAGAATCAGGAGGCGCGCAGCTTACCGGGCCAGCCGCGCAGTGTGCGAAGGCCGAACTGATTCAGGTGTATTCGACGCAGGCATCCTGACGGCAGAAGCTGACCAGCTTGACGCCCGCCGTCGCCGCGATATCGATCGCCAGTGTGCTGGGCGCGGAGATCGTCGCCAGCAGCGGAATCTGCATGCGCGCCACCTTGCGTACCAGCTCGTAACTGGCGCGGCTGGACATGAACACAAAGCCTGCACGCATATCGACGCCGCCAGCGGCCAGCGCACCGATCAGCTTATCGAGGGCATTGTGACGTCCCACATCCTCGCACACCAGCTGCACATTGCCTGCCACATCGCACCAGCCGGCAGCATGCACCCCGCCGGTGCTGCGCATCAGCTCCTGCTGGTGGCCGAACTGTGCCACCGCCTGCGCCACCGCATGCGCCAGTCCTGCATCATCATGTAGCGGGGGCGTGGTAATCCGCTCAGGGTGCAGATCGATCTGCTCCAGGCTTTCGAGACCGCACACACCGCAGCCGCTGCGTCCCGCCATGGAACGGCGCTGCTGCTTTAAATCGTTGAATGATTGCTGGGAAATGGTGAGTGCCACTTCGGCACTGCGCTGGTGCAGGGTGACTTCGATATCGAAGACATCGCTCGCCTGCCCGATCAAGCCTTCGGTAAGCGCAAAGCCCAGCGCGAAAGCTTCCAGCTGACGTGGCGTAACCATCATCACGGCATGAGCGATACCGTTAAACACCAGCGCTACCGGCATCTCCTCGGCGACGCTATCTTCCAGCGCCTGCGGAGTCGTCGCAACCCGATGTCGTCGCACGGTGCGCTGCTGCGCACCGCTCTGGTCCACCCCTGTCTGAAACTTCATTGCCGCTCCGGTGAATAAGCACTGCGACTTATTCTACACGGCGCGGCACGCTTAGTCAGGGCAGCGTGACTCAGGCTTCGCCATTCACGCCATAGTGACGGGCATAGCGGCCATCCAGGTTAGCCAGAGGCAGTAGCAGGAACAGATCGGCGCTTTCGAAATCAGGATCCCAGGCCGGTTCGCCGCAGATCCAGGCACCGGAACGCATATAGCCCTTGAGCAGCGGCGGCACTTGCGGCTTCTGGGCCGCCTCCAGTTTGGAGAACGGGAACGGCAGATGCGGCGTCACACGGTATTCGGCGGGCGCCAGATGGGCAGCGGCCAGTTGACGGTACACAGCAACGGCATTGTGACCACCATCAGCCAGACTGATACTGGCGCAACCGGTCAGGAAATCGCAGTTTTCACGGCGCATGTAGTCGGCCAGGCCGGACCACAGCAGCATAATCACGCTACCACCCCGGTAATCAGGATGGATGCAGGCGCGCCCCGCTTCGACCATGCGACCACGCAGATGATTCAGACGTCCCAGATCGAACTCGCCTTCCGAGTAGACGCGACCGATTTTACGGGCACGCGCAGCGCTCAGCAGACGGTAGGTACCGACCACTTTCAGCGTGCTGCTATCGCGCACGATCAGGTGATCGCAATGCTCGTCGAATTCATCGCTATCGAGGCCGTCGTCGCGCATCAGCGAGCTCAGACCCATGGTTTCGATGAACACCTTATAGCGCAGACGCTGCACTTCGCGCAGCTCTTCCGGGGTGCTTGCCATACTGAGAACCAGCTTGCCGGACGCGGCTCGAACGTCGGCTTGTATGATCGAAGTTTGCATGCTTCATCCTTTCTGTGGGAGACAAAGCAAGCGTAACGGGGGAATACTTCAAGACCATGACAGACCGATGTCAGTTGCATGACATGCATCAAACTGTGGTGAATAACTCAAACCCGGGGTCAGATCCGACATCCGGACACAAGCTCTACTGTAACGGACCTGCAACAGCCCAGCTCGTGTCTGAATGTCGGATCTGACCCCGGTTTTTATTTCAACTGTTCGATGATGCTGGCGACTTTGGTGGTGATCACGTCGACCGCGGGGCCATTGGCGCCGTGTGGAAGGATTACGTCGGCATACCGTTTGGTCGGCTCGATAAACTGGCGGTGCATAGGGCGTACCGTTTCCAGATACTGGCTTACTACGCTTTCGACGGTGCGGCCTCGCTCGGTAATATCACGCTGCATGCGGCGGATGAAGCGAACATCGGAAGCGGTATCGACAAAGATCTTCAGCGACATCAATTTGCGTAAGTCTGCGTCGTACAAGGCAAACAGGCCTTCGATGACGATCACCGGGGCTGGTTTGACCGCAATGGTACGATCTGAGCGGTTGTCGATCGTGAAGTCGTACTCAGGCATGGCGATGGTTTCGCCGTTGCGCAAAGCCTGCACGTGCTGGACCAGCAAAGGCCAGTCAAACGCTTGGGGATGGTCGTAATTCTGCTTGCGGCGGACTTCGGGGCTGAGATCGGATTGGTCGCGGTAGTAGTCGTCCTGCATCACGACCGAGACCATTTCGGCGCCAAACGACGCCAGTACTTGCTGGGAAACCGTCGATTTACCACTGCCGCTACCGCCTGCGACACCAATAATAAACGGCTGGAAGGAATTCTTGTTCATGCCGAATGATACCGGAACCACGGCCAAACGGACAGAGACAGGCTAATCCTCAACAGGGGTCAGATCCGACATTAAGACACAAACCCGGCCTTAATTCAGCTCCAAAGGTACAGTCCGTGTCCGGATGTCGGATCTGACCCCGGTTTGCGAAGTTGGTACTGCGGCAACAGTGGCTTGGACTCGACTTTGATGCGAATCCGGAGAGGTTATCTTTCAAGTAACATCAATCCCATTTAGGAATAGGTCACCACACTGCCTTAGCTCTGCACTAGTCTCACTTCCCCAGTTTAAGCACCGCCTGCTCGCCAAGCAGCGCGAAACTCAGCTCACGTCAGCCGATAGAAAGCGGTGGCCGCCAGTATTTCATGGCATGCCCCTAGCGGCCCGTGGCAGTTGATCCTGCGCAGCTTTGACCGGCCTTAGCTTTTCTTCGGACGCCCCGTCTTCAGTTGCGGCAAGCTGGCCAGTACATTTTGCAGCGTCGCCAGATCGATCTGGCTGATCAGCGCAACGCCGATCCGCAGCAACTCGCTTTTCTTGATCTCGAAGCCGGCTTTCAGGCAGGCTTTCTTGACTTGACCCAGCACCGCATATTCCTGCTCAGGCATGGTAAAGCTGTCACGTACCAGTTTCTCTTTACGCACTTTGTCCTTCAGTGCTTCCTCTGCGGCCGCCGGTTTCGACGCGGTCTTCGGCGCAACCTTGGCCACCAACGGTTTGCCGGCTGGCTTGGCGACCACTTTAGCAGGCGCTTTGGCCGGTGCTTTCACAAGGGCTTTCGACGCCGTCTTCGCGACCACTTTGCCACCTGCAGGCTTGGACGCAGCCTTGACCGGCGCCTTGGCGACCACTTTGGCCGCTGCCTTGGCAGGTGCCTTGGTAGGTGCCTTGGCGGGAGCTTTGGCGGACTGAGCAACGGCTTTGCCGGCGACCGGTTTCACGGCAGCTTTTACGGCAGCTTTTACGGCAGGCTTGCTTGCGCTAGCAGCAGCAGGCTTACTCGCGACTTTAACCACCGGCTTGGCTGCAGGCTTGGCGACCGCCTTAGCCACCGGCTTCACGGCCATTGTTGCAACCGGTTTTGCGGCGGCACTGACCTCTGGCGGCTTCGCCGGGGCCGGGGCCGGGGCCTTACCATTCAAGGCGTCATTCGCGGATTTATTCATAGCTGCTCCAATCGAAGTTTACAATATAAACAATATATACCATTTATAAGATTATTGCTTGCACTAACTCAAATGTGCTGCCACATGGGCAAACAGCACGCCCGGATTCACCGGTTTGCGCAAAAATTCAACCGCGCCAACGCTGCGCCCCAGGGCTTCATCTTCGGGCTGGCTTTTCGCGGTCAGGAACAGGACCGGAATGGCGCTGGTGGCGGGATTAGCTTTGAGCCGGCGGCAGGTTTCATAGCCATCCATCTCGGGCATCATGATGTCGAGCAGGATCAGATCTACCGTCCCCGAGGCGACAATCTGCAAGGCCGTGGCGCCGCTGGTGGCGACCTTGGTGTTATAGCGGTCACGTAGCAGCGTGGCCAGCAGCGTGATATTGTCCGGGGTGTCGTCGACGATCAGTATGGTCTTGCGCTGCTGGCTGGGGTTCATATTCACTCCTGATCTAGTGCTGCCAGCAATCTGCCCGCAGCTTCAAATTGATAGTGTTCCATGTAATCGGTCAGCCGGCTCATTTGTACCGGCGTAAGCAGGCTCGCCAGCAGCGTCCGCACCCGTTCGAAATACTCGCCGCTCTCGCCACTAAATTCCGCCAGCAGCGTGCGCAACTCCGCAACCGCCTGACGCGCATCGGCCACCGTGGCACCCGCTTCGTCACGCGGCGGCAGCGGCGGGATCACCTTGATCGAGATGCCGAGCCAGCGGGACAGTACGCTATACAGGCGCTGCGGGTCGATCGGCTTGGTGATGTAGTCCTGCATACCCTCCTCCATGCAGCGGCTCTGCATACCCGCCAGTGCGCGCGAGGTAACGGCGATCAGCGGCAGGTCATCGAAGCGTTTATCCTGCCGCAGCAAACGGGTCGCCTCATGACCATCCATCACCGGCATGGCCAGATCCATCAGCACCAGGTCGTAGCCCTTCGGCCCGACGGCGAACAGCCGGTCGAGCGCTTCCTGACCGTTACCGACCGAGTCGACCTCCAGCCCTTGCAGCTCGAGCAGCTCGCGCGTCACATACTGATTAACCAGACTATCTTCGGCGAGCAATACGCGGGCGGTACGGTGCGGCGATGGCTGCAGCAGCAGATCGGCCACCGCGCCCTGATGTAGTACCGCCTGCACCGACAGTGCGGCCGCATCGGAGCGCGCCAGTTGCAGATCAAAATAGAAGGTCGAACCGAATCCCGGACGGCTCTCGACTTCGATGATGCCCCCCATCAGACGCACCAGTTGCTGCGAAATCGACAGTCCCAGCCCGGTGCCGCCATAGTGACGGGTGGTTGACCCATTGGCCTGACTAAAGGCCCGGAACAGCCGCCCTTTCTGCTGCGCCGTCATGCCGATACCGGTATCGCGCACCGAGAAACGCAGTCGCACCATGCCCTCCGGAGCATTGGCCGGCGCCAGCTGGCAGTGCAGTTCCAGCTCGCCCTGCTCGGTAAATTTGACAGCATTGTTGGCCAGATTGATCAGCACCTGCCCCAGTCGCAACGGATCACCCGCCAGATAGCGTGGCACGTCATCAGCCACCGTCACCAGATAGCGCAGCTGCTTTTCGCTGGCGCGTTGCGCCGTCACACTGGAGACGTTACCCAGTACATCATCAAGCAGGAAGGGAATGTGTTCGACTTCCAGACGGCCTGCTTCGATTTTCGAAAAATCCAGAATGTCGTTGATGATCCCCAGCAGCGACAGCGCGGCACGGTGGATCTTGGTGATGTAATCATGCTGCTTGGGCGTCATTTCCGTGCGCAACGCCAGATACGCCATGCCGATCACGGCGCTCATCGGTGTGCGGATCTCGTGACTCATATTGGCAAGGAATTCGGACTTGGCAATATTCGCCGCTTCCGCCATCACGTTGGCGTTGACCAGCTTCTGTTCGCGCTCGCGCCGGTCGCTGATGTCGCGGATGAAGGCGCAGAACTCGTAGTTGTGATGCCCTTCCGATTTCACTTTGGTGATTGCCAGTTCGATCGGGAATTCATCGCCGTTGCGGCGCAGAGCCACCACTTCGACCCGCGAATCGAGCACGCCAGCAGCGGCACTGCCGGCCGCCAAACGCTGCATGCCGCGCAAGTGTTCAAAGCGGAAGCGCTGCGGGATGATGGTCTGGTCCAGCGACAATCCCATCACCTCGTCGCGACTCCAGCCAAAGGTGCGCTCGGCCTGGGTATTCCAGCCCACGATATTTCCCGCCAGATCCATCCGCACGACCGCGTCCAGCGCGGTATCGACGATGGTCTGCAGCTTGGCCTGACTATCGCTGAGCCGCTGCATCGATTCGGTCAGCTCGCGCGTGCGGGTCGCAATGCGCTGTTCCAGTGCGCTATTCAGTTCCCGCAGTTCGTGTTCGGCATCGCGTACCCGGGTCAGCGCATCGCGGAAGCGCAGCACCGCGCCGGACAAGCGCCCCACCTGATCCTCGCGATCCAGACCGGAGAGTTTGATATCGGTTTCGCCACGGGTCAGCTTCTCCAGACTGGTCTGGATATCGGCAAACGGCCGCGCTGCACGCCGCCCCACCACAAAAATCGACACCACAATGGCCAGCGCCAGCAGCAGATTGGCGGCGATCGTATTAAAAATCTGGCGCCGCAAATCGCGGTCGATCTGCTCGCGCGAAAACGCCAGATCGATCGAGCCAACCGCGAAGCTGCGGCGCGCATCGTTAAAGCTGATATCGCGATGCACTTTGATGGCGGCCACCGGCGCAGGAGTTGGCGAGACATAGCTGGCCACTTCCGTACCATTCGGTGCCAGTACGCGCAGCACCAGCACTTCCGGCGTCGCGCCAGAGGCATCGACTACGCTGTTGATGGCCGCACTGTTAATGTCGAACAGCGGCCGTGCCAGCGCCTGCGACAGCACGGCCGCCAGCCGCTCGGCGCGTTCCTGCAGATTCTGCTCCGCTTCGCGACTGAGCGAACGCATGATGTAGGTGGTGTATACCGCAGTAGACAGTGCCACGGCGATGAAGATCGCGCAGCCCAGACGCAGCAGGATATTGCGCCGCCAGGCGCACTGCAGGCGTGCCAGCAACCCGCCAGCGGGAGGATTCAATGCATCAATGACGGGCTCCTTCTGCCGCCTCCAGCTTGCGATAGGCGACACTATTACGCGCCTCTTCCACCGCCCGCCAGATCCGATCGGCAAGTTGCGGATCAGCCGCCACCAGTCCATGCGACAGGATCAGAAAATACGGCTTTTCGATAATCGGAATCGGTAGCTGCTCCAGTTCCCCGGCCAGTGGTCCGTGCATCAGGCTATACGCATCACTGCCGCCAACGGCTGCCGCAGCCACCCGCCCGGCGATCAGCTTGCGCGCCAGTTCGTCGGCGCGCTGGCTCCCCTCATCGACTTCTACATTCAGGCCACGCAGCACATCGCCGACCGAATAACCGAGCTGGAAACCGACCGTACCATCCAGATTGCGGAAGCTCTTGCCATCCCATTCAACTTTGCTACCACGCCGGCGCAACACCATATAGCTATCGATATGCATCCGCTTGCTGGCATCGACCACCTGACCACCGGGATATTCGCCCAGCGCGCGCCGGTCGGGCTTATAGCTGACCGCAAACGCTCCCTCCACCGCATTCGCCTTGAGCTGTGCCAGACAGCGCTTCCAAGGGATGCTCTGGAATTCGAAGCGCAGATCCAGCTTTTGCTCGACCATCTTCAGCAGCGCAAAATTGAGCCCGGCGCCAGACTCGGTACGCCATGGCAGCACATTGGTCTGTTCAAAGCACAGCCGCAAAGGCTCGCGCCGTTCGGCAGCACTGGCCGGCGTAGGCGTCAGAGTCAGAGTCAGCATCACTGCCAGCGATAGCGCCAGGCCCGCTCCAGCGGCAACGCGTTTCAGACTCTGGCCATTCATCATCGTCTCCGGTTTAGGTATTGCAACGTAGACTAAAGTCTACACCTACTTCATCCCATTGCTCCTGTTCCTTCTCCAGCCAGTAGGACAAAGTCGGGTGATCGTTGATCCAGCTGCGCCGGATCTCCAGTTCGATGCGGCTCTTCACGCGTAATCTGAGCTGACTGAAATCGACATCCATGCGCGCATGCATCAGCAGCACGGCCAGCCGCAAAGCCGCCACCGCCTTGACGAAATCGGGCTCGTTCAAGACCTCCGCGACTTTGCGCAGATTGCCTTTATGCGCCAGAATCAGGCGCGCCAGGATTTTCTGCTCGCGCGCCGTAAAACCCGGCAAATCGGCATTTTCGACCATATAGGCAGCATGTTTGTGGTAGCCGGTATGCGACACCACCATGCCCATTTCGTGCAGCAGCGCACTCCAGTACAGATGACGCGTGTACTGATCGCTGGCAGGCTTGGTCTGCGCGTACAGCGCCAGTGCGTCCTGCGCCACCCGGCTGGCGCGCTGCTGATCGCAATGGAAGCGCTGCTGGCAGTCCAGCACCGATTGTTCGCGCCGGTCACGCTTGGTGGAACGCAGATGCAGATCCCACATCACGCCCATGCGCAGTCCCGCCTCGATCGGCAGCACCTGCGGAATTTCCAGTTCGCGCACCAGTCCAATCAGAATCGCCAGCCCGCCGATAATGGTGCCGGCGCGGTCCGGACGCAGCCCGGGCAGGTCGATTTTGCTGACATGACCGAATTCGATAAAGCGTTGTTTCAGCGCACTCAGGGTGGCGCCATTCACTTCACGCCCGATACCGTTCTTGATAATGATGTCGGCAATCGTGCGCGCGGTGCCCGAAGAACCGTAGCACTGCTTCCAGAATTGCGGGTGGTACGGCGGCGCCGCGTCCTCGAAGTGGCTGCGTGCCGACAGAATCGCTGCTTCGAACGACGCTGCATCAACCCGCCCGCCGATGAAGAACGACAGACTCTGTTTCACGGTGCCGACGCTGAACGACTCGACCCGTTCGATTTCCTGACCGCGCCCCAGTATCAGTTCAGTGGAGCCGCCGCCGATATCGATCACCAGGCGCCGCTCGCCCGGGGTCGCCAGAGCGTTCGATACCCCCATATAGATCAGCCGGCCCTCTTCCTCGCCCGAGATGATCTCGATAGGATAGCCGATGGCCAGTTCGGCCTGCGGTAGAAACGCCGCACCATTGCGCGCCACCCGCATCGCGGACGTCGCCACCACGCGCACCGCGTCGAGGCGATAGCCGGCCAGCACGTTGCGGAAGTTTTTCAGACAATTGAGTGCGGTCTGCATGGCCGCCGGCGTGAGATTGCCTTCCTCATCGAGCCCGGCGGCCAGGCGTATCGGCTCGCGTACGCTTTTCAGAACACGAATGGCGTCGCCATCGTGCTTGCCGATGTGGAGACGAAAACTGTTGGAACCCAGATCTACTGCTGCATACATATTTGGAAGCCTCTCCGGGAGCCGGACATCGGCAATGCGCCGAGAATAATCAAACTAAACGATTTATATGATTATAGATCACCATAAGCGCAGTTTGTGACCGCTTGATGACGACTTCCTGACAGGGGCCTGCCCAGGCCTCAGACTTCTTGCGGCTCGGCACTGGCTGCTGCCACCACCACCCGGTTGCGACCTTCGCGTTTGGCCTGCTGCAGCGCCTCGTCAGCGCGTTTAAACAGACTTACGGCAACATCGTCGGCACGGATGGTGGTCACTCCCAGACTGGCCGTCATATTGATAATCGCCTTGCCCGCCTTGACGGGGGCCGCTGCAATGGCCAGCCGGATCCGCTCGGCCACCATGCAGGCATCGTCCTGCGCCGTGCGCGGCAGCTGGATGGCGAACTCGGCGCCGCCCAGCCTCCCCATCAGATCGCTATCGCGCAGTTGTTTTTGGCACACCTCCACCATGGCCTTGAGCACCAGATCGCCGACCGGATGGCCGTAATGTTCATTGATGCGTTTGAAATCATCGAACTTCAGCAGAATCAGCGAGGTCGGCTGGCCGGGACGGCGCGCCAGCGCTATCCATGGCGCTAAGGCCTGATAGAAACCGCGCCGGTTCGGCACGTCGGTGAGCGCATCGTTGACTTCCAGACGCGCCAGTTCGCTTTCCTGTTGTTCGCGGCTCAGCAACAGATAGCCGAACACATTGCCCAGCGTGAGCAGGTACAGGGTAACGATGCCGGCGCCTTGCAGCACCCCGGAGCTGAGCCACAGCACGCCATCGGGCATCAGCGCCGTCAGCACGCTGCGCAGAATGATCACCAGCGTCAGCAACAGATTCGCCAGTACCAGATAGCGGCGCAGCAGTGTACCGCGACGCCAGCCGCGACCCAGTGCCGCCGCACCGGCCAGGAAGAAGAAGCCGGCCACCATGCCGGCAATGCCGATCCGCTCGCCGGCAGGCATATCGAGCAGCCAGGCGCCCGTGAACAGGCCGATTGAAACGCCCAGTGCCGGCAGCAGATAGCGCCGCCAGACACGCCGTCCGGCCAGCTCCCACCATGCCGAGGTATCGAGCGCAAAGCCGCTGAACAGCAGCGCGTAGGCGAAGGGGATGGTCAAAAAGTCCGGCAGTGCACCGCGCAGATACAGCAAGCCCCAGGCCAGCGCCTGGAATTGCCGCGCCATGCGCCAGCTGCGCATGCTCGCCGTCGGTGCCAGCCGGCCTTCCTGCTGCTGATAAAAGAACAGCGCCGCGCACAGGCTGAAATTGCCCAGCGCTAGCGCCAGCACCAGCGTTTTGATATCCATGCCCTGAGGTCTTTAGACTTCGTGTTCCACGCTCTGTGTGCCATCGCCCACTTTGCTGGCCCAGGCCTGACCGAAGAAGGCTTTCTCGTCCTCGGTCGGAGCATCGTGCCAGAACACGATCAGGGTACCTTTATGGTCATGCATCTGGCTGACCTTTTCGATGAAGGTCTGCTTGCCAGCCAGGTCGGCCAGCGCTACCACGTAGCCATACACGCGGGTCAGACGTTCCAGACGATCCGGTTCGGTGAAACTGTTGGTAGCGGTAAGCGTAGGGTGATCTAGGAACATCGTCGTACTCTCCAGTAGTGCCGCCAGAGGGGCTGGCTTAATCTAACGTCAATGTACATACAATTTTTCCATCTGTAAATGCAATGTCGTCTACACTAGCCCGCATGCGACGATAAATTGTCGCGCCCAACCACCCTAAACAATCTTGAGTTTGCCTACCGATCCGCCGCTGGTACGCACCCGTGGCAATACCCGCACGCTGGAATTTAGCCCCGGCATGATCCAGAGCGAGATGCGCCTATCGCATCCGGACCAGCTAGTGCTGGCCTATCCGCGCGCCATGATGTGCTTTGTGCTATTCCAGCCACAGCCGCAGCATGTGATCATGGTGGGACTCGGTGGTGGCTCGCTGGTCAAGTTCTGCCACCGCCATCTGCCGCACTGCCGCATCACGGTGCTGGAATTGCGCGCCGACGTGATCGCCCTGCGCGAACAGTTCGCCATTCCGCCCGACGACGCCCGCCTGCGCATTATCGAGGCCGATGCCAGCCACTACCTGCAACACTGCCAAGAGATGGCTGACGTGCTGCTGATTGATGGTTTTGATGAACTGGGACTGCCGCCGGAACTCGGCAGCAGCAGTTTTTACCGCGCTTGCCGGCGGCTGCTACGTCCCGGTGGCGTGCTGGTCGCGAACATCTTCAGCTATGACCCGGCCTACCCGGATCTACGCATGCGCCTGCATGCCGCCTTCGACGGCCAGTTGTGCTGCTTTCACGGCATTGCCGGCAATAACCACCTGCTGTTTGCTGTGGCCGGCAGCACGCCGTCGGCGGCGCTGACCATGCAGCGCAAGGTGGCGCGTCACAATGGTCTGCGCTTAGCCTGGCTGAATCGCCTGCTGGCGCGCTGGATAGTATGGCGTCTGCAGGCCCGTCCAGCGACACGCGCCTGAGGCCCGCTCGCGCCGCCAGCTGCCCGGCATCCGCCCCCGCTATCTGATAAGCGGCATGCGCCGGTCTGGCTATTTCTTGCGGGCGCCGTGCACCATCTGGCGTGCCTGCTTGCGCAGCAGTGCCTGATCCCAGCGTGCTTTCTGCACCTCGGATTCCGGCACCAGCATTGGCACCTCCACCGGTTTGCGCTGCTCGTCGACGGCCACCATCGTGAAGTAACAGCTATTCGCATGCCGCACCAGCCGCTGCTGGATGTTTTCCGTGACCACGCGAATCCCGACTTCCATCGAGGTGCGGCCCGTATAGTTGATCGAGGCGAGGAAGGTCACCAGTTCCCCCACATGTATCGGCTGCAGAAACATCACCTGATCCACCGACAGCGTCACCACATAACTGCCCGAATAGCGACTGGCGCAGGCATAGGCCACGCTATCGAGGAATTTCAGAATGGTGCCGCCGTGGACATTGCCGGAAAAATTGGCCATATCCGGGGTCATCAGCACCGTCATGGTGAGTTCGTGGGCACTCCAGCTCATAGGTGTTTCCATGCACGGCTCCGTGGTTGTTTGCCCCATCCTAACGGCTAACGGGCGCTTCAGCAATTAGTCGTGCAAAAGTTGATCATGCGATATCAAAAACCATGGCAATCACGTATGCTCTGGGCTTCACGCTTTCAGGAGTCCCCCCTATGAAATGGAAAGTTCTGGCCGCCAGCATCATGCTGGGCCTATCCACCGCTGCCCACGCCGTCAGTGCCGACGCCGTGCAGACCTTCACGCTGGCGAATGGCATGAAGTTCATCGTGCTGGAATCGCACACGATTCCCAACGCGAATATGTACACATTCTGGAAAGTCGGCTCGCGCAATGAAGCACCCGGCATCACCGGTCTGTCGCACTTCTTCGAACACATGATGTTCAATGGCTCGAAGAACTTCGGTCCGAAACAGTTCGACCGCACCATGGAAGCCAAAGGTGGCTCGAATAACGCCTACACCAGCAACGACCTGACCGTGTATCAGGACTGGTTCCCGGCCAGTTCGCTGGAAACCATCTTCACGCTGGAAAGCGACCGCATCGCCCACCTGAATATCGATCCGAAAATGGTCGCCAGCGAGCGCGGTGTGGTGCTGTCCGAACGCAGCACGGGACTGGAAAACTCCAACCTGCGCGCGCTGCACGAAGAAGTCAATGGCGTAGCCTTCCATGCCCACCCGTATTCGTGGTCGGTGATCGGTAACGAATCCGACATCAAGGCCTGGACCCAGGAAGATCTGCAGCGCTATTTCACGACCTATTACGCGCCTAACAATGCGGTGGCGGTGATTGTTGGGGACGTCAAGGCGGACGCCGTAAAAAAACTGGCGACGCGCTACTTCGGCGCAATTCCGGCCCGTCCACTCCCACCGGCGGTGCGCACCGTCGAACCGGAACAAAAAGGCGAGCGGCGCGTTTTTGTCGCCAAGGAATCGGCGACCTCGGCCAATCTAGTGTTTGCCTATAAGATTCCGGCCGCCAATCACCCGGACTACTATGGCCTAGAAGTGTTGCAAAGCCTGCTAGCCGAAGGCAAGACGGCGCGCCTGTACCGGGCGCTGGTCGAGCAGCAACTGGCCACTCAGGTCAGCGCCAGCAGCATGGAAGGGTTTGATCCCGGCCTGCTGTATCTGTCAGCCGTCGCGGCCTCCAGTGTCACCCCGGCCCAGCTGGAAAAAGCCCTGCTGGCTGCCGTCGACGAACTGGTACAGCAAGGGGTGAGCGAAGCTGAGTTGCAGAAGGTCAAGAACCAGAAGCTGCTCAACTACTACCGCGCCATGGAAACCATCAACGGCAAAGCCCAGCAACTGGGCAATTACGAAGTGCTGTTTGGCGACTATAAAAAACTGTTCGATGCACCGGCCGCCTACCAGCGTCTGACGCCGGCCGATATCCAGGCCATCGCCGCACGCTATCTGAAAAAATCACAACGTACGGTCGGTGTACTGGCCGCCCGGGAGGACTAAATGCAGCAATCTACTCCGCGCCCAACGCGCACCATCAGCCCGCTCTGCTCTGCCCTGCTGGCGACCCTGACGACACTGGGCAGCATAGGCAGCGCCCACGCCGCACAATTCCGTCTGCCCGACTTTGAAACCGTCCGCCTGCCCAACGGCCTGACCCTGTACCTGATGGAGCGCCATGAAGTGCCGCTGATTTCGGTGCGCGCCGTCATCAAAGCCGGCGCCGTACAGGACGGCAAACAAGCGGGCCTGTCGAATCTGACCGGCGACGCCCTGCTGCTGGGTAGCCGCAGCCACAGCAAAGCCGAGATCGATCAGGCCTTCGATTTCCGTGGCGCGCGTCTGAGTGGCGGCGCTGGTACGGAAACCAGTACCGTGCAGGCCAACTTTGCCCGTCAGGACAGCGCCACCTTGCTGCCACTGCTGGCCGAAATCATCCAGCAGCCGGGCTTCGATGCCGCCGAACTGGCCAAGCTGCGCAAGCGCAAAGTACAAGGTCTGAAACAGGCCAAGGAAGCGCCACGCAATGTGGTCAATCAGTACTACCGCGCCATGCTGTTCGGTGCCACGCCCTACGGCCAGCCGGCCGCTGGCACGGTGCAGAGCGTCTCCGCACTGACCGAGCAGGACGTTAGCCAGTATTACCAGCACTACTACCGCCCGGACAATGCCGCCATCATCGTAGTGGGCGACTTCGACACAGCCGCGATGCGCGCCCAACTCGGTGAACTGTTCGGCAAGTGGCAGGCCAGTGGTCCAGCCCTGCCGACCCCGGACTACGGCCGGGTACAGGCCGATCGTGCGCGCGTCTGGCTGGTCAACAAACCCGATGCGATCGAAACAACCTTCATGATCGGTGGCCTGGGAATCGCCCGCAACGATCCAGACTACGTGCCCCTGCAAGTTCTCAACACCATCATCGGTGGCCGCTTCACCTCGTGGCTAAATGACGAACTGCGTGTCAATTCGGGCCTGACCTATGGCGCGCGCAGCGAGTTTGCCACGCTGTCGCAGACCGGCACCTTCGCCATGTCCAGCTTTACCGCGCTGCCGAAAACGGCAGACGCGCTGGCACTGGCGCATAAGACCTATCAGCGCCTGTGGACACAAGGGATCGACGCGGCCACGCTGGAATCGGCCAAGGCCTATGTCAAAGGTCAGTTCCCGCCGCGCTACGAAACGGGCGAACAGCTGGCCGGTCTGCTCGGTGAAATGTATGCCGCGCAGGTGGGTCGCGCGCAGATCGACAACTTCATGCACGATGTCGACAGCCTGACGCCGCAAAAAGCCAAACAGCTGGTGGATACCCACTTCCCGCGTCTGAAGCTGCAAACGGTATTGATCGGCAAGGCCGAGGCAATCCGCGCCACGGCAGCCAGCTATGGTGAGGTGCGCGAACTGGAAATCAGTGCGGACGGTTTCCAGCCCTGAGTGCCCATCCCAGCATGCTCGGACGGTGCGCCGCCCGAGCAGGCGCTGGCACAGCTATATGCCGGGCTGGTCGGCAGGATCTAGCTTGAGTAGTAATTCATGCACTTCCACCAGTACCGGCGCGCTCGCGTCCAGCACCCGCGCCAGTTGCGCCCAGAACGGTGTACTGGCATCTTCATGCAGTAACAGTTCGGCCGTCTGCGCCAGTGCCTGCAGGCGCTCGGCACCCACCGTGCCAGCCAGTCCCTTGAGCGTATGCAGGGCCGGCGTGGCCGCCGCCATATCGCCGGCGTTCTGCGCCGCACGCAACAGGTCGGCCAGCCGTGGTCCCTCGCTGCAGTAACCGCGCAGGGTCGCGAGATACACCGACTGCATGCCACCGAGTCGCTTGATGGCCGCCTCGTAGCGTAGCCCCGCTGGCGGCACACCGGCCAGATCCGCCGTGATCACCGCAGGCGTCGCTACCCCCGCGCCCCCCGGTGCTGCCAGCATCAGACTGGCCAATGCCACGCTGTGCGGACGGGTATGACTGAGAATCACGGAAATCAGCTGGGCCAGATCGAAAGGCTTGCCTACATGGTCGACCATGCCAGCTGCCAGCGCCGCCTGTCGGTCGGCGGCCATGGCATTCGCCGTCATCGCCACGATCGGTGGCGCAGCGGCCCCCAGCCACGCCTGGATGGCACTGGTGGCCTGATAGCCATCCATCTCCGGCATCTGGATATCCATCAGTATCAGGTCGGGTAAGGGCGAGCCATCGGTGACCGCGGCAATCGCCATCGGCCCGGAACTGGCCACCACCACATGCGCACCGTCGTTACTGAGCAATTCGCTGGCCACCTGCTGATTGGCCGGATTGTCATCAACCAGCAGCAGACGCAAGCCCTGCAGGCGCTGCATGGCCGGCACGGCGACCGCTGTCAGCGGCGTACGGCGCCCCATGCGGGCATCGGCCACGGCATCGAACAGCATCGAGGCCGTCACCGGCTTGACCACAAAGCCATCCAGTACCGGCGCCAGACTCTGATGGCGCTGCGCCAGCAACTCGCGGTCATGCGCGGTCACCATCACGATCAGCGGCATCTTGCCCGGCGCCGCCAGCTTGCGGATGGCACAACTGGTTTCCCAGCCATCGAGCTCCGGCATGCGCCAGTCCACAAACACCACATCATACGAGCGCTGCGCCGCCAGCCGCGCTTCGATAGCCGCTAAAGCCTGCTGGCCGCTGGCCGCCAGTTCCACTTCCCAGCCAAAGGAACGCGCCATCTCGCTCAATACCAGCCGCGCCACGTGATTGTCATCCACCACCAGACACTGCATGCCCTGCAACGGTAACGGTAGCGGTCCCGCATCAGCGTGGCGCTGCCCGTCGCCGGGCGCCAGTGCCACTGGCAGTTCGAACTCGAACAGACTGCCCTGCCCCAGCGCGCTCTCGACCCGTAAAGTGCCGCCCATCAGGCGTACCAGCCGCGGGCTAATGGCCAGACCCAGCCCGGTGCCGCCATAGCGCCGCGCCGTGGAAGCTTCGCCCTGCGCGAAACCCTCAAAAATATACTGGCACTGTTCCGGTGAAATGCCGATGCCGCTATCGCGGATCGCAAACGCGATGTTCAGACCGTGCGCCGTACGTCCGGCCAGCCGGGCCGACAGCACCACCTCGCCATGGGTGGTGAATTTAATCGCATTGCCGGCCAGATTGAGCAGAATCTGCTGCAGCCGCAAGGCATCGGCCTGCACCACTTCGGGCAAGTCCGGATCGATGCGGAACAGCACCTCGATATCCTTATTACCCACATTCGCCGACAGAATCACCGCCAGATCGCGCCACAGCTTATCGAGCCGGAACGGATGCGGATCGAGCTCGAACTTGCCCGCCTCGACCTTGGAAAAATCCAGCACATCATTGAGTAGCCCCAGCAGGGCGCTGGCCGCCGCATGGGCTTTGGCCACATAATCGCACTGACGCTCGCTCATTTCGGTCTGCTGCAGCAGTTGCAACATGCCCAGCACAGCGTTCATCGGCGAGCGGATTTCGTGGCTCATATTGGCGACAAAGTCGGATTTGGCGCGACCAGCCTGCACCGCCTCCTCCTTGGCCTGCATCAGCGCCACGTGGGCCATGCGCGCTTCCGTACAATCGGTGCTACTGCCCACCCAGCCCAGAATCACCCCCGCCTCGTTCTTGCGCGGCAGTGCATGGTTATCGAAAATGCGCCATACACCGTCATGGCGGCGCAAACGGCAATCACAACGGAACACGTCCCCCGCGAGGGCGGCCCGCTGCCATTCGGCCAGCACCACCGCGCGGTCATCCTCATGTAGCACGGGCGCCCAGCTACCCGCCGCGATCATCTGCGCCGCTGGCACGGCACTGAAGCGTTCCCAGTGCTGGCTCATGAAGTCGACCCGCAGCTGCGGCGTCACGGTCCACACCATTTGCGGCAAGCCTTCGGCCAGCGAGCGCCAGCGCGCTTCCGATGCCTGCAACTGGGTGAGCGACCCCTGCAGGGCCCGATCAGTGTCCACCAGTCTCAGCAGTGACTGGAAATGGCGCTGCATGGAATACCAGACACTGGCGAGCAGCAGCAACACAATCACCGTTACGCCGCCCAGAAACAGCGTGGCAATGCGCACCTCGCGGTGCCACGGCTGGAGAAAATCTTCACTGGCCAGCCCCACCAGAATTGCCACCGGATAGCTGCCAACCCGCTCGATGCTGAGCGCGCGTTCGCGCCCGTCATAGGGACTGATGACGTTGTAGGTCGTGCCGCGCTGCTTGCCTTCCAGAATCGCCTGAGTCTGCGGTGCCACTGGGATCGTGGCGCCGAACTGCATGTCGTCGACAAAGGGATAACGGTGCAGCACACGGCGCCGGTTATCCAGCAAGATGATGGAACCGTTGGGGCCGACATTTAAGGAAGAAAACAGTTCGGTCAGCCGGTCACTATTCAATAGCGCATACACGGTGCCGCCGAAACTGCCATCGGCTGCCGTCAGCGGATAGGCCATCGGCAACACCCATTCGCCGGTAATGCGCGACTTCACGGGGATCGAGATGATGAGTTCATGTTCAGCCTTGGCGCGCTGGAAGAACTCGCGGATGGTCAGATCCTGTGGCCGCGCCAGATCAATCTGTTCACCAAAGATCACCTTGCCGGCCGCATTGGCGCCACGCACCGCCTGGGCATTCGGGATGCGCTCACGCAGTGTACGCAGATAGGCACTGAATTTTTCGTCGCTGTAGCGATGCTCGATCTGCATGCTGCGGAACTCGACGTCGGCGCGGCGCATCGCCAGATCGACTTCTTCGAAATGCGACTGCAGGAAGTTTTCCAGCGAAATGGTCAGATTGTGGGCCGTGTCGGCCGCGTTAGCATAGTAACGCTCACGACTTTCCTGCAATACATGCGCGACAAACAGCACGACCAGCACCAGCATCACAGCCACCGCAGCGACCAGAATGCCGAACAGTTTGCGGAACTTCTGCAGCGTATGTAATTTCATCGTCAGCAGCGGTGAGGTGGGCGAAAGGTTTTATACCATTACATTACCGTAAATGAACCGCTGCTGGCCTAGCTTTTATGGCCTAGATGCCGCGCAGCTCCATGTCGGCCAACGCTTCGCGGCCTTTATCGCTGAGGCAATAGCCGCCCTCGGGCAGCGCGGTGATATGGGATTTTTTGCCAAGGAACATGGCGACGTCGGCTTCCAGTACGCTCGCCGGATTGCTGGCCAGCGCGCGCATCGCCAGCACACAGCGGCGCAGGAACAGCACCTGCTCGCCTTTCTCGCTGAGCAGAATGCGACCGTTTCTTTCGATGGTGAACAGCTTCAGACCCGCCAGACGTTTGGTGTTACGTCCGACGCAGGCGCTCACGCGCTCACCCTTGTTACCGCGTTTGACTTCACTCAGGGCGTCGTACTCGTCCTGCGTTAATTTCTCGTTCTTCATTGCCATTTTTTCCATAAGAGACAGCTGCGGCCCTCATGGTACGCGCACCGCGCTGTCACGGCAAGCTAGAGCCTGCCATGCCAGCACAGCGTCGGGGCTTCAGAACGTGCGAATTGCCAGCCAGATCAGACCGACTGTGGCAAACGCCGCGATACACAGCAAGGCTTGTGCACGCTTGCTGCTCAGGGCAATGCTGCGACGACCGAGATAGATTTTATTATGTAATGAATTGCCCATGATCCCCTCCGTGAACGAAAACCGCTGTCATGACTAAATTATAGAAACAGTTTCATGACCCAAGTGTGACGGTCAGCACAAAGTTTAAAAAATGTAGCCCTCTGGCAACAAATGTCACGGATTCTCACGCGCTTCGTGTATGGATAGGCAATGGTCTGGGCCGCGGCTCTTCAATCGGTGGCTGTTCCGGCACCGGCTGGTTGTCCGGTGGCGGGTCATTATCGGGCGGGGGTGGCGGCTGATCGGGATCAGGCGTACTGTGGCTGCGCAGCGGCAAGGCATTCAACATGACAGGCTCTCCTCATACAACTGTGAATGGAGCACCGAGATGGGGGACCGCGCGCGGGACGACAAGCCCCGAGATGGGCGCGGGCGTGTGCCAGCGCACTTAAACGCCGTCGCCCCGCACCTGCTGATTATCGACCGGCCAGCCAAGCAGGCTTTAGAATACAGCCTTCCCCGTACAACAAGGTTAGACATGTCCACCGCCCCACTCAATGATGATGAATACGCCGCCCTCGACGCCTTGCAGGATGTGGCCTGGCTGGAAGGCTTGCTGACCGCCTGCGTGATCACCCCTAGCCCGCTGCCGGACGCGGTCTGGCTAGCTGCCGCCCTGCAACAGCCAGAGGCCGAAACGCTGGCGCGCCGCCACCATCACTATATGCAGACCTGGATGGCCAAGGATCCCGGTAGTTTCGAACCGATCTACGAGTGTGGCGGCAACTGGACGGCCACGCAGTGGGCGGCCGGCTTCCGTGCCGGCATGGCGCTTGATGCGCCCGTCTGGGACGCACTGCGCAGCAGCCACCCGGAATGGCTGACGGCATTCGACGCCGCTACCGATGCAGACCGCGCGGCCGATGCAATTCCCGCCGCCGTCATCCAGCTGCACGGCCACTGGCATCCCCCCAAAGGCCCGAAAGTCGGACGCAATGATCCCTGCCCTTGCGGCAGTGGCAAGAAGTCCAAGAAGTGCTGCGCCGCCTGATGCCCGCCGCGCCGGTCCTGCACCGGCGCAGCGCCATCTCAGCCAGCCGTCACACTCGCAAGCTGACCTAGACCTCCCACTGGAACTTTAGCGTCAGGGACTTACTGGTGGTATCGGGGGCGCGCGTGCGATCATGCGACAGCCCCAGCGACATCGCCCGGCCATGCCGCCACAGGTGGCGGTACAGCAGCGAGCGGTGCATTTGCCGATCGGCCCAGGGCTCCAGTACCGATACGCCGTCATCGCGCCGTGCGGCCGAGGTGGTTTGCGCCAGCAAGCGTATCGAGTCAGACGCTGTGAAGTGCAGCATGCCCAGCGCGCGCCAGCCCTGATCCAGGAATGCCGGGTGGCCCAGCGTGCCTTGCACCCAGGCGCGGTTGACCCGGAAATCTGTTTCCACCGACCAGCCGCGCATGCCGGATAAGGGCATTGGCAACGGCAGGCGCAAGCCCATATCCACGATGACATTGCCACCGCTCCCCACCCGATCGGCGTCCACGTCGAGCTGACGGCCCAGCGTGACTTCGGCATTGAACTTGGTCATCCATGGCAGCGGCGATGATTCGAAGCCGAAGTGCACGGCCGGCACCTGGTGCAGCACACCCAGGCGGCGGCCGCGCTGCTGGTCGAAGCCAAGGTTGGCCCACAGATTGGTTTGCCGTCCGGCCCGGAACCAGATCCCCGGCTGCAGCTTGCGCTCGACGATCTGGTTGGCCTGCTGTCCCTGCTGCGCATCGGACAGGGTACGGATCTCGTGCAGGCCCAGATGCGCCTCGAACTCATACAGCTCAAGTTGCGCATCGGCCAGCGCCAGCGTGTGCGCACCCAGCCGGCGGTTGAGATTGAAGACAGTCTTCAGGACGCCCGTCTGTGGCACGAAACCGTTGTCGTTGACGAAGCCGGGCGTGATCGCCTCCAGCTGCAACTCGTTCCACCAGACCTCGCTGCTGCTAGAGAATTTACCGAGCGCGTAGCTGCCATGGCGCGTCGCCACACGCGCGCTGCGCGCGAGCGGCGCCTCGACGAAGCCGGCACTGGTTTGCGAATGCATCAGCAGCCAGATGGCTTGCTGGCCGTCGTCACGCCACTGGCCATCCACGCCGGCCACCTCGTTGCTGCCCGCGTCGCCATAAGCGCGCTGCGCTACGAAGCCGCCCAGCACCGCGTGCTCGCCATGCCAGCGGGTGCGCACCAGGCTCGCCAGCGTGCGCCGGGTTTGCGCGTATTCACTGGTCTCGTAGACCGCGCCGCGCAGCACCACACCGCCCTCCTGATCGCGCAAGCTCATCGCGGTGGCGTCGGCGCCGGCGTCGCGCCAGGTGGCCCGCAAGCCCCATTCCGGATCGGCCACGGTGCGCGAGTAGAACGCCGACAGCGGCAAGCCCAGTACGTCGGCACTTTCGAGGAAGAAGCCACGCTTCTCCGGCAGGCTGAGAGCGATGCGGCTGGCGCCCGTGGCGGTCGGCTGGTCGATTTCCACCTGCGAAAAATCGGGATTGAGCGTGGCGTTGAACACCCAGTCGGCGCGCGGCCGGGCATTAATCTCGAGCCCCACGCTGGCACGGTCGCCGCGCTGGCTGCCGTTCTGGTCGCGGTCGCGGTTCGAGCGCAGGGT
The DNA here is from genome assembly GCA_027490725.1 of Oxalobacteraceae bacterium. Taxonomy (GTDB): domain Bacteria; phylum Pseudomonadota; class Gammaproteobacteria; order Burkholderiales; family Burkholderiaceae_D; genus Rugamonas. Next base: position 103,530 of record JAIXXN010000037.1, read on the forward strand.
CAGTTCCGGCTTGAGTTCAAGGAAGCTACGGTCGCGCACCGCCACCACTGTGTCGCCCATGCCACCCACGTCCTGCAAGGCCGAGATATAGCTCAGTGCGCCGTTTTTCAGCGGCGTGCTGGTCAGCAGCAGGCCGTCCGCATGCGGCACGCTGCGCTCGATCATCACCCGCCAGGTCTTGCCGTCGGCGTAAGGAAAGCGCAGATTCGATAAGGGCCAGCGAATCTCCATGCTGTAGCCGTCCGGCAGGCGCTTGACGGCGGCGTCGATCGGAAAGTCCGGCCCCAGATCCGTTTCATCGAGGTCGGCGCGGTACATGCCGTCGCTGAACACGCCGGCGATATTGACGCGCACAAATTGCGCGGCGCGGCCATGCCCGGTAGGGTCTAGCCAGACGCCGATGAAGTCCTGATCCGGGCCTACCTTGTCGCGTCGCGTCAGCGTGCCGCGCATGCGCTCGGGCGCATCGTCCCAGGCGCGGATGCCGAACACCAGCGCGCCGTCGTCAATCAGCAACTGCACGGTGGTGCGCAGATTAGCCGGCGCCAGCTTACCGTCGGCAGGCATATACTGGTGAAAAGCGTCGAACACGGGCGCGGCGCGCCACGCCTCGTCATCGAGCGCGCCATCAACGCGCAAGGTGACGCTGCGCTCGGCCAGCATGGCAGGCAGCGCGGGGAACACGCCATTGCGTTCTTCTTGCGCCATGGCCGCCACCTCGCCCGCAGCCAGCATGGCGCTGATCGCTGCCAGCGTGGCGGCAAAAAAACGTTTGAAAGTTGAATGCATAGTCGTCCCGGTTTTGTGCGCAGGAGTTTAACGCAAAAAAATGCTTTTTCCGCAATATTATTACTGGAAAAATCGTGGCAACGACAATTGAAGAGATGTATTCGCCTACATCCCGCAGGCCGCCCTCGCGCGAGTACGCGCGAGTCTTCGAATCCCACGCGTGCGCTGCGCGCACTCCTCTCCCATCCGGAAATAAAAAAGCCTCCTTGCGGAGGCTTTTTTACTGAATATTGGCGGAGAGGGTGGGATTCGAACCCACGGTAGGGTCGCCCCTACGCTTGATTTCGAGTCAAGTACATTCGACCACTCTGCCACCTCTCCTGGTGGTACATTTTTCTCTTTAGCAGCAATTGGCGGAGAGGGTGGGATTCGAACCCACGGTAGGGTCGCCCCTACGCTTGATTTCGAGTCAAGTACATTCGACCACTCTGCCACCTCTCCGTTTTCCCACCTGCTGCTGCGAGAAGGCAAGATTATAGCAGGCTTGCGCAAAAATAAAAGGAGTATTTACGCCTTCAATACTTTCAGGCCGCCCATATAGCCTTGCAACACTTCCGGAATCAGTACCGAACCGTCGGCCTGCTGGTAATTTTCCAGCACAGCGACCAGCGTACGGCCCACGGCCAGACCCGAACCGTTCAGGGTGTGCAGCAGTTCCGGTTTGCCTTGCGCATTGCGGAAACGCGCCTGCATGCGACGTGCCTGGAAGGCTTCGCAATTCGACAGCGAGGAAATTTCACGATAAGTGTTCTGCGCTGGCAGCCACACTTCCAGATCGTAGGTCTTGGTCGCGCCAAAGCCCATATCGCCGGTGCACAGTGCCATCACGCGGTATGGCAGGCCCAGACGTTGCAGGATGGTTTCCGCATGGCCGACCATTTCTTCCAGCACGCCGTAGGACTGCTCCGGATGCACCACCTGCACCATTTCGACTTTGTCGAACTGGTGCTGACGGATCATGCCGCGCGTATCGCGGCCATAGCTGCCCGCTTCGGAACGGAAGCACGGCGTATGCGCGGTCATTTTCAGTGGCAGGCTGTCGGCGGCGATAATTTCATCGCGCACGATGTTGGTCAGCGATACTTCCGAGGTCGGAATCAGGTAGAAGGTCTCGCCCTCGCCTTCCGCACCGCCTTTTTTCACCGAGAACAGATCGGCTTCGAATTTCGGCAACTGGCCGGTGCCGCGCAAGGAATCGGCATTCACCATATAAGGGGTGTAGCACTCGGTGTAGCCATGCTCGTCAGTGTGGGTGTTCAGCATGAACTGCGCCAGCGCGCGGTGCAGGCGGGCGATGCCGCCCTTCATCACGGAGAAACGCGAACCGGTCAGTTTGGTGGCGGTATCGAAATCCAGCCCCAGCGGCGCGCCAACATCAACGTGATCTTTCACTTCGAAATCGAAGCTGCGTGGCGTGCCGAATTTGCGCACTTCCACGTTGCCGCTTTCATCCGTACCAACCGGCACCGACTCGTGCGGCAGATTCGGGATCGCCTGCATGAAGTCGCTCAGCTTGGCCTGTACTGCGCCCAGCGCCGTTTCATTGGCTTTCAGCTCATCGCCCAGACCGGCCACTTCGGCCATCAGTGCGGTGGTGTCTTCGCCCTTGCCCTTCATCATGCCGATCAGCTTGGACTGCGAATTACGCTTGCCCTGCAATTCTTCAGTGCGGGTCTGGATGGCTTTGCGTTCGGCTTCGAGCGCATTGAACGCTTCGACGTCGAGCTGGAATTTGCGGGTAGCCAGACGCGCGGCCACGTTGGCGATATCTTTGCGGAGAAGTTGAATATCAATCATGAGGGGCTTGCCGTTGTATCGAAAACAGCCATTGTACCAAGAGGCAGGCACTTGTTTGCGAGTTTTGACCAGCTAGCGCTGTAGGATTTCTCCTACGCAATCTATCGTGCGCCAGTACTGACGCGCAATCGCTAGCATAAACGCATCGTCACTACCCGAGGAGATCGCCATGTTCACCCGCGCCCTGGCACTGAGTGCCCTGCTGCTGCTTGGCGGCTGTGCCGGCATGCATCCATTCAGCAGCGAGGAAGCTCCGCCGCCCACCAATCCCGACTTCGCCGGCGCCATGGCGCGCTTCAATGCGCAATTTCCCAATGAAAAAGCGAGCCGCTACGAAGACCTGTCGATCAGCTACAACAACCAGCACAAACTCGATGAACGGGGCCAATGCCACGAGCGCTCGAAATTCCCCGTGGTGATCGTGCTGACGCTGGACGCCAATGGCAAAGTCCTCAGTTCGACGACCGATGTGATGAATGCCAAGGCCGAATGCTTCCGGCAAGCCTATGCCAGCGTGCAGCTACCGGCACCACCGTTTGCGCCGTATCTGAAACCGATCCGGCTGCGCTAGCGCTGCCGTTCAACCATCCGCGACTTCGTTCTCCGACGCCGCCTCGTCGTGGTCCGCTGCCGCGCTCGGACCCGGCAACCAGCTATGCACGGCTTCATTGAAGCGTTCCGGCTGCCGCAGCATCGGCCAGTGATCGGTATTGAACGGAATCACTTTATTGCTCTTGCGCGCCTCGATTTTTTCCAGCCAGCTATTCGAATGGAACATGAAGGGCTTGCGCACGCCGTAGATATACAGCATCGGCACCTTGGGCACGAAGGCTTGCAGGTTGCGGTAGGAACCGGCCTCGCCAGCGCTGAGGATGTAATACGGATAATTCATCTGCGCGCCGATGTATTCGCGCGGCCCCGGCGCATTGAGGGCATTGGCCATACGGCGCGTCAGCATATTGCCGATCGGCCCGCCAATTGCCCAGGCCAGCGACAGGGTGTTCTGATAGGCACTCACCTTGAGCTTTTGCGAGAACGTCCGCGAACGGCGGGTTTCCTGCGAATTAGCGTCGCCGATATCGACACCGATGATGGCCGACACCTGCTGCTTGTTGCGCATGTAGTACTCGTAACCGAACACGCAACCCCAGTCGTGCAGCATCAGAATCACTTTCTTCTTATTGCTGATCGCGTTAATCACATAGGAAATGCTGCGGATGGTGGCATCGAGCGAATACACACGGCGCGGCGTATCGGGATCGAAGCCGGGCAAGGTGAAACGTACACAGCGATAGCGGTGCTTGAAATCGGCTACCTGCGCGTCCCATAGTCGGTAGGTATCCGGCCAGCCATGGATCATGACGATGGTGTCTTCCCCTTCGCCGTCGATGTGCACATCGATCCCATCCACCTTCTTTACCTGCGACATGCCGCCCCTCGCCTTGTTGTCAAATAAAACAATATCTTACCTCAGTTAGCGGGCTTTTCCAGCGTCGGCATCGAGCTGGCGCAGGAAAGCCATCTTATCGGCAATTTTCGCTTCCAGTCCGCGCGGCACGGGCTGATACCAGTCCGGTTCAGCAATGCCGTCGGGCAGATAGGTTTCGCCGGCCGCATAGGCATGCGGCTCATCGTGGGCATAGCGGTATTCGTGGCCGTAACCGAGCTCTTTCATCAGTTTGGTGGGCGCATTACGCAGATGCACCGGCACCTCGCGCGATTTGTCCTTTTTCACGAAGGCCATGGCCTGATTGAAGGCGTTGTAGCCGGCATTGCTCTTGGCCGCAATCGCCAGATAGATCACCGCCTGCCCCAGCGCCAGCTCGCCTTCCGGCGAACCGAGCCGCTCGAAGGTGCTGGCCGCGTCATTGGCCAGCTGGATGGCACGCGGATCGGCTAGTCCGATATCTTCCCAGGCCATCCGGACGATGCGGCGCGACAGATATTTGGCATCGGCACCACCGTCGAGCATGCGGCACAGCCAGTACAGGGCGGCATCGGGATTCGAACCGCGTACCGATTTATGCAGGGCCGAAATCTGGTCGTAGAAATTATCGCCGCCCTTGTCGAAACGGCGTGCGTTGAGGGTCAGCGCGTTCTGGATGAATTCGGCCGTAATGTGCTGGATATGCGCCGCCTGCGCGGCCAGACTGGTCTGCTCCAGCAGATTCAGCAAGCGACGCCCATCGCCATCGGCGTAACCGATCAGCGTCTCGATGGCTACCTCGTCGAACTGCAGATGCGCGAGCAGACTGCTGCGTGCCTTGTCCACCAGCTGGCGCAATTCCTCGGACGTGAACGATTGCAGCACATACACCTGCGAGCGCGACAGCAAAGCGGAATTGACTTCGAACGAAGGGTTTTCCGTGGTCGCGCCGATCAGCGTCACCAGCCCCGATTCCGCATACGGCAGCAAGGCATCCTGCTGCGATTTATTGAAGCGGTGAATCTCGTCGACGAACAGGATGGTGTGTTTGCCCCGCTCAAGATTGTGCTGGGCTTGCTCCATGGCGGCGCGGATATCCTTCACGCCGGAAAATACCGCCGACAAAGCAATGAACTCGCAATCGTAGGCAGTCGCGGTCAAGCGTGCCAGCGTGGTCTTGCCGACGCCGGGCGGCCCCCACAGTATCATCGAATGGGGTTGTCCCGATTCGAATGCCAGCCGCAAGGGCTTGCCCGGGCCCAGCAGATGTGACTGGCCGATCACTTCGTCCAGCGTTTTCGGACGCAGTGCTTCGGCCAGCGGCGGGCGTGGTTCGGTGGAGAAAAGATCAGCCATACGCAATCAGTGAAAAACAACAGCAGGACAAGCCCCATGCGCCGCTCGGGGCAGCGCCATGATTGAACTTAATTATTGAAGACGTCGGCGCCCTTGGGCATGACAAACTTAAAGGTGGTGGCAGTCAGCGGCGGATTTTTTTCAATCTTGCGGAACGCCAGCACAGTGGTCTGACCGAAGCTATCCTTGAGCTCCATCGCTTCCGGCAAGCCATTCCGCAAGCCGATGGTGATCAGTTCGAAGCTGGTATCTTTGGCTTTCGGCACCGCTTTCAGCCATTCCAGTCCGTCACGGCTGCCCGCTTCCGAGAGCGTAAAGTTTTTATCCAGATCATTGCTGCCGAACAAGATGGCGGCCGGGGTCGAACCCAGCGCGTCGCCGAGCTTCTTCACCGTGACCTGATTCAGATCCTTGTCGAAGATAAACAGCTGCTCGCCGTCGGCCTGCAGCACTTGCTCGTAAGGCTTGCTATAGGTCCAGATGAATTTGCCGGGACGGGCAAACAGAAACGTCCCGCTGGCTGCCGACGACACCTTGGGCGCTTCACCCACACTGTTTTTCACCTGACGTTGACTAAACTCGCCCCGCGCAGCCTTGCTCGACGCCACAAAGGTCTTGAACTGTTCGAGCGCACTGGCCTGTGCCTGCAGCGGGGAAAGGACCAGCCAGCCGGCTAGTGCCAGCGCAAAATACTTGAATTTCATACGTTTTATCCTGTAGAGAAGCTTATTCCGCGCTGGCGGCTGGCGCCAGAATCTCGCGGTTGCCGTTCGATTGCATGGTCGATACCACGCCGCTATGTTCCATCTGTTCCAGCAGACGCGCCGCACGGTTGTAGCCGATGCGCAAATGACGCTGCACCAGCGAGATCGACGCGCGGCGGTTCTTGAGCACCACCTGCACCGCCTGATCGTACATCGGATCGGCCTCGCCACCGCCCTCGCCGGCCGCAGCACCCTCGCCGCCTTCGCCACCTTCGAGCGTACCGCCTTCCAGTATGCCCTCGATATAGTCGGGCTCGCCAGTGCTCTTCAGATGTTTCACCACGCGGTGCACTTCATCATCGGACACAAACGCGCCGTGCACCCGCACCGGCAAACCGGTACCGGGCGGCATATACAGCATATCGCCCATCCCCAGCAGCGCTTCCGCCCCCATCTGGTCGAGAATGGTGCGCGAGTCGATCTTCGAGGAGACCTGGAAGGCAATCCGGGTCGGGATATTCGCCTTGATCAGACCGGTAATCACATCCACCGAAGGACGCTGGGTCGCCAGAATCAGGTGCAGGCCGGCCGCCCGGGCTTTCTGGGCAATCCGTGCAATCAGTTCTTCAACTTTCTTACCGACCACCATCATCAGGTCGGCCAGCTCGTCGATGATAATCACGATGGTCGGCAGTTTCTCCAGCGGTTCCGGCGAGTCTGGCGTCAGACTGAACGGATTCGGAATGTGCTCCTCGCGCTTCTTCGCCTCGGCAATCTTGGCGTTGTAACCGGCCAGATTACGTACGCCCAGCTTGGACATCAGCTTGTAGCGGCGCTCCATCTCGTTGACCGCCCAGTTCAGCGCATGACCGGCCTGACGCATATCTGTCACCACCGGCGCCAGCAGATGCGGGATACCTTCGTACACCGACATCTCGAGCATCTTCGGATCGATCAGAATCATCCGCACATCTGCCGGGTCGGCCTTGTACAGCAGCGACAGAATGGTGGCGTTAATCCCCACCGACTTACCGGAACCGGTGGTACCGGCTACCAGCAAGTGCGGCATCTTGGCCAGATCGGCCACCACCGGCTTGCCCGCAATATCCTTGCCCAGCGCCACGGTCAGCGGCGAAGCATTGTCGTGGTAGACCTTGGAACCGAGAATTTCGCTCAGGCGCACGATCTGGCGCTTAGGATTAGGCAACTCCAGCGCCATGAAATTCTTGCCGGGGATGGTTTCCACCACCCGGATCGAGGTCAGCGACAGCGAACGCGCCAGATCGCGTGCCAGACCGACAATCTGGCTACCTTTGACGCCCGTCGCCGGTTCGATCTCGTAGCGGGTCACCACCGGCCCCGGATAGGCCGCCACGACTTTCGCTTCGACACCGAAGTCGGAGAGTTTTTTCTCGATCAGGCGGCTGGTAAATTCCAGCGTCTCGATCGAGACGGTTTCCTGCACTTCGGCCGCCTCATCCAGCAGCGACAGCGCTGGCAGCGTACTGTCGGTGGCCGGATCCTGGAACAGGCTGGCCTGCCGTTCTTTTTCGACGCGCTCCGATTTCACCACCGTCACCACCTGCGGTTCGATCTTTACGGGCGCCGCCGTCAGGTGTTTTTCCACATGCTTGGCACGCTCGGTCACCACCACCTCTTCGCGCTTGACGGCAGCCACCTCGCCCTGACGGCGATCTTCGCGGTACTGGTAGCGCTGTACCAGCCAGTCGATGGCCAGTTCGATGCCGGTGCCCACCCGCTCCGCCAGCGTCAGCCAGGACACATGGAAGAACAGGCTCAAGCCCAGCCCGAACAGCAGCAACAGCAGCAGCGTCGCGCCGGTAAAGCCCAGCGCCACGTGGGCCGAGTGCCCCACCAGTTCGCCCAGCACACCACCGGGCGCGCGCGGCAAGTCCACGCGCAAGGTGTACATGCGCAGGTATTCCAGACCGATACTGCCGGTAAACAGCAGCACGAAACCGATCGCGCGGATCAGTGGTTCCTGCGCATGTTCCGGTTCCGGGGTTTTTGCCAGCACATATTTATGGGTCAGGCCGCGATAGCCGAGCCAGACCTGCCGCAACAGATAGAAAGCCCACCACCACGCCGAGAAGCCGAAGATATATAACAGCAGATCGGACAGCCAGGCCCCGGCACGCCCCCCCAGATTGTGCACCTTGGGCACCAGCGTGCCGTGTGACCAGCCCGGGTCGAGCTTATCGTAGCTGACCAGAATCAGCACAAAATAGATGCCCAGCACGGCCAGCGCCAGCCAGCGCGCCTCGGACAATAGCCGCACCAGCCGGTTCGGCAGGGGCTGGCGCTCGGTCGGGGTGCGGGTATAGCCGGAAATGGCCGCTTTCGGCGCACGCTCCTGCACTTTTTTACTGCTCATAGATAGAAATGTCGGGCAATGTTATCTGCCGAGAAATGTTCAGATACGCTTATTCTAAGCCATACGGGCGTCGGCGGGACCGACGATTCATGCCTAGGCCCCGCTTGCACTATAATGTAGGGCGGCACTGACTTAATTCTGGTGGATGGGATAGCGTTCGCAAAAAGCGCCCGGCAAGGCGCAAACCGCAGCCATATCGAGGTATGGCGAGGATTTGCAACGCCGCAGGACGCTTTTTCGAGGGCTAGACCGCCACCACGAATTAATCAGTGCCGCCTGACGCTTGCCCGCGCGAAAGCACAACACTGCTGTCCTTGCGATCGCGCCCAGCGGCCCCACATTCGGATTATTCCTACCTACACAGAAGAAGCCAGCCATGACTACTGCTAAACACGCTCGCGTATTGATCCTCGGTTCCGGCCCCGCCGGCTACAGCGCTGCCATTTATGCGGCCCGCGCCAACCTGAACCCGATGCTGGTGACCGGCGTGGAACAGGGCGGCCAGCTGATGACCACCACCGACGTGGAAAACTGGCCAGCCGACCCGATGGGCGTGCAAGGTCCGGACCTGATGCAGCGTTTCCTGCAGCACGCCGAACGTTTCAACACCGAAATCGTGTTTGACCACATCCATACCGTGAAACTGCAGGAAAAGCCGATCCGTCTGATCGGTGACAGCCACGAATACACCTGCGACAGCCTGATCATCGCCACCGGCGCCTCGGCCCAGTATCTGGGTCTGCCGACCGAACAGGAATTCATGGGTCGCGGCGTGTCGGCCTGCGCCACCTGCGATGGTTTCTTCTACCGCAACCAGGAAGTGGCCGTAATCGGCGGCGGCAACACCGCCGTGGAAGAAGCCCTGTACCTGTCCAATATTGCCAATAAAGTCACCATCATTCACCGCCGCGACAAATTCCGCGCCGAAGCAATCCTGATCGACCGTCTGAATGCCAAAGTGGCCGAAGGCAAAGTGGTGATCAAGTACAACCACACCCTGCAGGAAGTGCTCGGCAACGAAGGCGGCGTCACCGGCCTGAAAATCCAGTCGACCGACGACAATAGCGTGACCGAACTGAGCGTGCACGGTCTGTTCGTGGCGATTGGCCACAAGCCGAATACCAGCATCTTCGAAGGCCAGCTGGACATGAATAACGGCTACATCAAAACCCGCGCCGGCAACGAAGGCATGGCGACCGCCACCAGCGTACCGGGCGTATTTGCCGCCGGCGACGTGCAGGATCACGTCTACCGTCAGGCCATCACCAGCGCCGGCACGGGCTGCATGGCGGCACTCGACGCCCAGCGCTATCTGGAAGCGCAGGAGTAAGCAATGGCGTTGAAAGACTTCGCCGACCTGAAATCTCTGAGCAAACAGCTCAAGGAACAGGCCGACACGCGCGCGCTAGCCGAAGCCGAGCGCGTCAAGCGGGAAGCGCAGCAGGCCCGTGAAGCGAATCTGTTCCAGGCCAGTCTCGGCGCCGTCAAGCGCCTGCCGGAACAGAACCGTTACGTGCCGCAAGCGCCGCGTAGCAGCGCGACGCTGCCCGCTGCGCCGGCCCGCAAACTGAGTCAGGCAGAAGATGATGCGGCGGTGCTGCGCGAATCACTGTCCGACCTGTTCGAAGTCGATCATTATCTGGAAGAAGACCCGGCGCTCAACTACAGTGCGCCCGGCGTCGGCAACGACGTCATGAAGAAACTGCGCAAAGGCCACTGGCCGGTGCAGGACGAGCTGGATTTGCACGGCATGAACCGCGATCAGGCACGTGCTGCACTGGGCGCCTTCCTGACCCGGGCCGGCCAGCGCAACCAGCGCTGCGTCTGCGTGATTCACGGCCGTGGCTTCGGTTCGCGCGGTCAGGAACCGGTGCTGAAATCGATGGTCCACAGCTGGCTGGTGCAAACAGGCGTGGTCGCCTTCTGTCAGGCACGCAACCATGAAGGCGGCGAAGGCGCGCTGATCGTGCTGCTGCGCGCCGCGCTACAGCCAAGTCGCTAGTAATTCCTAAAAAGAAACAATCCTACACGGTCGCGGTAGCTCATGTTAACCTATGGACATTACCACTCAGTCCATAGCAACCATGAAGCACGTTGTCGTTCCCCACGTCTCCCTGATCACCGTCATCGAAATCGTCGCGATTCTGGTGGGGGCGTTTTCCGGTTTCGTTGAGGCGCGGCGCAAGCGCATGGACGTGGTGGGCGTGTTCACAGTGGCCTTCATCACCGCGTTTGGCGGCGGTACCCTGCGCGATATTCTGCTCGACCGCAGGCCGTTATTCTGGGTCATGCATCAGGAATATGCGATCCTAATCTTCATCCTCGCGCTGGTGGCCTCGCCGCTAATGCGTACCCTGCGCCAGATTCTGTCGGAACGCCTGATCGTCATTGCCGACGCCATCGGCCTCGGTCTGTTCGCCGTGGCCGGCGTGTCGCAGGCGCAGGCTGCCCACATGCCAATCTTTATCGCCGCCATGATGGGCGTGATCACCGGCATCTTCGGCGGTGTGCTGCGCGACATCGTCTGCAACGAAGTACCGATGGTATTCCGCGACGGCAAACCCTATGCCATCTGTGCCTTCTTTGGCTGCTGGATGTACATCGGCCTGCAATACACCGACGTCTCCGACGACTTCGCGCTCTGGTCGAGCGCCGCCACCATCACCCTGATCCGCCTGCTGACCTGGAGTTTCGACCTGCGCCTCGGCAAGCACTAAGCCACCCCAGACGTCCTTGCGCGGCCTTCGTTCCGCGGCTCCAGCAAACAGCCGTCACCGCACCAGCAATGCCTGCGGACTTGCGATGACAACATCTGGCCGGCTCCCACCTAGTACCTAACGCAGCCACGACAATTTGTCCGCCCCAAAAAAAAACCATGCTCATTTTCTTTTGGAGCGACTTAAAAAATAGATCAGCACCTAACGTGTCCAGCTTGCTCGAGCTACGATGCCGCGACAACCACTAGCTCAGACGGTGCGCTGCCGACGACGCAACATTACTCCAAGCAGACCTAAGCCGGCCAGCATCATGGCGTATGACTCCGGTTCGGGCACAGCGGACACATATATATTGTCGATTGTAAATCCGTTAAATACGGGATAGGCACTGCCGCTACTCGTAAATATGACCGAGGTTAAATTTTTGAAGCCGCTGTTAAAGGAATAGGGCAACAAGGGCAAATAGTCATTTACTGCCGAAGTATTGATTGCGAATGATTGGACTACGGTGTCACCACCTAAAACCTTGCCGACAACATCTATCTGCTTCGGAAAGTAGCTGTTCACATAACCTGGGCCGTTGAAATTGAAGGAGCCTGTCCCCTCAAAGCTTGTCAGAGAGAACGTTTCGCCGTCACTTTTGGACATTGTTAACGCGCCTGACACACCGAGACCATCATTGCCAAGCGGTGCCAACACCAACATTGACCCATTGTATGGACAATTTGGAAGGCAATATTGGGAGCTATTGGTCACAGCTGCCGACAATCCAGTTAACTTAAAATCGAACCCACCCGTCTTAAAGTTACCGCTTGTACCAGCGGCAACATCATTAAAGTCGACTACCGCGGCTTGGCTCAAAGAGGCCACACTCGCGAAAAAACCAGACAACAATACATTTTTCACTATACCCATCACATTACCTTATTCAAAATTGACATCAGCCATACATGTTTCTTAAAAAAATAATTTAAATATCAAACATATAATAACCGTTAAACACACTGCAAACATACACAAATTGTCACAATTGAAACACGTAATATGAGCGATATCCATCCCGATGATTTGACGTTAGTGTTTTCCAAGTCACTTCATGCCACCGGATCGTGAACCAGTGTTCACAACACTGACTAGCCGCACGGATGCTCCACCTCTCAGCAAGAACCCGCTGCGCTGCTCCAAAGCCCTCGGGGTCAGGTCGGGCAAAATGCAGTCTCGGCAGACTGCCCGAGCTGCGCCCGACCTGATCTCGAGTCGCTGCCCCGCTCCCCCCCCCGATTGCCGAGCAAGCGTGCCCGACTAGACAGCGCTGCACCAATCGGGCCACACCCTGCGCCGGCCTGGCATCGACGCATCAGCATCTGACCCGAGCAACGACGCAAACATCCAGACGAAAAAAAGCGGCACACCCGGAGGTGTGCCGCCTGATTGCTTACTAGCCTGTTAGCTTAGAACGTGTAGTTCGCGCCAACCGAGAAGAAGCGGCCAACTGCGCCAGCCTGGTGCAACGAAGCGTTGTACGAGGTTTGTGCACCGGCGTTGCCGTAGGTGCCGACGTCGATTGGTGGCTGCTTGTCGAACAGGTTCAGGATCGAAGCACGCAGGGTCAGATTCGCGCTAGCCTTGTATTGCAGGTTCAGGTTCGTGGTAGTGAACGAGGAAACGCGGCAGTACTGTTCTGGCTGCTTGAAGTTCTGGAAGTAGGTACGACCACCAGCGTCCAGGCCGGTCGAATCGCAGCTGGTTGCATCCACCGATGGATCCAGCGTCGAGAACGAACCAACGTAGTTCATGGTTGCGGTCAGATCCACTGGGCCACGTGCATAGCCGAGCGTGAACTGGGCGCGGTCGCGTGGGTTACCCGTTGCGCCCGACACTGCCGATGGACCTTGCGTACCGGCCAGCTCGTAAACGGTGCCGTCTACCGATTTGGTCTTGTAGCTCAGCACGTGCGTGGCGCTCAGGTTCGCGCGCAGCGTACCCATGTCGCCCATGCGCCAGCGGTAGCCGATGTCCATTTCCAGACCATCGGTTTTGGTCGAGCCACCGTTGACGTACGGCGACAGTGCGTAAGCCACTGGACCGACGCTAGGCGTACCAACCGAGGTGGTGCCATCGCCGTTGGCGATGTCGACCGGAGTTGCTGGCGAACGCACGAAGGCTGGCACGAAGCCTGGCACACCACCAGCCGAGGTGATTACTTGATTGGTCACTTCGATGCTGTAGTAGTCCAGCGTGGCATTCAGACCCTTGATTGGCTCGACGATGATACCGAAGGTGTACGAGGTCGATTTCTCAGGTTGCAGATCCTTGTTGGTGGTCTGCACGTACGGTGGATTGATACCGCAAGCCGTTGGAACGTTGCCTTTGGTGGTCTGTTTACCATCAGCGCACAACACTGGGTCGTTGATCGCGTTGAAGGTGAAGAACGAACCGGCGTTACCCACTTCAGCAGGGTTCGGTGCACGGAAACCTTTTGCGAAGGTACCGCGGAAGCCGATTTGCTTGCTTGGAGTCCATTTCAGACTGGCTGCAGGGGTGAACGAGTTACCGTAAGTGTCGTAGTGGTCATAACGGCCAGAGAGGTGGGCTTCCACATCTTTGATCGGCGACGCTTGCAGCTCGGCGAACACAGCGGTGTTGGTTTCATCACCGATGGTAAAGGCCGAGGTATTCGCAACCTGACCGGTCAGAGTCGGACCAGCAGGTGGCGAATTCTGTTCGCGTTTGTGCCAGTGAGCACCCAGCGCCAGTGCCAGAGGACCGGCACCCAGTTGCGCCAGTTCACGCGAACCGACCACGTCAACGTAGTTCAGTTTCGAACTCAGCTCATTGGTGAAGCGTGGGGAAATCGCTGCCATGACGGCTGGCGAGTTGTTACCCAGTGCGTTGAAGGTACCGTTTTTCAGCGCGGTGTACAGCGCTGGACGATCGATGTAACCGCTGTAGTCGATGGTCGACTTGACTTCGGTTGCGCCAGCGCCGGCATTGATATCCCAACCGTATGCAGCGCCACGCAGATCGGCGGCGAAGCGGGTGGTTTTCGAGGTGTTATCCAGGGTATTGGTTGGATCTACGCCAGGGATGTAACCGTACAGACGGGCATTGCCACCCAGATTGTTGGTGGTGCCGCCAACGGTTGCACCGTTCGCGAACAGGGTGCTGGCGATACGGTTCACACCGGTCGTCAGCACGCCATTCACCAGCGTGGTGCTACCAGCGAAGGTCGATGGCGAGAAGGTTGCACCCATACCGCGGTTGTTGATGCTGTTACGCTGGAACAGCGAACCTTTCAGGTTCAGTTCCCAGTCGTTGCCCAGGTTCTTGGTCACGCCGACCAGCACGTTCAGGTTTTCCGATTGTGGCTGGATGTTCGAGACGGTATCGCGAATCGCGCAACCACCGGCACGGTAGAGCTGGAAGTTGCAGTTCGGATTCAGGAACTGGTAGTTGGCTGGATTGTTGACGTTGCTGACGCCAGCCGGATTGCTACCTGCAGGGTTGTACAGGAACGGGCTGCTGGTGGCAGTCAGGAAGCTGTTCAGGTTGGTTGGTACGCCCAGCGTCAGGTTGTTACCGCCACGTGCGCGCCAGTCACGGTTAGCCCAGTCGTAACGATCACGGTCAGCGACTTTGATCGCGTCAGCACGACGCCATTCGGCGCTGATGAAAGCGTTGTAGCCATCGGCGTCCAGATCACCGATACCGGTGCTGATCGAAGCACGTTTGGTGTTGCCACCGCCGTGCTGGGTTTTGCCGCCTTCCGCGTTCAGACGGGTGCCGGTCAGGTTTTTCTTCAGCTTGATGTTGACTACGCCGGCGATCGCGTCGGAGCCGTACAGCGACGATGCGCCGCTTTTCAGAATTTCGATGCTGTCGATCGCGTCAAATGGAATCGCCGACACGTCAACGAAGGAACGTTGCGAGTCATCCGACAGCGGATATGGAGCCAGGCGGTGGCCATCGACCAGTACCAGGGTAGCGCCGACGGTCAGACCACGCAGCGACACGCCCGAAGCGCCATTCGCAAACGCGCCACTGAAACCGGTGCCCAGCGTACCAGCGCCGTTGGCAGCCACTTCGCTCAGCAGGTCAGCAACCGAGGTTTTACCACTGCGCTGGATGTCTTGCGAGGTCAGCACTTGCACCGGGGTTGCGGTTTCCGAGTCAGTACGGCTGATCAGCGAACCGGTAATCACCACACGTTGTGGGGTGACTTCTTCTTTTTGTTGCGCGAACGCTGGCTGGGTTACAGCCATCGTCAGGGCGCCACTGGCAACTACTTGCAAGATAGCAAGCGGCATGGATTTCATACGTAACTTCATTGCACTTCTCCCAGACCCGAAATTCTTCTAAAAAAACAATAACCGGCAGTCACGATTTCTCTTGCTGCCGGGGCCGCATGGTAAGCAACTTGATACAGACATCACGGAAGGATATTCCGCTGCCTGCCCATTACTAACTGCGCATGGAATCATGTCACTGAGTGGCTCGTCAATATTGCACGCACCAATTCACAAATAAACAACAGTTACAAATTTACTTACCTAAAGACTAAGTTTTCTGGCCAAAAAGCGCCCGAAAAACGTTACAAAACGTAACTAATCACCAATCTTTCCACTAACCGCACCGATTCCATAGCGATCTGCCTGTATTTGCCCTGAAACGCCATGCGTGCGCACATCGGCCGTAATCGGCAAAATTTGCTGATTCCACTGCTCCCACTGGCCCTTCAACTGCCTAAAGACATCAGGATGACGTTGTGCCAGATTGGCACGTTCGCGTTGGTCTTTTACGACATCGAACAGAAATTCATTGCCGCCGATGCGCAAATACTTCCAGTTACCGGAGCGGATTGCGCGCTGGGCATTGGCCTTGTAACGCCACAGCAGGGTGCGCGACTGATTGCCAGCTTGCCTCAGTAATTCCAGTCGTCATGCCTGATGCAGGCATTCAACGCCATGGTGATTGCAGCTCACTAGGCTCGAAAACAAAAAATGCCGCATAAGTGAACTGAACCCCAAAAGTTGGACACCAACTTTTGGGTTTTTTTTATGGCGAAGTACAGTGAACAGTTCAAGCTGCGGATAGTTCAACAATATCTAGAGGGAGCAGCCGGCTATCAGT
>JAIXXN010000042.1 GCA_027490725.1 Oxalobacteraceae bacterium
AACGTGCACATCCGTGCTGTACAGGTTAAATTAAATGATAGTGCTAAGTATGTAGAACTGTCTGTAGAGTGCTTGCGGACGCGGGTTCGATTCCCGCCGACTCCACCACTGAATAAAAACAAAAGCCTCGGCGCGTAAGCGTCGGGGCTTTTTGTTTTGGCCACAGGCTCATGACGGCGGGAATCGAAGCCGCGGGACGCGGGGGCAAGCGCGGGGATTTCGGCGCGCATGCGCGCCGCCCGCGTGGCGGGTAGCGCTTATCAGCGCTACACTCCTGGAGGGTTGCGCTTGCAAGCGCAACCCTCTCCGATTCAACTGATTAAAAAATCGCCTATGGCGATTTTTTGCGCGAGCGCGAGCGAGCGCTAGCCGCCGGAGGCGGCGCCTCAAAATTTCCACTCAGCATGCTTCCCAAGCAAACGATAATCCCCCTCGCCACACACAATTGCCTGAAAAATAGGCACGAAAAAATAGGGGCGCAACACATGTGCGACGCATTTACATTCAATCACATTGACTGCCCATTGACTGTCCAGCCCGTGTCCGGATGTCGGATCTGACCCCGGTTCAGACCCCGGTTCACAGCCGAAGGCCGTGCATCGATCAGGCCGGGCATCAAGTCTTATCGGGTGCGCGCCGATTGCGCCAACGCTTAAACCCAGCCCTGATCAGCGTCGGCAAAGCAAGCAGGCCGATAAACACCAGCACTACCAGCACCGTTTGCCACCATGGTGTTTCAGCTGGCTTCACTGTCTGACGGGCATTTTTCTCGACCAGACAGAATTCAGTCGCATCCGCCTCAGTCGCACCTTGCCGCGTTTTAATCGCAGTACACTTCAGAAATTCCTGCTGCTGGTGTTGACACATCTTGCTTTGCTCAGCACCGGCACTGGCATGCTCGGCAGCGTACGCAGCGCAGCGCGCCGCGAGTCGTGCCAACTGCTGCTCGACCACCGGAGAATGTCCGAGCAAGCCTTTTTCTGCCTGCACCGCGCCAACTTCTGCGCCTTCTTTGACCAGTTGCTTTTCGCCGCCCTTAAAGAGGGCATGGTAGAGCGCGGGCAACCAGTGCGCCTGTGCAGTGCCTAGCATCAGCAGCAGACTTAAACCGGCGATAGCCCGGATTCCGAACGTTTTCATCAACTCACCTGACATGTTGGCGGGTGCGAGCACAACGCACACTAGCGACCAGCGCCAGCGCGTGTATCCTGCAGCCTATTGATTATCTGCAACAACCTCGCCCCATCATGGCCGCTGTCGCAGAACTTGACCTCGACCAGCGGCTCGCGCTTGCGCGCATCCGACACCGCCACAAAGGCCGAGATACCCTGTGCCGTACCGACGGCATAAGAAAACTTGCCCGGTGTTGTAAACACTAACTGGGCAAAGAACTGGCTAGGCGCCGGTCCAAACTGCTCGAATTCGACACGGGGTGGCCGATCACCGTGGGCATCCAGCGTCAGCTCAAGGTGCTGCGGAGTACCGTACTTGTACACGATCGCGTTCACGCCCTCGGCCCGCTGGCACAAGGACAGCAACTGGGTCTGCTTGCGCAGACCGCAGGAGAACAGGGTGGTCTCAGGCGCGACGCAGAGGGTCGCACTGGCTGCCAGTGTCGTAGTGCTGAGGCCGCACCCTAGTGCTGCACCAATAGCTAGCATGCTCGCCCGGGTAGCAAGTGTCGAAGCTAAGTCGACTGGAGGCAGGTAAGGCAGGAGCATACTAGGGCATTCGTAGGATTGTTATTTATATCAGAATTGTTTCCTGATGGTATCTAACTGTGCCCCGATTTTTTTGAAATGTCCAGAACAAATTCGAGATACGTATCGATGCTGCAATCGCCAAGGGGCCTTGCCCGACGTTGATCGCGCGGCTTGCCTTGGCTGGGCTGTATCGTGGGATTGGTGATGCGCAAGGCAGACGCAACGGTGCCCAGCACAAACGGTATTAGCCGGCCCAGGCCCGAAAAAAATAGGGATGCAACGCGTTTGCGACGCATTTGCATTCAATCACGTTGAGTGCCCATTCACTGTTCAGGCCGTGTCCGGATGTCGGATCTGACCCCGGTTCCGTGTCCGGATGTCGGATCTGACCCCGGTTCACTTAGGCTTGCTGCACGCTTTCCTGCAGCAGCGCCAGCAATTGCTGAGGCGCCGTGTGCAGATAATCAGCCTGCCAGCTATGCGGCGCTTCCGCACCGGCATAGCCCCAGCCGGCCGCAATCGTCAGCATACCGGCCGCCTTGCCAGCCTGAATATCACGCAGGTCATCGCCCACATACCAGCACTGCTCGGGTGCTACGCCGAGTCGCCGTGCGGCCTCGAACAGCGGTTCCGGATGCGGCTTGGCATGTGCCGTGGTATCGCCCGAAATCGCGCACCCGGCGTGTCCCAGACCGATCTGCGGCAGCAGCGGATCGGTAAAGCGCTGCGACTTATTGGTCACCACACCCCAGCGCAGGCCAGCCGCCGTAATACCGTCCAGCAGTTCCGGCACACCTTCAAACAAGGTACTGCGCACCGCCATTGCGGCCTGATAGTTGGCGAAGAAACCGTCGCGCAGCTCCTCGAAGCCCTCATCGGCTGGGGTTAGCCCGAAGGCCGCACCGATCATACCGCGCGCACCGGCGGATGCCGTCGGGCGCAGCAACTGGTAATCGGTCGGTTCCAGACCGCGCTCGGTGCGCAGCAGGTTGACGGCGGCGGCCAGATCGGGCGCGGTATCGGCCAGCGTGCCATCGAGGTCGAACAGAATGGCGCGCGGCGGGGTAGGGTGGCTCATGGGCTTGATACTTCCTTACAGCGGACGGGTGGTAGCGACCAGATAATTGACGCTGGTATCGCTATTGAGCGAATAGAACTTGGTGAACGGGTTGTAGCCCATGCCTTTGAAGCCCTGTACTTCCAGACCGGCGCTGCGCGCATACTGCGACAGTTCCGACGGCGTGATGAACTTCTCGTAATCGTGGGTACCTTTGGGCAGCATGCGCAGGATGTACTCCGCGCCCAGAATCGCGAACAGATACGATTTCGGATTACGGTTCAGGGTCGAGAAGAATACATGACCACCGGGTTTTACCAGCGTGGCGGCGGCACGCACGATAGCGCCCGGATCCGGCACGTGCTCGAGCATTTCCATACAGGTCACCACATCGTACTGGCCCGGCTCTTCGGCAGCCATGGCTTCGGCGGCGATCAGCTTGTAGCGCACCGGCACGCCCGATTCCAGCGAGTGCAGGTCGGCCACTTTCAGGGCTTTTTCGCCAAGATCGATACCGGTGACATCAGCGCCTTTGCGCGCCATCGATTCGCTCAGAATACCGCCACCGCAACCGATGTCGATCACCTTTTTTCCGGCCAGCGGCACGCGCGCATTGATCCATTCCAGACGCAGCGGATTAATTTCGTGCAGAGGACGGAACTCCGAAGTCGGATCCCACCAGCGGTGGGCGAGGTCGGCAAATTTTTGCAGTTCTAATGGATCGGCGTTCATAACGTGCTTTCGCAAAATCGAATCCCGCTATTCTAAATCAGTGGGCGTAAAAAAACCCGCCGAGGCGGGTTTTCAGTGATGCGGCAGGCAATTACTTGCTGGTGCCAACCACTTCGATTTCTACGCGACGGTTTTTAGCGCGGCCTTCAGCAGTTTTGTTGTCTGCTACTGGCTGTTTCTCGCCTTTGCCTTCGGTGTACACGCGATTGGCTTCGACGCCTTTCGAGATGATGTAGGCTTTTACGGCTTCAGCGCGGCGTACCGACAGCTTCTGGTTGTATTCATCGGAACCGACCGAGTCAGTGTGACCGACGGCGATGATGACTTCCAGATTGATCGAACCCAGTTTCGAGGTCAGATCGTCCAGCTTGGCTTTACCTTCGGCTTTCAGGACCGATTTGTCGAAGTCGAAGAAGGCGTCAGCAGCGAAGCTCACTTTTTGTGCGGTTGGCACTGGTGCAACTGGTTTTGGTGCCGGAGCCGGTGCTGGAGCCACTGGTGCCGGTGCAGCGACTGGTGCAGGTGGCGGGGCCACGCATTTGCCGTTTTCCAGTTTCTCTGGTGCTACGCAGATCGGTGCATCGCAACCTGGCACGGCATCAGCCGGGGTCCAGTAGCCAGTGCGCCAGCACAGGCCGAACGGGTCACGGGCGATTACGCCGCGGGCATCTTGCACGTATGCGCTCTTCGGCGTGGCAGCCTTGATGTCCTGGGTGACAGGCGCGTACGGTGGCGCGGTCGGCGCGGTCTGGGCCATGGCCGAGCCGGCGAATGCAGCCGAGATGGCCAGCATCGAAATCAGTTTTTTCATCTTTTTCTTCCTTTCGGGGGTGATATCCGCAGAAAACTGCGCGACGTAGTAATACATAAGACCAATTTTACCACGCAGGGGCGTCACGCTGTTTTCTCGATTGTGAAACATGCAAGTAAGGTCTAGTTTATTTTGCCACAAGCGTTGCCCGCACGTTTGCGGGCTCCAACATGGCTACGCACTGCTTTCGACCAAAATGTTGTTTAGTTGCAACGTGATTGTCGATAATAATTGCTCAATGTGTCAGCAATATTACAAGGTGTTACATCCCATGGGCGCCACGCTAGCGCTGCGCTAGCAAGCCATCTGCCGGTTTTGCGCAGGTCGCCCTGCGCGCATGGTAAAATCGCACGCTTGCCCATCCTGATGGAGGGCGGTGCAAGACGTGCAGTACCAGCGGCATACATTGCTTAATAAACCACAGTTAAAGATCAGTCGACCCGCCAATGGATCAATTCGCAAAAGAAACAATCCCTATTTCCCTCGAAGAAGAGATGCGCAAGAGCTACCTCGATTACGCGATGAGCGTGATTGTGGGACGTGCTTTGCCGGATGTGCGTGACGGCCTCAAGCCCGTGCACCGCCGCGTGCTGTTCTCGATGCACGAATCGAACTACGTGTGGAACCGCGCTTACGTCAAGTGCGCCCGCGTGGTGGGTGACACCATGGGTAAATACCACCCGCACGGTGATGCTTCGATTTATGACACGCTGGTCCGTATGGCGCAGGACTTCTCGCTGCGCTACATGCTGGTCGATGGTCAGGGTAACTTCGGTTCCGTCGATGGCGACGGTGCGGCAGCAATGCGTTACACCGAGTGCCGTCTGGACAAGATTTCCGCCGAGCTGCTGGCCGATATCGACAAGGAAACCGTCGATTTCCAGCCCAACTACGACGGCAAGGAAAAAGAGCCAACGGTACTGCCAACCCGTATCCCGAATCTGCTGATCAACGGTTCGTCCGGTATCGCGGTCGGTATGGCGACCAATATCCCGCCGCACAATCTGCACGAAGTGATTGCCGGTGCCTTGCATGTGCTGAATAACCCGCACTGCTCGATCGACGAATTGATCGAGCTCATTCCGGCACCGGACTTCCCGACCGGCGGGATTATCTACGGCGTGTCCGGGGTGCGCGATGGTTATCGCACCGGCCGTGGCCGCGTGGTGATGCGCGCTAAGACCCACTACGAAGAATACGGCAAAGATGGTGGCCGCACCGCCATCATCGTTGACGAGCTGCCGTATCAGGTCAACAAGAAGTCGCTGCTGGAACGTATCGCTGAAAACGTCCGCGACAAGAAACTGGAAGGCATTTCCGACATCCGCGATGAATCCGATAAATCGGGTATGCGCGTGGTGATCGAGCTGAAACGCGGCGAAGTGCCGGAAGTGGTGCTGAACAATCTGTACAAGCAGACCCAGTTGCAGGATACCTTCGGCATGAATATGGTGGCACTGGTCGACGGCCAGCCACGCCTGCTGAATCTGAAAGAGATGCTGCAGTGCTTCCTGTCGCACCGCCGCGAAGTGGTGACGCGTCGTACCGTGTTCGAACTGCGCAAGGCGCGCGAACGCGGTCACGTGCTGGAAGGTCTGGCTGTGGCACTGGCCAACATCGATGACTTCATCGCTCTGATCAAAGCAGCCCCAACGCCACCTGTGGCGAAAGCGGCCCTGATGGATCGCTCGTGGGATTCCTCGCTGGTGCGCGAAATGCTGGCCCGTACCAGCGAAGGCAGCACCATCGGTGGTATCGACGCCTTCCGTCCTGAGCATCTGCCGAAGCACTACGGCATCCAGCCAGATGGTATGTACCGTCTGTCGGACGATCAGGCGCAGGAAATTCTGCAGATGCGTCTGCAACGTCTGACCGGTCTGGAACAGGACAAGATCGTCAATGAATACAAAGACGTGATGGCCGAAATCGCCGACCTGCTGGACATTCTGGCCACGCCTTCGCGCGTGACCACCATCATCACCGACGAAATGACCCACGTGGTCAACGAGTTCGGTGATCCGGCCAAGGATCCGCGCCGTTCCCAGATCGAGCACAATGCCACCGATCTCGGTACCGAAGATCTGATCACGCCGCAGGACATGGTGGTAACGCTGTCGCACACCGGTTACATGAAAGCCCAGCCGATCAGCGAATACCGTGCGCAGAAGCGCGGTGGTCGCGGCAAGCAGGCCATGGCAACCAAAGAGGAAGACTGGATCGACCAGCTGTTCATCGCCAACACCCACGATTACATTCTGTGCTTCTCCAACCGTGGCCGGATGTACTGGCTGAAGGTATGGGAAGTGCCGCAAGGCTCGCGCAATTCGCGCGGTAAGCCGATTGTGAACATGTTCCCGCTGGCCGACAACGAGAAGATTACCGTGATTCTGCCGCTGTCCGGCGACAATCGCACCTTCCCGGAAGATCACTATGTGTTCATGTCGACCAGTCTGGGTACCGTGAAGAAGACCCCGCTGAAAGACTTCAGCAATCCACGCAAGGCCGGCATTATCGCCGTGGATCTGGACGAGGGCGACTTCCTGATCGGTGCTGCACTGACCGATGGCCAGCACGATGTGATGCTGTTCTCCGACGCCGGCAAAGCCGTGCGCTTCGACGAAAACGATGTGCGTCCGATGGGCCGCAACGCCCGTGGTGTACGTGGTATGAATCTGGACGAAGGTCAGCGCGTGATTGCCTTGCTGGTGGCCGAGAACGAGCAGCAGTCGGTGCTGACGGCAACCGAGAACGGCTTCGGCAAACGTACGCCGATCATCGAGTACACCCGTCATGGCCGCGGTACCAAGGGCATGATCGCGATCCAGACTTCGGAACGCAATGGTCGCGTGGTAGCCGCAACGCTGGTTGATTCCAGCGATGAAATCATGCTGATCACCACCGGTGGCGTACTGATCCGTACCCGCGTGTCGGAAATCCGCGAAATGGGCCGCGCGACGCAAGGCGTGACCCTGATTGCAGTGGAAGACGGCACCAAGCTGTCCGGTCTGCAGCGTGTGGTGGAAACCGACATCGACGAAGTCGAACTGGAACCGGGTCCTGATGCAGCAGCGGCGCCTGGCGCCGAACCGGCAGCTGCCGATCCAGCAGCCGATCCAGCAGCGGACAATCAACCGGAGTAAGTCATTGCCATAAGCCGGACGATGTTCGGCTGGCTGTGGGGTCAGGTTTATTGCGCGGATAAATGCGACAATAAAGCTGGCCCTTTTTTTTACGCTGGAGAGAACATGAAGAAAATCGTAGCAAGTACGCTGGCAGCGCTGGCCCTGATGGTGGCTGGTGCAGCGCAGGCGCAGGTTCAGGCTCAGGCTGCGGCCGGGACTTCAAGCGCGACGGCGGCGTCTACGGCTGCGGCCCGCGAACTGTTCGAGGCGATGAACTATCGCGCCATGATGAACGGGATGATGCAGCAGATGGCGCAGAACATCGGTAACTCGATGCGCGGTGGTGCCGAAGCGGCGATCCGCAACAACCCGAAAGCCTCCGAGCAGGACAAGCAGGCCGCCATCATCAAGATGGAAGCGGAACTGCCGGGCGCCATCAAGCCGATCCAGGACATGCTGTCCGACCCGGGTCTGGTGGACGATGTGATGGCCGAAACTGTGCCGCTGTACGCGCGCACCTACACGGCCGAGGAACTGAAACAGATTACCGCCTTCTACCGTTCGCCGGTGGGCGCCAAGATGCTGGCATCCATGCCCAAGCTGATGGCAGAAGGTATGCAGATCGGCCAGCAGGTGGTGATGCGCCGCATCGGCCCGATCATGCAGAAACTGCAGGAAAGCAAACCAGCTAAAGAAGTAGCTAAATAAGGAACGACACGTGACGCACATCTACAATTTTTCCGCCGGCCCGGCCGTATTGCCGAAGGAAGTACTGACACAGGCTGCTGCCGAAATGCTGGACTGGCATGGTAGCGGCATGTCCGTGATGGAGATGAGCCACCGTGGACCGGAATTCATATCGATTTACAAGGCAGCCGAGCGCGATCTGCGCGAACTGCTGGCAGTGCCGGACAATTACAAAATTCTGTTCATGCAGGGCGGCGGTTTATCGCAGAACGCCCTGATCCCGTTGAATCTGGTGGGCCACAAGCCGCAACCGGCAACGATCGATTTCATTCACACCGGTTCATGGTCGGGCAAATCCATCAAGGAAGCGGGCAAATACGCCAAGGTGAATATTGCTGCGGTGGGCAAAACGGCAGTACCGCCGCTGGCCGAGTGGCAGCTGACGCCGGACGCCGCCTATCTGCACCTGTGCACCAACGAGACCATCGACGGCGTCGAATTCGCCTTCGATAACGGCGTGCCAGCCGGACTGGCCGGCTTGCCGGAAGATGTATTGCTGGTGGCCGATATGTCCTCGCACATTCTGTCGCGCCCCATCGATGTGTCGAAATTCGGCCTGATTTTCGCGGGCGCCCAGAAGAACATTGGTCCGGCCGGTGTCACCATCGTGATCGTGCGCGACGACCTGCTGGGCAAGGCGCTGACGATCTGCCCATCGGCGTTCGACTTCAAGCTGGTGGCCGAGAACGAATCGATGTACAACACGCCACCCACCTACGGCATTTATATTGCCGGTCTGGTGTTCCAGTGGCTCAAAGCGCAGGGCGGCGTCGCGGCCATGGAGCAGCGCGCCATTGCCAAGGCTGAGCTGCTGTATGCAGCACTCGACGCGGATGACTTCTATCAGACCCGCGTCGAGCAACACAACCGTTCGCGCATGAACGTGCCTTTCTACCTGAAGGACGAGAGCAAGAACGAAGCATTCCTGGCCGGTGCGAAAGCGCGCGGGCTATTGCAACTGAAGGGCCACAAGTCCGTCGGCGGTATGCGGGCATCGATCTACAACGCGATGCCGATCGAGGGCGTGCAAGCGCTCGTTGACTACTTAAACGAATTCGCCGGCCGATAATCCATGACAGACAAACTGAAACCCTTGCGGGAGCAGATCGACAGCATCGACGAGCAGATCCTTGATCTGCTCAACCAGCGTGCCCGCGTGGCGCAGCAGGTCGGTCACGTGAAAGCTGAAACCAATGCGCCGGTGTTCCGTCCGGAACGCGAAGCGCAGGTATTGCGCGGCGTGGCCGAACGCAATCCCGGCCCGATGGGCAATACCGAACTGCAGACCATCTGGCGCGAAATCATGTCGGCTTGCCGGGCACTGGAAAAACGCGTCACGATCGCGTTTCTGGGGCCTGCCGGTACTTACAGCGAACAGGCCGTGTACCAGCAGTTCGGCACCGCTGTCGATGTGCTGCCGTGTTCCTCGATTGACGAAGTGTTCCGCGCTACCGAAGCCGGCACCGCCGAATTCGGCGTGGTACCGGTCGAGAACTCGACCGAAGGTGCCATCGGTCGCACCCTTGATCTGCTGCTGCAAACCCCGCTCACCATCAGTGGCGAAGTCTCGATCGCGGTGCGTCACAGCCTGCTGACCGGCAGCGGCAATATGGACGGCGTGAAGGCAATCTGCGCGCATGCACAGGCGCTGGCGCAGTGCCAGATCTGGCTGAACAATAACTATCCCGAAATCGAACGGCGCGCGGTGTCCTCCAACGCGGAAGCGGCCCGGATGGCGCGTGACGATCACACGCTGGCAGCGATTGCCGGTGAACGTGCCGGGGTACGCTATAGCCTGGGTACGGTGAAAGCCAATATTCAGGATGATCCGCACAACCGCACCCGCTTCGCGGTGATCGGTTATCTGCGTGCCGGCCCGTCCGGCAAGGATCGCACCTCGCTGGCACTGGCGGCGCCGCACAAGCCGGGCGCCATGTATGGCCTGCTCGGTTCACTGGCCCAGTATGGGGTATCGATGACGCGCTTCGAATCGCGCCCGGCCCGTACCGGTAGCTGGGAATACTATTTCTATGTCGACGTCGAAGGCCATGTGGAGAACGACGCCGTGGCCAAGGCACTGGAATCGCTGCAGAGTAATGCAGCGTTCTTCAAGGTGCTGGGTTCCTACCCCGTTAGCCTGACCTGAGATTTTCACGCAGCGCCTAGTTACGTTAACTTTTTTTTAAACGAGAAGTAGAGAGAGACTATGTCCAACAATTACGGCCCAGAATACGTTCGCGCAATCGCCCCCTACCAGGCGGGCAAGCCTATCGCAGAAGTGGCGCGCGAATTCGGCCTCGACGAAGAGGCTATCGTAAAACTGGCATCGAACGAGAACCCGTTCGGTGTGCCGCCATCCGCTGTGCAGGCCATGACCGCTGCCGCCGCAGATCTGGGGCGCTACCCGGATGCCAACGGCTTTGATTTGAAAGGTGCACTGTCCAAGCGTTACGACGTGCCCGCCGAATGGATCACGCTGGGTAACGGCAGTAACGACATTCTGGAAATCGCTGCACACGCGTTCGTCGAGCGCGGCCAGTCGGTGGTGTATTCGCAGTATTCGTTCGCCGTGTATGCACTGGCGACCCAGGGTATCGGTGCGCGTCACATCGTGGTACCGGCCAAGAACCATGGTCACGATCTGCCAGCGATGCTGGCCGCCATCGAAGCGGACACCCGTTTGCTGTTCATCGCCAACCCGAACAACCCGACCGGCACCTTCATTCCGGCCGCAGAGATCACTGCCTTCCTCGATAAAGTACCGGCCCATGTGGTGGTGGTGCTGGACGAAGCGTATAACGAGTTCCTGGCCGCCGAGAACCAGTTCGAATCGGCCGAATGGGTTAAAAAATATCCTAATCTGCTGGTGTCGCGCACCTTCTCGAAAGCCTACGGTCTGGCCGGTCTGCGGGTTGGCTTCGCCATCGCCCAGCCGGCACTGACGGATCTGATGAACCGCATCCGTCAGCCGTTCAACGTCAACTCGCTGGCGCAGGCTGCCGGGATTGCCGCACTGAACGACAAGGACTTCCTGCAGCAGAGCGCCGTCAATAACAGCGCCGGCTATCAGCAGTTCACCGAAGCGTTCGAGCAACTGGGCCTGGAATACGTGCCGTCCTACGGTAACTTCGTGCTGGTCAAAGTCGGTAGCGATGCGGGCGCCGGTGCCCGCGTCAATCTGGCCTTGCTCAAGCAGGGTGTGATCGTGCGTCCGGTCGGTAACTACGGCCTGCCGGAGTGGCTGCGCATTTCCATCGGTCTGCCGCAGGAAAACGCCGTGCTGATCGCGGCGCTGACCAAGGCACTCTCCGAGTAACCAGGAAACCTTCACCCATGCTCAATAAAGTCGTCATTTTCGGTGTCGGTCTGATCGGAGGCTCGTTTGCGCGGGCGCTGAAAAAGGCCGGTAAGGTGGGCACGGTGGTTGGCATGGGGCGCTCCGCCGCCTCGCTGACCCGGGCGCAGGAGCTGGGCATTATCGACGTGATCGGTAGCGATATGGGAGCGGCGCTACAAGGCGCCGATCTGGTGCTACTGGCCGCGCCGGTGGCGCAGACCGAAGCGATTCTGACGGCGCTGGCGCCGTACCTGCAAGCCGGCACCGTGGTGACGGACGCGGGCAGTACCAAGTCGGATGTGGTGGCTGCGGCGCAGCGCGCACTGGGCGCCAAGCTGCCCCAGTTCGTGCCGGGCCACCCGATCGCCGGCCGCGAGACCAATGGCCCGGAAGCGGCCATCGATGATCTTTACGTCGGCAAAAAAGTTGTCCTGACCCCGCTGCCCGAGAACAGCGTGGTCGATGTGGACTGTGTGGCGTCTGCGTGGCAGGCTTGCGGCGCCATCATCCACCGTTTATCTCCGCAAGAACATGACAAGGTGTTTGCTGCCGTGAGCCATCTGCCGCATTTGCTGGCGTATGCTCTGGTGGACGACATCGCCAACAAGCCGCATGCAGAGTTACTGTTCCAGTATGCGGCCAGTGGCTTCCGCGATTTCACAAGGATCGCCGGATCGTCGCCCGAAATGTGGCGCGATATTAGCTTGGCCAATCAGTCGGCATTGTTGCAAGAGCTGGATGCCTATCTGGCACAATTAACGGGCCTGCGTGCCCGTCTGGCCGCTGGGGACGGCGTGGCGCTGGAGGGCATTTATAGCAATGCCCAGCGCGCGCGGCACCAGTGGATTACTGCGATCGAGGCGGCCGAGCAGCCGCCCGCGCAAGACCAAGCTAATTAAGCTCATTGAGCTGAAACATTCAGGAATACCTATGACTCACGAATACATCGATCTGGCGCCGGTAGCACATGCCGAGGGCACGGTGCGTCTGCCCGGCTCGAAATCCATTTCCAACCGCGTGCTGCTGCTGGCCGCGCTGTCGCAAGGTCCGGTACAGATCGTCGATCTGCTGGCCTCGGACGATACCGCCGTGATGCTGGCGGCACTGCGCTCGCTGGGTGTTGAGTGGCGCGAAGAGCAGACCGCTAGCGGCACCATTCACCATGTACAGGGCGTAGCCGGGGTGCTGCCGAATGCCAAGGCCGATCTGTTCATGGGCAATGCCGGTACCGCGATCCGCCCGCTGACGGCTGCGCTGGCCGTGATCGGTGGCGACTACACGCTGCACGGTGTGGCGCGCATGCACGAGCGTCCGATTGGTGATCTGGTCGACGCGCTGAATGCGGCCGGCACCCATGTCGAATACCCCGGCAATCCCGGCTTCCCTCCGCTGCACATCAAGCAGGGCAAGATCCACGCGCAGCGTCTGTCGGTGCGCGGCAATGTCTCCAGCCAGTTCCTGACGGCGCTGCTGATGGTGGCGCCACTGATGGCGCGCGAGCATGCCATCACCATCGCGGTGGAAGGCGAACTGATTTCCAAACCGTATATCGAAATCACCCTGAACCTGATGCGCCGCTTCGGCGTGACGGTAGAGCAGGATGGCTGGGCGGCCTTCACCGTGCAGCCGGGGCAGGTGTATCAGTCGCCGGGCGTGATCCACGTCGAAGGTGATGCCTCCTCGGCGTCCTACTTCCTCGCCGCCGGTGCCATCGCCGGTGGCCCGGTACGGGTCGAAGGGGTGGGCAAGGACAGCATTCAGGGCGACGTGCGCTTTGTCGCTGCGCTGGAGCAGATGGGGGCGCAGATCACCATGGGTGACAACTGGATCGAGGCGCGCTCGAATGGCGTGCTGAAAGCCATCGACGCCGATTTCAACCACATTCCCGATGCCGCCATGACCATCGCGGTCGCGGCCCTGTATGCGGACGGCACCAGCACGCTGCGCAATATCGCCAGCTGGCGCGTCAAGGAAACCGACCGCATCGCCGCGATGGCGACCGAACTGCGCAAGGTCGGCGCCATCGTCGAAGAAGGCCCGGACTATATCCGCGTCACGCCCCCGGCAGTCATTCAGCCTGCTACCATCGATACTTACGATGATCACCGCATGGCCATGTGCTTCTCGCTGGTGGCGCTGGCTGGCGCTGCCCGCAAGGGAAATGTGATGCGGATCAATGATCCTAAATGTGTCGCCAAGACTTTCCCTGAATATTTCGCGGCATTTGCTGCGATTGCAAAATAGAAAATATGCCAACATCCTCCATTCCCGTCATCGCCATCGATGGTCCTACCGCGTCCGGCAAGGGCACGGTTGCGCACCGTGTCGCCGATCAACTCGGTTTTCATTACCTCGATTCGGGCGCACTGTACCGCTTGACGGCGCTGTCGGCCCTGCGCCGGGGCACCGATCTGGCTGACGAACATGCGCTGGCCAAGCTGGCCGAGCATCTGCAGTGCAGTTTTCAGGGCGGCGACATCATTCTGTCGCATGAAAACGTCACCGAGGCGATTCGTGCCGAAGCCGTGGGGAATGCTGCTTCCAAAATTGCAACTTTTCACTCGGTGCGCAATGCGCTGTTGGGTTTGCAACTGGGTTTCCGCAAGGCGCCGGGATTGGTGGCGGACGGGCGCGATATGGGGTCGGTGATCTTCCCGCATGCGGTGCTCAAGGTGTTTTTGACGGCAAGTGTGGCGGCCCGCGCGGAACGCCGTTATAAGCAATTGATAGCTAAGGGGATTTCTGCTAATATGGATGATCTGCTGAAGGATTTGCAGGCGCGGGACGAGCGGGACACCAATCGTAGCGTTGCGCCGCTGGTGCCGGCAGAGGGTGCACTGGTACTGGATACGTCGGCGATTGATGCCGATGCCGCCGTTGCACAGGTGCTGGCGTGGTATGCCGCCAGCAGCAAATAACCGTCCTTGCAAAATAGGTGCAAAGCGCTTGCAAAGGCAGTTGCAGTACAGAATTAGTAGTCAGTAGCAAGTAGTAAGCAGTAGCGCAGTACCTTTATCAACCCTAACCCAACTGAAGTCGCATATCGCGAGCCTTGTTGGTAACCTGGAAGTTACAATGTCTAATATGGAAAGTTTCGCAGCCCTCTTCGAGGAATCCCTGTCGCGTCAAGACATGCGTTCGGGCGAAGTGATCTCGGCTGAAGTCGTTCGTCTGGATCACAACTTCGTGATCGTCAACGCCGGCCTGAAATCGGAAGCATTCATCCCTGTTGAAGA
>JAIXXN010000015.1 GCA_027490725.1 Oxalobacteraceae bacterium
CGCCGCTGGCAAATTTGCCCTGCACCAGTGCCTGTACGCTCAGCGGCGATTTTTTCTCGCCCAGACTCTGGTAGTCGTAGACGTCGAAGTCGCCATTGCCGCAATAGCCGGGATACAGGCCTTGCGCGCCGCAACCATAAGGGAAGGCGGTGTAGTCGTCACGCTTGAACTGGTGCGCGTTGGCGCTGATGCTGGCGCTCCACTGCGGGCTGAAGGTGTAGGCAAAACGTGCACCCAGATTGCTGCTGGAGGTTTCCACCGGACGGGTCCAAGGCTGATTATTCAGCATGGTGTCCGCCGCCACGACCGGCAGGGTGGTGTTATTGAGCAGCTGGAAGCCCGGTGCGGTGACCTGCGATTTCTTCTGGAAGTCGCCATCGATCTGCAGCAAGGCTTGCGGCGAGATGGCCCAGTCGAACGCAGCGCCGATGAACTTGCGGTTGCCATCGGCACCCTTGATGTAGGAGCGCAGACGCTCGGCAGCTGCGCTCAGACGGTAGCCGAAGCGGCGGTCTTCGAAACGCCCGCCCAGATCCACGGCGCCGTACAGATTGCCCCGTTCGCGCTCTTCCAGCAGCACGGTGCGCAGCGGCGTGTCGGTCGGACGCTTGGTCACGTAATTGACCAGACCGCCGGGTGCGGAGACGCCTGCTTGCAGACCGGACAAGCCCTTCAGCACTTCCAGGCGTTCCTTGTTTTCCAGCGGGATCTGGGTGTCGCCGGGAATCGCCATGCCATCCTTGCGGTAGCTGGAGGCGTTATCGAGCTTGAAGCCGCGGATCGAGAACTGCTCGGCGTAGCCGACGGCGTTGTAGGCGTCGCTGATGCTGGCGTCGTAGCGGGCTGCATCGGTGGTGGAGCGGATCTGCAGATCCAGCATCTGCTGGGCGGTCAGGACGCTGACGGTGGCTGGCGTTTCCAGCAGCGGCGTGTCGCTGAAACCGGCCACGCTGGCGCGATTGGGCTGGGCTTTGCTGGCCGTGACGAGTACTTCCTGCATGGTGGTTTCAGGGCTGTCGGCCAGCGCGCTGACAGGGAAGGCAAAAGCGATCGCGATGGCGACCGGGGTAACGGCAAATTTAGTTGTGGTCATATGGACTCTCTACGTGTTCGGCCGGATACCGTGCGGGAGAGTCATCAAAGGAGGGGAGAACTACTTTGCGCTTTCCTTCGCTGGCATTATCCAGATCAGGTACGAAGGGTATCTCTCACCCGGACAATTGTGCCCAGGACCCCTAGCGAGGCAGTAGTGTAGCACAGCGCGCTGCGACACGGGCATCACGCCCCGCGAGCCGTACGGCGAGCCGTATGGCGAGCCGTGCGCCCGCTTGTGCGGCGCGCCGCTACACTGCCTGCTGGTGAAATGGATGCTGTGGCGAGGGCTGGGATGAAACCGTTGTATCGGGAAGGAAGCTGGTTTGCCGTGCCGTTGCTGGACGGTGGTTATGCCTGGGGCATGGTGGCCCGACTGGCGCCAGCAAGCAAGATCATGCTGGCCTATCTGTTCGGGCCGCGTCTGCCACGCCCGCCTGGACTTGCGCAGCTCGATACGCTGCGCCCCGAGGATGCCTTGCGGGTGTTGCGGGTCGGCGATATGGCGCTGGCCAGTGGTCACTGGCCGGTGCTGGGCGAGAGTGCAGTCTGGCAAGCGTCAGAGTGGCCGGTGCCGCAATTTCTGCGCCGGGCCGAGGCCTTGCGGCGCGCCTGGCGGGTGACGTATTCCGACGCAGACCCGGGCCGTTCCGAGCGGGAGGAGGCGGTGCCTTTCGATACCCCCGGAATGGCGAGCGACTCCCTGTACGGCTACGGGTCGACCGAATTACTGCTGACCCGTTTGCTGGCAGTGGGGCCTGACGGGCAGCCTGACGGGCAGCCGGAAGCTGCGTCGTCCGGCACTAGTCACAGCTGACATTCCATGCCGTATATTCGCCGCGATGCTTGCGCACGGCTACCCGCACGCTGGTGTCGCGGTCGCTACGGAATACCAGTGCCAGCATCCGATCGGCACCACTGACAGGGGCGGATGGTTCGATGGCCGTCAGCGTAAAGGGCAGGGCGCGCTGGCGGATACACAGCGAATTGCCCGCCAGCAGCAGACGTGCGCGCTGTAGCAAGGCCGGATGCTGACGTAGCAGGGCGACGACATCGTCAGGCGCCAGTGCCGGATGCATCAGCACAGTGTGCGCTGCTGCGCTGCAGATGGTGTTGGCTTGGGCCAGCCAGACATACCATTCCGGCGCCTGAACTGCCGGCCCCCAGCGTTCGCCTTCGCGGGCGCGCGCGTCATACACGAAGTGCGAGCGGATCTGCCGGCACAGGTCCACGGCCGAGTGGCGTGGTGCGCTATCGACCCGCGCCACGACCTGCCACGGCTGGCCGCGCTGGCGCGTGATATCGAAACTGGGCGCGAACAAAGGTGGTACCGGGCGCGCGCCGCCCGCCTCGCGCAGTGCCAGCACGCGGTAATACGCGTCGAAGCTGTGCTGTTCGTCCGGGGTGGGGGCGCGCTGTTGCAGTGCGCTGCTGCTGCGCGGGCCGGCCGTCACAGTGCTAGCGCTGGCGAGCAGGCTGGCCAGCAGCACACTGCCCAGCGTCATCATGCGGCTTTCATACTGATGCGGATCTGCAGACCACCGCCGTCGCGATTGCGTACCTGCAGTTCGGCGCCATGACGCTGCACCACACGTTCGACGATCGCCAGTCCCAGACCGGCACCATTGGCCTGTCCGCGTGCCGCGTCCAGTCGCGTGAACGGTTTCAGCAATTGCTCGATCTGTTGTTCCGGCACGCCGCTGCCATGATCCTGTACTTCGATGATCACCCGGCGCGCGCCGTGGCTGCCGCGGATGCTGCAGCCGATGTCGATCTCGGTAAAATCGCAGTCGGCAGTTTTACCGTAGCGCCGGGCATTTTCGATCAGATTGTTGATGACCCGTTTCAGATCGGTGGCATTGCCGAGCGCGTGCGCGTCGGGCGCGATACTGGTGTGGATGCGTACGTCGGGTAGACGCTGCGCTTCGTGGGCGGTTTCTTCCAGCAGTGCACTGAGATCGATGCTGGTGAAGCTCGACGCTTCGGTCGGTTTGGCGTAATCGAGGAACTGGCCGATGATGTCATCCATCTGGCCGATGTCGGACTGCATCCCTTCGCGCGCCTCGTGCGAGAGATTGGCCATTTCCAGTTCCAGTTGCATGCGCGCCAGCGGGGTACGCAAGTCGTGCGAAATGCCCGCCAGAATCACGGCGCGATCCGATTCCACCTGCTGCAACTGAACCACCATCTGGTTGAAACTGCGGTTGGCTTCGATGATTTCGGTCGGGCCTTTTTCCGGCAGCGGTTCCGGTAGTTTGCCCTGCGCGAAGGCGCGCGTGGCTTGCGTCAGGCGACGCAGCGGCAGGTTGATCAGGCTGGAAATAAAGGCCGCGCCGATCAGCGAGACGAAGGACACCACGCTGGCCCAGCCCAGCCACTGGATGCCGGTCAGGCCGCGAATACGCTCGCGTTCCAGCATCAGCCAGTAGGCGTCATCATCGATCTTGAAGCTGACCCAGAAACCGGACACGCCGTTGACCTTGGCCGAGAAGCGGGTGTCGTTGCCGAGTTTGGCGCGCACCAGTTTTTCGATGTCCGGCATCAGCGCATTGGCCGGTGCCGGTTCAACTTTGTCGTCCTGCTCCAGCGAGAAGACACGGATGCCTTCGCTGGCAACCAGATCGAGCAGTAGTTCGCGGCGCAGTTCCGGTGCCGAGTGGGTCAGGGCGGCGTGGGTAATCGTCACCACCGAGATCACCTGCGAAGAGATCTGTTGCACCTGTGGCTCGTGCTGCACCACGCTGATCATGCCGACCCAGGCCGTCATGCTCAGGGTGGTGAGGGCGCCCAGCAGGAAGAAGGTGCGCCAGAACAGGCCACTTTTCAGGCTGGACAGCCGAAGCGAAAACGGAGACTTCATCACGCATGCGCGCCTTAGCGCGGCTGTCCCTCCGGAATGAAGACATAGCCCAGACCCCAGACGGTCTGGATGTACAGCGGGCTGGAAGGATCGGGTTCGATCAGCTTGCGCAGACGCGAGATCTGCACGTCCAGACTGCGGTCGAACACTTCGTATTCACGGCCACGCGCCAGTTCCATCAGTTTTTCGCGCGACAGCGGTTGACGTGCATGGCGTGCAAACACTTTCAGCACCGAGAATTCGCCGGTGGTCAGGGGCACCGTTTCGCCATTTTTCTTCAGCGTGCGCGTACCCAGATCCAGCACGAACTGGCCGAATTCGAAGGATTGCGGGGTTTCCGACGGGGCGCCCGGAATTTCGTCGGGGCCACGGCGGCGCAGCACGGCGCCAATCCGCGCCACCAGTTCGCGCGGGTTGAACGGTTTTGGCAGATAGTCGTCGGCCCCCATCTCCAGACCGACGATGCGGTCGACGTCCTCGCCTTTGGCAGTCAGCATGATGATCGGGGTCTGGTCGCCTGCGCCACGCAGGCGGCGGCAGATCGACAGGCCATCTTCGCCCGGCAGCATCAGATCGAGCACCAGCAGATCATAGCGTTCGCGCAGCCACAGCTTGTTCATGGCGGTGGCATTTTCTGCCGTGACGACATTGAAACCCTGCTCGGTCAGATAGCGGCGCAGCAGATCGCGCAAGCGCACATCGTCATCGACCACCATGATTTTGGCCTGATGGCCATGGACGCTGACATTGGTGTTGCCAGATTCAGTCGCGAATTCAGTCGATTTACTAGTCATAGGCCTGCCAGATTTGTCTTATTCATGTTGCTATGGTAACGTCATATTCGTATTGCGAAAACGTCTGATTTGTTCCATTACAAAGTGTTACAAACTTTACCCAAATGGTCTTACCGTCCTCGCTATTCCATCATACACTCGGGACATAGATTCAGTACTTAGGAACGCCATATGGGCATCGATCACCAACAGATTACTGCGGTAGGCAGCGCCCGGATTTGCGTCCGGTCGATGCTGGGCGCCTTGCTGGTGTGCGCGAGCGTGGCAGGCAGCGTGTTGTGCGCGGTCTCTGTGCAGGCCGCCGAGATGGGCGAAGGCCAGCATCGCGACGAGGCTCGCGGCGGCGCCTCGCGTGACATGTCGGCCGGGCGTGGGCCGGACAACCGTGGTGGTGACCCGCGCCAGCTCGACCCGCGCAGCTACGAAGCGCGCGCCGAGGAGCAGCGTCGTGCCATGCAGGAAGCGGGGCGCAATGCCGAGATGAACCGGCGTGCCGGCCGCCTGACGCCGGATGAACGGCGCGACTTGCGCCGCCAGATCAACGAAGTCGGTCAGGATATCTACGCCAACCCGCCGCGCCGTTAAACTTATCAATGTACTATTGATATGTAGCAATTAGTTCACAGTTTCGCTTCCCACGATGTGAATTGTTCAACCTTCCTTTTTAGCAGCGTGTAATATCAATTAATTACACGCAATGACTTTCTGCGTGCAAGCCGCATGGAGGGGGATGGTGGTTCAGGACGTTGCTACAGAGATATCATTGGAGGCAGAACAGGCTCCGGGTGTCGGCTTGCCTGCCGGTCTGGTGCGGCGTGCCGACGGTATCTATATTGACCTGTCGATGCTCCAGCTGACGCTGGTAGCGGCAATCAATGAAGTGTTTCATTCACACCGCTATTTTTCCGGTCTCGATTATGCCGTGCTGATTAAAGCCCTGTACGGGGTGGGCCCGGAACTGCCGAGTAAGGAACTGGTGCGCATTGCCACCGATCTGGGCGAGATTGCGCCGGAACGCGTGGCGCTCTACAAGCCGCCCAAACTGGGGCGCGGCTATGCCGAATACTATTTCGAAACACTGTTTCTGGAAGCCCAGGAACTGTCGGATGGCACCTTTGTGCCGGAGCGTCCGACCCGTCTGGATGTCGATGAATTCGTCACCGAGATGTGGAATAAGGGCATTCTGTTCGGTATCGAGGTGGCGGCGGTGGCAGCGGCGATTGCCTCCAGCAAGCCGGACCGGATTACCGTGGCGATCGACCTGGATCCGCAGCCGGGGCAGAACGCCGCGGTGATCGAAGTCTCGTCCGATCTGCACCGCAGCGACGCACCCAAGGAGCGCGCCGATGGGCGGGTCGATCTGGGCAGCTTCCAGAACCGTTTTCCCCAGATCGAAGCCAATGTGCGCCTGCTCAAGAAGGTGCCGGCGGTACCGGGCCTGCCCGGCTACGATACCGGCGGACGCCGCACCGCGCCCGAGGCGCCGCAGGATCTGACGCTGAGTTTCTTCGCTGGCGAGGGCACTGAAGTGCGTCTGCTGGACGATGGTGAATATGTGGTCTCGACCCGCAAGGGTTTTCTGAATGTCGATACCAAGTCCAAGCGGATTTCGATTACCGACAAGATCATCAGCCTCGATGGGGTCAGTGGCAAGACCACCGGTAATCTGGAGCTGGCCGGCGCCTACGAGGAATTCGGCGATATTCAGGAACAGCGCGATGTGACGGGCAGTGATATCACCGTGCATGGCAATGTCTACGGCAATATCTACTCGCGTGGCGGCACCGTGGTACTGGGTCAGAATCTGGTCAGCGGCAGTGTCAGTAATACTGCCGGTAGTATTACCATCGCCGGCGTAGCCTCCGGTTCCGTGATCCATACCGACGCCGGGCATATCCAGATCGGCCGCGCCGAGAATTGCGTGATCTCCGGTACCAGCGTGACCATCACGGATGCCTCGAATTGCGAAATCATCGCTGACAACATCCGTATCGAACTGGCCGAAGGCTGTGCCGTGGCGGGGCGCGATGTGGAAATCGACAGCGCCGGACCGCGCCGCCGTACCGAGATGGTGGTGCATGTGCTGGTGCGCGATGTTAGCCAGTTCGATCAGGAGATTGGCGAGCTGGGACAGCGCGAGACGGCGCTGCAGCTGGCCAATCAGGAAGTGCAGCAGAAAATCGATGCGATTGCCGCGATCCCGGACGTGCGGCGCTATCTGGCACTGGCGCAGAAGCTGCGCAATCAGGAGCTGCAACTGTCGCCCGAGCAGGGCCATTTGCTGCGCAAGAT
Organism: Oxalobacteraceae bacterium; assembly: GCA_027490725.1. Taxonomy (GTDB): domain Bacteria; phylum Pseudomonadota; class Gammaproteobacteria; order Burkholderiales; family Burkholderiaceae_D; genus Rugamonas. Next base: position 7,039 of record JAIXXN010000015.1, read on the forward strand.
AGCTGGCGCGGTGGCCACCGAACTGCAGGAGATTTCGACTTTGCGTGACGAGCTGCGTCCCGGCCATGCGCAGTTGAAAATGACCCAGGAAAAGCTGCAGCGCGTGATTGAGCAGAAACTGGCGGCCACCGGCCACGCGCGCTGCGGCTTGCGCATGGTGTGTGGCGAGACCATGGTGCGTACCATGCCGTTCCAGACCACCAGCACTGCGCTGACGATGCTGCCGCCCAAGGATATCAAGCAGCGGGTGCGTAACGCGGGCAGCGGCAAGATGTTGTTCTGTGATAGCGCCGGTTCGCTCGACTGGCATCTGGATCCGCGTGCGCCGTCGATGGGGAGCTAGATGGTCTGCACAAGGGTTACCGTTCATGCTAATCTAGTTTCGGGAATTGACCCGCTTCGTGAGGAACACTGTGTCGGATGACGTACAGGCGCTAGAGCACAATGCAGAAGGCGATCTACCGGCGGCGATTGTCAAGCGGCCGGACGGCATCTTTTTTGCGCGCGATGCGTCGGCGCGCTCCTGCCTGTCTGCGGTAAGTCAGGTTTTCCTGAGCAGTTCGTATTTTGCCAGCCTTGATTACGCGGTACTGATCAAGGTGCTGTACAACTGCGGTCCCGATCTGCCGGCCGCACAGGCGGAGCAGGCGCTGATCCGTTTTGCCAGCAGTATCGAACCCTTCCATCCGTCCCGGCGTACCCTGTACAAAGCCGTCAAGTTGATTAACGGTGAAGCCGAATACTTTTTCGAACCGGTGTTTTTCGAGGTGCCGGATCAGCCTTCGCAGGCGGCGCGCCTGAATTTCGATGAATTCGTTTCCGATATGTGGGTCAAAGGGGTGCGCTTCGGGATCGATGCGCCGGCCGTGCGCGATGTGATTTCCCATAGCCGGGTGGCACGCATAGTGGTGGCGCGCCGGCTGGCAGCTGCTGCGGGCAGCGATGCTACCTTCGAAGAAGTTTCGCAGGATATTCATCGCAGTGATGCGCCGCGTGAGAAAAAGGATGGCAAGCTCGATTTGCAGGCCTTCCAGAATCGCTTCCCGCAAGTGAAAGCCAATGTGCGCCTGCTACGCAAGGTGCCACGTACCATGGGCGCGCGTGGCTACGAGCTGTCCGGGATTGCGCTCGAGCCGCCGGTGTCACGTGACTTCGAACTGAGCGACATGGCGGGCGAGGGCACGGTGATCGAGAATAGCCGCGAGGGCGAGTTTCTGGTATCGGCCGTAGAAGGTTTTCTCAGTATCGATGCGGCCAGCAAGCGGCTCTCGATCGGGCCGAAGATCGTCAGCCGCGAGGGCGTCAGCGCGCGTACCACCGGCAATCTTCAACTGACCGGCGAGTACGAGGAATTTGGCGATGTGCAGGAACAGCGGCTGGTCGATGGTGGCAATATCACCATTCACGGCGACGTGTTCGGTAATATCAGTTCGCGCGGTGGCACCATCACGCTCAGTCGGAATCTGATGGGCGGCACGGCCCTGAATGTCGATGGCGATATTCTGGTGCGCGGGGTAGCCTCAGGTGCCGTGCTGCAGACTCGCAAGGGGGAAGTGCATCTGACGCGTGCCGAGAGCTGCATTATTTCCGGTACCCGGGTGGTGATCGAGGAAGCCAGTAACTGCGAGATTCTGGCCGAGGAAGTCGTGATCAAGGTGGCCGAAGGCTGCGCCATCGGTGCCCGCAAAATCGAGATCCAGAGCGCCGGTCCGCGCAAGCAGCACGAGATGCTGCTGTACACGCTGGTGCCGGATCTGTCCAAATTCAATAAGAAGATCATGGAGCTGATGCCACGTGTGCAGCAGACTGCCCATGAAGCCAAGCTGCGCCGCAACGAGATCGAAGCGCTGTCCGGACAGACCGAGGTGCGCACCTATCTGACGCTGGCCACCCGCGTGCGCAAGCGCGAACTGGTACTGACACCCGAGCAGGAACCGATGTTCCACAAGATGGCGGCGGCGGTCGGCCCGTCGCTGCGCGCCATTTCCAAGTTATCGCTGCTGCTGAAAGCATCGGAAACCCAGCATGAGGCGGCGCAGGAAGAAGTCAACCAGATCGAGCGGCAGAAACTGGCCATCATGCGCGGTTCGCGCTGCATGGTGCAGACGCTGACGGGCGATGTATTGCTGCGCACGATGAGTTTTGCGCCAGACGGCAATCCGCTGTATGACCGTCCGGCCAAAGATCTGAAAGCCAAAGTACGCACGACCACGCCAGGCATGAGCGTGATCTATGCCGGCAGTGCGGGGCCACTGGAATGGTCGCCAAAACTCGAAGAGATCGACGGGCAGCACTGATCCCGATCTGCCCCCGGGGTGATCCCGCGCTGACGATTTTCTGCTAGAAGCTCACTTTGCCTCTGAGTTGTTTGCGTTCGCCGTCTCTGGCCTTGCCATCGAGGCGTTTGCGCTGGGCGCTGCGGGTGGGACGCGTGGCACGCCGCACCGGCGGCAGCACGGCGACACTATCGATCAGTTCCTGCAGACGCCGCAAGGCATCTTCCTTATTCGCTTCCTGACTGCGTGACTGCTGCGCCTTGAGTACCACCACGCCATCCTTGGTGATGCGCTGGTCGCGCAGCGCGAGCAGGCGTTCCTTGATGTGCTCCGGCAGTACGGACGCGCCGATGTCGAAGCGCAGATGCACGGCACTCGACACCTTGTTGACGTTCTGGCCACCCGGACCCTGCGCCCGGATCGCGCTGAACTCGACCTGATCTGCCGTGATCATAGGGCGAAGCGTACCGGCTGGCCGAGCGTCCATGCCAGTCCTTCGGTCGGGTGTTCGCGCTGGCTGACCAGTTCGCGAAACAGTGGATGCCGCAGCGCTTCCTCGGTTCGTAGCACCGGGGTGACGCAGCAATCGGCGTCGGCAAAGGCAGCCGTCCATTCTGCCAGCGTGCGGGTGGCGAACAGGGTGCTCAGTTCCGCTTTCACGGCGAGTGCGTCGGCGCCGCCAACTTGCTGGCCCAGTTGCCAGTGGCGCTGGCTGAGATCGGGGCGCTGCAGCACCGCGCAGCAGGTTTGCCAGAATTTGAGTTCCAGTGCGCCAACCGCCATGTAGCGCTGATCGGCGGTGCGGTACACGCTGTAGCAAGGCACGCCGCCGGTCAGCAGATCGGCACCCGGCGCGGCCGGCGCGCCGTTGTTGACGGCCACCAGTGGCATGATGTTGTGCGCCATCACGCTGGCCGTCATCGAGATGTCGACCATGCGCCCCGGTCCTCCCATTTTGACCGCTAGCAGTGCCGCCAGAATCCCTTGCAGGGCGGCCTGTGCGCCACCGAGCAGATCACCTACCTGCAGATTCGGCAGGGCCGGCACACCGTCGGCGCCGCAATTCTGCTCCAGCATGCCGGCGTAGCCGATGTAGTTGATGTCGTGGCCAGCCTGCTGCGCGTAGGGACCATGCTGGCCGTAGCCGGAAATGGCGCACAGTACCAGCTTCGGATTGCGTGCCTTGAGCACTTCCCAGCCCAGTCCCAGTCGCGCCATCACGCCGGGGCGGAAGCTTTCCACCAGTACGTCCGCATGCTCGACCAGTTCGAGCAGTTGTTCGCGCTGGCCGGCATCTTTCAGATCGAGGCGCAGCATCTGCTTGGCGCGGTTAACGGCCACAAAAAACTGCGACACTTCTTTGCGCACCGGACCCATGGTGCGGGCATAGTCGCCGGCACCGGGGTCTTCGATCTTGAGCACGTCCGCACCCATCTCGGCGAGGTGCATGGTGGCGACGGGGCCGGGTAGCAGGCGTGTCAGATCGAGCACGCGGATACCCTGCAGGGGCAGGTCAGGATTCATGCAGCGATTGTAGCAGTCCCGGGTGGGGCGGCGCGCCAAGGCGGCACTCCCGCTGCCGTCGAAATTGACGCTGGTCAACGCTTGCCCGATGCTGCGCGGCTAGGATGAGTCATGTTCATGGAGTTTGCGATGTCCGTTTTGCCCGCCGGGGAAGAAAGGATGATGATGTCTTCTTTGAAAACGCAGGATCATGGCACTCGCTGCGGTGCCGGTCAGTATCTGGTGTTCCGCCTTGGCGGTCTCGATTACGCACTCGATTTCGCCAAGGTGAAAGAGCTGCGGCCCTTGCAGGCGCTGGAACGGTTTGCGTCGGAAGGCGAAATTGTCGCCGGTGTGGCGGTGTCACGCGGGGTGATCATGCCGATAGTCGATATGCGGGTGGCGTTCGGCCCGCGTCCGCCGCAACACGATCCGCGCACCGACGTGATTATTCTGCAACTGGCCGATGCGGTAGTAGGGATGGTGGTGGACGGTGTTACCGATGTGGTGGCGCTGGCGCTCGAGCAGGTCCAGCCGATTGCCGGAGCGGCGGGTGTCGACTATCTGCTGGGGCGGGGTGAAGTCGACGGGCGCCGCCTGATTGTGGTCGACATCGAAAAGCTGATGTCGATCCGCAAACTGCCGGTAGGCGCCCGTCAGGCCGCGTAAGCAGACAGCATACGCAGGCAGCATACGCAGGCCTGATAGCAGAACTGCTACGCTGGCCGGTGTATCAGGCTAGCGCGTCGAGCTGTTCGTGCAGCGACAGCCATTCCGTTTCCAGTTCGCCCAGCTCGCGCGTCAGATTGGTCTGGTCGGCCAGTAGCTGCTTGAGTTTAGCCTTGTTGGCCGCATCGTAGATGTCCGGTTCGGCCAGCTGGGCATCTACGCTGGTCTTCTGCGCACTCAGTTTGGCGACCTGCTCGTCGACTTTTTTCAGTTTCTGTTCGAGTGGCTTGCGCTGGGTTGAGAGGCGCTGGCGATCTTCGGCTGCCTGCCGTTTCTGCTCCTTGCTCAGCGACGGTGCGGCTGGCGGTGGTGCCACCGGCGAACTCACCGGATAATCGGTCTGGTTGGCTTTGCCCGCTGCCGGCAGCACGTCGGTGCCTTTACCGAGCTTGGTCTGCATCATCCAGTCTTTGTAGTCATCCAGATCGCCGTCGAAGGGTTGCAGCTTGCCATCGGCGACGATGATGAACTGGTCGGTGGTGGCGCGCAGCAGGTGACGATCGTGCGAGACGACCACCAGCGTGCCTTCGAACTGCGCCAGCGCTTCAGTCAGTGCCTCACGGGTTTCCAGATCCAGGTGATTGGTCGGTTCATCGAGCAGCAGCAGGTTAGGGCGCTGCCAGACGATCAGTGCCAGTGCCAGACGGGCTTTTTCGCCACCGGAGAACGGTGCAATCGAGCTGGTGACCATGGTGCCGGGGAAGTTGAAGCCACCGAGGAAGTTGCGCAGTTCCTGTTCGCGCACGGTCGGCGCGATTTTCGACAGGTGCCAAAGCGGCGATTCATCGTGACGCAGCATTTCTACCTGATGCTGGGCGAAGTAGCCGATGTTCAAACCCTTACCGACGGTCGATTCACCGGTCAGTGGTGCCAGTTCGCCGGCGATGGTCTTGATCAGGGTCGATTTACCGGCGCCGTTCACGCCCAGCAGGCCGATACGCTGGCCGATCTGTAGCGAGAAGTTGATGTGGCTGACGATGGTCTTGGTGGTGATTTCGCCCGTTGCCTGGTCTTCCATGCGGTAACCGGCTTCCACATCGTCCAGCACCAGCAGCGGATTCGGTGCGCTCAGTGGTTCGCGGAATTCAAAGGAGAATTCTGCAGCAGCACGCAGCGGCGCCAGTTCTTCCATCTTGGCCAGTGCCTTCATACGGCTCTGTGCCTGACGCGCTTTCGACGCTTGCGCCTTGAAGCGGTTCACGAACGATTCGAGGTGGGCGCGTTTGCGCTGCTGCTTTTCCAGTGCGCCGGCGGCCAGAATCATCTGCGCTGCGCGCTGGCGTTCGAACGAGGAGTAGTTCCCCGAGTAGCGTTTCAGTTTGCGCTCGTCGATGTGCACCACCACGTTGACGACTTCATCGAGGAAGTCGCGATCGTGGGAGATGATCAGCAGCGTGCCTGGATAGCGTTTCAGCCAGTCTTCCAGCCAGATGATGGCGTCCAGATCCAGGTGATTGGTTGGTTCATCGAGCAGCAGCAGGTCGGAAGGGCACATCAGCGCCTGCGCCAGATTCAGGCGCATACGCCAGCCGCCGGAGAAGCTCGATACCGGCTGTTTCATCTGGTCCAGCGTGAAACCCAGACCGAGCAGCAGTTGTTCGCCGCGCGATTGCACGGTGTAGGCATCGGCATCGGCCAGTGCGGCATACAGGTCGCCCATGGCGATGCCGTTTTCGTTCGACTCCGGCTCCGCTTCGAGGCGGGCCAGTTCCGCTTCCAGCTTGCGCAGGGTGGCGTCGCCGTCGATGGCGTAATCGAGCGCTGCACGCTCGAGCGGCGGGGTTTCCTGCGCTACGTAAGCGACGCGCCATTTGGCCGGGAAGTCGATTTCACCCTGGTCCGGATGCAGCTCGCCGCGCATCATGGCGAACAGGCTGGATTTGCCGGCGCCATTGGCGCCGATCAGGCCGATCTTATCGCCGGGATTGAGGGTGACATCAACCTGTTCCAGCAGCGGCTTGGTGCCGCGCATCAGGCTTACTTGAAGAAAGCGGATCATCTGTTGTTCTTTTTCTGGTGAGGTTACAGTATCAGTTACAGCTTGAGCTGGTCGGCGGTCAGCAGGAAGACCATGTCGTCGCCATTGCTGGTGGTGAGCCAGGTCAGGCCCATTTCGCCAAACGCGGCTTCGGCGAAATCGCGTTCGTTGCCGATTTCGACGATCAGGATGCCGTCGTCGGTCAGGCGTTCTGCCGCACCGGCGACAATGCGGCGTACCAGATCCATGCCATCCTTGCCGCCATCGAGTGCCAGTTCCGGCTCGGCGCGGTATTCCATCGGCAGCTTGCTCATCGAGGCCGAATTCACATATGGCGGATTGGTGATGATCAGGTCATATTTCTTGGCCGGTACGTTGGCGTACAGGTCGGACTGGATCAGCGTCAGACGGTCCTGCAACTGGTAGGTGGCGACGTTTTTCGCTGCCACTTCCAGCGCGTCCGCGGAAATGTCGACCGCGTCCACATGGGCGTCCGGGAAGGCGTCGGCCAGCATGATCGCCAGACAGCCGGAACCGGTGCACAGTTCCAGCACATTGCTGACGTTTTCCGGTTCGCTGACCCACGGAGCAAAGTATTGCGGAATCAGTTCGGCGATGAAGGAACGCGGCACAATGGTGCGCTCGTCTACGTAGAAGTTGTACGTCCCCAGCCACGCTTCGTTGGTGATGTAGGCGGCCGGTACGCGTTCCTTGGTGCGGCGGTCGATCACTGCCAGTACCGCAGCGATTTCTTCGGGCAGCAGGCGCGCGTCGAGGAAGGGCTCGAGCCGGTCCAGCGGCAGTTTCAGCGTGTGCAGGATCAGGTAGGCTGCTTCATCGAAGGCTTCCACGCTGCCGTGGCCGAAAAACAGGCTGGCAGCGTTGAAACGGGTCACAGCATAGCGCAGCAGATCGCGCGGCGTGGTAAAAGGAGTGGTAGTCATGGTGTTCTCGGTATAACGGTCAACGGTCAACGGTCAACGCTAGGCGCACGCCGCGCGGGGGCGGATTAAGCCAGCAGATTCTCCAGCGTGCGCCGGTAGATATTCTTCAGTGGATCGACGAAACGCAGTTCGATATGTTCGTCGATCTTGTGGATACTGGCATTGGGAGGCCCGAATTCTATCACCTGAGGGCAGATCTGCGCGATAAAGCGCCCGTCCGAGGTGCCGCCGGTGGTCGACAGTTCCGTCGTCACGCCCGTTTCGGCGCGAATTGCCGCTGCCAGTGCATCACTGAGGGTGCCGCGCGGGGTCAGGAATGGCAGGCCGCTGAGCGCCCATTTCAGGTCATAGTGCAGACCGTGCTTGTCCAGAATTGCGTGTACGCGGCGTTTCAGTTCTTCATGGGTGCTGGCAGTGGAGAAGCGGAAGTTAAAGTCGATCACCATGTCGCCGGGGATGACGTTGTTGGCGCCCGTGCCAGCGTTGATGTTGGACATCTGCCAGGAAGTCGGCAGATAGTATTCATTGCCTTCGTCCCAGCGTTCGGCCACCAGTTCGGCCAGTGCCGGTGCAGCCAGATGGATAGGGTTGCGCGCCAGCTGCGGGTAGGCGATGTGCCCCTGCACACCTTTGATGGTGAGTTTGCCCGACAGCGAGCCACGTCGGCCGTTCTTGATCATGTCGCCCAGCGTTTCGTCCGAGGTCGGTTCGCCGACGATGCAGTAATCGAGCACTTCGCCGCGTTCCTTGAGCAGATTGCAGACCACCACCGTGCCATCGATAGCCGGACCTTCTTCATCACTGGTGATCAGAAAACCGATCGAACCGCGGTGCTCGGGATGGGCGGCGATAAATTCTTCGCAGGCCACCACCATGCCGGCGATCGAGGTTTTCATGTCGGCCGCACCACGGCCATACAGCTTGCCGTCGCGGTGGGTCGGATTGAACGGCAGCGAGCGCCATTGTTCCACCGGGCCGGTCGGCACCACGTCGGTATGCCCGGCAAACACCAGCAGCGGCGCAGTCGTGCCTTTGCGTGCCCACAGATTGGTGACGCCATTCGATTCGATGGTTTCGCAGACGAAGCCAAGCGGAGTGAGCAGATTGATCAGGTGCTGCTGGCAGCCCTGGTCATCCGGCGTGACGGAGGACAGGGCGATCAGCTTTTCGGTCAGGGCCAGCGTGCGGGAAGGAGTCATGGTCATGGGTCTGGAAGAAGAATTCAGGAATTGAAAATCTGCTGGTACTGGGCGTCGGAAAAGCCGACGGCGAACGCGCCGTCCTTATCCAGCACAGGGCGTTTGATCACAGACGGCTGTTCCAGCATCAGGGCCAGCGCACTGGCGTCATCGACGATGGCGGCCTTGCGCGCTTCCGGTAAATTGCGCCAGGTCAAGCCTTTGCGATTGATCAACACGTCGCGCGGCAGTTTTTGTAGCCACATGGAAACAATTTCTGCCGATAAGCCTTGTTTTTTAAAGTCGTGAAACACGGTTTGCGGATAACGTTCCGCCAGCCAGACGCGGGCTTTTTTGACGGTGTCGCAATTGGGGATGCCGTAGACGGTAATTTTATTCATTAAATCAATTACTTACGATGTAATTTGGTGTGTGTTGTTTTTTTGTGTGGGTGGCGTGTGCTACAGTATTTAACCACGCGAATTCGTGTAAAAAGTCGATAGAGTAACATGGCAATGCTGCTGCCGCCTGACTCGTAGAAGTTGGTTTCGTAGTTATGCCTACATCCCTCCCTGTCGAAGAGATAGATAGCGGTCGTGAAGCGGCATTTAGAACAATCTTCTTGTGCTCGGTCAGTGAATGCAGAGATCTAAATTTGTAGCATTAATTTATTTTGCCGGTGCCTTTTATTAGTTTCTCTCAGAAGGATTAAGTATGCCCAAAGAATTACCTAGTGCAGCAGATCTTTGGGAAGGGGCTATAACGTTCTTTTCGATTGATACTGACCTGATTCAATCGGCTGGCTATGATTTTTCGGCGGGAGAGTTGAATCAATTGCCAGCGCAACTACCCGCTAAAATGAAGTTGCAGTTGACAGAAATAGTTGCCCAAGAAATCATTAAGCATCGAATGGAGCCTGTCCTTAAGTCTATTGCCCAATTCAAAGCTTCGTCCGACGCTCTCAAACGAACCGCCGGCCTTGATATGGCGAATATCGATGGTGACTTCGAAAACCTAAATGCGGAGATATTCGCGACTGCTAGATTTAGGCATCTTATTGAAGACTATGTTTCTCGGTGCCGCGGTCAGATCCTTCCAATTGATGGAGCGGGTTTAGCGGCGCAGGTGTTTGCGTACTATTTCGCTGGGAAACCTCCATTCGCTCAACGTGCAGATAAAAAATCTGAATTCCCTGATGCCACCACGTTAATCCTCCTAGAGATGTTTGCGAAGGAGAACCAGACGAAGGGAATATTTGCCTCAAGAGATAGCGGATCATCGGAATTTGCTGCTCAATCAGAGTACCTTTACTGCGTAAAATCGATTGATGAGCTTGCAACATTGTTCGCTGCTACGGATGAAATTTCGCAAGCTATCAAGTCACGTGTATTAGAAGCTATATCTGTTGAGCCATCCGTAGTATTAAATCAATTACATAGCGCTATTGAAGATCATGTAGCAGAGGCGCAGTGGAACATTGGTGATATATATAGTGGCACAGTAGCCAGAGTCGAAGGGCACGTATCCGAGGTGCGGCTTAATCGTTACACAGTCCATCGGGATAATGCTGAGATTTGGGCTGCGGATGATGAAGCTGGCGCTTGGATCGTTGAATTGGGGGCTAGTGTTGAAGTGGTAGTGATAGTGAGTATTACGTTTTTTGTGTGGGACTCAATTGATAGAGAGGAGATAGAACTGGATACTCAACAGTTCGAATTTCCTTCCAATGTTGAAGTGCAAGCTTTTTTGAACTGCTCAGGCATCAACAAAGAGAATGCTCCCGAAGAGTGGGAAGTAGACGTTGATATTTCCTCTGGCGAGTATGATGTAGATGTTGGAGAGATTGATCCTGAATTTGATGAAGATTATATCTGAGTTAGTATTAGCCTCTACCGATTAGGATCGTCTTTGATTATTGGTAAATCACCCTCAGCAGTTTTAATGAAATCCTGCTTGCCTCCCCATTGGGTTTTTTTTGCGATTTTTTATTAGCCATAACTGTATATTGGGTTGTATGCTATTTCATAATTACAGTTGTCTCTGAAAGAGACTTATATAATTTGCTTGTTTCTCTGCGTACTTGGTACGCAGATGATGAATTTTAAAATGCATCAGGTTTCTTGATATTTGGCATTGCCGGACAATCGCCCTTAAGATATTTACGAATTGCCCCCTCTGAAACAGCGCAGAGACTGGCGAGTTTCCTGTTGGAGATCTCTGGCTCCATTGCTCGTATAGAACGTGCACTCTCCGTCCAATGTTCCTTTTTTTCTAAAAGACTGAGTTTTGCAGTTAATGAAATGATTCTAGCTTCTAGTGTTGATTTTTGAATTCTGAGTTCGCAGTTAGATTTTTTTGCATATTCACTTTGTAGTGCAGCCTTGTGAAGGGATGCTAATGCGGTAAGAAAGTTTGAAACGCTACCTGAGATCACTGCCACAATCAGAGATTTACTAGTGTTCCTCATTATTCTTTGAAGCCCGGGATGCTCAGAGTTTGCTTCTAAAGCATTCCGAAGTTTGCTTTTACTTTTTTTGGATAACAGCTTTAGGCCATCGTTCCCTGCAATCTCCGTCGCCGTCACCCGTACAGGTAGGTATTCGCCAGATTCACAACTGTTAAGATGATCGTGTACTAGCTGCGTGTAGCATGACTGTTTGGGCCTGTACAGAACGACTCCAGCTGCGGCGAGCTGCGCAAACATTTCTACCTTACGAGCGTTTTCGTCGCGCTGAAACCGCATCACAATTCGTTTACCAGCCATTGGATCTGTAATGGCATGTTGGGTCATATATGCCTGCACGTCATTAGCCCAATGCAAGCCCATGCTCTTGGTAAGTTTGGAAAACGACTCCTCACCTTTGCTCACTTGGCTTGCCAATGATGCGATGATTTCTTGCCTGTTCATGTTGTTCAATTTAGTGTCCTTACTTAACAAAGACTGCGCAGCGGCAGGTCTGAGGGATGGCGTATTTTTTGATAGGGGAGATGTCTTGCATCTAGCGGCTCAGGTATATGTGTTCATCTGATCTATAACTGCTAGGCGTTTAGGAAACTGTTCTCCAATTGTGTGTGGCTATAAATATTCGTGTCTTCATGGCGAAATATCGGTAATTCATTTGCTGTCCATCTAGGCCGCTCTAAGCGCTTTTGGCTCACCTCCGTCTGTCGGCTTGCTAGAAATGAATGTTCGCGTATTCCCGACTCTCATTCCTTTCTAATCCATGTACGTCCCCCATGTGGTATGCCATTCACGAGTCCACCTTCAATCCAGCCTAGTGACTCTGAGAAAACCCAACCACAACTAGTAATGAAAATGCTTCTTCGCGTTGGGCATGTGTGAGAATTAGCGTATTTCCGAATGAATAAGAATGTTATTCTGTCGTGTGTCGGCGACTTCGGCAGGAGCAGGCTGATGTGGAATTGATTTTGACAAGAATGAGCACTATTAGATCTAGCCGAATTTTGGGTTGTGCTCAACGCTGCTTAGTGAAATTAGAGGCCTGCGTGATGCAGGCCGAGAGGATACATAATGACTATAAAAAATGATTTGGTTGACCAAGCGAACTTCGGATATCTTCCTGTGGGAGTTGGTAATTTACTCTTTTGCGTTGAATCGAACTCGAAGCAGAGCAAAGGGCAGGACAAAGACGATGATTTCTTTGAAGAACGCACTCCTGATGGCGAAGCCGTGGCGAAATATCATGTGTGGCACCATATGAGCACTTATCCTCCGTTTGGGACGAACGCTGGATGGAAAAAATTCAATATTTATGGCGAGGTTGTCGCAAGCGGAAAATAGTGATAGTTGCGCAAATCAAAGTAACTGGCAGTAGCATTAAGCGGTTATATTCTATAGCCAAGATATAAAATCAAAGCCCGGTTGAGCAAGCAATGATCGAACAACTTTAGAAAGCGTACTACACAATATCCCCCCCCCCCCCCCTGGTGAAGTCAGGCGTAGAAACTTAAAACTGGATAATTCCAAGAGAAATCACACTATTATGCTGGATGAACATCAAAATAGGTTGGCTAGCAAGTTAGGAAAAATTCGGGATTTCATTTTGTGCGTAATGGGGATTGCGTGTTTAGGCTTAGCGATTTATTCCTCTATCATTGATAGACTGCAAGCAGGGACACTGCTATTTACTGCTGGATTAGTTCTTATTGTATTTTCAAATCTTACACGTTTCGAATCAATTAAGGCGCTAGGTATCGAAGCAAAGATGGTTGCTCTTAATGATAAGTTGACTGAGGCTAATAGTCTTTTAGCGCACATGCGAGACATGGTTGGCTTGATGGCTGATACATCATTCCAGATAATTGGTAATATGGGACGATGGGATGCGGAAATTCCAAAATCCGAAATGATAAAGATTGTAGAGAATTTCGAACAGTTGCTAGTCGCACTGGACGAGCCAATTGAAATCACTCAAGCTAAGCTTGAGCCTTGGCATCGTGCAAATATAAGGGATATGGCAAATTCCATTCTTGGTGCACTGAGTAGGTTTCAGCAGTACCGGAATCAAGTATTAACAGAAGAGGCTAGAAATCGAACTACTCCGGTTGTGGATCCGAATTTAGATTCTCGCCTCTTCGATAAAAACACCGAATTCATCAGGCAGGCATACGATATTCGGAATGGCGAGATAGATGACTTCCCGGAGCGCATTGAACGACTTATCGCAGAGACCGATATCGCTGAACCAGCGCATTTACGTTGGTTGCTAAGAGAGGTGAGTCCGATGCTCAAAGAGCTTCACTATTACCTTAGGCATAAAAAATTTAAAGATAGAAACGGTTGGTTAGCACGGCCATACTCTTATGAGATACCGCTAGATTTTAGTTTAGTTCAATATGCGAAGTAGGCGGCTCCAACGCAGATTCCTGTTCTAGCCGATCTGGTTAGAATGTTGTTTGAAATGTGGGCTGGATTTCATAGCAAGGCGTCCAATTTACTTGTTGAGATAAACTAACGACCTTAGATTCTCCAATTTCCCATTTGTAGCCTTTTTTCTCCAACGTAAAATGGGCGATTTGTTAAATTTAGAATAAGTGCAATTGTAGCGGTGGTGAACTGGGCTCTGGTAGTAACGTGAACTTCACCGTAACTCTTTGCTGATAGCTGGAGTTGAGCCGACAAACTCATGACTTTTTTTGTCTGGAATGACACCTTGATCTGATGAGCAAACTCATTGCGTATTTTTCGGATTAGTTCACATTCGCGATACTCGATCTCCGATATTAGACCTAGGGCAAAGGCGGCAGCGATACGTGCGGAAAATGTCCCGAGCGGTGCGTTGAAGCCGTCTAGCAACGCTTTATTCCCATTGTTGGGAATAAGAAATGCTTCAATGACCCTACCTAGCAATTCATCTAGCATTGCCGCTGCAGCTAACGCGGCCCCTCGTTCTGTCTCTTTGTTGAAATCGCCAAGAAATTCCATAAATCCTTGGAGATGCCGATGAGTCTCAAAAAAGGGAGTCTCTGAAAAAGGTTGGGGAGTATGACTCATTAATTCTTATCAACGATTGATGGTAGACATAAAGGATAATATCTTAATTAAAACACAATTTACGGGGCGAGGTTGTACATACTGACCTAGCTCTGACCGAAATTTCTGGTAACACTGAAAGGCAATTTTGGGGCGGTTTTGAGCCTGAGTTGCTGGTCGGTAGCATCAATATTCACGCGCCGGGGAAGGGGCTGCAGACCCCGTTAAATTACGCGCAAACGCAATATCGCTTCACTGTCGACTCAGACAACTTAAAGTGTTGCGAAGTCTTCTTTATGCTGGCGCTGTTCTCGGCGCGCCATGTTCGAACTAAAGCAGGATCTGCTTTTATTGGTCTACCGAGACTTTCTTTGCCACGGTGTGTCTTGCCAGTCGAGGCGAGGGTGAGTTTGGCAAGTTGGCGCCCCGACGCTGTGCGCTCGGATATTCGTGCCCGTTCCATATCGGCTACCTGAGCCAATACAGCAACGATCAGTTCACCTACTCCGGGGCCGATCCGTCCAAGGCCGTTGACCTCCACGGCGACGCCCTTATTAAGTAAGGCCCGTATGGTTGTTTGTACGTCGATAGCGTCACGACCCAGACGGTCGACCGCGTAGACATGGATCGTGTCACCCTTGCGCACGTATGCCAGCATGGCAGCGAAGCCCGGGCGGTCAGCCGCAGATATCGACCCAGATACGCCTTCATCCGTAAACTCGTGCTCGATACGGTCGGCTTGAGTCAGTGCCGCTTTCTGTAATTCTATGGACTGTCCCGTGGTACTGACGCGGTAGTAAGCAATGTGGCTCATGTACGTTCCTTTTTCGGTCATAAGATATCCGCTTCATTATGACCTAGACCAAAATTAATGTCGAATATCTTTTGAGCTAGTAAGGGTGGTGGTTTTTTAGGTGGCTCACTAGTTACAACTTCTGATCTTAGATGTGTAACACTGACCGGTGATCTGGATTTGCGATGATTGCTTCTTCTCGCGCCAACAAGACCTCTGCTATGTGGTCTTTCATTGCGGCTTCAGCTTGGTCCCCATGTTCACGTACCGCTTTCATTGCGAACGCATAACCATTGATGTATTCGTCTATTAGTGCGACTGCGTTTATTGAGGCTTTGTGTTCTTCTGCTTCCCAGTTCACTGCCTTTATTGCCTCTTCACGCCCGATTTTTCGGCCCTTGACGTAAAGGTCCTGCGCTATTAACTGTGCTTGTTCTATTGTGAGGAGGTTTGTGCCGAATTTGGCACGCCCTGCGATGTAGGAGACGAAAGCCACGATACAAACAATCAATACTGTTTCCATTCTTAATTCCAAATAGGGGTTTATTTAACGCACGGCCAATACTGCCTTTTAATTTTGTACATGAAACAGAGCTTAATCGCCACGGCCATAGCAGAATCATAGCGCCATTATTGGTAATCTGCTAATAATTTTAAGGGCAATGATTATGTGACCTTGTTAGGGGCGATTCGCCCCTCGGGAGGCGCTAGGTATGCCCCACGCGGTGCTGTCTGCTCAGGTAGGTGTGGACGGTGCCGACACGGTGAAGTCGAACGAAGGGGGCATACCTTGGAGCTGCTGATCTGTTTTACGATAGGACGAGGCTCCGCATTGAGAAACTAACCGAAATTCTTTTTGATGTGGGAGTACACAGAAAATGGTGATTAGGTTCGGCGAACAATGCTCATTCGAAATGAATGGTGCGATAGGAGGGGGCTTTTTGACGCTAGTATGAGGGAGAGACTCTCGCGTGACTAAAAAAAATTTTAGCATCATCAATATACGATTAGTGATGTTGAAATAGTTATTGTTGATTACATGATATGATGTAAAATATGCAATTGTTTGATTTCGCGCTTCCGTCGGAGTCACTTCTCTTGAAAGTTTTGATGACCACTAAAATACTTGCTGTAACGTCAGCCTTCATGTTGAGCATGATCAGCGGTAACACTCTTGCGGCACAGACATGGACGCTAACAACCAAAGGCATCATCAACGCTGGTGTTGATGTTACAGGCGTTTTTGGTTTTGCTGGCCAAGATTTAAAAGGCAAGACGTATTCGCAGTCCATTACGACTAGCACTGACCCTAGAGATTGGAAAAACGGCAGTGCTGCATTTGAGATGTTTTGGGGCACGAATAATAGAAATGGCTTTCTTCGTGTATCGTACATTGATGGGACTGGGCCTGGGTTTACAACTACCTACACGGTTGATGGTCATGCCGTTGAATTTACTGCAACGTCAACTGACTACGGGGGACAGGTTGTAGGCGATAATAACTCACCCTCTCCGCAGTCAAGCAAGGTCATTATTAGTAATTATCATGAGGGACGTACTGCAGACGGAGACTATTTGCGATCCTATCAAAGTGCCGAAGTGCATTTGTCAGGATTCGTGCCGTCTGCGAAGTTTAATCAGACGCTCTCTCAAAGCCTAGATCCATCAACCTATAGTGTGGGTTCTTCCTTTTCCATTTACGGGCGTAATACAGCAAATTTCGATGCCAGTGCGAATTACTTCTCTATTAGTTCAGTTCCGGAACCAGAGACCTACGCGATGCTTCTTGCTGGTCTCGGTCTAATTGGTTTTGTGCTGCGTCATCGTAAGGCGCAAGTTTAATACGCAGGACTTCTAACTTCCGAGGTTAGAAGTCTAATTGTTCTCTAATGGCACACTTCAGGTAGATAAGCATGTAGTCCTTCTGGAAAGAGTTTTTGCTGTATCGAGGAAATAATTTCCGCTTGCTTGTCTAGTGACTCCATTCCGCCATAAATGGCGGTCATTCCGCCCTTTCCAGTATGCCCCATGATAGGGCCAAATTCTGAGTCTGAGTAGCCACATTCACGAGCCACGTCGGCGAATGTATGCCTGATACTATATAACGTAAGTCCGTCCGCGTGGTCGCCAAGAGCCAGCTTTAGCATGCCATTTAACCGTTCAACTCGTGTTCGAGCGGTTTCTGATACGCATGACCCGGCGCGCAGCGCAAGGCGGAAGATAGGTTCAATTTCATCTGAGACTGGAACATCGCGCTTACTAGAATTGTTCTTTGCTCCTTGTAAGCCTACCCGAAAAACTAATCGCGTCTTACCCATGATGTCGGCACGTTGAATCAGTGATTCTTCTCCCGACTGCAAGAGCTCTCCCGGTCTGAATCCGTATAGCGAACACAGCGCAATTGCGGCGTGCCAGTGTTGGCCTCTGTTTGGCAAAACATCTCCGAACCCTTTGATTGCATTTCTCAGTAACGGAACAGGTATAGGGGCCTTTGTGCCCTTAGACGCCTTGCTTGCGCCCTTAAGTGATCGAAGTTCACCTATTTTCGGGATGTTGAAACTATGCCAGCCGGGAACAAGCTTCAACATTGCAATTACCGCTGAAATCTCGGTCCAAACGGAACTTGCCTTTTTCTTCTTCAGTTCTGCCGAGCACCAAGCGGTGATGCTCTCCTTTGCGTGATCTATCGAGCAGGGGACTTTTATACTCTTCTCCATGCAACGCTGTGCCATAGCGATGCGGCGTGTAGTCTTTCCAATGGCATATTCAGCGAAAGCGACTTTTAACGCGGATGATGTAAGTTCGCACTCGCCGCTACTGACTGCGTTCAGTCTAGCGGGTTGATAGGACGTAATCGCGGCAGCTCCTGCATTATTAACCATGCTTACAGGCCGGCCCTCTTCAATGAGTTCCAGCGCCCTCAACGCAGCTTGGGCTTGAGCAGGATGCATTTGGATTTGCGGAGGCATTGTGCCGTCTATATGTGCTTGTGCCGCCTTCTTCCTCCAAGCAATATCATCACGCCACCCGCTAGGATTTCTCCCTTGTTCGGCAATTACTGACATCGTAATCGTTCGCATTACGTCTGGTAATGAGGCAAGAATCGCTGATGCATATTCGGCATCTGCTTGGGGCAACGCTGTGCTTGCACTTGTGGAATTGCTACTTGCTACTTGTGAGTTATCGTTACTGCAAGGCAAGTGCGATAGGTCAACTTTCGCTAAAGCTTCGGCGCACTGTTCGTCAAATTTGACGGTTATGCGACGTGATCTAAGTGCAGCTTCGGTTGGGTCAGCAGTGCCGAGTGCTTGTACAAATTCGGTGCGACCCAGAATAACTGCAATCTCTTTTGGGTACCTGCGACGGTAGCTGTACCTGCCATTTCGCCTAAAAAGAAACTCTGCCATTTTGCTCCACGTGTGACATCCCGGTGTGGGGTTCACAGGGCGATTTTGGGTAAGGAAATACAGCGTTGTGTTACAGCTGAATTTCGCGGGGAGCCTTTATTATCAGGGCTTCTTGCTTACCGAGTCAAAGCTGTGTGGTGCATGGCATTCAATTGGGGATGCCGTAGACGGTGATATGCATAGGAATAGCGCAGGAGTGATAGGGGGCGTCAGCGATTGCAGCGGAGCGCTAGCATACCATGAGCGGCCTGAGCCCGGCGGCGCCGGGCGCTGGTATTAGCGCATTTCGGCACGCTTGAAAACCCTATAAATCAAGCAATTAGCAATCTGAAAAATATGACTTCTTAACGTTGCTTAACAAATTTCGCGATGCTAAAGTTCTCGAAAGCAACGAAAAACACCTGCCATTCCTGCCAGCCCTAACCCTGCTTGCCCGTTCACTTTGGCATGGTCTGCCCCATACAAGGCGTCAGAATATTTGCAAATAACAAATATTGCGGAAACTCCAAAAGAGCTACCGCGTTCGAATCCCAGGGAATGTCATGCGCAATAACGGACCAGTTACCAACCACGAGTACGTTGTGGGTGATGATGAAACCATCGTCTCCAAAACAGATTTACAAGGCAATATCACTTACGTTAATCAGGCTTTCGTCAAGATTAGCGGCTACACCGAACAGGAATTAATAGGCGCGCCGCAGAACATACTGCGTCACCCGGATATGCCCGCTGTGGCATTTGCCGATATGTGGGCCTGCCTGAAGGCCGGTCAGGCCTGGAACGGCATGGTCAAGAATCGCAGCAAGAATGGCGATCACTACTGGGTTGAGGCGAATGCTGCACCCGTGGTGGAGCATGGCCGCACCGTCGGCTACACCTCGATCCGCATCAAACCTAGCCGTGACAAGGTCAAAGCGGCGGAGGCAGCGTATGCTTTGCTGCGCGAAGGGGCGACGCATATCACGGTGCGCCATGGCCGCGCCGTGCCGGTGCAGCGCATGGGGCGTTTTAGCCTGAGCCGGATCCGCAGTCTGGGTGGCCGGCTGGCGCTGGCGGGCGGTCTGTCGATCTTTGTGGCACTGGCAACGGCGGTGCTGGTCGCGCAGGGGATGGCGATGTGGGCCAGTTGCAGCGCTTTGCTGTCAGTGTTACTGGCCTGCCAGTTGTGGTGGGTGGCCTATACCAACGCGGTCGAGCCACTGAATCAGTTGCGCCACGATATCGAACAGATGAGTGATGGCGACCTGACCCGCAATATCGAAGCACGCGGCTGCAAGGAAGCCTCGGATACGCTGCAAGCGCTGCGAATTTTGCAGATCAATGTCAAATTGCTGATTGGCCAGATTCAGGAGTCCAGCGATGTGGTGAGCCGGGGCGCCGTCGAAATGGCGGAAGGTAATAACGATTTGTCGGCACGCACCGAAGCGCAGGCCAGCTCGCTGGAGCAAACGGCGGCCTCGATGGAAGAGCTAACCCAGGCGGTCCGTGATAATGCCGAGCATGCCAACAAGGCGAATGCGCTGGTCGACTCGGCGGCGCTGGTGGCCGCCAAGGGCGGCGAGGTGGTCAGCAAGGTGGTGGCCAACATGGAAGAGATCACTGCCGGTTCGCGCCGCATCACGGAAATTATCAGCGTCATCGACGGGATTGCTTTTCAGACCAATATTCTGGCCCTGAATGCTGCCGTCGAGGCAGCCCGTGCCGGCGAGCAGGGGCGTGGCTTTGCCGTGGTGGCCTCGGAAGTGCGCACACTGGCGCAACGCTCGGCGGCGGCAGCCAAGGAGATCAAGGCGGTGATTGACGCCTCGTCCGCTGCAGTGTCCAGTGGTAGCCAGGCGGTCGCCGATGCCGGCCTGATCATGCAGAGTATCGTCAGTTCGGTGGCGGAAGTGCATACCCATGTGGCCGATATCAGCATGGCTAGTAACGACCAGCAGGGCGGGATTGAACAGGTTAACGAAGCAGTCATCCATCTCGATGAGATCACCCAGCAGAACGCGGCCGTGACGGAACAGGCCGCTGCCGTGGCCAGCGATATGCGCGACCATGCTCTGCATCTGGGGCAACTGGTCAGTCAGTTCAAACTGGTGAATATTTCCCATCACAGCAAGACGGTAGCGCCGCGCCAGACGGCTCAGCCCAGGTTGCAGCTGCAACTGAGCTGAGTCTGGCGCGCCATGGTGGCGGCGCCGCCACGGCGGCGCGGCTTTCTCAGGACATTTCGCTGTATTGCGCTTACAATTCCTGAAAGAAAATTCCACACGGAAAATCCCGTTACCCGGGCGAGCGCTGGTACTTGCCTTTGCTGCTGATTGCGTCCATGAACAGAGCCCCTGCCGCTGTGTTGCCGCCTGCCGACTCGCTGGTCAAGCGACTGACGCGATTGAATCTGCGCCTGCTCAGCATGACCATGTTGCTGACCTGCCTGTTGCTGGCCACTGCGACCTGGTATGTGGCGCGCGAACGACAATTACACAGTGCCGAACTGAGTGCCCGTCTGCTTGCCAATAGCGTCTCGCCGATGCTGGTATTTGCCGACCGCTCTGCCGCGCAGGTGGAACTGGAAGCGTTCTCGCGGCGCGGCGACTTGTTGCTGGTACAGGTGCAATTACCCGACGGTCTGCTGTTCGCGCAGTGGCAGGCCGATCGTCAGGCGCCGGTGCTGCCGGTACGTGCGCCGGCCGGACTGGCAGCGCAGGGGGTAGTGACCGCGGTCGACTGGCGCAAACTGGAAGTGTGGGCGCCGATCCGCCTCAAGGATGAACTGGTGGGCGTGCTGGTGCTGCGCGAAAGTCTGGATAGCCTGCACCTATCGGTGCTGCTACTGAGCAGTGTGGCGATTGCTCTGATGGTGGTGATGATACTGGTGGCGTGGCGCGGTCTGGTGCTGGTGCAGCGCAACGCATTGCGCCCGCTGGTGGAACTATCCCGGCTGGCCGAGCAGATCGCCAGTGAGCGCGATTACAGCAAGCGTGCCATCGTGCACCGGCGCGACGAGGTGGGGCGGCTCAGTGAGCGCTTCAATGAAATGCTCAAGCGGATAGAAATCTGGCAGGCCGACTTACGCCTGCAACTGGAACAGGAACATGAGGCAGGCCAGAAATTCCAGCGTCTGGCGCATAAAGATAGTCTGACCGGCCTGCCCAACCGGCTGTTCTTCCAGGGCGAACTGCAACGGCATCTGGCGCTGTGTGCCGACCATGGCGAACTGATGGCACTGATGTTTATCGATCTGGATAATTTCAAGAAGGTCAACGACCAGTATGGTCACGATGTGGGCGATGAAGTGCTGTGCGAAGTGGCGCGCCGCATGTCGGCAGCGGTGCGCTCGCGCGATGTTCTGTGTCGTCTGGGCGGCGACGAATTTGCACTGATCCTGCCGGAGCTGCCCGATGAAGTGGTGGCCGAGCAGCTGGCGCAGCGCCTGATTGACGCGGTACGGGTGACCATGACGATCCGTGGTGCGGTGATGCCGATCGGCGCCACCGTGGGACTGGCGTTCGCGCCGATCGATGCCACCGAGGCAGCAGCTTTGCTGCATGCATCGGACCATGCCATGTATCAGGCCAAGCACGCTGGCAAAAACTGTTTCCGGAGGCCGCAGCATGATGAAGTATAAGTTGCGCGCGGCAGTCCTGCTGGCGCTGGCCTGCTGGCAGACACCGATACTGGCACAGGCGCAAGTTCAGACGCAAGTACAGACGCAAGTACGGACGCCGCAGCAGGATCCACCTTCGCTGGAAGAACTGCTGCAGCAGACCACCAGCGAAGTCTCGCGCGACATCGAAGAATCAACTTCGTCGCGCTTCGCGCGCAGCGCCGCGCAGGCACCCTCGGTCACCTATGTGGTAACGGATGTGGAGATTGCCCGGCAGGGCTTGCGCAATATGGCCGATATTCTGCGCACCATGCCCGGCCTGTATCTGTCCGATGATGTGGAATTCTTCTATATCGGTGCGCGCGGTCTGGGGCGCCCCGGCGACTATAATTCGCGCCTGCTGTTCCTGGTGGACGGCATCCGCATCAATGAAAATATCTACGATGCTGGTCTGATCGGACCGGAGTTTTTTGTCGACGTCGATCTGATCGATCGGGTCGAGTATGCCCCCGGGCCCGGGTCTGCGCTGTATGGTAACAATGCGTTTTTCGGCGTGGTGAATATCATTACCAAGGGTGTCGACAAGTTGCACGGTGTGCAGCTGCGTGCCAGCACCGATTCGCAGCGTAAGCGCGAAGCGCGGGTCAGCGTCGGTCACCGCTCCGAGCAGGGCTGGGAAAGCTGGCTGTCGCTGGCCGGCTTTGAACAGAAGGGCATTGCTGCGCAGTTTCTGGTCAGGCCCGATCTGCAGCAGGCCTATGATGAACGTAGCTGGGATCGCGGCCAGCGGGCGCTGGGGATGTTCAAGGTGGGTGACTGGACGCTGCGCGCCGGCATCAGTCGGCGCGAACATGGCATCCCCGATTTTCTGCCTGCCGATACGCCGCAGGAAGCGCTGCAGGGCGTGCAGGACCGGCGTATTTCAAATAACAATTTCGCCGCTCTGGAATATCAGCATACGCTAGGACAGGATTGGCATCTGTATGGCGGACTGTCGTCCAAAACCTCCGACTATCTGTCACTCCATCCTTTCATCGATCCGGATAAGCGCTGGAACGAATATAGCGGCCGGTCACATGGGCGCTGGTGGAATCTGGACCTGCGCGTGAGCACCCAGCGCTGGCGTGATCATGAGCTGATGCTGGGTGTCGATTATCAGGACGACCGGCAGCAGAGCATCGATTACGGCCTGAGCGATGGCACCCTGTTTGAATACTACTATGGCGCCAACCGGCGCCACGGTGTGTTTCTGCAGGATGTCTGGTCACTCGGGGAGACGCTGCAGATAACCATGGGCGCGCGCCAGGATCATGCGCGTGCTGGCGGATCGAGCACCAATCCCCGGCTGGCTGTGAGCTGGAGCGGGGTGCCCGACGCCACCCTCAAGCTGATCTATGGCAGTGCTTTCCGGGGCGCCAATCTGTATGAATACCATGTCAATGCGCCGTGGGAGGCGCCACTGCCCACGCCGGAACGCATCCGCACCGTGGAGCTGGCATGGGAACACCGGCTTGGCCCGGCGTTCCAGTATCGCGCGTCGCTGTACACCTCGCGCATGCGTGATCTGATCAGTGTCAATCACGAAACGAGTTTGTTTGAAAATAGCGGGGCGATCCGCACCACCGGGGCCGAACTGGGGCTGGAGCGGCGCTGGGCCGGCGGCCAGCAATGGCAGGCCGGCTTGTCGCTGCAGCGTACCACCGACGCGGCCGGGCAGAGTCCTGACAATTCGCCCCATGCGATGGTGAAGACCAGCTACAGCCAGCCCCTTGCAGGCGAGCAGTTACGCTGGTCGTGGCAGGTGCTCAGCGAGAGCCGCACTACTAGTCGCGGGCAGGCCTTGCCCGGCTACGCACTGATGAACACCACGCTGCTATGGCGTCCGGCCGGCTATGAAGTCGCGCTGTCAGTCTACAACCTGACCGATGTACGCCACTTTGCCCGGACCTCCGGCAGTCAGTTCCCGCTGCTGCAGGAAGGTCGTACCGTGCGGCTGGCGGTCTCGCGGAATTTCGGACTATGAAGCGCGCGTCGCTACTCGCCGGATTGATGGCGCTGGCACTGGCACTAGGCTGCGGATCAGCCGCTGCGGCGGACCTGCTGCAACTAAAGGCCGCCTTCATCTATCGCTTTGCCCAGCTGACCCAGTGGCCGCCGCCACCAGCACGCGAATTTACCTATTGCGTGGCGGGCGACGCGCCGTTGCAGGAAGCGTTGCGGGCGTTGGCCCAGACGGCGGGGGGCGTGCACATCGTCGCACTCAGTGAGCCGCAGCGCGCCAGCCAGTGTCAGTTGCTGGTACTGGGGAATGGCGTGCGTGGCGATCTGCGACGCTGGCAGGATGCGCTGGGCGATGATCCGGTGCTGATCGTCGGCGAGAACCCCGAGTCGTTCCGCAATGGCGCGGTGATCGGTCTGGTGATCGAGCCGAACGGACTGGCGTTCCGCATCAATCAGACCGAGTCGAAACGGCGAGGACTGGCGATCAGCTACCAGATGCTTAAACTCGCCCGCGAAGTCAAATAGGCCTCAGTGATCCAGTTTGAAACCGGAGAACGAAGCGCCCGCTGCGGCGTCTTCCACCTGATGCGCGCTGCTGCCATGGCTGTCCGGGCCATTATTCAATAGCCACAGCAGGTTGGTGGCCGAATCGGCATGGGCCAGCGCTTCATCCTGACTGATCAAGCCTTGCTGCACCAGTTTCAGTAAAGCCTGTTCGAACGATTGCGAACCGGGCGAGAGACTCTGATCCATCGCGTCGCGGATCTGTGCGACATCGCCCTGTTCGATCAGTTCGGCGATATGGCGCGTGTTGACCATCACTTCCACCGCCGCTAGTCGCTTGCCGCCATCGGCCGGGCGTAGCAGGCGCTGGCCGATGATAGCTTTCAGCGTCGAGGCCAGATCCTGCAGCAGGGTCGGGCGGTTTTCGATCGGATAGAAGCTCAGGATGCGATGCAGCGCATTGTAGGCATTGTTGGCATGCAGAGTGGCCAGCACCAGATGTCCGGACTGTGCGTAGGCCAGTGCCGCTGCCATGGTTTCACGGTCGCGGATTTCGCCGATCAGGATGCAGTCGGGCGCCTGTCGCATGGCGTTGCGCAGGGCAGTGGCAAAGTCGGCGGTGTCGCTGCCGATTTCACGCTGGTTGATGATCGCCTTCTGATTCTCGAACAGGTACTCGATCGGATCTTCCAGCGTCAGAATGTGGCCGGAACGCTCAGCGTTGCGGTGATCCAGCATGGCAGCGATGGTGGTCGACTTGCCGGACCCGGTGGCGCCCACCATCAGCAGCAGGCCGCGCTTTTCCATGATCAGTTGCCCCAGTATCGCCGGTAGATGCAGCTCGGCGAGCGCCGGTATGGTGGCCGGGATGAAGCGGAACACGGCGGAAATCGTGCCGCGCTGGCGGAACGCGGAGAGGCGGAAGCGGCCCAGTCCGGGCGCCGAAATGCCCATATTGAGTTCATTGCTGTGCGCCAGTTCGGCCAGTTGCGCGGGACTGGCAACTTCTGCCAGCAGGGAGTGAATATGCTGCGCATCGAGCTTCTGCTGGTTGATGGGTACCAGTTCGCCATGGATTTTCAGGTGCACCGGAGAATTCACGGCGAAGAACATATCCGAGGCTTGCTGCGCTTTCATTAGCTGGAATAAGCGTTCCATGGCCATGAGGCTCTCCCACGAAGTCAAAAAAACGGGGACCGCAGGTCCCCGATGTTACTGGCCCACTAGCTGGTGGCCTACTTAAATCCCGCGCAGCAGTTCGTTGATGCCGGTTTTGGCACGGGTTTTGGCGTCCACGCGCTTGACGATAACGGCGCAGTACAGCGAGTACTTGCCATCGTCCGAAGGCAGACTGCCCGATACGACAACCGAGCCGGCTGGCACGCGGCCGTAGCTGACTTCGCCGGTAGCACGGTCGTAGATTTTGGTCGACTGGCCAATGTAGACACCCATCGAGATCACCGAGTTTTCTTCCACGATGACGCCTTCGACGATTTCCGAACGGGCGCCGATGAAGCAGTTGTCTTCGATGATGGTCGGATTGGCCTGCATCGGTTCGAGCACGCCGCCGATGCCGACGCCGCCGGACAGGTGGACGTTTTTACCGATCTGGGCGCACGAGCCGACGGTGGCCCAGGTGTCGATCATGGCGCCTTCATCGACGTAGGCGCCAATGTTGACGTAGGAAGGCATCAGCACCACGTTTTTAGCGATGAAGGAACCGCGCCGCGCTACCGCTGGTGGCACCACACGGAAACCGCCCTTGGCGAAATCTTCCGGAGTGTAGTTGGCGAATTTGGTTGGTACTTTGTCGTAGAACTGCATGGTGCCGTCGGACGGCATGACCACGTTGTTTTCGAGGCGGAACGACAGCAGCACGGCTTTCTTGACCCACTGGTTGACGACCCAGTCAGCGCCGGTTTTTTCGGCGACGCGGATGCTGCCGGCATCCAGACCGGCGATCACGTGCGAGACTGCGTCACGCAGTTCGGCGCTGCCATTGGCCGGGTTGATGTTGGCGCGGTCTTCCCATGCCTGGTCGATGATTTGCTGGAGTTGTTGGCTCATGATGTGCGGTCTTATTGATTAAGGGATTTGCAGAATTGGACGATGCGTCGGGCAGCTTCCAGACCTTCTTCCGTTTCGGCGACCAGCGCCATACGGATGCGGTTGTGGCCCGGATTGATGCCATGCGCGTCGCGTGCCAGATAGCTGCCCGGCAGAACCGTGACATGGTATTCGGCGTACAGACGCTGGGCGAATTCGGTGTCGCTCAGGCCAGTCTGGCTAACGTCGGCCCACAGGTAGAAGCCGGCATCCGGCAGTTCTACCTGCAGCACCGGCTGCAGCAGCGGCGTGATGGCAGCGAATTTCGCCCGGTATTTTTCGCGGTTCTGTTCGACGTGGGTTTCGTCGTTCCAGGCCGCGACAGACGCAGCTTGCACGGCAGGGCTCATGGCGCCGCCGTGATAGGTGCGGTACAACAGGAATTTTTTCAGTACTTCGGCGTCGCCGGCCACAAAGCCCGAGCGCATGCCCGGTACGTTGGAGCGTTTCGACAGGCTGGAAAACACCACCAGTCGCGCGTACGGGCGTTCCAGCGTCGCCAGTCCCAGCATGTGGGCCGCCTGCATGGCGCCCAGCGGCGCTTCGCTGCCGTGGTAGATCTCGGAGTAGCACTCGTCGGCGGCGATGATGAAGTTGTAGCGTTCGGACAGGGCGAACAGGTTTTCCCAGTCGGTCAGGCTGAGCACCGCGCCGGTCGGATTGCCGGGCGAGCACAGGAACAGCAGGGCGACCCGTTCCCACACCTCGGCGGGAATGCTATCGTAATCGCAGCCGAAGTTACGGGCCGGGTCGGAATTGACGAAATAGGGCTCGGCGCCCGCCAGATAGGCGGCGCCTTCGTAAATCTGGTAAAACGGATTCGGGCTGACCACCAGCGACTTGGCGGCCGGATCGACTACCGTCTGGGTCAGTGCAAACAGCGCTTCGCGTGAACCGTTCACCGGCAACACCTGAGTGGCCGGATTCAGCTTGGGAATCCCGTAGCGGCGTTCCAGCCAGCCGGCAATCGCGCCTCTCAGGGCATCCGAACCGACCGTGGTCGGGTAGTTGGCCAGACCGTCGATCGCATCAATCAGCGCTTGCTGGATAAATTTCGGGGTCGGGTGTTTGGGCTCGCCCATGCCCAGACTGATGGCACTGTATTGCGGATTGGGTGTGACCTGCGCAAATAACTGACGCAGTTTTTCGAACGGGTAGGATTGCAGCTTTTCGAGATGTGGATTCACGTGACGGACCGGAGGCGGATCGTTGAAAAAAGAGCAGGACGAACATTATAGCGCCTCTCTCGCCAGCGTAGCGGCAGCGGCGTAAAACTGTCCTTTAGACCCATATCAAATAGTAAACATGTGCGCACAGCTATGCGATACTGCAGAGCATCGTCAGGGAGAATATGCATGGAGCAGGATGATTTGCTGCCGTCGACGCAGGTCAGTCAGCGGGTGATGGGTTTGCGCTTGCTAACGGGGCTGGTGCAGGGGCTGCTGCTGTACTGGCTGTATCGCGCGACCCAGCAGGGTGGCTGGCTGGCGGCCATGCCGGCCGTGATGGCGCCGCTGCTGATGGCCGGCCTGCTGTTGCCGGCCATGCTGATTTCCGCGCTGGGGCATATGGCGCCTAGAAAACTGGCGTTGTGGATGCTGCTGGCCGCCGTTGCGGTGCTGGCGATGGCGCTGCATGCCGTGCAGCGCGATGCCGGTCTGGCACTCAACCCCGGCATGGCCGGCAATGCTGCGTTGCGGGTGCTGGCCGGACCGTTGCTGCCGGGCGGCGCCGCCTTCCTGTTTATCGCCCATGCGCTGGTGCTGGCCGGCGCGCAGGATCAGCGCCGCATCGCCAGTTACGACCGCTATTTCGAGGTGTCGTGGAAGCTGGTGGTGCAACTGCTGTTTTCCGGCGTGTTTGTGGGTGCGCTGTGGCTGGTGCTGCTGATGGGCAGTGGCCTGTTCGCCATGCTCAAACTGTACTTCTTCAAAAATATGCTGGGTGAAGCCTGGTTCAATGTGCCGGTGCTGTGCTTTGCGTGGTCGTGCGCGATGCATATTACCGACGTGCGTCCGGCCATTGTGCGTGGTATCCGCAGCCTGCTACTGGTGCTGCTATCGTGGTTACTGCTGGTAGCAGCGCTGATCATCAGCGCCTTCCTGTGCACCTTGCCGTTTACCGGACTGGCGGCGCTGTGGAGCACCGGCCATGCCACCGCGCTGCTGCTGGCGGCCGACGTGGTGTTAATTATCCTGATTAATGCGGCGTTCCAGAATGGCCATGTCAAGGCAGCGCTGGCCGTGCGCGTTAGTGCCCGGGTCGCCGCCTTGCTGATCCTGCCGCTGACGGCAATTGCCATATATGCGCTGGGTTTGCGGGTGTTCGATTACGGCTGGACCACCGACCGGGTGATCGCTGCGGCCGGACTGGTGGTGGCGAGCTGTTATGCGCTCGGCTATGCGTGGGCGGCACAGCGCTACGAGAGCTGGCTGGTGCCGATCGCGATGGTCAATGTGGCGACCTCGGTGGTGGTGCTGGCCGTGCTGCTGGCATTGCTGACGCCAGTCGCCGATCCGGCCCGGCTGTCGGTCAACAACCAGATGGCGCGGCTGGCGAAAGGGCGCACCAAGCCGGCGCAATTCGATTTCCACTATCTGCGTTTCGAAGGTCAGCGTTATGGGCAGGCCGCGTTGGCCCAGTTGGCCCAGCAGAGCAGCGGCCCGGAGGCAGCATGGATTCGTACGCAGGCTGGCAAGGCGCTCAAGGAACTCAGTCCGTGGGTGGCGCACAACACCAGCCAGCCGCTGTCGTTGCGCGATAACCTGACGGTCTGGCCGCAGGGCGCGCAACTGCCGGACAGTTTTGTCACGCAAAGCTGGAAAGCGCCGGGTGGCGACCAGCGCAACGACGCGAACCTACCGGCCTGCCTGAGCACGCCCGGCGTGCAATGCGATGCGCTGGTGACGGACATGGATGGTGATGGCCAGCCAGAGGTGCTGCTGTTGCGCGGCAGCGGTTATCAGGGGCCGGCACTGTATGGGCGAAAGGATGGTAGCTGGCTGCTACTCGGGCGGCTGGCGGCACAGGGTAATGCCTGTCCGGCACTGATCGAACGACTGAAAGCGGGGCGCTTCCAGCTCGTCACGCCGGCCATCAAGGCCTTGCAGGTGGATGGCCAGCAGCTGCAGTTTCAGAGTTCTTTCGATCAGCAGGACTGCCAGCTGATCGACGCTGCCAGCAAGTAGCGGGCAAGGCCGTGCGGCATTGCTGCGCCAGAGCGCTGCATCAGACGGCAGCGCTCCAGACCTGCTGGGCCACCCGCATCATGTTGCGCCCCAGTACCAGTTCCGCTTCGGCGTCGCTCAGGCCCACTTTGCGCAAGGCCAGTGGCAACTGGCGCCACACTTCCGGTGGCGTGAAAGTTGGCGGGCGTTCGGGGTTGTAGCCCGCCGATGCCGGCCACCAGTAGGACGGATCGAAGGCGCCGGGCGGCGTGTCGTCCAGCCCGGGCTGGGTGAAACAGATATCGAGACCGATGCCGGCATGCGACACGCCCACCAGATCTGCCACATAGGCGACGTGACGCGCGACGGCGTCGGCGCCCGGATGCTCCTGACCGAGGAACCACGACAGCCCGGAGATGCAAACCACGCCACCGGTCGCCGCACAGGCGCGGATCTGTTCATCGGTGATGTTGCGGCCATGCGGCACCAGCGTGTAGGGATTGGCGTGGCTGAATATCACCGGCTGGTTCGAGGTGGCCATGATATCGAGGCTGCAGAGGCGGCCGGTATGGGAGCAATCGAGCAGGATGCCGGCATCGTTGACCGCTGCCACCATGCTGTGACCGAGCGAGGTCAGGCCACGCGGCAGATCGTGGCAGCCATCCGCCACGCTGTTATTCCGGTTGTAGGCAAAGTGCATCTGGCGCACGCCCAGCTGGGCGTAGAGCTTGACCATTTCTGGCTGATCGAGCAGCGGCAGGGCGCCTTCCAGATCGAAGCTGATCGCCATCCGGCCATCGGCGGCGGCCTGAATAATGTCGTCGACACTGTAGACCAGCACGTAGCGGTCCGGATTGGCGGCGATGGTGGCACGGTAGCCGGCGATCACGGACATCACCTGGGCAATCGGGTTCATGTCCGCGCCAACATTGAGCGAGACGTAATTCACGCCCGCATCGTGCAGCCTCTGTACCGGCATAAAGTCGGCCTGCGGGTGCTGTGGCAGGCAGGCGTGGGCGTCCCAGTTAATCATATGCGTCCGCTAGTTCGAAAACTGTATGTTCCCACGAATGTGCAGCGAGGGCAAATTGCGCTGGCGGCACAAATCGCGGCATAGCTTATACTGGCGGGATATATTGTTTTTTTGAAGGCCGTCATGTCTTTTTCTACACTGGGCCTTGTTCCCCCACTGGTCAACGCGGTAACCAGCATCGGTTATCTGGAGCCGACCGCCATCCAGCGTGAAGCGATTCCCGTGATTCTGCGTGGTGGCGACGTGCTGGGCGCAGCCCAGACCGGGTCCGGCAAAACGGCGGCGTTCGCGTTGCCGCTGCTGCAGGCACTACTCGATAACCGCAGTGGTGCGCGTCAGTTGCACGGGCTGGTACTGGTGCCGACCCGCGAACTGGCGGTACAGGTGGGCGAATCGATCCGCAAACTGGCAGCGCAGCTGCCGATGCCGGTCAAAGTGGCGATTGTGTTTGGCGGGGTGTCGATCAATCCGCAGATGATGGCGCTGCGTGGCGGTGCCGACATCGTGGTGGCGACACCGGGCCGGCTGCTCGATCTGCTCGACCATAACGCCCTGAAGATTTCCCGTACCGCCATGCTGGTACTGGACGAAGCGGACCGTCTGCTGGATTTGGGCTTTAGTGAAGAACTGAACCGTATTCTGGGCATGCTGCCGCAGCAGCGCCAGAATCTGTTCTTCTCGGCCACCTTCCCGCCGCGGGTGCAGGCGCTGGCTGAGCAGATTCTGCATCAGCCGACGCGGGTGGAAGTGCTGTCCGAGCCGGTGAGTAAGCCCGACATCGTGCAGCGCGCCATCATGGTCGATGTGCCGCAGCGCACCATGCTGCTCAAGCATTTGATCAAGGAAAACCAGTGGAGCCGGGTGCTAGTGTTCGTCGCGACCAAGTATGCGGCGGAACACGTGGCCGATAAATTGAACCGTAACGGCATCCGCGCCGGGGCATTCCATGGCGAGTTCAGTCAGGGCGCCCGCAGCGAGGTGCTGGGCGACTTCAAAGCCTGCCGGCTGCAGGTGATGGTGGCAACCGATGTGGCAGCGCGCGGCATCGATATTGCCCGTCTGCCCGCCGTGGTGAATTACGATCTGCCCCGTTCTGCTGTGGATTACACCCACCGTATCGGCCGTACCGGCCGGGCCGGTGAAAGTGGTGTGGCGATCAGCTTCGTCAGTGCTGCAACCGAGCAGCACTTGCGCTTGATCGAAAAGCGTCAGGAAATCCGTCTGGAACGTGAGCAGATTCCCGGCTTCGAAGCGCAGGAAACGCTGCCACCACCCGTGTATGCGGTGACGGATACGGTCAATGGCGGTATCAAGGGTCATCGTAAGAGCAAGAAGGACAAGCTGCGCGAGGCAGCTGCCAATCAGGGCTGACCCTGGTCTGATCCAGATCTGACCCCGGCCTGACTCCGGCCTAAGCCGGGTCGGATGCCGGGTGAGGCGTCTAGCCGCCGACCCGTTTCGGCTGGTAGCCCTGTTTTTTCAGGGCCTCGAGTACGCGCTCGCAGTGATCTC
This sequence comes from Oxalobacteraceae bacterium, assembly GCA_027490725.1. Taxonomy (GTDB): domain Bacteria; phylum Pseudomonadota; class Gammaproteobacteria; order Burkholderiales; family Burkholderiaceae_D; genus Rugamonas. Next base: position 39,262 of record JAIXXN010000015.1, read on the forward strand.
CCTGAATTTCGATCACGCCTTCCTTGACGGTGCCGCCTGAACCACAGGCGCTGCGCAACTGCTTGCCCAGTGCCGCCAGCGCGTCTGCATCAAGGGCCATACCTTTTACCAGTGTGACGGTTTTTCCACCGCGTCCTTTGCTTTCGCGCGAGACTTTGATGGCGCCGTCGCCCAGTGGGCGGGTGCGCGCCGCGCTTTTGCAGCGGCAACTGGCCAGTGGCTGGCCACAATCCGGACACAGACGGCCGGTTTCAGTGGAATAGACGGGGCGGGAATTGCTCATGGCGGCATTCTAGCAGATGGCCGGGGTGACAAAAAAGCCAGTCTGGTGGCTTGCGGGCAGCCACGAAATCCGCCGGAACCGGTCGATTCGGTGTAAGGTAAGCCTTTCCTTTCAATGCGGAAGCGTCAGGTATGAAGTCAGGTTTGAAGACGGGCTTGAAACGTCGCTGCGGCATCACCATGCTGCTGCTGGCATGGGTAACGCTGCCATGGACGATGACCGCGTCGGCGGCACAGGTAGCGGCAACGGCCGCAACACCGGCCGCGCTCAAACTCGGCGACCCGATACCAGTGGGCCCACAGGTCAGCACCGGTAAGCTGGCCAATGGTCTGACCTATTATGTGCAGAAGAATAGCCGTCCGGAGAAAAAGCTCGAGCTGCGGCTGGTAGTGAAAGCCGGTTCCATGCAGGAGGACGATGACCAGCAAGGTCTGGCGCACTTTCTCGAACACATGGCCTTTAACGGTTCGACCCATTTCAAGCGCCATGAGCTGGTGTCCTATCTGCAGTCGGTCGGGGTGAAATTCGGCGCCGATCTGAATGCCTCCACCAGTTTCAACGAGACCATCTACATCCTGCCCCTGCCCACCGATCAGCCGGGCGTGGTGGAGCAGGGCTTTCAGGTGCTGGAAGACTGGGCTCACGGCCTGTCGCTGAGGGACGCCGATATCGATAGTGAACGCGGTATCGTGCTGGAAGAGCTGCGCCTCGGTAAGGGCGTGGATGACCGCATGAACAAGGTGCTGCTGCCGAAGATACTCAACGGTTCGCAGTATGCACAGCGTTTGCCGATCGGGCAGGAAGTGATTCTGAAGAATTTCCGTTACGACGCGATCCGGCGCTTCTATCATGACTGGTACCGCCCGGATCTGATGGCGGTGGTGGTGGTGGGCGATATTGCCCCGGCCGAAGCGCGCGCCCTGATCGAACGCCATTTCGGAAAACTGCGTAATCCTGCAGCGGCCCGCCCGCACCAGTATGCGAAGATCCCGGCGCGGGCCAGGTCGGAAGAGGTGCTGTTCACCGACAAGGAAATTGGCAGCAATAGCGTGTTTATCCGTTATCCCGTGATGCCGGTGCCCGCAGATCGTACGGTGGGCGATTACCGTAACAAGCTGATGGAAAATATGCTGGCAACGCTGCTCAATATGCGTCTGCACGAGTTGACCCAGCAAGATAATCCGCCATTCCTGCAGGCGGGGGCAGGGCTGAGTAGCGTGGTGCATGGTTACCGATCGTTTGGCGCTGGTGCGCTGCTCGGTAAAAGCGGCGCGGCGCCGGCGCTCCGCGCGCTGGTGCAGGAGCAGCAGCGCGCGCGCCAGTTCGGCTTTACTGCGGCGGAGCTTGAACGTGTCAAGAAGGGCATGCTGCGCAATTACGAACGGCTCTACAACGAGCGGGAAAAATCCGACTCGGCGCTGTATGCGGCCGAGTACATCCGTAATTTTCTAGAGCAGGAAACCATCCCCGGTATCGAAACCGAATACCGTTATGCGCAGCAGCTGATCCCCGCCATCACGCTGGCAGAATTGAACGCGGCGGCGCGCGGCAGTCTGCCTGATGGCGGTAGCAAACTGCTGGTGTACACCGGCAGCGATGGCGCCGGCACGCAGCCACCGGGAGCGGGCGAGATGCTGGCGCTGACTGCCGCGGCGGAACAGAGCAGTGTGCAGGCGCAGGTCGAAAAACAGCTGGCCGGCGAACTGATGGCGGTCGCACCCAAGCCGGGTAGCATCATCAGTGAAAAACGCGATGAACGTCTGGGGCTGACGGAACTGGTACTCAGTAACGGCGTGAAGGTGGTGCTGAAACCCACCGATTTCAATAATGATCAGGTCATCATGACGGGACTGCGCTTCGGTGGCTGGTCACTGTTCCCGGATCAGGATCTGTTCAGCGCGCGTTACGCCAGCAGTATCGTTAGCCAGATGGGGGTGCAGCAGTTTACGCCGGCCGATCTGGTCAAGGTGCTGGCCGGGAAGACTGCCGGTGCCAGTGCCACCATCCACGGTGTCAACGAAAGCATCAGCGGTGGTTCCGGGCGCAGCGATATCGAGAGCATGCTGCAACTGGTGTACCTGAATCTGACGGCGCCGGGCAAGGATGGCGCGATTTTCAAGGCCTATGTAGAACGCCAGCGCGAGCTGGCGCGGAATAATCTGGCGCGTCCAGAAGCGCAGCTCGAGGATGCGGTCACAGCGACGCTGTTTGGCGCGCAGGCGCGCGTAGCGCGGGCACCGAAGCCCGCCGATTTCGACCAGTTGGAACTGGAGCGGGTGCTGGCGCTGTACCGCAGCCGCCTGTCCAGCGCGCGCGACTTCAGCTTCTTCATGACGGGAAGTTTCAGTGTCGAGCAGGTCAAGCCGCTGCTGGCCACCTACCTGGCCAGTCTGCCGGTGCCGGAACTACCGGTGCTGTACCGTGACGATGGTGTGCGCCCGGTGCGCGGGGTGGTCAAGCAGGCGGTGTACGCCGGCACGGAAGCGAAGAGTACGATTTCGCTGACATTTACCGGTGATGCGCAGTTCTCGTCGCGCGAGCGGATGCGCTTGCAGGCGCTGATCGAGGTGATGAATATCAAGCTGATCGAGGTGTTGCGCGAGCAGATGGGGGTGATCTATAGCGGCGGGCTGCGCGGCAGTATGGAACGTCTGCCGTATCCGCATTTCACGGTCACGGCCACGCTGCCGTGTGCGCCGGAAAATGTCGAGAAGGTGCTGACAGCGGTGTTTGCCCAGATGGCGCAGATTGCCGAGCAGGGCGCCGAGGAAGCCGATCTGCAGAAGGTCAAGGCGGTCTGGCTGAAAAACTACCGCAAGGGTATGCGCGAAAACGGCTACTGGATGGCGGTGCTGATGAATGCCTATTTCAACCAGACCGACCCGGCCGATGTGCTCAGCTATCCGGAACGGGTGGAGGCCTTGACGGCGGCGGAACTCAGGGACAGTGCGCGCACCTATCTGAATCCGCAAAATTATGCCCAGGTGGTGCTGTATCCGGCGAAGTAGGCCTGCCGCCTGTTACACTTGCGCTTATTTCACAGCGTAACGGAGGATGAATTGGCAAAGAAAAAGGAAGAACTGGATCCGGAGACGCTGGAACTGATTCACTGGTGTATCGAGGTCGAAGGTTTTCTGGTCAAGGGCGGTGCCACGCAGGAGCAGGCGCAGGAGCATATCGAAGAACAGGTTGAATGGTTCACGGACCTGTTTTACGACGGCATGACGCCGGAGCAGGCCGCCAAGGAAGCGCTGGCCTGAGCTGTCCTTACGCTAGAATGGTCAGATAAATGGCAACATAAGGGTTGCAACGTTTCAGGGTTTAACGTTGGCGCGTCTGCGCGCCTGTGCTTTCCATGAGAGGAGGTCTTATGCTGAAAAAAATAGGCTTGGGTGTGCTCTTGCTGGTGCTGATTGTGCTGGGACTGGCGGCCATGCAGCCGTCCACTTTCCGGGTACAGCGCCAGATCGATATCCGGGCCACGCCCGATCACATCCAGCCACTGATTAGCGATTTCCATCACTGGACCCAGTGGTCACCGTGGGAAAAACTCGATCCTGCCATGCAGCGCACCTATAGTGGCGCGACGGCCGATCTGGGCGCGGTGTATGCATGGAAGGGCGACGACAAGGTCGGCGCCGGGCGCATGGAAATTACCGGCCTGCAGGCACCGCAACAGGTGCAGATCAAGCTCGATTTCATCGCACCGTTTGCCTCGTCCTGCCAGACCGAATTTGCCCTGACCGGCAAAGGCGAGCTGACCACGGTCAGCTGGACTATGAGCGGACCGTCCGACTTCATGACACGGTTGATGGGCGTGTTCGTCAGCATGGACACAATGATCGGCAAGGACTTCGAAGCCGGTCTGCAAAATCTCAAAACCGTCGCGGAGAAATAGCCGTTCCCCCGGACCGTTTCAGCGCAGCGACTGACGATAGGCGCCGGGGTTGACCCCGGCCCACTCGTGGAACGCGTGATGGAAGGCACTCTGCTCCTGATAGCCGAGCAGGAAGGCGATGTCGACCAGACTCAGTTCCGGCTGGCGCAAATAATCCTTGGCCAGTGCAAAGCGGGCCTGATCCAGCACCTGCTGGAAGGTGATGCCGGCCTCGCTCAGTTTGCGCTGCAGGGTACGCGGCGAGAGCGCCAGTTCGGCGGCGATCGATGCCAGCCGCACCTGTCCGTGCGCCAGCGTGCGCACAATCGCTGCATGGACCTGCTGGGGCAGTGTGACGGCTTGCTGCACGGGCTGGGTGCGCTGCGTATGCTGGCGTAACAGCTGTTCGGCGTGCTGCTGCAATACCGGATACAGGCTGACATCGGCATTCGGTACCGGCCATGCCAGCAGGGCCGCATCAAAGCTGGCGCAGTTGCTGCTGGCATTAAACGCTGGCATGGCACCCAGCACCCTGACATATTCTGCGCGGCTCCCTGATGGTCCACCGTCATGGGTCAGGCATAGCTGTGCCGCCGGCAGACTGGTACCGGCCAGCCAGTTGCCGAACACCCGGATACCGGCAAACACACTATCGGCCAGATGGCGCTGCGCGGCGCCGTAATTGCTATGCCAGGTATATTGCGCGACACCTGCCTGCACGGTAATCGCCGAACGGCCCAGATCGTGGGCCAGCTGCTCGTAGCGCATAGTCTGCTCCAGCGCCATGCCGAAATCGCGGCAACTTAGCAGAATCAGCCCGTAGACACTGTAGGTGCCGAGTTTCACGCATTCGCCCACATGCAGGCCGAAGTGCTCGTCCTGCGCCAGCGTTGCGCCCAGTTCCAGCAGACGGACGTACAGGTCGGCGCGCAGGGTCTCGGGCAGGGGCGACAGGCTGCCTGCAGCCAGCCCGGCGGCCTGCTCCAGTGCTGCCGGCGTGACGCCGCGTGCCGCAGCGGCATCGAGCAGCGGTTGCAGATAGGAGCCGGCCACGCGGCGCGCAGGCTCAGCGTGCTGGCTTGGCATAATCGAACAAGGTGGATGTCATGAAAGCGCAATACCGCTCTAGCGGCTTCTCTTATTCTCGTGTCATTGAAACTTGGCGCGCCTCAGTATAGCAAGCGCGCCCTAACGCCGACAGGAAAACAATGAGACGCTGGAATGGTTGGGGAGACGAAGCAGTAGAATTTGCGCTGAATGATGAGGCGCTGGCGTTTCTGGCGCAGCGCATCGGTGCTGGTACGGCGCCCTGCGATGCCTCGTTCGAGCAGGCCTGCGCGCAACTGCCGGCCAGTCGTTTGCCGGCGCATGCGCTGCTCGATACCAGTGCGCAGCAGCGGCTGCGCAACGCGCTGGGGCAGAGTTTGCCGGACTGGCTGCGGCTGCGCTACGGGGTGATCGAGACCGCGCCCGATGCTGTCGCCTATCCGGAAAATGCGGACCAGGTACGGGCATTGCTGGCCTATGCGCAGCAGCATAACGTGGCATTGATACCACAGGGGGGCGGCACCAGCGTGGTTGGCCATCTGAGCGCGCAAGCGGGACCACAGCCGGTCCTGACGGTGAATCTGAGCCGCATGCGCCAGCTCCATTACCTCGACACGGAAGCGCAACTGGCTACCTTCGATGCGGGCGTGTTCGGCCCGGATCTGGAAGCGCAATTGCGGGCACGCGGCTACACGCTGGGGCACTTCCCGCAATCGTTCGAATACTCCTCGCTGGGCGGCTGGATCGTGACCCGTTCGTCCGGCCAGCAGTCGCTGCGCTACGGGCGCATCGAACAGCTATTCCGCGGCGGTAAGCTGGAAACCCCGGCCGGCACACTCGATCTGCCGACCTTCCCGGCATCGGCAGCGGGCACCGATCTACGTGAGCTGGTACTCGGTTCCGAGGGCCGGCTGGGGATTCTCACCGAGGCCACGGTGCGGGTTACGCCACTGCCTGCCTACGAAGCCTTCCATGCCGTGTACTTCCCCGACTGGCAGGCGGCCGAAACGGCGGTGCGTCTGCTGGCGCAGGCCGGCCTGACGCTGTCGATGCTGCGCCTGTCGAATCCGCTGGAAAGCACCACCATGCTGGCGCTGGCCGGCCACAAACGCCTGGTGGCACTGCTGGAAAGCTATCTGTCGCTGCGCGGCTGCAAGCAGGAGAAGTGCATGCTGATGATCGGTGTCCGCGGCGCCAAGCGCGCTGCGCGCGCCAGTCTGCGCGCCGCACTGGAGATCACGGCGAGCCAGGGCGGGGTGCATATCGGCCGCGCGATGGGGGAAAAATGGCGCGCTAACCGCTTCCGCAATGTCTACCTGCGCAACGCCGCATGGCAGCATGGCTATGCCATCGATACCGTGGAGACGGCCGTCGACTGGCCGCGTGTCAGCAGCATGATGCACAGCGTCGAGACGGCCGCGACGGCGGCACTGGCCAGTTACGACGAGCGGGTACACACCTACACCCATCTGTCGCATCTGTATGCGCAAGGTGCCAGTGTGTACACCACGTTCGTGTTCCGGCTGGCTGGCGATTACCAGCAGGATCTGGCACGCTGGCGTACCCTCAAGCAGGCCGTCAGCAAGGCGATAGTCGAGCAGGGCGGCACCATCAGCCACCAGCACGGCGTGGGCACTGACCATGCGCCATATCTGGCGGCAGAAAAAGGCGCGCTGGGCATCTCGGCGATGCGTGCCCTGTTTGCCCATTTCGACCCGCAGCAGATCATGAATCCCGGAAAGCTGCTGCCATGAGTAGCGTGGCCGATATTTCATGGCAGCGCGATGGCCGGGCTGTCTTGCCGGCCTTGCTGGCGCAGCACTGGGATCTGATCGTGATCGGCGGCGGGATTACCGGCGCGGGGATTCTGCTGGAAGCATCGCGGCGTGGCCTGAAGGCGCTGCTGGTAGAACAGCGCGACTTCGCGTGGGGCACCTCCAGCCGTTCGTCGAAACTGGTGCACGGTGGTTTGCGTTATCTGAAACAGGGCCAGCTCGGACTGACGCGCGAATCGGTACACGAGCGCGAACACCTGCTGCAGCAAGCCGCCGGGCTGGTCGAGCCGCAGAGTTTCGCGTTCGGACATTACACCGGGCGCAAGCCGGGCAAGTGGATGTTTTTACTGGGACTGGCGCTGTATGACCGGCTGGCCGGGCAGCGTGCCCGCCACTATTATCCGCAGGCGGAATTTGCCGCGCTGGCGCCTAACCTGTCCACCCGGGGACTGCAGGGTGGCATGGTGTATGGCGATGCCAAAACCGACGATGCGCGGCTGGTGCTGCGGGTGTTGCGTGAAGCGCAGCAGTATGGTGGTGTGGCGCTCAACTATATGCAGGTGACGGGACTGCTGCGCGAGGGGGGGCAGGTGACGGGTGTGCAGTTACACGATGTACAGGCGCCGCAGTCCGCCCTCACGCAGTACCGTGTATCGGCACGGGTGGTGATCAGCGCCACCGGGGCGTGGGCGGACGGCTTGCGCGGACAGGCAGGCGGCGCCGGCAACGCGCCTGACGGCCTGCCGGCAGCGGCCTTCAAGCCGCGCCTGCGGCCATTGCGCGGCAGCCATCTGGTGTTTCCAGCGTGGCGTTTGCCGCTGGCGCAAGCCATCAGCCTGATGCACCCTTACGATGGCCGTCCCGTGTTTGCCTTCCCCTGGGAGGGGGTGACGCTGGTGGGCACCACCGACGTCGATCACAAAGAGGATATGGCGCACGATGCCTGCATCACGCGCGACGAAGTGGCCTACCTGATGGCGGCGCTGCACGACCAGTTCCCGCGACTGGCGCTGGGTGAACAGGACGTGATCGCCAGTTATGCCGGGGTGCGGCCGGTGATCGATACCGGCAAGGCCGATCCCTCCAAAGAAGGGCGCGACCATGCGCTATGGCTGGAAAATGGTCTGCTCACGGTCACCGGCGGCAAACTGACCACTTTCCGTGTGATTGCGCTGGATGCCCTGCGCCGTGCGGCCAGCCTGCTGCCGGACTGGCAGGATGCGCTGGCACCCATGCCGCTGTTCGCTCAGGAGCAGGCAGTGCTGCCCTATCAGCGCGAGCTGCCGGCCGGTCTGTTGCAGCGCCTGCAGGGACGCTACGGCGCGCAGACCCAGCAACTACTGGCGGCAGCGCAGCCGGGCGAGCTGGCGCTGATCGGCGGTACCGAAAGCTGCTGGGTGCAACTGCGCTGGGCCGCCCGTTGCGAGGCGGTGCAGCGACTGGAAGATCTGCTGTTGCGGCGTAGCCGCATCGGTATCCAGCTGCGTCAGGGCGGGCTCGCCATCCTGCCGCGCGTCCGCGCCATCTGCCAGCCGGAACTGGGCTGGAGCGATCAACGCTGGGATGCCGAACAGGCAGCCTATATGGCATTATGGAATAAATATTACAGCCTGCCCGCATAAGTACGGGCATACGTAGAAGAACCACGAGACAGGGCATCATGGCAGAGCAATACCTTCTTTCTATCGATAATGGCACGCAAAGCGTGCGCGCTTTGCTGTTCGACCTGCAGGGCCAGCTGGTGGCCAAGTCGCAAGTGCATCTGCAGGCGTATTTCTCTACCCATCCCGGCTGGGCCGAGCATGATGCGGACGGCTACTGGCATGCGGTGGGGCAGGCCTGCCGCCAGTTGTGGGATAGTTGCAGCGTGCCGCGCAGCGCGATCAAAGGTGTCGCGGTGACCACCCAGCGCGGTACGGTGGTCAATCTGGACCGCGATGGCAAGGTGCTGCGCCCCGCGATAACCTGGCTGGATCAGCGCCGCGTCGGCCCGCAGGCGCCACTGAGTCTGTTGTGGCGCACCGCCTTCAAACTGACCCGTTTGTCCGGCACCATCGAGTATTTCCGCCGCGAGGCCGAGATTAACTGGATCGCCGAGCACCAGCCGGACGTCTGGCAACAGACCCACAAATACCTGCTGCTGTCGGGCTTTCTGAATTTCCGCCTGTGTGGCCGGCATGTCGACTCGGTGGGTTCGCAGGTCGCCTATCTGCCGTTCGACTACAAGCGCCACAAATGGGCTGGCGCGCGCGACTGGAAATGGGAAGCGTTGAAGATCCGTCCCGAGATGCTGCCGGAACTGGTCGCGCCGGGCACCATCATCGGTGCGATTACTGCCGCTGCAGCCGCCGCGACCGGCATCCCGGAAGGCACACCGCTGGTGGCCGCTGCTGCCGACAAGGCATGCGAAGTGATCGGTGCTGGCGCGCTGGAGCCGCACATCGCCTGCCTCAGTTACGGCACGACTGCCACGATCAACACCACCAGCCGCAAATATGTCGAAGTGACGCCGCTGATTCCGCCCTATCCGGCGGCGATTCCCGGTGCCTACAGCACCGAAGTGCAGATTTTCCGCGGCTACTGGATGGTCAACTGGTTCAAGGAGCAGTTCGGCCATCCGGAGCTACTGACGGGCGCCGAACAGGGGCTGGCACCGGAAGCCATGTTCGATCTGCTGGTGAATGAAGTGCCGCCCGGCTCGATGGGCCTGATGCTGCAACCTTACTGGAGTCCCGGCATCAAGACTCCCGGGCCGGAAGCCAAGGGCGCCATGATCGGCTTTGGTGACGTGCACACGCGCGCCCATATGTACCGGGCGATACTCGAAGGACTCGCCTACGCTCTGCGCGAAGGCAAGGAACGGATCGAGAAGCGCAGCGGGGTACCGGTGACGGAGTTACGGGTAGCTGGCGGTGGTTCGCAGAGCGACGCGGCGATGCAGCTGACGGCCGATATTTTCGGTCTGCCTGCCGCACGGGCGCACATTTACGAAACCTCGGGACTGGGGGCGGCGATAGCGATTGCGGCGGGACTGGGGCTGCACAAGGATTTTGACAGTGCTACCCGTGCCATGACGCGGCCGGGGCGGGTATTCCATCCGATCGCTGCCAATCAGCAGATTTACGAGCGGCTGTACCGGCGGGTCTACCTGCATATGTATCAGCGCTTGCAGCCGATGTATCAGCAGATTGCCGACATTACCGGCTATCCGGAACAGCTGTGAGGGGTGGGCGCTAGCGCCTAGCGCATCACCAGTGCCTTGATGGCATCCATGGCGCTGCTGCCGCCGCACTGGGTGGCTTGCACCTGATTGCGGCCATGTTCCTTGGCCACGTACATAGCGCGGTCGGCGGCCACGAACAGCGATTCGATGCTATCGAGATGGCGCGGGTGAGTGGTGGCAACGCCGATGCTGACCGTCAGCCATGGCGAGGTGCTCGAGCGCGGGTGCGGGATCTGTAAGCCCTCGATCCGGCTGCGGATGGTCTCGGCTAGTTGCAGCGCGCTCGCACCATCGGTTTCGGCAAACAGCAGCACGAATTCTTCCCCGCCATAGCGTGCTGCCAGATCGGTCTGGCGCAGGGCGTGCGCCGAAAGTGCTTCGGCGACCTGCTGCAGGCAGGCGTCGCCGGCCGCGTGGCCAAGCGTGTCGTTATACAGTTTAAAGTGATCGACATCGAGCACCACCAGCGACAGCGGCTGGCCGCTGCGCATGGCACGCTGCCATTCTTTTTCGAGGAAGCTGTCGAAGTGACGCCGGTTGGCGATCTTGGTCAGCGGGTCGATCATGGCGGCGCGCTGCAGCGATTCTTCCGACTGTTTATGGTGCGTGATGTCGTGCAGCAGACCGACAAACAGCGGCTGGCGCAGCACCATCGGGGTCAGGGTCAGGTCCATGCACACCGAACTGCCGGTTCGATGGCGGATGATCACTTCACGGGTGCCGTGGCTGTGTACTGCATCCGGCTGCGCCGCGTAGCGCTTGAAGTAATCCAGATACTCCTGTGCCACCATCGGATTCAGCAGCTCGGAAATGCTGCGGCCTGCCAGTTCCTGTTCGGTATAGCCTAGGTAGTTGACGCAGGCCGGATTGGCATACTGGATGCGGCCATCGGCCTCGATAATCAGCAGCCCTTCGGCCATGCTGTTGACGATGGCGCGCAGGCGCTCGGATTGTTCTTCCTGGGTTTCACTGCGGCTGCGGATCTGTAACTGGGTGCGTACCCGGGCACATACCTCGCCCATGCGCAGCGGCTTGCTGATGTAATCGACCGCGCCGATGTCGAAACCGGCCACCACGTCGTCGGTGTCGGTCTTGGCGCTCATGAAAATCACGGGAATGCGCTGGGTGCTGGCGTGGCTTTTCAGCTGACGGCAGGTTTCCAGACCGTCCATGCCCGGCATCAGCACGTCGAGCAGGATCAGATCGGGGTGCACCCGGCGGGCGATCTGCAAGGCCCGTTCGCCATTATTGGCGACAAAGGTCTGGTAGCCCTGTTGCACCATCATGGTTCGCAGCGCGCTCAGGTTCTCCGGCGCGTCGTCCACGATCAGAATCGCGGCATCGCGGCGCGTTGCTTGGTGGAGTGGGGCGACGGGGCTAAACAAGGCTGGTCCTGCGAGTTAAATGATGGTCGGTGCAAAATCATAACGCTTCACCCAAAGCTTATGGGGAAAATAATTATGTTTTTTTCGGGAAATAATCTTTGTACGCTCTGACGTCGTTTTCAAGTTGTTGTTTTTTGAAAAAAAAAGGAGCGACCGTAGTCGCTCCCGTTTGCCAAACCTGATTTACAGCTTGGCGGCGATCAGTTTGCCGAGGATCTCGACACCGACGCGGATACGCTCTGGCGGCACGGTCACGAAGGACAGGCGCAGCGTGTTGGTTTCCGGTTCGTTAGCGTAGAACGGCGAACCCGGTACGAACGCCACTTTCTGGGCGATCGCTTCGTCCAGCAGTTGCATGGCGTTGATATGCTTCGGCAGGGTCACCCAGATGAACATGCCGCCTTCCGGTTTGGTCCACTGCACCGAGGCCGGGAAGTGCTGTGCCATCGCTTCCAGCATGACTTTGCACTGGTCGCCGTACAGGCTGCGGATGTTCGGGATGTGCTGGTCGAGGAAGCCATCCTTGATCACGTCGTAGACCACCATCTGGGTCAGTTGCGAGGTGTGCAGGTCGGCGGCCTGTTTGGCCAGTTCCAGACGGCGTACCAGTGGCAGCGGTGCCACCACGTAGCCCAGACGGATGCCCGGGGTCAGTACTTTCGAGAAGGAACCCATATAGATCACGCCATCCGGATTCATGGCCACCATTTTCGGTGCCGGGGCACCGTTGTAGCTCAGCGAACCGTAAGGATCATCTTCGATCAGTGGCAGGCCCAGACGGGCGCAGGTTTCCACCAGTTCGACGCGGCGTTCGACCGACAGCGAGCGACCGGTCGGGTTCTGGAAATTCGGCAGGGCGTACAGCAGGCGTGCACCGGCAGCGACTTTGTCCAGCGAGGACGGTACCAGACCGTGTTCGTCGGTTTCCACCGATTTGAATTCCGGACGGTACACCGAGAACGCTTGCAGCGCGCCCAGATAGGACGGGGTCTCGACCAGCACGCGGCTGCCTTCGTCGATCAGCACTTTGCCCAGCAGGTCGAGCGCCTGTTGCGAACCGGAGGTCATCAGCACCTGTTCCGGCACGATCTTCGCGCCATCGGTGGAAAGCGAATCAGCGATCCACTGACGCAGCGGCAGGTAGCCATCGGTCGGGCCGTATTGCAGGGCCACTTTGCCGTTTTCGCTCAGCACTTTGTCGAACGAGGCTTTCATCACATCGACCGGGAAGGTCAGTGGCGAAGGCAGGCCGCCAGCGAAGGAAATGATTTCCGGCTGCTGGGTGATTTTCAGGATTTCACGGATGAACGACGATTGCAACTGGTCGGCGCGTTCCGAGAAGCGCCACTGGATCGGTGCAGGATTTTCGATTTTCATACTTGTCTCACTTGAGTAAAACCGGCGCTGCCGGTGATGCTATCAGCGTGCTTGTGGCACGCTCTCTTGATTAGGATCGGCTATGGATAAATAGCCGCCCGCTTACGCGACTTCCGCGATCAATTCGATTTCGACGCAGGCGCCCAGCGGGATTTGTGCGACACCAAAGGCCGAACGGGCGTGCTTACCGGCGTCGCCGAAGACTTCGCCCAGCAGCTCGGAGGCGCCGTTGGTGACCAGATGCTGCTCGGTGAAATCAGCGGTGGAATTCACCAGACTCATCACCTTGACGATGCGTTTCACGCGGGTCAGGTCGCCGCCGACGGCCGCTTGCAGCGTGCCGATCAGGTCGATGGCGATCGCGCGTGCGGCAGCCTTGCCTTCGGCGGTGTCGATGTTCTTACCCAGCTGGCCTACCCAGACGCTGCCGTCTGCACGTTTGGCGATATGGCCCGACAGGAATACCAGATTGCCCGTTTGCGCATACATAACGTAGGCGGCGGCCGGAGTAGCCGGTGCGGCCAGGGTGATGTCGAGGGCTTTCAGTTTTTCGTAGACAGACATGGGATATCCAAAAAAGTTAGTGGGTGCTGCATAGTCAAGACCGATATTGTACGTGTTGCGGCAGGCGCTGCCCACAATTGAGGCAAAATCAAGATAGTCTACGGTTTTCCGGCCGTTTTACCTGCGTTTCTCGCCCGCGCTGCCTGCTGGCGACCTTGCCAGTTGCAGAAACGGCGCTGCCGCGCTGCCGCATAACAGGCGCATAACAGGGTTCTGTGCTGCCGGAAGCGCCCGCCAGTGTCTTTATCCTACGTGACAAAACCAGTACAGTACAAGTACACTTAAACAGTTAATTTCTGTACTGTGATGGCAAAATGACCAATACACGACGCCGCTCCCTGCTCGGCGATGCTGCCGCTTCCGCCGCCGCGGCCGTAGCGGAAGCGCTGGCCGCTGCCGAAGCCCGTGCTGCCCGCACTGCCCGCACACCGCTAGAGCAGACTGGCGCGCTGGCGCCGGACGGCGCTGGCAGCAGTCCCGCCAGCAGCCTTGCTGCAGTCGCGCCTGGCGCTGGCGTAGCGAGCCCGTCCCGCGTGCGCCGCGCCGCACCGGCTGGCGCGCTGCTGGGCCTGTTATCGCGTGACTCCGGCGAAACGCTGATCGACCAGATTGTGCGCTCGGTGGCGGCACGCATTGAAGACCGCTTGCTGCGCGGTGGCGCGCGCATGCCCTCGATCCGCGCGTTTGCGGCCAGCCATGGCGTGTCGGCCTTCACGGTGGTGGCCAGCTACGACAAGCTGGTGGCGACCGGCTATCTGGAGTCGCGCCGGGGCGCCGGTTTCTTTGTGCGCGAGCGTGCCAGCATGGCGCGCCAGCAGAGTACTGGCGCGATGCCAGCGCGGCACAGCAGCGGCTTCGAGGCGAAACCCATCGACGTGGTCTGGCTGGTGCGGAATATGTTCCGCCAGATGCCGCATGCGCAGATGCCGGGCAGTGGCGTGCTGCCGTCCGACTGGCTCGATGGTACGGCGATCGCCAACGCCCTGAAAGCGGTGAGTCGCCAGAATGCCGGTGGTTTGCTCAGTTACGGTACACCGCAGGGCTTTCTGCCGCTGCGCCAGCAACTCCAGCACAAGCTGGCAGAACTCGAAATAGCCGCCGCGCCGGAGCAACTGATTACTACCGCTGGCGTTACCCAGGCCCTCGATCTGGTGGCGCGCGAATTCACCCAGCCCGGTGACACCATTTTTGTCGATGATCCAGCCTGGTTCCTGATGTTTGGCTCGTTTGCCGCGCTGGGCGCGAAAGTGGTCGGCATCCCGCGTCTGGCCGATGGCCCGGACATTGCCAAACTGGCCGAACTGGCGGCGCTGCACAAGCCCAAGCTATTCATCATCAACTCGGTGCTGCACAACCCGAGTTCTACCTCGCTGTCGGCGGCCAAGGCGTTTCAGGTGCTGCGGCTGGCGGAAGAACACGATTTTCTGATCGTCGAAGACGATATTTACTGTGATCTGCATCCCGGTAGTGCGGTGCAACCGGCCACCCGACTGGCAGCGCTGGACCAGCTGCAGCGGGTGATCTATCTGGGCGGCTTTTCCAAGACCATGGCGCCGAACCTGCGGGTCGGCTTTATCGCCACCTCGCTGGAGCGCGCCGAACGGCTGTCCGACCGCAAGATGCTGACCATGCTGACCACCAGCGATATCGGCGAACGGGTGGTCTACAAAGTGCTCTCGGATGGCACTTTCCGCAAGCATGCCGACCGCATGCGCGCCCGGCTGGACGGTTTGCGTGCCAAAACCATCCGCCAGATGGAGCGGGTCGGGCTGAGCGTGGATCTGGTGGCACCGGCCGGCATGTTTGTCTGGGTCGATGCCGCGTGCGATACCAATGTACTGGCCGAAAAAGCCATGGCGCAGAATCTGCTGCTGGCGCCGGGCAGCCTGTTTTCGCCAGCCCAGCTGCCTTCCACCCGGATGCGCCTGAACGTGGCAGCGATGCAGGATCCGCAGATCTGGCGATTCCTCGAAAGGGAGCTGATACGCTCTTGAAATCAGCTGTTTCATCCCCAATTTCAACGTACGTTTGCATTAAACGCAATGTTGTTCGCGGAAATCCGCACTAAAATTTGTAGCAATATTTGTACCAACATAAGACTATTCACAAGACTATTTGAGGCTTACCAAAATGGCAGATACCGAAAAGCAGACCCTGGGTTTTCAAGCGGAAGTAAAGCAGTTGCTGCAACTGATGATTCACTCGCTGTACTCGAATAAAGAGATTTTCCTGCGCGAGCTGATTTCCAATGCATCCGACGCGTCGGACAAACTGCGCTTCGAAGCGATCAATAACGACGCTTTGTATGGCAATGACCATGAACTGAAAATCAAGGTCGCTTTTGACAAAGCGGCACGTACCATCACGATTTCGGACAACGGCATCGGCATGAGTCGTGACGAAGCGATTTCGCATCTGGGCACCATCGCCAAGTCCGGCACCAAGGAATTCTTCGGCAAGCTGTCCGGCGACCAGCAGCAGGACGCGGCCCTGATTGGCCAGTTCGGCGTTGGCTTCTACTCCGGCTTCATCGTCGCTGACAAAATTACCGTAGAAACCCGTCGCGCCGGCGCTGCCGCGAGCGAAGGCGTGCGCTGGGAATCGGAAGGTCAGGGCGACTACTCGGTCGAACAGATCGAGAAAACCGGCCGTGGTACCGACATCATCCTGCACCTGCGCGAAGGTGAGGACGAGTTGCTGTCGTCGTGGAAGATCAAATCCATCATCCGTAAATACTCGGACCATATCTCCCTGCCGATCGTCATGCAGAAAGAAGAGTGGGACGAAGAGAAGAAGGAAACCGTCCTCAAAGACGAACTGGAAACCGTCAATCAGGCCAGCGCACTGTGGGCGCGCAGCAAATCCGAGATCACGCCGGAGCAGTACGACGAGTTCTACAAGCACGTGTCGCACGACTTCCAGTCGCCGCTGACGCATACCCACAACCGCGTGGAAGGCCGCAGCGAGTACACCCAGCTGCTGTACATTCCGGCCAAGGCGCCGTTTGACCTGTGGGATCGCAACAAGCGTGGCGGCATCAAGCTGTACGTGAAACGCGTATTCATCATGGACGATGCCGAGCAGCTGATGCCAGCCTATCTGCGCATGGTGAAAGGCGTGATTGACTCGGCCGACCTGCCACTCAACGTGTCGCGTGAAATTCTGCAGGAATCGCGCGATGTGAAGGTGATCCGCGATGGTTCGACAAAACGCGTGATCGGCATGCTGGAAGAACTGGCCAATGCCGACGAGCAGGAGAAGAAGGATAAATACACCACCTTCTGGAAGGAATTCGGTCAGGTACTGAAAGAAGGTATCGGCGAAGACGCGACCAATAAGGACCGTCTGGCCAAGCTGCTGCGCTTCGCCTCGACCAGCAACGAGAACGACGAGCAGAACGTCTCGCTGGAACAGTATCTGGCGCGCGTCAAAGAAGGTCAGGACAAGATCTACTACGTCACGGCCGATAACTACGTGGCCGCGAAAAACAGCCCGCATCTGGAAATTTTCCGCAAAAAAGGCGTGGAAGTGCTGCTGCTGACCGACCGCGTGGATGAGTGGATGCTGTCCTTCCTGACCGAATTCGAAGGCAAGGAACTGGTATCCGTGGCCAAAGGCGGTCTGGATCTGGGCGCGCTGGAAGACGAAGCGGAGAAGAAACAGCACGAGGAAACGGAAAGCTCGTACAAGGATCTGGTTGGCAAAATGAAGGAAGCGCTGGCCGATAAAGCCAAGGACGTGCGCGTCACCTTCCGTCTGACCGATTCGCCAGCCTGTCTGGTGGCCGACGAGCACGAGTTGTCGGGCAATCTGCTGCGCATGCTGAAAGCGGCGGGTCAGAACGCTCCGGAATCGAAGCCTATTCTGGAAATTAACCCGAATCACCCGCTGGTGACGCGCCTCAAGTATCAGGATGCCGGTGCCGGTTTCAACGACTGGGCCAATATCCTGTTCGATCAGGCTTTGCTGGCCGAAGGCGGTTCGCTCAGCGATCCGGCGACCTTCGTCAAGCGTCTCAATGAAATGCTGCTGAACGGCGCCGCCAAGTAAGTCCCCCAGCCCCCGGTGTATGTTATGTTTGCTCTTTTGCAAGCATAACCACCGGGGGTAGTATGAAGCGATACGCAGTCTTACTCAGTAGCGTCCTGATTCTGCTGGCGCCGCTGGTGCAGGCACAGCAAGCACCTGCCACGCCGGCTATCCCGGCTGCGCCCCTTGCCCCGGTCAGCCTGCCGTCACCACCTCTCGCACCACCTCTCGCCCCACCTTTGTATCCCGCCTTGACTAGCGAAACGCCGGACGAGTTTCACGCGCCGGTCGAGCAGTTCGATTACGTCAAACGCAGCGTGATGATTCCGATGCGCGATGGCGTCAAGCTACATACCGTTATCATCGTGCCCCGTGGCGCCAGCCGTGCGCCGATTCTGCTCACCCGCACGCCGTACAACGCTGCCGAACTGACGGCGCACGCGGAAAGCTCGCAGCTGGAGTCCATTCTGCAGGGCTACGACAATGCCGCCGATGTGGTGGTGCAGGGCGGCTATATCCGCGTGATGCAGGATGTGCGCGGCAAGCACGGCTCGGAAGGCGATTACGTGATGAACCGGCCGCTGGCCGGTAGCAGTTTCAATCCCACCCCGGTTGATCATTCCACCGACAGCTGGGATACCATCGAATGGCTGATCCACAACATCCCTGAATCGAACGGCAAGCTCGGCATCATCGGCATTTCCTATGATGGCTATTTGCCGCTGATGGCGCTGGTGCGCCCCCATCCGGCCCTGAAAGCATCGGTGCCGATGAATCCCATGGTGGATGGCTGGCGGGGCGATGACTGGTTCCACAATGGCGCGTTCCGGCAAGTGAATCTGGCCTATATTCTGGAGCAGGTCGCCACCCGCCATGGCGATGCCAAGTGGTTCAGCAGTCACTACGATGACTACGATACCTTTCTGAGCGCGGGCTCGGCGGGTGCGCTGGCCCGTCAGCGCGGGCTCGAGCAACTAGGCTTCTGGCGCAAGCTATCCGCCCATCCCGATTACGACCAGTTCTGGAGCGAGCAGGCCATGGATCAGCTGCTGGCACGCCAGCCGGTGACGGTGCCGACCATGCTGGTGCACAGCTGGTGGGATGCGGAGGATATCTATGGTGCGCTGGCCGTGTACCGCGCCATCAAGCCGCAGGATAGGGATAATCAGGTATTTCTGGTGATGGGGCCGTGGGATCATGGTGGCGCCATCGGCGAAGGCAGTAAGCTCGGTGCACTGCGCTTCGGTAGCGATACAGCCGGGTACTTCCGCCAGCAGATTCTGCGGCCATTTCTCGATCATTACCTGAAAGACGAGGCGCCGCCGCTGAGCATTGCGCCCGTGTCGGCCTTTGAAACGGGGAGTAACCAGTGGCGCTCCCTCAAGCAGTGGCCCAGCGGCTGTAATAGTGCTTGCACCACTACCCCGACTGCGCTGCGTCTGAGCGCGCAGGGCAAGCTGAGCCTGAACCGGCTGGCAGTGCCTGCCGCCAGCGTGACGACACCCACCCAGCCGCTGGCCTATGACGAATATGTGTCCGATCCCGCCAAACCAGTGCCCTACCGTGCGCGTCCCATCATGGCGGTCGGTTACGACGAAGCCAAAGGGCAGAGCTGGCCACGCTGGCTGGTGGACGACCAGCGCGAAGCGTCCGGCCGGCCTGATGTCTTGAGTTATACCAGCGCGGTGCTGACGGCGCCCGTCAAAATCAGTGGCGAGCCAATCGCCCGTCTGCTGGCCTCCACCAGTGGCACCGATGCCGACTGGGTGGTCAAACTGATCGATGTGTATCCCGATCAGGTCGCCGCGCAGCCGGAAATGGGTGGCTACCAGCTGATGGTGTCGGCCGACATCTTCCGTGGCCGCTACCGTGAAACGCTGACCCAGGCGCGACCTCTGAGCGCTGACACGCCGCTGGCATACCAGTTTGCCTTGCCAGCGGCCAACCACGTATTCCTGCCGGGCCATCGCATCATGGTGCAGATCCAGTCCAGCTGGTTCCCCCTGTATGACCGCAATCCGCAAACTTTTGTACCGAATATCCTGTTTGCCCAGCCGGTCGATTATCGCAAAGCCACCCAGCGCATCTATCACGATAGCTATATCGAACTGCCGCTGATCACTAGCAAGCGCTGAGCCGCGTGTAATGCAATTTCGCGATGGCGACGCCTTAGGCTGACTTACAGCTCGGTGCGCAAGGCGAACAGTTCGGGGAACAGCACCACGTCGAGCATCTTGCGCAGATAGCTAACCCCGGCGGTGCCGCCGGTACCGGTCTTGAAGCCGATGATCCGTTCCACCGTGCTGACATGGCGGAAGCGCCAGAAGCGGAAGGCGGTTTCCAGATCCACCAGTTTCTCGGCCAGTTCATACAGTGCCCAGTAGCGCTGCGGGTCGCCATACACGGTCAGCCAAGCCTGCTTGACGGAGTCATCGGCCCTGGTGGGCTGGGTCCAGTCGGCGTTCAGGCGTTCCGCTGCAATCGGCAAGCCGTTGCGAGCCAGTAATTTGATGGCTTCGTCATAGACCGACGGCGTGCGCAGCGCCTGATCGAGCAGGGTGAAGGTGGGCGTGTTGCTGGCATGGACGTTGAGCAGCGCGGCATTCTTGTTACCAAGAATGAACTCGATCTCGCGGTACTGATAGGACTGGAAGCCGGACGACGCACCCAGATACGGCCGGATGGCGGTGTATTCGGGCGGGGTCATGGTGGCCAGCACATCCCAGGCATGCACCAGCTGATCCATGATGCGGGCCACGCGGGCCAGCATTTTGAAGGCCGGCGGCAGATCGTCGGCCTGCAGGTGACTGCGCACGGCGTGCATCTCGTGCAGCATCAGCTTCATCCACAGTTCGCTGGTCTGGTGCTGGACGATGAACAGCATTTCATTGTGATTCGGCGACAGCGGGTGCTGGGCGGACAGAATCTGCTCCAGTCCCAGATAGTCGCCGTAGCTCATGTCGTTGCTGAAGTCCATCTGGGCGCCGTGCCATTGCTGGCCGGCGGCGGGCGCCGGGCTGGCATGCATCGGGCAGCCACTAGGCGGGTTGTTGGGTGCGGTCATAGTGGTCTCGTTTCAGGTGACGGCGTCGCGTCGGGCATTGATATCGTAGGTCTGGCGCTCCAGAATGTCGGACAGAATCTCGACCGCATCCCAGACATCGGTAAAACTGGTGTACAGCGGCGTGAAGCCGAAGCGCATGATGGCCGGTTCACGGTAGTCGCCGATCACGCCCCGGGCGATCAGGGCCGCCATCACCGCATAGCCATGCGGATGGGTGAAGCTGACATGGCTACCGCGGCGCGCATGCTCGCGTGGCGTGACCAGTCCCAGCGGGTGAGCCGCGCAGCGTTGCTCGACCAGGGTAATAAACAGGTCGGTCAGGGCCAGCGACTTGGCGCGGATCGCCTCCATACTGGTCAGCTCGAACACGTCCAGCCCGCATTCCACCATGGCCAGCGATACCACCGGCTGGGTGCCGCACAAGGCGCGCGCAATGCCCTTGGCGGGCGCGAAGTCCGGCGCCATGGCGAACGGTGCCGCATGGCCCCACCAGCCCGACAGCGGTTGCTGGAAGCGCGCCTGGTGTTTTGCCGGCACCCAGATAAAGGCCGGTGCACCGGGGCCGCCATTCAGATACTTATAGGTGCAGCCCACTGCCAGATCGGCGCCGTCGGCATGCAGGTCGACGGGCACGGCACCGGCCGAGTGCGCCAGATCCCAGATAATCAGTGCGCCGGCCGCGTGGGCGAGGGCGCTGGTGGCGCGCATATCGTGCTGGTAACCGCTGCGGTAATTGACGTGGGTCAGCATCACCACGGCGGTATCGGCGCCGATGGCATCGGCCAGTTCGGCCACATCGTCGATCAGGCGCACGCTGTAGCCGCGATCTAGCCACTGGCTCAGGCCCTGCGCCATATAGATATCGGTCGGGAAATTGGAACGCTCGGTGACGATCACCCGGCGCGTTGCGCGCGCCGGATCGCTGGCCTGCATGTGCAGTGCTGCAGCCAGTGCCTTGAACAGATTCACCGAGGTGGTATCGGTGACCACCACTTCACCAGCGGCGGCACCGATCAGCGGCGCCAGCCGGTTGCCGAGTCGGCCGGGCAGATCAAACCAGCCAGCACTATTCCAGCTGCGAATCAGATCGTGGCCCCATTCGCGGGCGATGACTTGCTGCGCGCGGCTGAGGGCGGCATGGGGGCGGGCACCCAGCGAGTTGCCATCCAGATAAATTACACCGGCGGGCAGATCGAACTGGGCACGCAGAGGCGCGAGCGGATCGAGCGCGTCGCGGGCGAGGCATGCATTGCGAGTTGTCATTTTGTAACTTTCTTGCAGTGGATCGATACTTTAAGCTTCAATAAATTGCCAAGGATGCCAGTGTAACAGGTCGGCAGGGCTTTTTTAGCCCCTCGACATAGGCTGGAACCCGCATGGCGCCGTGCTTTGCGAACTTTTTTAAATTTTTTTTCGATTTTTTTCAAAAAAACCCTAAAGTTCCCCAAAACCCTGCCGATACCCATTACAAGATACGCAGAAAAGCGTCTCGTGGCAGTCAAAAAAAGCGCAAATATTTTTAAATTATTTTCGCTGGAACCCTAAAGTTCCTGAAAAAGCTGCCGTTACAGGCTTAGATGTAGCAAAAAAGAGTCGCTAGAAACGGAATTTTTATTTCACAGCAGGGCTTTTTTTGAAGATCGAAAACCGCAAAAAACCTACGCCGCAAGGGCGTGGATGAGTGATCGGCGAGTGTTTGTCAGACAAACACCGACTGGTTGCGCTCGTCATTTCCTGGAAAAAAATACGGAGTTTGTCTACTACTCCGATTTTTGTTGCTCACGCAGAATGTATCTCACTGGAAACGCAAATGTGTTCCGCAGTGTGGATAACGGACTAGGAGATGGAAATGACTGCTAACGATATGATGGCTGAAATTCGCGATGCCAACCTGAGCTACCTGATGCTTGCTCAGCAAATGATTCGCGCTGATAAAGTCACGGCAATCTTTCGCCTGGGCATCGCTGCCGAAATCGCTGACCTGATCGAAGGCATGAGCAATGCGCAGATTCTGAAGCTCGCTGGCGGCAATATGATGCTGGCCCGCTTCCGCTTCGATGACAGCGCCATCCTGTCGATGCTGACCAATTACAATAAAGACCGCGTACTGGCCCAGTCGCACGCCGCCATCCTGATGGCCGGTCAGCCAGTCGAAGAAATCGCGTAATTGCCCACTTTTACAGCGGAGTGCAGATCATGTCCAAGAAAAGCGTAGTGACGGAAGCCCAGGAAATTCAGCTGGCCATCGAACTGATCCAACTCGGTGCGCGCCTGCAATTGCTGGAATCGGAAGTCTCGCTGTCGCGTGAACGTCTGCTCAAGCTGTACAAAGAACTGCGTGGCGTGTCGCCACCGAAAGGGATGTTGCCATTTTCGACAGACTGGTTCCTGACCTGGCAGCCGAACATCCATTCCTCGCTGTTCATGAATATCCATAAGTTTCTGACCGAACATGCAGGCGCCACTGGCATCGAAGCCGTGATGAAAGCCTATAAACTGTATCTGGAGCAGATGCCGCCGGAACCGGGCGAAGAGCCGTTGCTGTCGCTGACCCGCGCCTGGACGCTGGTGCGTTTCTTCAGCAGCAAAATGCTGGAACTGGCGCCTTGCGGTAAATGCCAGGGTAAATTCGTGGTCAACACCATGGACCTGCATGGTAGTTATGTTTGCGGCCTGTGCCACATGCCATCGCGCGCCGGTAAAACCAAAAAAGCCCGCGACGCTGATCAACTGGCCGCGTGACATCTCCAGCTAGTCATCTCTCCTATTTGCAGCGCGTAGGGCGGGCTCCCGCCGTACGCGCTTTGCTTATTCAGGCAGTCAGCATGCCGCTGACCCTGCTAACGCTGTATGGTTTAGCGCGCCTGCACTTTCCCCTCAATGACTATAGTCCCGTGCTGCTGCAGGGTGGCTGGGCCGGCCTGCTGACCTGGCGTCTCGGACTGGCGCGCTGGTGGCGCTGGATACAACTGCTGTTTCCGGCTGCCTTGCTACTGGCGCTGACCCTGCAGTTGCCGCCATGGCTGTTTCTGGTGGCGTTCTTACTGTCACTGGGCTGGTACTGGTCTACCTTCCGCACCCAGGTGCCGTACTACCCGTCCACCCCGGTAATCTGGGATGCCGTACGTCAAGTATTGCCAGCTGATCAGGCGGTGCGCATGATCGATATCGGCAGTGGCCTCGGTGGTCTGGTGCTGTATCTGGCGCGCCAGCGGCCGCAGGCGGACTGCGTCGGAATCGAACTGGCGCCTTTGCCGTGGCTGTATAGCTGGCTGCGCGCGCGCCTGAGTGGTAGTCGTGCCCGTTTCGTACTGGGGGACTACGAGAAACTTGATTTTGCCCAGTTTCAGCTGGTGTTCGCCTATCTGTCGCCAGCCGCCATGAGCGCCCTATGGCGCAAGGCGCGTACCGAGATGCTGCCCGGCAGTATGCTACTTAGTTACGAATTCGTCATTGAGGGGCAGGCGCCGGATCAGACCATCTATGCCACAGAGAATGGCAAGCCCCTTTACTTATGGTACTTTTAAGCATCATTTCGCGTTATTCTCTTGCCCACGCCCCCCGACTCACGCTATTGTAGTTCCATATGTAAATTTTATTGAAACCGGACGCCACATTGCGGCGCACATCTCTGGTTTCACTCTAGGGAGGCGGGCACTTGTTAGTCATCATTGGATATGTAGTGGTAATCGTGGGCGTGTTCGGCGGGTATGCCGCGTCCGGCGGCCACTTGGCGGTTCTGTTCCAGCCTCTGGAGCTGGTGATGATCGGCGGCGGTGCGTTCGGCGCATTCATGGTCGGCAATACGCCGAAAGCACTGAAAGCAACCCTGGCCGCGCTGCCAACCGTGCTGAAGGGCTCGCCTTACACCAAAGACCTGTATATGGAGATGATGTCGCTGCTGTTCGACGTGCTCTCCAAAGTCCGCAAGGAAGGTCTGATGTCGATTGAAGGAGACATCGAGAATCCCGAGCAAAGCCCGGTGTTCAGTAAATACCCGAGCGTGCTGAAAGATCACCACATCGTCGAATTCATGACCGATTACCTGCGCCTGATGGTGTCC
>JAIXXN010000076.1 GCA_027490725.1 Oxalobacteraceae bacterium
AAGATCAATCCTGAGAAGATCCGTGACGTGATCGGCAAAGGCGGCGCCGTGATTCGCGCGCTGACCGAAGAGACCGGCACCCAGATCGACATCAGCGACGAAGGCGTGGTCACCATCGCTTCCGTTGACGCTGCTGCTGGTCAGGAAGCCAAACGTCGCATCGAAGAACTGACCGCTTCGGTTGAAGTGGGCAAGTGCTACGACGGCGTGGTGTTGAAGCTGCTGGACTTCGGCGCGATCGTACAAGTCATGCCAGGTAAAGATGGCCTGCTGCACATCTCGCAGATCGCCAACGAGCGTGTGAACGCTGTGGCTGACTACCTGAAAGAAGGTCAGGCAGTACGCGTCAAGGTCCTCGAGACCGACGACCGCGGCCGTCTGAAACTGTCGATGAAAGCTGCTGCTGAAGAAGCTGCTGCCGCTGCACAGTAATCCTTTTAGCGCGAGCTGAAATAAAAAACCGCCGGTGCGCAAGCCCGGCGGTTTTTTTATGGGAGCAGGTCGGGGCTTATTTCCCGTCGTAGGTGACGCGGTAGATACGCCCACCGTAGTCATCGGAAATCAGCATCGAGCCATCGGCGAGGGTGGCGACGTCGACCGGGCGGCCGACCACTTCGTCACCGCGCAGGAAGCCGTCGACAAAAGCGGTGTCGGTGACGACTTTGCTGTTGTAGAGCGTGATCAGACGCACGCTGTAACCGCTCTTGGTGCTGCGGTTCCACGAGCCGTGTTCGGCGATGTAAGCCTGATTGCGGTAGGCGGGCGGGAACTGGCTGCCGGTGTAGAAGGTCAGTCCCAGCGGTGCCACGTGCGGGCCTAGTTTGGCCACCGGCGCTTCGAATTCTTCGCAGCTGCGGTCGTGCGAGAAGTTCGGGTCAGGCACTACACCACCATGGCAATACGGGAAGCCGAAGTGCAGGCCCGGTTTGGCGGCGATGTTCAGCTCACAGGACGGCGTGTTGTCGCCCATTTCATCGCGGCCATTGTCGGTGAACCACAGTGCTTGCGTGGTGGGGTGGAACGCCAGACCGACCGTGTTGCGCACGCCGCGTGCGTATTCTTCGAGGCCGCTGCCGTCGGCGTTCATGCGGTAGATCCGGGCGCTCTGGGTTTCTTCCGTTTCGCAGACGTTGCACGGTGCGCCGACAGGTATGTACAGCTTGCCATCCGGGCTGGCTTTGATGACTTTCTCGCCGTGCCATTTATCGTTCGGCAGTTTTACCTTGAGTACGCTGTAGGCGGGCTTGCTGGCGTAATGTTTGTCGATCTGGTCGAAGCGGATTACGCGGCTGATTTCGCCCACATACAGTGCACCGTTTAACAGTGTCACGCCGATCGGGTTTTCCAGTCCTTCGGCCACGGTGATGACGTCGGCCTGCTGCTTGTCGGCACGCGGCACCAGTGCGTACACCTTGCCGGCTTTGCGCGAACCCACGTAGACGATGCCACTCTCCGAGACCACCATGCTGCGCGCTGCTGCCACCTTATCGGCATACACGCTGATGTGGAAGCCTTTCGGCAGTTTGAAGCCGTTCAGGTCGGGGATATTCTGCTGCGCTTTGGCCGCTGCCGCAGCGGCGGCTGCAGCGGCCGGCGTGACGGCGACGGCAGGCTTGCTGGCGTTGGCGGCGATGTACTCAGCCAGCTGGTCGATCTGGGTCGCGTTCAGCGTTGCGCCCCATGCTGGCATATTCTTTTCAGGCACACCCTGCGTGATCACCTTTGCCAGATTGGCCCTGGTCGGCGCGCCATGCAGCCATGTGTGCGCACCTAGCGTCGGGCCGACCGCGCCTTGCATGGCCGTGCCATGACAGGCCGCGCAATGGGTCTGATACAGTTGCTGGACAGTGGCTGCCGGCGCATCGGCGGCCTGCGCAAGCGTCAGTGGTGCGAGCAGGGCGCTCAGGCCGCTCAGGCCAAACAAAGCGGCGATCCGCAGTGCGGGAGTGTGCATGGTGGTTCCTTCCAAGTGAAGCCGGTATTGTGCCACGAGTGATCGCGATCGCGTTTGTGCGCGGTGAATCGCAGGCAGTACAATGTTGAGGTTTGTATAACTCTCCCCCAATGCCATGAAAAGACTGCTGCTCGCTCCCTTGCTGACGCCCGTCGCACACCTGCATCAGGAGGCCAGCAGATGATCCGCGATTTCGAAGTGCCGTTCGGTG
The DNA here is from genome assembly GCA_027490725.1 of Oxalobacteraceae bacterium. Lineage (GTDB taxonomy): Bacteria > Pseudomonadota > Gammaproteobacteria > Burkholderiales > Burkholderiaceae_D > Rugamonas. Next base: position 2,166 of record JAIXXN010000076.1, read on the forward strand.
GCACGCTGCTGAAAGGCGATCAGTTTGTCGGGACGGACAGCAATCGTGTGCTGTATCTGCACGGTGCCGGCGCAAGCAGTCGCCACGGTCACCGTCTGCTGCGCGGAGCGTTGCAACAGCGCGGCATCGGCAGCACCAGCTTCGATTGCATCGGGCATGGCGACACCGGTGGCAGTCTGGCGCAATCGTCAGTGGCGAGTCGTACGCGGCAGGCGCAGGCGGTGGCGGCAGCGTGTGCGTTGCCCGCGCCGCTGGCGGTGGTGGGTGCCAGCATGGGGGCCTACAACGCAATCCGCATGACGCAAAGCCATGCGGTGGATGCACTGCTGCTGATCGTGCCGGGGGTGTACACGCCGGCGGCTTACGAGATTCCGTTCGGGCCGGACTTTTCCGCGGTGATCCGCCAGCCACGTAGCTGGGTGGCTAGCGATGCGTGGGAAATTCTGGCGCAGTTCGAAGGGCGCTTGCTGGTAGTCGCTGCCGAACATGATGCGACGATCCCGCTGGAGATACCGGAGCGTCTGGTGGCAGCGGCGACACGCGCAGAATCGCGCCAGCTGCATGTGGTGCAGGGTGCCGAACATAATCGTCTGTGGTCTTTGCTGGCCGAGCAGCCGGATAAATTTGCGGCGGCGCTGGAGATGGTCAGTGCGGTGCTGCGCTGACGCTGCTGACACGGTAGGCTCGCTGATGATCGTGATGGCGGAAGGCAGTAAGAGTCGAACTTACAGGGGAGCGTCTGACGCCCCCCACCGGGTTTGAAGCCCGGCCCCATCACCGGATAAGTATGCCTTCCGGGTGCTGATAGCAGGTAGCAATAGCAGCTGCTGAGGTACTACGTGCCGCTGTACGCCCAGACGGTATTGGGCCGCACCAGATGCACATTTCCTACGCGTCGAGTATAGCCGACGCGGTCGAAGAACTCCAAGATCTGTATGGCGCGCTTGCGTCCCAGCCCGGTCGCATCGCGGAAGGCCGACGCCTGTACTTCCGGCAGGGCAGCCAGCAACTGCGCCAGTTCTGCCAGCGGCTGCGGGTGATAGAACAGATCCGGTACCAGCTGGCTGATGTCGCCACTCTTGGCCAGCTTGCGCAGCAAGCGCCGCACTTCCGCTTCGGCGATGCCATACTCGCGGGCCAGATCGCGTACCCATGGCGGGTCGTAACGGCCTGCCTGCAGCGCGGCCAGTAACGGCGCTACCGTGGCCTGTTCTCCGGCACTCAGTTCCACACTATGATCGGGCAAATGCAGACTGCGGCCACGCTGGCAGAGCTGACCGGACGCCAGCAGGGTCTCGATCAGGCGACTCCACAGACGGTCTTCCATTTCCGGTGCCACAATGCGTTTCAGGCGCCACAGTTCGGGGCCTGCATCGTCCGGTGCTTTGGCGTGGAAGCTGGCCAGCGCAGCGAGAATCTGTGTCTGCAGCTGCTGTGCTTCGGCGCCCGCCAGCAGTAGCGTGTCAGCCCCTTGCAGCGGTAATTGCAGCGTGTCAGCGGGCAGCACGAGCTGGGTCGCCGGCAGTTGCGACAGTCGCGTTAAGGCCGACATGCGCAGACCGAGCGGGCTGCGCGCCAGCAGGGCGGCGCTATCGCCGTTGCTGATAAATTCGGCGAGCGCCTGCAACCATGCCAGCCGTGTGCTGCTGCGCCGTTTGCGCGCAGGGCCGAACGGATCGAGCACCACACCACCGCCTATGGTGGCCGTGGCCTGTGCGTTGCGGATCACGAAGCGGTCGCCCGGCACCGCATGTACGGGGGCATCCAGTACCAGTTGCACGCGCGCGGTCTGCCCCGGTGCGAGGGCTTCGCCATCGAGCAATACCACGTTGGCAGTGTGGTGCGCCGCACCCAGATGGACGTGCACTGGCGACCATGGTTTCAGCGACTGTGCGCAGTCAGGCGTCAGCGAGAGACTAGTGTCGATGCGTTCGGAGCATTCGGCCAGCGCCGGTGCCACGATCCAGCTGCCACGGCTGATCTCATCCTTGCTGACGCCACTCAGACACAGTGCCAGCCGCTGACCGCTGTGACCAGTTTCTGCGCTGCGGTTCTGTGCATGGATGCTGCGCACCCGTGCCGCTTGTCCGCCGGGCGCCAGTTGCAGAATGTCGCCGATCTGTACGCGTCCCGCCAGCGCCGTACCGGTGACCACCGTGCCCTGTCCCTGCAAAGTGAAGACGCGGTCAACCCCGAGCCGGAACAAACGTCGTTCATCGCTGGCGGGCAGGGTGGCGGCCAGTTGTGCCAGATGCTGGCGCAATGCCTGTACGCCAGCGTCGCCGGCAGCGCTGGCGTTGGTGCGGAAGATAGCGGCATCGGCAAAGTCGGTGGCAGCCAGCAGATTGCGGATCTCGCGTTCGACCTGTGCGAGCCGTTCGCTATCGGCACGGTCAGCCTTGGTGAGCGCGACAGCGCCACGCTTCACGCCTAGCAGGCGCAGGATGGCAAGATGCTCCAGGGTCTGCGGCATGATGCCGTCGTCGGCGGCGATCACCAGCAGCGCTGCGTCGATACCCGTTACGCCGGCAGCCATGGTGCGGATGAATTTCTCGTGGCCCGGCACATCGATTACGCCGAGAATCTCGCCGCCTTCCAGCGGGGTATAGGCGTAACCGAGTTCGATCGAAATGCCGCGCGCCTTTTCTTCTTTCAGGCGGTCGGTGTCGACGCCGGTAAGGGCGCGCGTGAGGGTGGTCTTGCCGTGGTCAATATGACCTGCGGTACCGATGATCATGCGCCGAGCAGCGTGAGTTGGTCGATAAAACGCTGCTGCTGGTGCTCGTCGAGACAGCGCAGGTCGAGCCACAGTGCATCCTGTGCGATACGGCCTATCACTGGCACCGGCAAGGCGCGCAGGCGCTGTTCCAGCACGCCCAGTGGGTTGCTGGTGCGGTTGCCGGGCGCAGCGCGTACCACCAGCCCGTGGCTGGGTAACTGATCGACTGGCAGGGCGCCGCTACCGATCTGGCTCAACATCGCTGCGTTTTCAACCTGATAGTGCGGGCCCAGTACAGCCTGCAGGGCGGGCTCGATCGTCTGCGCCAGTGCGCGCATGATGGCGGCAGGACGGGTGAGCAATTTCAGGGTGGTCAGGCGTTGCGGCAGCAGGTCCGGTGCGCGGTACAGTGCCAGCACAGGTTCCAGCGCGGCCAGCGTGAGTTTGCCGACGCGCAGCGCGCGCTTGAGCGGATTCTTTTTAATCTTCGCAATCAGATCGGCGCGTCCGACGATAATGCCGCACTGCGGCCCGCCCAGTAGCTTGTCGCCACTGAAGGTCACTAGATCGGCACCGCCGGCGATGGTCTCGCGTACGGTGGTTTCATGCGGCAGGCCATACTGCTCCAGATCGACCAGCGTGCCGCTACCCAGATCGACGGCCAGCGGTACGCCTTTCTGTTTCGCCAGCGGCGCCAGTTCCGGCAGTTCCACGCTTTTGGTAAAACCGCTGATGGCGTAATTACTGCAATGGACTTTCATCATCAGCGCGGTCTGCTGGTCGGCAGCTTCGGCGTAGTCCTTCAGGTGGGTGCGGTTGGTGCTCCCCACTTCGCGCAGCACGGCACCGGCGCGCGTCATGATGTCCGGAATACGGAAGGCGCCGCCGATTTCCACCAGTTCGCCGCGCGAGACAATAACTTGCTTCCCCTGCGCGATGGTGTTCAGCATTAGCAGCACGGCAGCGGCATTGTTGTTGACGATGGTAGCCGCTTCGGCGCCGGTCAGTTCTAGCAGCAGTTCTTCGATCAGATTATCGCGATCACCGCGCTTGCCGGTGTCGATATCCCATTCCAGATTCATCGGCCAGCGCAGTGCTTCGGTGACAGCCTGCACGGCTGCATCGGGTAGCAGAGCGCGGCCCAGATTGGTGTGCAGCACGGTTCCCGTCAGATTGAAGACGGGGCGCAGTGGCGAACGGTTGCTATTGCGCAGGCGCTCGCCCAGTTGTGCCAGTACCTCCGGAATCTCCGGTGACGGCTGCGGCGCGCCGCCATCGCGACGGCTGGCCAGCAGCATGCTGCGCAGTTCTGCCAGCAACTGGCGGGCTGCTTCCAGCGTCTGCACGCGGCCATACGCGCTGATCAGCTCTGCGCAGGCCGGATCGGACAGTAGCAGGTGCACCGCAGGCAGGCGAATCGTGCTGCCGTCGGCGCAGCTGTGCTCGGCGTCGGCAGGGCGCTTCATTCTGCGCTGAACCACAACAGCGGGTTGCCGCTGGCACGTGCGTAACCGGCTTCACCGACCAGCACATCGAGCGCCAGGCTGGCCAGATCATCGGCCAGCGGGTCGATGTTGTAGTCGTGTTCCTGATTGAAGATCTTGCGGTAGGTATGGCACTCGTCGCAGGTTTCGGCGCGCGCCACCTTGCTTGGATCGTTGGCTTTGCCGGTGGCCGGTGCAGCCGGTGTATCCACGGCTTCCAGACTCTGATAGGCGACTTTGGCGGTGCTCTCGCAGCACGAACACTTGACCCGCACCATATGCCATTCGCTGGCGCAGCAGCTGCAGTGCAGATAACGGTAGCCCTGCGACTGGCCGCCGATGCGGATCACACTCGCTACCGGATGGGCGCCGCAGACCGGACACAGGGTATTGGTAACCAGAGGCTGGACGCGTTGCCCATCGAGCTGGGCGGCGCGCATGGTCCACATCACCTGCAGTGCCGCAGCCACGAACGGCGCATGCAGCGGATGTACGCCATCGGTCAGCTCGGCCAGTACGGCGTCGGCGCAGCCTTCCAGCTGGGCGCTTTCCAGCGCGCCCAGTTCATCGAGCACCGCAGCCAGTTGTGGCTGGCCGTCGGCCAGCGTAGCGAGATGGTCGAGCAGGGCGGCAAACACGCTACGCCATGCCGGCGGGCGCTCGCCGTTAACCGGCAGCGGCGGCATGTGATGGTCGATGGCCAGTTTGAGGTCGGCGTCAGGCGGCAGCGCGAAGGTACTGGCGGGCAGCGCTGCGACGACGGCAGCCTGCGCATCGACCAGTGCTGCCATCAGCAGCAGATAGCCGCGCAGCGTTGCACCGACGGGAATTCCTTTGATTTCGTTGTTGGCCAGCTGGCGCAGGCGGGTGGCACGTGCGGCAAACAGGCTTTTGGGCTGCGGCAGTAGCAGGCGTGGAATGGCGTTGTGATCGAGTGCTTCGATCTCGCCGGGTTCAAGCAGACGTTGTACCAAAAATCTCTCCCAGATTGCCGACGGCGGTTGGCCGTCGGCTCCGGACTATTCTAATCCCAAATAGTCAAATAAAGCAGTCCGATAAAGTGGCGCAGTAGCGCAGCAGTGCAACAGTGCCGCAGTACTACTTGCGCGATTTGCGTGCCACTTCTTCGAACCAGCGCGGATGATGCTTGCGTGCCCAGCCGTAGGTGACCGTGCCACGTACCATGGCGCCGATCGAACCACGTACCCAGATACCGGCGTAGACGTGGACGATGATGGCGCAAATGATGACGAAGGCGAAGGTCGCATGCAGCAGTGCGCCGAAGCGCACCAGATCGATCGGGAAGAAGCCGGCAAAGTAGGCACGCCAGATCAGTATGCCCGACAGCAGCAGACCGCTCATGCAGACGATCAGAATGAAGAACAGCAGCTTCTGACCGGCGTTATAGCGGCCCGATTTGGGCAGCTTTTCTTCGTGGTTGCTGACCACGTCGCCAATCTGCGCCAGCCATTCCTTGTCACCCGGTTCGAACTGGTTGTGATGCCAGAAGCGCACCACCAGCATGGCAAATGAACCGAACATCACCAGCCCGAGGAAGGGATGGAGAATGCGGGTCCACTGGCCGCCACCGAGGAACACCGCCAGCCACGCGGTGGCCGGATGGAACATGGCCAGACCGGAAACCGCCAGCAGAATAAAGCAGATAGCGGTCAGCCAGTGCTGGCTGCGTTCATCGGGGGAGTAGCGATCGATGAGAGGATTACCGTCCTTGTCGCGATGTAGGTTGTCCATTATTCGCTCTCCCTGATGCGATTAGCTTCATGCAGTGCTTCGGCTTCCTCGTCCTTGGTGATTTCGTTCGGACCGACCCGGGTGAAGTGGAACCAGCCCGCCAGTGCGGTGGCAGCGATACCTGCCAGCGCCAGTGGTTTGGTCAGCCCCTTCCACAAGCCCACCATCGGACTGATAGCCGGATTGGCTTTCAGTCCGTGGTACAGGCCCGGTTGATCGGCATGGTGCAGCACATACATCACGTGGGTGCCGCCCACGCCGGCCGGATCATACAGACCGGCGTTGGCGTAACCGCGCGACTTCAGGTCTTCGATGCGCTCCGCTGCATGGTCTTTCATGTCCTCTTTGGCGCCAAAGATGATGGCGCCGGTCGGGCAGGTCTTGACGCAGGCAGGTTCCTGTCCGACGGCCACGCGGTCCGAGCACAAAGTGCACTTGTAGGCGCGGTCGTCTTTCTTGGAAATGCGCGGCACATCGAACGGACAGCCGGCCACGCAGTAGCCGCAGCCGATGCAGTTCTCCTGATGGAAATCCACAATGCCGTTGGTGTACTGGACGATGGCGCCCGGCGCCGGGCAGGCTTTCAGGCAGCCCGGGTCCTCGCAGTGCATACAGCCGTCCTTGCGGATCAGCCATTCGAGGTTGCCGTCGTTGCTTTCGTGTTCCGAGAAACGCATCACGGTCCACGATTGCGGCGTCAGGTCAGCAGGGTTGTCATACACGCCGGTAGTTTCACCGACGTCGTCACGCAGATCGTTCCACTCCATGCAGGCGGTCTGGCAGGCCTTGCAGCCGATGCACTTGGAGACGTCGATCAGCTTGGCGACCTGCCCGCTGACCGGTTCACGTGCAACCGGCTGCTGCACCGTGGTGGCGGACATGCGCTTGATATCAAGGGATTGTAAAGCCATGGTTATTCTCCTCGGGTCATCATGCTTTTTCCACTTTCACCAGGAAGGACTTGAATTCCGGTGTCTGTGAATTACCGTCACCAACCGTCGGTGTCAGCGTGTTGATGAGATACCCGGGTTTGGTAACCCCCTTGAAACCGAAGTGAATCGGCAACCCTACCTGATGGGTCTTTTTCCCGTCGATCATCAGTGCCTTGATGCGCTTGGTGACCACGGCCTTCGCCACGATCTGGCCGCGCTTGGAACTGACTTTGACCCGGTCGCCATGCGCCACACCCAGTTCCTTGCCCAGCTCTTCGCCAATTTCGACGAACTGCTCCGGCTGAATGATGGCATTCAGCTTGGCGTGCTTGGTCCAGTAGTGGAAGTGTTCCGTCAGACGGTAGCTGGTCGCCACATGCGGGAACTCCGCCGCTTTGCCCAGTTTTGCCCGGTCGTTCGGGAACATGCGGGCCGCCGGATTATTGGTGGCGCGCGCATTATTCGGGTGCATCGGGTTGTGACCGATTGGCGACTCGAATGGCTCATAGTGTTCCGGGAACGGCCCTTCGGCCATGGCTTCCCGCGCAAAGAAGCGCGCCACACCTTCGGCCAGCATGATGAATGGCCCCATGCCGTTTTCCGGTGGTTCATCGGCCTTGAAGTCAGGGACGTCCGCGCCAGCCCAGTTGCTGCCGTTCCAGCTAATCAGCTTACGGGTCGGATCCCATGGCTTGCCCTTGGTATCGCAGGAAGCACGGTTGTACAGGATGCGGCGATTGGCCGGCCACGCCCAGGCCCAGTTCAGGGTCTGGCCGATGCCGGTCGGGTCGCTGTTATCGCGCCGCGCCATCTGGTTACCTGCCGCCGTCCAGCAACCGGCAAAGATCCAGTTACCGCAGGCGGTGCTGCCATCGTCACGCAGTTGCGCAAAGCCGGCCAGTTGCTCGTTCTTCTTCAGGATGACTTTGGTCGGGTCCTTCGGATCGGTGAGTTCCTTGAGCGCCTTGCCGTTGTATTCCATCGCCAGTTCTTCCGGCTGCGGGCTGTACGGTTTGGCGTAAGGCCAGGTCAGGTTCAAGATAGGATCCGGGAATCTGCCGCCATCCTTCTTGTACATCGCTTTGATGCGCAGGAAGATGCCGGACATAATTTCCAGATCGCTCTTGGTCTGTCCCGGACCATCGGCGCCTTGCCAGTGCCACTGCAGCACGCGCGAGGAGCTCACCAGCGAACCGCGTTCTTCGGCGAAGCAGGTGGTCGGCAGGCGGAATACCTCGGTCTGGATCTTGGTCGGATCAACCTGATGGAACTCGCCAAAGGGACGCCAGAATTCTGCCGTCTCGACCGCCAGCGGATCCATCACCACCAGGAACTTCAGCTTGGACAGCGCTTCGGTGATCTTCTGCTTGTCCGGTGCGGAGGCCAGAATGTTGAAGCCCTGGCAGATATAGCCGTTCATCTTGCCCTGATGCATCAGCTCGAACACCTGCATCATGTCATAAGGCTTATCGAGCTTGGGCAGATAGTCGAAGGCGTAGTTGTTTTCCTCCGTCGCCGCATCGCCCCACCAGCACTTCATGAAGCTGACCAGGAATTTCTTGGCGTTGCTGTAGTAACTGAGCTGGTTCGGACGCAGTGGTTTGAGTGCACGCTTGGCCACGTAGGCATCGAACTCCTGTTCGGCTTCGCCGGGCAGGGTCAGATAGCCGGGCAGCATATTCGTCAGCAGACCCAGATCGGTCAGCCCCTGAATATTCGAGTGACCGCGCAGTGCGTTCATGCCGCCGCCAGCGATCCCCATATTGCCCAGCAGCAGTTGCACCATGGCGCCGGTACGCAGGGTTTCTGCGCCCGTCGAGTGCTGGGTCCAGCCCAGCGCATACAGAATGGTGGCGGCGCGACCCGGTACTGCGGTCGAGGCCAGCATTTCTGCAACCTTGGTGAATTTCTCCGGTGGCACGCCGCAGGCTTTTTCCACCATCGCCGGGGTGTAGCGCGAGTAGTGGGCCTTCATCAGCTGATACACGCAGCGCGGGTGTTCCAGCGTCGGATCGATTTTGGCAAAGCCATCTTCACCGAGCTCGTAGTTCCAGCTGCTCTTATCGGTGTACTTGCCGACCTTTTCGTCGTAGCCCGAATACAGGCCGTCCTTGAACGAGAAATCCTCGCGCACGATGAACGGCAGGTCGGTGTAGTTGCGCACGTACTCGTGCTGGATCTTATCGTTGGTCAGCAGATAGTTAATGATACCGCCGAGGAAAACGATGTCCGCACCGGTACGGGTAGGGACGTAGTAGTCCGCCACCGAAGCGGTTCGGGTAAAGCGCGGATCGACCACGATCAGCTTAGCGCCGCGATTGGCCTTCGCTTCCGTGACCCATTTAAAGCCGCAAGGGTGTGCTTCTGCTGCGTTACCGCCCATGACCAGGATGACATCAGCATTTTTGATGTCAACCCAGTGATTCGTCATCGCACCACGTCCAAATGTCGAGGCAAGACCTGCCACCGTCGGACCGTGTCAAACACGTGCTTGATTGTCGAATGCCAGCATGCCCAGACTGCGCATGGTTTTGTGGGTTAAGTAACCGACTTCGTTGGTGGCTGCCGAAGCGCACAGCATGCCGGTAGAAGTCCAGCGGTTGACGGTTTTGCCGTCGGCCGATTTTTCGATGAAGTTGGCGTCGCGGTCAGCCTTCATCAGTTTGGCGATGCGGGTGAGCGCGTCGTCCCAGCTGATTTTGCTCCATTCCGTGGCGCCCGGTGCGCGATATTCCGGCGCCATCAAGCGGTTTTCGGAGTGGATGAAGTCGACCAGACTGGCGCCTTTCGGGCACAGCGTGCCGCGATTGACCGGGTGGTCGGCATCGCCTTCGATGTGGATGATGGTGGCTTTGGCGTTTTTGGCGCCGTCACCCAGTCCATACATCAGGATGCCACAACCGACAGAGCAGTAGGGGCAGGTGTTGCGGGTTTCGGTACTGCGTGCCAGCTTGTACTGCCGGACTTCGGCCAGGGCCGTTGCCGGCGTAAAGCCGAGTAACGCAATACTCGAACCTGCGATGGCTGCGCTAGTTACCCGAAGGAACTGGCGCCGATTCATCTGGTTCATGGGGAAAGCCTCTCAGAAATTGAAAAGACGTGTTCAGTCTATCACTAGAGAAAGCATTGTTTTGCAACCGATTGTTATAAATGTTGCTTTTGATGCACTGCAACATAGGCAATCTTATCCGAAATGCCAGTAACTTATTCGCGCGCCGTCAGGACGTGGGCCGGTAACAGTGGCGCAGGCCTGCAAAATCGTAGAAATGGCTGTCTGGCGCGATCGCAGGCTGGTTTGAAGTCGCGCAGCGCTTCCTTGAAGAGCATGCGTACGGCAATTTGACCTTGATCGTTTATAAACCTATCCCACTGGATGTTGGCAGCCATCGGCGCTACCCGTGCGCCGCGCCACGGATTGCTGTTGTAACCATAAGGCGTGCGCGCCGGCACTTGTCCGGACAGGCCGCGCAGGGCGGCCATCAGGATGATGATCTCCGCGTGGGCCGCGAAATTGGCTGCCTATGCCTGGGTAAAGGCGGGCCGATAGATTCACGCGACGCTCGGAGTGGTCCAGTCGCGCCAGATTGCGCTCCATCCCCTGTTTTTTGCGTTTCGTCGCAACTGGCGCGACGCTGGCTATGTGCGTGGCTATAGTGCTCACATACCGCAACGTTTACAAGGAGCGCAACATGAACATCGCAAAAAACATGGAAGTCATCTTCCTCGCCGCCACCGTCCTGCTGGGCAGCTATGCCTACACCAGCAGCGCCGCCCAGAAATCCGCCGCACTGGCACCGATCGCCCAGGTGAATCAGGCGGACATGCAAGTGGTGGTGGTCAAGGGCCATCGCCTGACCGCCAAGGCCTGAACTGATTTTTCCGCTTTGCCTGACCGGTTCGTTTCGCCGGTCAGGGCTGCTAGAATTGTGCGACACCGCCCGCGTGCGGACGGCAAACACCTGTGAGGAGTTCGAGATGAATAAGTTTTTCCGGTTTGGCCTGTTGCTGGCCACCTGTGGCGTACTGTGGGGACAGGCGCATGCGTCTGATGAACCCGTGGAGAAGCGCGTGGTGGCGATCGATGGGCGCGTGGTGCGCGTCAAGCTCGATGGTGTGATCGACCTGAAGGTGCGCCAGGGTGCGACGCCGGGGCTGGTGATCTACGGCGAAAAACGCTATCTCGACAAAACCATGTCCTCGACCACCGGTGACACGCTGCATCTGGAAACGGAAGGACGCGGCATCAAGATCGGCCGCAACATGGTGCGTGCCGAACTGGTACTGAGCATGCTGCGTGAAGTCGTCTCGGACGGCGTCGGTACGACCGAAATCACCGGCTTTAGCGGCGACGAGCTGGAACTGACGCTGGATGGCGCCGGCAGCATGAAAGTCAATTGCGACTACAAGCATCTGAAAGCCGATCTCGGTGGCGTGGGTAAGATGAATCTGTGGGTCAGCGAAAACGATAACGTCGAACTCGATCTGCGCGGTGCCGGCTACATTACGCTGGGTGGCCGGAGTAAAAATCTGCGTGCCTCGCTGAGTGGCCTGGGCGGCCTGAATGCGCAGCAGATGCAGGCTGACAGTGTGAATGTCGATCTCAGTGGTCTGGGTAACGCCACCGTCAACGCACTGAATAACGTCACCCTGAGCCTGAACGGGCTGGGGTCCGTGACCGTCTACGGCAAGCCGCTGAACCGCAATGTCAGCGTGGATGGACTCGGCAAAGTAAGCTGGAAGTAATCGACAGGACCATCGGGGATATGAAAAAAATCATACTGGCGATCGGTTTCGCATTCAGTCTGCCGCAGCTGGCGCATGCCGGCTTTGCTGAAGGTGCGATGGCCTACAACGCTAAAAATTACAGCGTGGCGCTGAAAGAGGTGACGCCACTGGCCAAAGCCGGTAATGCCGAGGCCCAGCACTTGCTGGGCCTGATGTATTACATGGGGCGTGGTGTAACGCAGGACTACAAGCTGGCGCTGGACTGGCACCGCAAGGCGGCCTTGCAGGGCAAGGCGGACGCGCAATATGTGGTGGGCGCCATGTACTACACCGGCAATGCCGTGATTCAGGATCACAAACAGGCGGTGGCATGGTTCCGCAAGGCAGCCGAACAGGGACATGCCGAAGCCCTGCAGGCGCTGGGGCTGATGTATCGCTATCACACGGCAGGTCTGCCGCAGGATAATGTGATTGCATACATGCTGTGGAATCTGGCAGCGGCCAACGGCTCGATGAATGCGGCCGAACAGCGTGCCGCCGTGGTCAAGAATATGACGGCGGAGCAGCTGGAAGAAGGGCAGGCTTTATCGGCGGCGTGGAAGCCGAATACGCCGTTGCCGAAACGCTCGCGCAGCGGCGGTAGCTAAGCAAAGCTAAGCAAAGAGCAGGACGGTGCGCCTTAATCTGTGCCGTCCTGTTGCTGTTCCTGGTTCTGTTGCTGTTGCTGTTTGCGGCCACTGAGCATCGCTGCCAGCAGATTTTCGCGGTGCTGCCAGCTGGTAAATGCCACGCCACTTAAATGCAGCGCGCTCAGTGCCAGCAAACTCCAGCCCAGCGTCTGATGCACCCGCACCGGCCAGGCATAGCCCCACAGCAGATCGGTATTCAGCGCCCAGCCGGTGACTCCTAGCAGGGCTACGCACAGCAGTAGTGCCAGCACCATCCAGCCGCCTAGCGGATTGTGGCCGAGGTAGCGGGGCGCCTGACCGCGCAGCACCTGGCGCAGATAGCGCACGGTATCATCCGTACCGCGCACGAACTGGCTGAAACGTGCGTAGACGTTGCCCAGATAGCCCCACAGAAAACGACATCCAACGATGGCGGCGGCGCCATAGCCCCAGTACTCATGCTGGACGCCGGTCTCGCCGCTGCTTAACCACGCGGCGCTGATGCATAGCACCAGCGACCAGTGCAGCAGGCGCACTGGCAGATCCCAGACCCTGAGTGAATTATTCTTCGACACGGGCGAACGTCACCGGATCGAAGAATGCTTCAACGCGCTTACCCTTGGGGTCCTTGGCATACACTTCGTAGCAGGAGCTGGTCGCTTCCATGCGGCGGATCACCCAGCCTTCGGCGACCAGTTTTTTCTGCAGTTCTTCATGCGATTTCCATTCCGATTTCGGCGCTTTGGTGCAGACCACGTTGCCGTGGGCGCTGGCGCTGCCGGCGCACAGTGCCAGCAGCAGTGGCAGGGCCAGGCGGGAGAATGAGATAGTCATGGTAATTCCTTTCAAAGAGGGGCGGCTGAGGCGGCCAAAGTGGCTCAGGTGAGTGCCCAGCGGCGTAGCAGATTATGATAGATGCCGGTCAGTCTGACCAGTTCATGATGATCGCCCGGCAAGGATAACGACAGATTCTGCACCGTGCGGTCCAGATCAAACAGCAGACTGCGTTCGCCTTCATCAGCCACCATACTCTCGATCCAGAAGAACGATGCCAGTCGCGCGCCTGCGGTCACCGGCGTTACACGGTGCAGGCTGGAGGAAGGGTAGAGCACCATATCGCCTGCTGCCAGCTTGACCGACTGCACCCCGAACTCGCTTTCCACTTCCAGCACACCGCCCTCATATTCGTGTGGCTCGGACAGGAACAGTGTGGCCGACAGGTCGCTGCGCAGACTGCCGTGATTGCCCGGCAACTGCATCACGGCGCTATCGACGTGCGTGCCGTAACTGCCGCCATCCTGATAGCAGTTGAACTTGGGCGGGAAGATCTTGCGCGGCAGCGCGGCCGAAATGAACAGTGGCTGGGTCGCCAGATTGCGCAGGATGTGCTGGCCCAGACTCAGGGCAGGTTCGGCCTGATCCGGCAATTGCAGATTCTGTTTGACCTGGCGTGCCAGCGTGCCGCCGGTGAGGCTGCCATCCTGCCAGTTGGCCTGATCGAGCCAGCCGCGGAACTGCCGTACTTCGTCCTTGCTGAGGACATTTTCAATCGTGATTAACATGAGGATCTCGCTGAGGGAACAGGGCCGTGGCCCGGATTTGATCGATGCTGGCACAGCCGCTCAGGGCCATGCAGATTTCCAGTTCTTCGCGTAATAGTTTGAGCATGTGCGCCACACCCAGCGCACCGGCCACCGCCAGTGCATATAGTTGCAGGCGGCCGATGGCCACCGCATTGGCGCCCAGTGCCAGTGCCTTGAAGACATCGGCACCGCTGCGCACGCCGCCATCGAACACTAGTGGCATGGTTGCGCCGAGCGCGGCGCGGATGGCGGGCAGCACGTCCAGCGTCGCGGGGGCGCCGTCCAGACTACGTCCGCCATGGTTGGAGACGATGATGCCGGCCACACCTGCCGCACGCAGCGCCAGCGCATCGTCGGCATGCATCACGCCCTTGGCCCAGACGGGCAGGCGGGTCTGGGTCAGTAGCCAGTGCAGATCGTCCCAGCTGGGCGCACTGGCCATCACGCCTTGCAGAATCCGGCTGGCACCGGGCGCCAGAGGCGGCTCCTGCGGCGCGGCATAGCCCTCCAGATTCACCGGCACGCAGTGGGCTGGTAACTGGAATTGCGCCGCCAGCGTGCGCAGGCTGGCCACCTGCAGCGGCGCATCGAGGGTCAGCACGATGGCCGTGTAGCCGGCCGCTTCGGCGCGCCGCACCAGATCCAGCGTATCGGCGCGCTGCGGCTGCAGATACATCTGGAACCAGCGCTGCGGCCCGGCAGATTCGGCCAGTTGCTCGAGCTTGCAGGACGACTGGGTGCTGGCAATCACGGGGCAATCGAGTGCCGCCGCACCGCGCAGCGTTTCGCGCTCGCCGCCCGGGTGCACCAGATTATGAAACGCCACCGGTCCCAGCATCAAAGGGTGCGCTGCCGCCACCCCGTTGAGGGTAATCCCCGTATGGCCGGCGCGCACATCGCGCAGCAGCCGCGGCGTGATCGCCCAGCGCGCAAACGCTGAGCGGTTAGCTGCCACCGTCCGGTCATGGCCACTGCCACCGGCGATATACGCCAGCGTCGGCGCCGCAATAAACTGTGGCGCCAGCGCCTCGTAGTCCGCAGCGCAGCGGATCTCGGCAGGAATAGTGTTCAGCGCTGGCAGTGGCGTGGGTTCAGACATGGTGTTCTAGTGTAAAGGGGGTAGGAACCGGGGTCAGGAACCGGGGTCAGATCCGACATCCGGACATTTTGAGCTACGGCAATGTAAACTGATAGTCCATGGCGGTGATTATTATTGACCTGAGTACATTTTGTCCGGATGTCGGATCTGACCCCGGGTAAAAAAAATGCCGGATCGAAATCCGGCATGGGGCAAGCAGGGCTGCGTTAGGCGCTCGCTTACAGTTCGTAGTTGACGGTCAGGCGTACGGCGCGGGCGTCACCTTTGTACAGGAAGGAACCGGAGCGGTACACGGCAGTGTAGTAGTCCTTGTTGCCGATGTTGAGCACGTTCAGGCGCAGGTCGAAGCGGCGGCTGAAGCGGTAGGCGCCAAACACGTCGTACACGGTGAACGCTGGTACCGGTTGCGCGCACAGGCCGTTGGTGTAGCCGGCTGCCGTGTCAGGCTGTCCGCCGCAACGGTCGCTCTCGTGGCGTGCCACGGCGCCGTAGCTGAAGGCGTCGGTCTGCTGGAACTTCAACTGGGCCGAGAAGGATTTCTTGGCGAAGTTGGACAGCGGTTTGCCGAGGTTGCTGGCGGTGGCCGAACCCAGTACTTCCGATTGCAGCAGGCTGCCACCGATCTGACCCGACAGACGTTCCGTAAAGTTGCCGGCCAGACCGATTTCCAGACCGCGCACGCGGTTTTTACCCGTGTTGAAGGTGCCGACGGTGTCGTAGTTGGCGCCTTCCATCACGTCTTTCTTGGTGGTCTGGAACAGCGCAGCGGTGGCCAGCAGTTTGTGATCGAACAGCTCCCATTTGGTGCCCAGTTCGTAGTTGATCGAGGTTTCCGGTTTGGCACCGGCGATCTTGCCGTCATACAGTACGGCGCCACCGTAACCGCTGCTGGTGCCGGAATCGGCTTCGCCGCCGTTGATGTCCTGCGCACTGGCGACGCTAGCGTAGACGATGGCGTCTTTGGCGACTTTGTAACTCAGGCCCAGGTGGCCATTCACCAGCGTGTCGTTGTAGCCGTAGCTGCCGGTGATGATGCCGGTGCTGTTGTTGCGGCGGATCAGGTCGAGGTCGAAGTAATCGGCACGCAGACCACCGAAGGCGCTCAGTTTGTCCGTCAGGTCGACCGTGTCCATGGCGGTCAGGGCCACGGTTTTGACGCGCCAGTCCTGATTCCAGCCCAGCCGGGTGGCGCTGCGACCGGCCAGCGTGCTCAGGTTGCTGACGGGCTGGCCAATGCCGGTGCTCAGGCAGTAGGCGTTGTTAGGGCCGATGGCAGGGGCGTTATTGCTGTTGTTGCGGCAATTGAAAGCGCCCGTATTGGTGATCTGGTAGGTGCCGGAGATCACTTTATGGTCGGTGTATTCCGCGCCGAAGATGAATTCGTGCTTCAGACCGGCCAGTTGCTTGTCCCAGCGCAGATTGCTCTGGTGGGCAAAGTAGTCGATGTCCTGCCAGCCGGTGTGGCCGCTATCGATCACGCCGGTAACGTAGCCCACGCCTGTCACGCCGTTGTAGCGGGTGGCGCTGCTGGCACCGGTGGTGACGTAGGCATTGCTGGACTTGCCATAGCGGGTCAGGCTGGTCAGTTTCAGGTCGTCGGCGATTTTCCAGTTGATGCGTGCCGTCAGGGTGTCGACGTCGGATTTCAGGAAGTCGCTGCTCTGCGCGTACACCGGCACGTTCTGCGCAGGAACGCGGTTCGGTACGGTACCCACCAGATAGCTGCCCAGGTCCGGCTGATTATCCTTGGTGCGCAGACCGTAGTAGTCGAGCGTGATGCCCAGCTTGTCGGTGGCTTCCCACAGACCGGAAATGGCCAGACCACTGCGGCTGCGGCTCGCCGGCGAACGGCCCGGTACATCTTCTTCACCCCACAGGACGTTGGCGCGCAGGGCGAAGTTTTCACCGAAGCCTTTGTTGACGTCGGAGCTCACGCGGCGCTGGGAATCGCTGCCCAAGCCCACCGAGAAGCGGGTGAAGTCGTGATCCAGCGTCGCTTGCTTGGTGATGGCGTTGACGGCGCCGCCGGCCGTGCCGCGACCGGCAAAGCTCGAGTTCGGACCTTTGGAAATTTCGATCTGTTCGACGGCGAAGCTTTCGCGGGTGCTCATGCCAGGGTCGCGCAGACCATCGACGAACACATCGCTGCGGGCTTCCTGGCCACGGATGATGTAACGGTCGCCGAAGGCATTGCCGTTTTCACCGGTACCGAGGGTGATGCCGGGCTGGGCCGCGAGAATCTGTTTCAGGTCGGTCAGGCCGGAATCGTCGATGGCGGCCTTGGTGACCACGGAAATGGTTTGCGGAGTTTCCGCCAGTGGGCGGGTGTGGCGGCTGTCGCCTGAAGTCCTGGCTTTGTACGGGGTGCCGGCTTCGGCGTTCGGATTCGGGTCGAGGCGCTTGCCCAGCACCAGTACTTCACGCATGTCGACGGTCTTGTCGACGGGGGCGCTCTGGGCCATTGCGCCCAGTGGTAGCAGCATGGCGGTCGAGAGGCCCATGGCCAGACTGGTTTTCTGGACGCTGCGCAGGGCGCTATCCTGTTCCATGCGGATGCTGAGCGGGCGACGGCTGTCAGTAGTTTTCAAAATATCGTCTCGATGCAAAGTTAGGCCACTCGGGAGTGGAAATGTAAATGAGAATGAATTGCGTTACCGCGCAGTATAAGCAGCATGATTCTAAATGTAAATAGGAATTGCTCTCATTAACATCTTTACTCTCATTTAGATCTGCAGGGTGACCGAAGCAGGTCCAGCCCGGGGCGCGTACAATCACGCTTTGATTGATTCTGATAGGAGAGGGCGCGATGCGTGCGATACAGATTGTTCAGCCCGGAGCGGCCGAAATGCTGCAAGTGTGCGAGCGGCCGATCCCGCTTGCCGGTGCCGGCGAAGTGCTGATCAAGGTGCATGTGGCGGGTGTCAACCGTCCCGACGTGCTGCAGCGCAAGGGCTTGTATCAGCCGCCGGCCGGAGCCTCCGATATTCCGGGGCTGGAAGTGGCGGGCGAAATCGTCGATGGCGATCTGGACTACACCACCTTCGATATTGGCGATGCCGTGTGCGTGCTGGTGCAGGGCGGTGCTTACGCCGAGTACGTGGTGGCACCGCTGGAACAGGTGCTGCCCGTGCCGAAAGGCTGGAGCATGCTGGAAGCGGCCACCATACCGGAGAACTATTTCACGGTGTGGAGCAATGTCTGGGACCGTGCACGCCTGGCGGCAGGCGAGACGCTGCTGGTGCAGGGCGGCAGTTCCGGCATCGGCGTCACTGCCATCCAGCTGGCCAGCGCACTCGGGCATCGGGTATTTGCCACAGCCGGTAGCGACGACAAGGTGGCTGCCTGCGTAAAACTGGGCGCCGAGCGCGGGATTAACTACCGTAGCGAAGACTTTGCGGCGGTGGTGAAGACCCTGACCGAAGGACGCGGTGTGGATGTCATTCTGGATATGGTGGGCGGTGATTATCTGCCGCGCGAGATCGACTGCCTGGCCGATGATGGCCGGATTGGTCTGATCGCTACGCTCGGTGGTGCGAAAGCCACAGTTGATCTGGGACAGGTTTTGCGCCGTCGTCTGACCATTAGCGGCTCGACGCTACGCCCACGGCCGCCCGCATTCAAGGCGGCGATTGCCCGTCAGTTGCTGGAAAAGGTCTGGCCGCTGATGGTGGCGCGCCGCTTGCAGCCGGTGATTTATGAAGTATTTCCGCTGGAGCAGGCCAGTGCCGCCCATGCCTTGATGGAGACCAGTCAGCACACCGGCAAGATCATGCTGCAGGTGATCTAAGGTGTGGCGCGGTGTGGTGCCATGGGCACTGTCAGCCTTGCTGGTTTGACCGGGCTTCCGGCAACGCGTTAAAATAACGGGTTATTGAATTTTAGGCTACTATGCGACGCAAACTTGTCATCGGCAATTGGAAAATGAACGGCAACCGTGCCGCAAATGCCACTCTGCTGTCCGGAATCCTCGCCGGATTGAATGATTTCGGTGCTGATTGCGCGGTCTGCGTGCCGGCACCGTATCTGGCACAGTGCGAAACTTTGCTGCAGGGCAGTGCCGTGGCATGGGGTGCTCAAGACCTGTCCGTGCACACCAGTGGTGCGTACACGGGCGAAGTCTCGGCCAGCATGCTGACCGATTTTGCCTGCCGTTATGTGCTGTGCGGTCACTCGGAACGTCGTGCCTACCATCATGAAAGCAATGAACTGGTGGCGCAGAAGACCCGTGCGGCGCTGGCAGCTGGTCTGACGCCGGTGGTATGTGTCGGTGAAACGCTGGAACAGCGTGAAGCTGGCGCCACGGCCGCAGTGATCGGTGCGCAGTTGCAAGCAGTACTCGATGTGCTGGAAAACAGCGAATTGATCAAGATCGTGGTCGCTTACGAACCGGTCTGGGCGATTGGCACTGGCAAAACCGCCACACCGCAGATCGCTCAGGAAGCCCACGCATTGCTGCGCGCGCAACTGGCGGCACGCGATACGGTGAGTGCTGCTGCCATACAGATTCTGTACGGCGGCAGTATGAAACCGGACAACGCCAAAGAATTGCTGGCGCAGCCCGATATTGACGGCGGCCTGATCGGCGGCGCGGCATTAAAAGCAGCAGATTTCCTCGGTATTATTCAGGCTGTCTAAATAAGACAGCCCGCTTCACCGGTAATAAAGCAGTACAAACACTTTTATTTTTGAATGGAATAGCATGAACACTTTGTTCAATCTGGTTATCGTAGTTCAGGTTCTGTCGGCCATTACCATTATTGGTCTGGTACTGCTGCAGCATGGTAAGGGTGCCGATATGGGCGCCGCTTTCGGTTCGGGCGCTTCGGGCAGTCTGTTCGGCGCAACCGGTTCCTCCAACTTCATGTCCAAGTCGACCGGCATTGCTGCCGCGATCTTCTTCAGCGCCACGCTGGCCCTGTCGTACATTTCGAGCCAGCACGGTAGTGGTGCTGTCAGTGGTGGTGTGATGGACAAAGCGGTTCCTGCTGCTCCGGCACCAGTGCCAGCAACTGGCGCTGCAGCGATTCCAACCGCACCTGCGAGCACCGCACCAGCCGCTGCGGCTTCGGCTGCCGCAGCTGCCCCTGCAGCAACCGGTCCTGCCGCTTCGATTCCGAAGTAAGTCGTTGTAGAATGTAAGTTGTGCACTTGCCAGCTTGATAAGCTGGCTGCTGAATGTTTTGGCAGTATCGGTTTTTCCCTCTCGAAAAAACCATTTCAATGGGTGTCACAACAAATATTTATCGTTTTTCGTCTTGTTTTAACGCAATTCGCATTAACAAGATTGTGAAAACGCAGTAGAATAATGGCCTTACGCCGACGTGGTGAAATTGGTAGACACGCTATCTTGAGGGGGTAGTGGCGCAAGCTGTACGAGTTCGAGTCTCGTCGTCGGCACCAGAAATTCAAGGCCAGCAAAGGAACACTGAAGTGACCCTGAGCTGGCTTTTTTACGAGGATGTGTCGTTCGATCCTGGTCTAAGTAGTTATACGATTGGGGCGAACGTTAAGAGCACCGCAAAACATCGCAGTGTGTCCTTTTAACTGACCGTTCAATAAAAGTCTTCAATCGTGAACCTCGAAAATTATCTCCCCGTTCTGTTATTCATCCTCGTCGGTCTCGGCGTAGGCATACTCCCGCAAGTGCTCGGCCATGTGCTCGGCCCTAAACGCCCTGATGCGGCAAAACTTTCCCCGTACGAGTGCGGCTTCGAAGCGTTCGAAGATGCGCGCATGAAGTTCGACGTGCGCTACTACCTCGTAGCAATTCTGTTTATTTTGTTCGACCTGGAAACGGCATTCTTCTTCCCGTGGGGCGTCTCGATGCGCGAACTGGGCTGGGGCGGCTTCGTCACGATGATGGTGTTCATTGCTGAATTCGTTGTCGGTTTTTGGTATATCTGGAAGAAAGGTGCCCTTGATTGGGAATAAGCCATGGCTATTGAAGGCGTATTAAACGAAGGTTTCATCACCACCTCGGCCGACAAGCTGATCAACTGGGCGCGTACGGGTTCGATGTTCCCGATGACGTTCGGTCTGGCCTGCTGTGCGGTTGAAATGATGCACGTGGGCGCAGCCCGTTACGACATGGACCGCTTCGGCGTGGTGTTCCGTCCTTCGCCGCGTCAGTCCGACGTGATGATCGTGGCCGGCACGCTGTGCAACAAGATGGCTCCCGCGCTGCGCAAGGTCTATGACCAG
Source organism: Oxalobacteraceae bacterium (assembly GCA_027490725.1). Classification (GTDB taxonomy): domain Bacteria; phylum Pseudomonadota; class Gammaproteobacteria; order Burkholderiales; family Burkholderiaceae_D; genus Rugamonas. Next base: position 23,329 of record JAIXXN010000076.1, read on the forward strand.
ATGCCGGAACCGCGCTGGGTCATTTCGATGGGCTCCTGCGCTAACGGCGGCGGCTACTATCACTATTCCTACTCCGTGGTACGCGGTTGCGATCGCATCGTGCCAGTGGACGTCTATGTGCCGGGCTGCCCGCCAACGGCTGAGGCGCTGCTGTATGGCATCATGCAGTTGCAGAACAAGATCAAGCGTACCAACACCATCGCACGCTAACGGGGTCGCTTTAGAATATGACTACACATTTAGAACAACTGCAAAACGCCCTCGGCACTGCCCTGGGCGATCGCGTTCATACCACCGTGGCGCTGGGCGAGATCACGCTGGTGGTGGCCGCGGCTGACTACTATGGCGTGATGCAAACCCTGCGTGACGATGCCACGCTGGGTTTTGACACCATGATCGACCTGTGCGGCGTGGATTACTCGACCTATGGCGACGGCGCCTGGGACGGTCTGCGTTTCGCCGCCGTGGTGCACCTGCTGTCGGTGCAGCACAACTGGCGCGTGCGCGTACGCGTATTCGCCGCCGACGACGACATGCCAGTGCTGGCATCGATCGTGCCGCTGTGGCGCGCCGCCAACTGGTACGAGCGCGAAGCGTTCGACGTTATGGGCATCCTGTTCGACGGCCATAACGATCTGCGTCGCATCCTGACCGACTACGGCTTCATCGGCCATCCGTTCCGCAAAGACTTCCCGGTATCGGGCTATGTCGAAATGCGCTACGACCCGGAACAGAAGCGCGTGATCTACCAGCCGGTCACCATCGAGCCACGTGAAAACGTGCCGCGCGTGATCCGCGAAGAAAATTACGGGAAGTAAATAATGGCTGAAATTAAGAACTACACCCTGAACTTTGGTCCGCAGCACCCGGCAGCGCACGGCGTGCTGCGTCTGGTGCTGGAGCTGGACGGCGAAGTGATTCAGCGCGCTGACCCGCATATCGGCCTGCTGCACCGCGGCACCGAGAAGCTGGCCGAGCAGAAGACCTATCTGCAGTCGGTACCGTATATGGACCGCCTCGACTACGTTTCGATGATGTGCAACGAGCACGCCTACGTAATGGCCATCGAAAAGCTGCTGGGCGTGGAAGTGCCGCTGCGAGCGCAATACATCCGCGTGATGTTCGATGAAATCACCCGCATCCTGAATCACCTGATGTGGCTGGGCGCGCACGCGCTCGACGTCGGCGCCATGGGCCCGTTCCTGTATTGCTTCCGCGACCGTGAAGACCTGTTCGACTGCTACGAAGCCGTGTCCGGCGCACGTATGCACGCAGCCTACTACCGTCCGGGTGGCGTGTACCGCGACCTGCCAGACGCGATGCCGCAGCACCGTCCGTCGATCATCCGTTCGGCCAAGGCCATCGGCAAGCTCAACGAAAACCGTCAGGGTTCGCTGCTGGACTTCATCGAAGACTTCACGCGCCGTTTCCCGACCTATGTCGACGAATACGAAACCCTGCTGACCGACAACCGTATCTGGAAGCAGCGTACCGTCGGCATCGGCGTGGTCTCGCCGGAAGATGCGAAAGCGATGGGCTTCACCGGCGCCATGCTGCGTGGTTCGGGCGTGGCCTGGGACTTGCGCAAGCACCAGCCTTACGAAGTCTACGATCTGATGGACTTCGATATTCCAGTCGGCACCAACGGCGATTGCTACGATCGCTATCTGGTCCGTGTGGAAGAACTGCGTCAGTCGAACCGCATCATCAAGCAGTGCGTGGAATGGCTGCGTAACAATCCGGGTCCGGTCATGACCGACAACCGCAAGGTAGCGCCTCCGGGCCGCGTCGACATGAAGACCAATATGGAATCGCTGATTCACCACTTCAAGCTGTTTACCGAAGGCTTCCACGTGCCGCCGGGCGAAGCGTACAGCGCGGTGGAACATCCGAAAGGCGAGTTCGGTATCTATCTGATTTCCGATGGTGCCAACAAGCCGTACCGCATGAAGCTGCGCGCGCCCGACTACGCGCACTTGCAATCGCTCGATGAAATGGCGCGTGGCCACATGATTGCCGACGCCGTGACCATCATCGGTACGCAAGATATCGTGTTCGGCAGTATTGACCGCTAAGTCCGAGAGGCAGAAAAGTATGTTGTTATCAGAGCAGTGCTACAAACAAATCGACCGCGAACTGGCGAAATATCCAGCGGATCAGCGTCAGTCGGCCGTGATGGCCGCGCTGGCCCACGCCCAGGTTGAACTGGGCTGGGTCTCGCCGGAAGTCATGCAGGAACTGGCGGACTACATCCGCATGCCGGCTATTGCTGTGCAGGAAGTCGCCACCTTTTACAATATGTACAACCTGAAGCCGGTCGGCAAACACAAGATCACCGTGTGCACCAACCTGCCTTGCGCGTTGTCCGGTGGCGAACGTGCCGCCAAGCACCTCAAGGAAAAATTCGGTATCGATTTCCGTGGCACCACGGACGATGGCGAGTTCACCCTGATGGAAGGGGAGTGCATGGGCGCCTGCGGCGACGCACCGGTGATGCTGGTGAATAACCACCGCATGTGCAGCCATATGTCCAACGATAAAATCGACGCCCTGGTGGAGGAGCTGAAGAAATGACCTCCCTGCATAATCGTCACATCGATCCTGTCATTCTCGCCGGCCTGGACGGCAAGAACTGGCATCTGGAAGACTACGTCAAGCGCGGTGGCTACAGCGCCCTGCGTCGTATTCTCGAAGAAAAAATTACCCCGGAACAGATCATCGCAGACCTGAAAGCGTCCTCGCTGCGCGGTCGTGGTGGTGCAGGTTTCCCGACCGGTCTGAAGTGGAGCTTCATGCCGCGTCAGTTCCCGGGCCAGAAATATCTGGTCTGTAACTCGGACGAAGGCGAGCCGGGCACCTTCAAAGACCGCGACATTTTGCGTTACAACCCGCATGCACTGATCGAAGGCATGGCGATTGGCGCTTACGCGATGGGCATCACGGTGGGTTACAACTACATCCACGGTGAAATCTTCGAGGTCTACAGCCTGTTCGAAGCAGCACTGGAAGAAGCCCGTGCGGCCGGCTTCCTGGGCGACAAGATCATGGGCAGCGACTTCAGCTTCCAGCTGCACGCGCACCATGGTTATGGCGCTTACATCTGCGGCGAAGAAACGGCTCTGCTGGAATCGCTGGAAGGCAAAAAAGGCCAGCCACGCTTCAAGCCGCCTTTCCCGGCCTCGTTCGGTCTGTACGGCAAACCGACCACGATTAACAACACCGAGACGTTTGCTGCGGTGCCGTTCATCCTGAATATGGGTCCGGAAAAGTATCTGGGCATGGGCCGTCCGAACAACGGCGGTTCGAAGATCTTCTCGATCTCGGGCGACGTGGAAATGCCGGGCAACTACGAAGTACCGCTGGGTACGCCGTTTGCCAAACTGCTGGAACTGGCAGGCGGCATGCGCGGCGGCAAAAAGATTAAAGCTGTGATTCCCGGCGGTTCGTCCGCACCGGTAATCCGCGGCGAAGTGATGATGAATACCGACCTCGATTACGACTCGATCTCCAAAGCGGGATCGATGCTCGGTTCGGGCGCCGTCATCGTCATGGACGAAACGCGTTGCATGGTCAAGGCAATGGAACGTCTGGCCTATTTCTACTTCGAAGAGTCGTGCGGTCAGTGTACGCCGTGCCGTGAAGGTACGGGCTGGATGTACCGCATGATCCACCGGATCGAAAACGGTCAGGGTCGTCCTTCGGATCTGGATGTGCTGAACTCGATCTGCGACAACATTCAGGGCCGCACCATTTGCGCTCTGGGCGATGCCGCGGCGATGCCGATGCGCGCGTTCATCAAGCAATTCCGCGAAGAATTTGAATATCACGTCGAGCACAAGCATTGCTTAGTGCCCGCTTACATTTAAGCTGCGTCAGGTAACGATCACCATGGTTGAAATCGAAATAGACGGCAAAAAAGTCGAAGTCCCTGCTGGTAGCATGGTGATGGACGCCGCCAACAAATTGGGAACCTACATTCCGC
>JAIXXN010000011.1 GCA_027490725.1 Oxalobacteraceae bacterium
AGCGCTGTGGCGCACAAATCACTGTTGCCGGTGGTGGGTTGGAAGGCGTCGAGCAGGCTTTGGCCGCTGATCCACCATTTGATGCCATCCTGATGGATGTGCAGATGCCAGACATCGATGGACTAGAAGCCACCCGTCGCTTGCGTGTTGTGCCCCGCATGAGCAAGGTGCCCATCATTGCGATGACCGCCAATGCCATGGAGACTGACAAGGAGGCTTGCCGTGCGGTTGGCATGGTCGGCCACGTGGCCAAACCGATCGATCTGAACGCGCTGGTTAACACCGTATTGTGGCACGTCAGAAATACAGGTGTTGAAGCATTGGCGCCAAGGCTAAATGTCGAAACCGTGTCGCTGCCAACACCGGCTATTACAGCTTCTGACAATGCAATGTATGTCCCATTGATCGATGTCGACACTGCGATCAAGCGTATGGGCGGCAACCACAGTTTTTACGACAAAGTGGTGTTCGGGTTTCGCAGCGATGCAGCCGCTTTGGTGACTGAGCTTCAAGGCTATCTCGCCGTAGCCGATCATGCGCAGGCGATACGATCAGCGCATACGCTCAGGGGATTGGCGGCAACTGTTGGGGCTGTGGCCTTATCCGCTCAGGCGCAGCAAATTGAGACGGCCTTGAGAACTGCGCTTGCCGATGCCAGTTCCGACAGTCCAGCCGGCCTGGAAGACATGGCAGCAGACTTGAGCAATCAACTCGCCCAAGTGCTCGCAGCCTTGCCTCAATCGTCGACGCCCCAGATGTCGGGGTCATCATCGTTGCGGCAGTTAAATGATTCGGCCGATAAAAAATTCGATGGCGACGCTTTTGCCACGCTCCTGCAGGAACTCGTGGCCTTGTTGAGGCTCAGGGACATGCAGGCTACGGTTGTTGGCGAAAAAATTCGCCAAGAATTTAGCAGTACGCTGGATTCTTACCAGCGAGAAAAGTTGTCCGTGTTGGAACAAGCCCTTGCCCAGCTAGATTTTGTCAGCGCAATCGCTACTTGCGATGCCTTACTTACCGCGAATTCACTACCTGTCGGCAGCATAGCGAATAAAGGAGCTTGGGAAAATGGGTCGTAATTCAGCTTCTCACGATATGCCGAGTTTGCTGGTGGTCGACGATCAGGCAATTAATATCCAAATGCTTTACCAGATATTCAGTGGCACGCATCAAGTGCGTGTAGCCACCACTGGAGCACAAGCTCTCCTAGCCTGTGCGGAAAAACTGCCCGACTTGATTCTGCTCGATGTAATGATGCCAGATATGGATGGGCATGAAGTTTGCCGGAGGCTGAAGGCCGACGAGCGCATGAAAAATATTCCGATCATCTTTGTGACTGCGCAGAACGATCCTCACGACGAAGCGCTCGGTCTGGAAATTGGTGCCGTGGACTTCATCACCAAGCCCGTCAATGCCGCCGTGGTACGTGCCCGCGTCAACACCCATTTGCAACTTCGGCAGGCGCTTGACCAAGTGTGGAAATTGGCCTTCCATGACGCGCTAACCGGGCTACCGAACCGTCGACTTCTGGGCGACCGGCTCACCCAGGCCATGGCTGCCAGCAAGCGCAGCAGGCAGTGCGGCGCGCTGATGTTTCTTGATCTTGATAACTTCAAACCGCTCAACGACGCACATGGACATGAAACGGGTGACCAATTGTTGCTTGAGGCGGCAAGTCGTTTGCTGAGCTGCGTTCGAAAAACTGACACGGTCGCGCGTTTCGGTGGTGATGAATTTGTTGTACTGCTCAGCGGCTTAAATGCCGATTTGAATGAATCAATTAGGCAGGCACAAGAAATTGCCGAGAAAATTCGCACCTCGCTGGCAGCAACTTATCGTTTAAATCTGAAACAGATGGGCGAGCCAGCAAGCAAGGTGGAGCATCAATGCACCGCCAGCATTGGCGTGGCGCTGTTTCAAGGCCAAAACAGCTCCAATGTGGAGGTGATCAAATGGGCTGACATGACCATGTATCAGGCCAAAGAAGCCGGGCGAAATCAGATCCGTTTTTTTGAAGCAGAGAAGTGAGCTTGCGGTATCGCTGAATGCTTGTCCGTTTTGTGTCACAGAAGCTTTCTGGATCACCCTAGGTACTTGCTTCTAAAGAGGCGACGGTACATCCCCGACAAAACATTCTGGACAAGGCTGGCAAACAGTCCAGTACCACAAGGCTAACACCCGAGGTGATGAACCTGGGTAAGGTGATGCGCTTTTCTTACGCGTCGTTCAACACATTGGACGAGGCGTGATGGTGGCTTATGACGCTAGCATTGAGGTCGATAAGCACTATATGGCTGAAGCTCTGGCGCTAGCGACGCGGGGGGGGGGACCTGCGAACAGTCCTGTAGGTTTATGTCAGTAGTTCATTTCATGGCCGTACATACTCATCAATAGACCGGGGGCGCGTGTCAGCAGTGCCAATTTCCACAACAGACATGGGGCGCATTCTTGAACAACGCCCGGCGCGTAGTCTTTACAGGTTTTCCTGGCTTGCATCGTTGCGCCGTCAGCCTTGGCAATGACGTCTTCCAAACCAGACATGCCTGCCCGTTTTAACAAGCGGGCAAGGCCAGCTACGACGAGGAATATGATCGCACGGAACTAAACAACTATATGCAGGAGGCGATATGTTACGAGTGAGCGCATATTTGATTCTTCTACTTGCCGGGGCGGCCAATGCGCAGGCGCCAGAAAAAATGCGCTTTATGCTGTCCAATTTTCCGCCCTACGCGTTCATGGAAAATGACAAGATTACCGGTGTCGGAGTAAAGCTGGTCGAGAAGATTCTCAAGGGGGCAGGGATCGAATATGAACTACAACTGGCGCCGAATTTCGGACGTGTTGTTCAGAACATCAAAGAGGGAAGATCTGACGGATTTTTCCTGGCATCAAAGAATGCAGAGCGTGATGGCATCGCGACATTCACCTTGCCAGTGCTGGTGAATCGATGGGTTTGGATTGTAGCGGCCGGCAGTAAGCTTGACCCACGTGGAAGTGACTTCAAAGCGCAGGCGCGACTGGGTACCCATTTGCACAGCAACACTCATGTGTGGCTGTTAGAGAACGGTTATACCGTGACCGGGACACCATCGAGTATCAATACATTACTCACGATGCTAAAGATGGACCGTATCAACGCCATACTCTTGGCGGAACTTGTGTTTGACGATGCTCTTTCCCGCGCTGGACAACCTGCTGACAGCGTCGTCAAGGTTCTCCATAGTGAGCGCGAATTTGGCATCTATATTTCGAAGAGCTATTTGGCGGATCATCCGAATCTGCTCGAACGGATCAATAAGGAAATCCGAAAAATTGCTATCAAGGATTAATCGGAGCTGTTCATTACCATCGTAAACCAAGCGTCGCATTGCTTGCGACGGCATCTTCCCGCCGGGAGGCGGGAGGTCTTAGACAGAAGTGAAAAACCGAGCTCACTCCCCGATATGACCGGCGTTGCAAAAGCCTACTTGTAGATGCCGCAGTTAATAACGAAATCTTCGTATTTTTCGAAGTACATTGCCTTGTTTTCGATCTGCTTGGTCACAGGGTTAACAAACTTATAGTCCTGCCACCCTTTGCCTGCACTCATGGCTCGTTCCAGTCGTTCGCGCACGAAATACTTGCCGTCAACATCCCGCAAGTCAATCAGGTTTTTACCCTGCATTCTCGGATTGGCACCATGCGCCAAATTCTTGCCGGTGAAATCATTGATTGTCACATAGAGGTCCCGGTCCCGGAAACGTGCGCCATTCACATCATTGATCTCGGCGAAGGTCTTTTCGCGGCCGCTCGCCTTGATCGACGCAATCACTTTTTGAACCATCGCTACGGCTTCAGAGGCCGTGGCACGTTCATTGTCGGCATGCGCCAAAAAACTCGACAAGGTCAGGCACAGCGAAAGTCCCACGGCGGATATATGCTTCATGATGATCTCCTTGCTTGAGAAATCTGATTTCAATCATGGACACTTATTGTTTCGCGGTGCCACAAGATTGCGCTACTCATGTCTTTATGGATGAGTATGTACGGCCATGAAATGAACTGCTGACATAAACCTACAGCCTGGAGGAATTGCCGGAAACTGCTGGTGTAGTGTTTCAGGGGCGAATAGTGTTCGTGGAATTGTCGGCATCGCCGTTCGAAGTTGTGAGATTTTGCGCATTTTTCAGCTAAGCAAGATGCTATCCTCACGGACACAGTCCGAGTTCGGCCATAAGCGGTCATGAAGGTTTAGTCTTCGCCAGGGTAGAGAGCCCAAGGTAAAACTTTAAATATAAACAATTTTTCGAAGGGAATATGAAACTAATGAAGGCATGTGCATTGGTTCTAAGCCTGACGTCGTCGTTAGCAAGCGCTCAACAATACAAGGTGAATTTTGACGTCGCGGGGGACCGCAGTAAGGAGATTCTCTGCGCCCCGGTTTTGACAAAAATGTACTCGCTTCTCTCGGCTGGTATGGTGAAGCGCAAGGCACAGGGCGGCGATGTGGAAGAAGCCCAGAAGGTGGCAATGAACGTCGGCTATCGTGCAGTATATTTTCAGCGTGTTGCGACTCGGCGTGCGCCAGCAGACTTAAAGACCGCCTGGACTTTGTCCGCACAGGAGTACCCAGAAATGCGAAGTGATTATTCAAAAATGACAGGTGTGTGTGTGCAGTTATTCAACGATTTGAGTAAGCGTGGTGAGATTGATCCGGTTGATCTTAAGGCTGCGGTCGACAAGGTTTCTAACGAGCTTGCAACGGACCTTGCAAAAAAATAAGCCAGGCCTGTCGCAACTTAGGTTACGGTATGGCCCGACCGTCGGCGTAGTGACAGCAGGCGCGCACAAGTGCAACGCGGCTGTCTTACAAGTTCCCGCGTTGTTCGTGTCTACCTGCCTCGTAAATGTCCGCTGGAGCGAAAGCCGCCGGTCATATAAAAGTCATCATTCCAAATTCACATGATAACTCCTGGCGTGTCGGTATCCGACTCGAATCAATGGGCTACTGCGGATCGGAATCACTGGCCGCTATGGAACGAGAATGGTTGGCTGGTTTTGAACTGGAATGACCCGTTGGTTTTGACCGGAATACGTACCTCATCAAATTCCTTGCAGGCCATCGGGACATACGCTGCAAATTAGAACGAGAACATTCAAGGGCGACATGGCATCTTCACAGCGGGATTTTGAGCGATTCGTGGTCTGGCTGCATCAGCCAGAAAGCCTGGCGCACGCGGATGTCCGCCGCCTAGCCAATCTCATCTTGGCTAACTTCGACGGGGTCGCTCGGACGACCCGCAACCGCAGCCAGCGGTCCATTTACTTGGTCGAACAAGCTCACCGAACTTGGGCCGAGGTGCCGGCCGGGCTACCGGATATCCAGCCGATCGCTGTCGAAGGAGCCTGGCCCTGGCAACGCCTGCGGCATCTCACCTTAGGACCGTTTCGAGGCTTTCGCACGCCGGAGCCTTTCGATCTTGAAAAACGCATCATCCTTTTCTATGGCCCCAATGGAAGCGGCAAGACCAGCTTCTGCGAAGGCCTTGAATACGCACTTCTTGGCTCAGTCGAAGAGGCCGACACCAAACGCATCGAGCCACGCGTTTATCTCGCGAACACCCATGCCGCCCGCTTCGTCGCGCCTGTTCTGCTAGCGACGAGTCATCAAAACCGGGAGATTCCTGTAGCCTCGAGCATCGACACCTTCCGTTTCTGCTTCATCGAGAAAAACCGCATCGACGCATTCTCCCGGATCGCAGCCAGGCCGCCCGCCCAGCGCACGGAGCTGATAGCCACCTTGTTCGGGATGCAGAACTTCAACGAGTTCGTCGCCCACTTCAATGAGTCAATCGACGCGCAACTCGTGCTTACCGCCACTAAGCAGCTTGCCTTGACCGGCAAGCGCAACGCCTTGGCTGCGGACCAAGCAACAGTCGGCGGCGAAACCCAGGCCCTGATAGAACTGGCCAATCAGGAAGCCGACCTCGCGCTCATCCACTCGGAGGGGATGACCTATAACGGCCTGAAAGCAATTCTCGGCTCCGCCGATGCGCCTGGACGCCTGCAAGAGCTCAAAGGCATCCTCAACGCGGTGCCTCCCGCGACCATTGGATTGACGCGCGCGGGGCTGCTAGGCGCCTTCGAATCGGCTCGCAAGAGCCAAGAGGACCTCACAGGCATCATCGCGAAACTCGACGAGCGAAGCAATCAAGTTTCGTTCAAAGATCTCTACACCGCTGTCGTCGCTCTTCAACCTACCGAGGGAAACCATTGCCCGGCCTGTGACACTCCACTCGCAGGAGACGGCCATGTCGCGACCAATCCCTACGAAAAGGCCGCGGCTGGCCTAGGACAGTTGAAAGAGCTTGGCGAGCTCCAAGAGCAACGCAAAACGATCCAAACGGCGTTGGCCACAGCATCGCGGGAGCTTCGCCAACTCCTTGCCTCGCTCGCGGCCTTCGTCGTCGCGCGGGAGGGTCAAGAAACGCACGTCGGCCGATATCTCGCAGGTCTACCGGCGGAGCCTGCGGGAAATTGGTGGGATGGGGTTTATCCGACACCAGCAGACCAAGAGATCGCCGTTAATGGCGAGGCATCCACGCTCGATCAAATTTTGGCCACCGTCGACCTCGTCGTCGCGCAAGACGCCGCCTCGCTTCTCGCTGGCCAAGAGCGCCAACGCAACATCACGGAACGAGACAGCCTCGATGCTCTAGTCCTGCTGGTGCAAGCTCAGGACGCAAAGCGGAAACAGCATGTCGACGACCTAGCGGCTGCGCGAGCGCGCATCGCGGCCTTCGACATAGACAACGCGGAGCTTATCGAAGAGGTCGCCCAGGAGGCGCTCCACATCGCGCGCGATGCACCGATCAAGGCGGCATACGACAGCTTCCTCGCGCAGCTCAAAAGCTACCGCAATCAGCTTCCTGGAACACTGATGGCCGGCCTCAATGACGCGGCTATGAATCTATACAACGAGTTCAATCGGAACGACCTGGATCGCGACAAGCTCGCGGCCCTCCACTTGCCAGTAACGGGCGACGGAAAGATCGAAATCTCCTTTCGGGGCAACCCAGAGGTCCGCGTGGACGCCTTGCGCATCCTAAGTGAAGGGCACATTCGGTGCCTGGGCCTCGCCATCCTGCTCGCAAAAAGCCAAAGCATCCAAAGTCCGTTGATCGTATTCGATGACGTGATCAATGCGATCGACCACGATCATCGCGGCGGAATCCGGGAGACGATCTTTGAGAGCGATCATTTCGCTCAAACGCAGCTCATCGTCACATGCCATAGCAACGAGTTCATCAAAGATATCCAGCAGCACCTTCTGGCTAACCGGCGCGAAGAATGCAAGGTCTACTTGTTCCGCAGCCCTGATGGAAACTATCAACCGAGGGTGAACAACGTCCTGAGCAGGAACTACATTGCGAAGGCGCGCGCGTCGAAAAACGAGCTGGACGACCGGGAGGCACTGGCGTCATCGCGGCAAGCTCTCGAGATGATTACGGAGAAGACTTGGAAATGGCTCGGCAGCCATGGAATCGGCATGTTAAATTTACAGCTCGCTGGCGTTGGCGCAGAGCCACAACTGCGTGGACTATGCGAAGCTGTGCGCAATCGCCTCCACACTACGGCAACCTTCGTCCACCCGAATAAGCCGTTGCTCGTTGACGCGTATAGCCGCATCCTTGGCATCCCCGCCGACAACCTCGTTTGGAACTACCTGAATAAGGGTACTCATGAGGAAGCAGACAGAGATGACTTCGATGGCGACCTAGTCGAGCAGGTGGTTCAAACGCTTGAGGCTCTTGACGCCTTGGATCTGAGAAATGGCCGCTAACATCAAAGCCATATCCGTCGCCGTTCCAGACAGCCCCCACTAGAAAACCGTCTCGAAACTTACTGCTTACTCAGCGATGGCGTCAGTCCTGAGTTCCGTTCACTGTGGAATCATTGAAACGACAGCGTCGCGGCATTAAAAAATCCCATGTTGTCAGATCAAGGCCAACATGGGCTTCAGCGCATGGCAAGTAGCCAAGGCCACTTGTGTCAAACTTTATTGTTTTGTGTCAGGTTTTTATTGTTTTGTGTCTGACATTATTGTTTGCTCACATAGGTCCCTGACAGCGTCGCCAGGTCTATTCCACCGTCACGGACTTGGCCAGATTGCGGGGCTTATCCACATCGGTGCCACGTGCCAGCGCTGCGTGATAAGCCAGCAGCTGCAGCGAGACCACGTGCAGAATCGGCGACAGCAAACCATAGTGTTCCGGCAGACGGATCACGTGTAAGCCTTCACCGGAAGTAATGCGCGAATCGACGTCGGCGAACACATACAGCTGGCCGCCACGGGCACGCACTTCCTGCATATTCGATTTCAGCTTCTCGATCAGCGCATCGTTCGGCGCAATCGTCACCACCGGCATTTCTTCCGTCACCAGCGCCAGCGGACCGTGTTTCAGTTCGCCGGCCGGATAGGCTTCCGCATGGATGTAGGAAATTTCTTTCAGCTTCAGCGCGCCTTCGAGGGCGATCGGATAGTGCATGCCGCGACCGAGGAACAGGGCATTTTCCTTGCGGGCGAAGTCTTCCGCCCATGCCATGATCTGCGGCTCCAGCGCCAGCACGGCGGAAATCGCCACCGGCAGGTGACGCATGGCTTTCAGGTGCTCGGCTTCTTCTGCTCCCGTCAGGCGGCCGTTGACTTGCGCCAGCGACAGGGTCAGCAGGAACAGCGCGGCCAGCTGGGTGGTAAACGCCTTGGTCGACGCCACGCCCACTTCCACACCGGCGCGGGTGATGTAAGCCAGTTTGCATTCACGCACCATGGCGCTGGTCGACACATTGCAAATGGTCAGTGTGTGTTCCATGCCGAGGCTGCGGGCGTGCTTGAGCGCAGCCAGCGTGTCGGCCGTTTCGCCACTTTGCGAAATCGTCACCACCAGCGTGTTCGGGTGCGGCACGCTGTCGCGATAGCGGTATTCACTGGCAATTTCCACGTTGACGGGAATCTTGGCCACGGATTCGATCCAGTATTTGGCCGTCAGACCCGAGTAGTAACTGGTGCCGCAGGCGAGAATCAGCACGCGGTCGATCTGCTTGAAGACGTTGTAGGCACCGTCACCAAACAGCTCCGGCATGATGCCGGTGACGCCTTCGAGCGTGTCGCCGATGACGCGTGGCTGCTCGAAGATTTCTTTCTGCATATAGTGACGATAAGGGCCCAGTTCGGCGGCGCCGGTATGCGCATGCACGGTTTTCACTTCGCGCTCGACCGGCTTGCCATCGCTATCGACGATCCAGGTGCGGCCCAGTTGCAGGTCGACCACGTCGCCTTCTTCAAGGTAGATGATCTGGTCGGTGGTACCGGCCAGTGCCATCGCGTCGGAAGCAACAAAGTTCTCGCCCTTGCCCAGACCAACAATCAGCGGCGAACCCTGACGGGCTGCCACCACGCGATGCGGTTCTTCGCGGGCAAACACGGCAATGGCGTAGGCGCCATGCAGACGTTTCACAGCATGCTGTACGGTATCGAACAGGTCGCCGTTATACATATGGTCAACCAGGTGGGCGATCACTTCGGTATCGGTCTGGCTCTGGAACACATAACCGAGCGCAGTCAGTTCGGCGCGCAGTTCATCGTGGTTTTCAATAATGCCGTTGTGCACCAGCGCGATGCGCGCCTGTTCGGTGGTCGGCGAGAAGTGCGGGTGGGCATTGTGCGACGCTGGCGCGCCGTGGGTGGCCCAGCGGGTGTGGGCGATGCCGGTAAAGCCGTGCATGCCCACTTCCTCGATCTGCTTTTCCAGATCGGCGACACGCGAGGTGCTGCGCGAACGCTGCAGCTTGCCATCGAGGTGCAGGGCCACGCCGCAAGAGTCATAGCCGCGGTATTCCAGCCGTTTCAGACCTTCGATCAGAATAGGAGTGATATTACGTTGCGCTACTGCGCCGACGATGCCGCACATAGAAAACCTCGACTAAGTATAGGAGTTGCCATGCTAGTGCAGTCACGATGAAATAAGCTTTCCATTTAGTGTATATTTTGGAAGATTATTTCACTCGTAGTGAGTGATGAAATATTATTTCATTTTAGTGGAAAATTTTTATGGATGAGATAGATCGTCGCATTCTGAATGCGCTACAAGTTGACGCTTCGCAAACAAACGCCGACCTGGCTCTGGCCGTGCACGTTTCTGCGCCGACCTGTTTGCGACGCGTTAAGCAGCTGACGGAAAGCGGCTTGATCCAGCGACAGGTGGCGATTGTGGATCCCGAGAAGGTCGGGCCCAGCCTGACGGCCATCGTCGAAATTTCCCTCGACGTGCAAGCGGCCGAACGCATGGCCGAGTTCGAAACCCATGTGGCGGCCGACAGCGCGGTGCTGCAATGTTACCGGGTCGCACCGGGGCCAGACTTCGTCCTGATCGTACAGGTCACCGATATGCCCGCCTATCACGCGCTGGCGCATCGTCTATTCACCGCACATCGCAATGTACGGAATGTGAAAGCCTATTTTTCTACCTTGCGCAGCAAATTCGAGACCCGCATTGTGATTTAGTGGCCTGCGGTATCGGCGTGAGCAGGTATCCGATACTTTTCCCTTTTTTATCCCCTATTTATCCTGTGCTTATTCGCATGGTTACGCACAGGATTATCCACAGCGAAGAAAACCCGGCCACGGTTTTCCCGTGCTTTCCACCGGCTATACCCCGCCTATCCACCCACTTATACCCAGCCTTATCCACAGAGAAAACTTATCCTTGACTACTCACAGGATTTTCAACAGGTTTATCCACAGCACGCTAAAAATCTCCGCTATTGATGGCTAACTGGGGGCGCGCAGCAGTCAGCAGCACAAACTCACACCCTGTTGCGCCACTTATGCACTATTTATACCGCGCTTACCCCCTGACTACTCACCCGATATCCGCAGGCTTCTCCACATGTTTATCCACAAGCTGAAAAGCCTGACAGGGGGGCTGTGCATAAAAAAAGCCGGGACATGTCCCGGCTTTGGCGGCGAAGTAAAACGCCTTATTTCTTCACTTTGACTGGACGGGTCCAGTTTTCGATGGTCACCTGACGGGGACGCGAAATGGTCAGCTTGCCCGCTGGCGCATCTTTACTCAGCGTGGTGCCAGCACCGAGCGTGGCACCTTGCCCCACGGTGACGGGAGCGATCAGCTGGCTATCGCTGCCGATAAAGGCGTCGTCTTCGATCACGGTACGGAATTTGTTGGCGCCATCGTAATTGCAGGTGATGGTGCCGGCACCGATATTGACGCGCGAGCCGATCGTCGCATCACCGATATAGGCCAGATGGTTGGCTTTGCTGTGGGCCGCCACCTGGGCATTCTTGAGCTCGACGAAGTTACCCACATGCACATCTTCCGCCAGCACGGTACCGGGGCGCAGACGAGCGTAAGGGCCGATGATCGAAGCCGGGCCGACCACCGCTTCTTCAATGTGGCAGAAGGGCTTGATCTGCGCGCCGGCAGCAATGCTGGCATTGACCAGCACATTGTGGGCACCCACGTGGACGCCATCGGCCAGCTCGACCTTGCCTTCGAACACGCAACCGACGTCGATCACCACATCACGACCGCAGATCAGCTCGCCACGCACGTCGATGCGGGCCGGATCCATCAGGGTCACACCCTGTTCCAGCAGTTTCAGGGCAATGGTGCCCTGATGAATACGTTCCAGTTCGGCCAGTTGTACCTTGCTGTTCACACCGGCGACTTCCCACTGGGCCGACGGTTGCGCTGCCACCACGGGCACGCCATCGGCGACTGCCATGGCGACGATGTCGGTCAGATAGTACTCGCCCTGCGCAT
The DNA here is from genome assembly GCA_027490725.1 of Oxalobacteraceae bacterium. Taxonomy (GTDB): domain Bacteria; phylum Pseudomonadota; class Gammaproteobacteria; order Burkholderiales; family Burkholderiaceae_D; genus Rugamonas. Next base: position 11,823 of record JAIXXN010000011.1, read on the forward strand.
TATTATTTTTTAAGGCACCCAGCCACTGTTTCAGGCGGGCCGTCGGCACCACCAGGATGCCGCTATTGATTTCCTTGATGGCACGCTCGGCTTCGGTGGCATCTTTCTGTTCGACGATGCGCTTGATTTCGCCATTTTCACGGACGATGCGACCCAGACCGAAGGGATCGTCCTGCACCACGGTGAGGATGCCCAGCTTGTCGTTACCGGCCACATCGATCAGCCCTTGCAGGGTTGCGGCGGTGGTCAGCGGTACGTCACCGTACAGAATCAGGGTAGGGACCTGGTCATCGAGTTCCGGCAGGGCCTGCATCACGGCGTGACCGGTACCGAGCTGCGGTTCCTGCAGGGCAGTCGCAACCTGCTCTGGCTGTTTTGCCAGCATATCGAGGACAGCCGCGCCGCCATGGCCGTAAATCACGCATAATCGACTAGCTGAAAGACGCCGGGCGGTATCGAGTACATGCGACAACAATGGCTTGCCAGCCAGCGGATGCAGTACTTTCGGCAAGGCCGATTGCATGCGTTTGCCCATACCTGCTGCGAGGATCACTACGTTCATAGCTGCCAGTTCAAAAGAGTTGATCAATGCGAAAGTTTAACATGCCCCATCCCGCTGCCAGTGCACTACGCCGTTGTTCCCTGTTACTGTTTTTGCTGCTGGCGCTGAGCGCCTGCAGTTCGCTACGGCTGGCCTACAACAACGGCGACACCTTGCTGTACTGGTGGCTGGACGGCTATGTGGATCTGAATAGCAGTCAGAAAAGCCGCGTCAAAACCGATATCGACAAACTGTTCCAGTGGCATCGCAGCACCCAGCTGCATGATTACGCACAACTGTTACAGGCCAGTCAGCAGCATCTGAACGGCAGCACAGATAGCGCGCACCTGCGCGCCAGCTATGACGAGGTCAAGCAGCGTAGTCAGGTCGTATTGCTGCAGGCAGTACCGGAACTGGCCGACCTGCTGCGCTCGCTGCGCCCGGAGCAGGTCGCGACGCTGGAAAAGAAATTCGCCGCCAACAATGCCGAATTCCGCGACAAATACCTGCAGGGCGATATCCAGACCCAGCAAAAACTGCGCTATAAAAAGACGCTGGAACAGCTGGAACTGTGGTTCGGCGATTTCAGCGACGCACAGGAAGCGCAAATCCGCAAAGCGTCGGATGCACGGCCGCTCATCAATGCCTTGTGGCTGGAGCAGCGCCTGCACCGTCAGCAAGAGATACTGGCACTGGTACGCAAAGTCCAGCACGACAAGCCGGACCGCGAGACCACCATGGCACTGCTGCGCAGCCTGATCGTCGACGCCTTCCGGCAGCAGGAAAACGCTGCGCGCGGGGCAGATTTCGAGGCCTACGAAGAAGCCACGGCGCAGATGGTACTGACGGTGATCCGCCTCAGTACTACGGCCCAGAAAGCCCATGCCAAGCAGCGCATGCAGGGCTGGATACGCGATCTGAACCGGCTGGCGCAAGAAGCCCGTTAAGCGGGGGCGGCAAGTCCGCTATGCTATAGTTGCGCCATTGAATCAATGACTTAGAAGCCCGCATCATGCCTAGAAAGCCCGCCAGCAAGCCCGCCAAACCTGCCAAAGTCCCCGTGCACGGCCCCCAGCACAGCCATCAAGTCCGGATTATCGGCGGTAGCTGGAAGCGTACGCCACTGCCGGTGCTGAGTGCTTCCGGCCTGCGTCCAACCCCTGACCGGGTGCGCGAAACCGTGTTTAACTGGATTAATCACCAGCGTGATGGCAACTGGGCCACCGCCCAGGTACTCGATCTGTTCGCCGGTAGCGGGGCGCTGGGTTTCGAAGCGGCCAGCCGAGGCGCACACAGCGTGATGATGGTCGATAGCCTGAGTCCGGTGGTCCAGCAGCTGGAAAGCATCAAACAAAAGCTGCGTGCCGACACGGTGCAGATTTTGCGCGGCGATGCCCTAGCCGTGGCGCAATCGGCGGCCAGCCGTGGCCAGCGCTTCGATCTGATTTTCCTCGATCCGCCTTACCAGCAGAATTTCATCGAACGCAGCTTGCCGCTGTGCAGCAAACTGCTCAACGAAGGCGGACTGGTCTACGTAGAAACGGGCGCGGCACTGGCGTTTGCCGAGGGCGAAACGCCCGAATGGATGGCCGGCTGGGAAGTTATCCGCGCCGACAAGGCCGGTATGGTCCATTTCCATTTACTACAACGCCAGTAATCAGCCATCGAATCCGCCCTGGCTGGCGATTAAATCGGCAGGGCTGATCCCGATAATCTGCCCGAAATGAAGGCAGGCCGGTTTTTTCAGGCATAATGGCGCGTTCTAAATTGGTGCACTGCAAGGAGCCGTAATGGTCGTAGCCGTTTATCCGGGAACTTTTGATCCGCTGACCCGTGGTCACGAAGATCTGGTGCGTCGCGCATCCGGTCTGTTCGACACGCTGGTGGTCGGGGTGGCCGATAGCCAGAACAAAAAGCCCTTCTTTTCGCTGGAAGAACGCCTGACCATTGCCAACGAAGTGCTGGGCCACTATCCGAATGTGAAAGTGCAGAGCTTTTCCGGCCTGCTCAAGGATTTTGTGCGCGAGCATGATGCACGGGTGATCGTGCGCGGTCTGCGCGCCGTCTCCGACTTCGAATACGAGTTCCAGATGGCCGGCATGAACCGCTATCTGCTGCCTGATGTCGAAACCCTGTTCCTGACCCCGTCCGACCAGTATCAATTCATTTCCGGCACCATCGTGCGGGAAATTGCCGTACTCGGTGGCGATGTTTCCAAATTTGTCTTCCCTTCGGTCGACCGCTGGCTGCAAAAGAAAATTGCCGCCACCCGGGGCCAGTAAGTACCCAGCAAGCGAGTCCTAGCATGGCATTAATGATTACCGACGACTGTATCAATTGCGACGTTTGCGAGCCTGAGTGCCCTAACGACGCGATTTTCATGGGCGCCGAGATTTACCAGATCCACCCGGAAAAATGCACCGAGTGCGTGGGCCACTTCGATGAGCCACAGTGCCAGCAAGTGTGCCCGGTCAGCTGCATTCCCTTCAATCCTGCGCTGCGGGAGAGCAAGGAAGAGTTGCAAGCCAAATTCGAAGGTTTGCAGGCTAACAAGGCCTAACAAGCCTTTCCACCATGCGCTGGCGGCCAAATCGTGCCGCTGGCGGGTTTCCCGGCGTGCAGTCGCGCTTCCGATGGTATATTCCAGTGCATTCCGTCTTGCCTTTGCAGCAGGACGCCATGCGCCGGTTCACACTATCTTCGGAGACGCCCTATGAAACGCAGAACTATCCTGACTCGCCTGATCGCTGCCACCCTGCTGGCCGGCAGCTTTTGCCTGCCCGCGCTGGCCGCTGTGGAGGTGGCCGGTGTCAAATTCGACGACAGCATCAAAGTCGCTGGTAGCGATCTGAAGCTCAACGGTGCCGGAGTACGCACCAAAGTCATCTTCAAAGTGTATGCCGCCGGACTCTACCTGACCGAAAAGAAAACCACGGTCGCCGAGGTGCTGGCCACCAATGGCCCGCGCCGGGTCGCCATCACCATGTTGCGCGAAGTCAGTTCTGAAGATTTCGGGAAAGCCTTCATGGAAGGCCTGAATAACAATACCGACAAGAACGAGCGCACCCGCATCCTGCCGCAAACCATGAAGTTCGGTGAAGTCTTTGCGCAAATCCAGGCGCTGAAAAAAGGCGACCAGCTGACGCTGGACTGGACCCCGGGCGAGGGCACCCAGTGCTATCTGAACGGCAAGAAGATTGGTGAGTTGATGCCGGAACTGGCCTTCTACAATGCCGTCCTGCGCATCTGGCTGGGCGAACATCCGGTGGATAACGGGCTGAAGCCAGCGCTGCTGGGCGAGAAGTAAGCACCCACTATGGAACTGGCCGGAGCACCAGGTCCGGCCAGTTTTTTAAATTGATTTCTCTGAACCGCGCCCCGACTAGGGGGCGCTAGCGCTTAGACGCGCGAAGCGATGGCACGCAATTCGGCCACGTGACTAGGTTCGCCTTCCATGGAATTGAGCATGCGCTTGAGCAGCATGGCGTCGCGCATCTGCCGGCGTTGCAGCACTTCCTCTTTACTCAGTTTCGGTTTCACCACCAGCATGGCGGCGCGCACCAGCCCCGTCAGCAGCGGCTTGAACACCACCAGCAGGGCGCACACGGCGCCGCTGGCCAGCGCCAGCTCACCAGCGGTCAGCAGAGAGAAATTTTGTACGGCGGAAATCAGGGTAGACATTGCTTAATCGTGCATTTAGAATCGAACGGTACTATAGTGCAGTGCAGCATAAGTAGCCAATTTACTTCCCCGATAACAATTATTCATCTGGTGAATGGAATGTCGTATCATTGGTATTAATTGATATTTCTCGACTTCCCAGCCACCCTCTCCACGACTGAGCCGCCATGAGCTTTCTGACGCTAGACTTGAACCTGTTACGCGTCTTCGACGCGGTAATGACCGAGCAAAACCTGACCCGCGCGGCCGGGCATCTGGCCATGACGCAGCCGGCCGTGTCGAACGCCATTAAACGTTTGCGCGAAAGTCTGGGCGATGAATTGCTGATCCGCACCGCTTACGGCGTCAAGCCGACCCCGCGCGCCGAATCGTTGTGGCCGTCTGTGCGCAGTGCACTGGCCAGTCTGGAAGCGGCCGTTGCGCCGGAAACCTTTGACGTCGCGGCCGCCCACGCCACCTTCCGTATGGCCATGGCCGATGCCACCGCCGCGTTCTGGCTGCCGGCACTGATGCGCTCGATCGAAAACGAAGCACCGGGGGTCAATGTGCGCATGGTGCCGCTGACCACCCGCGAACCGCGCCCGATGCTGCTGCGTGGCGATATCGATCTGGCCGTCGGCTTTTTCCCCGGCGTGGCCGCCCAGCTATCCTACGAAACCGGTTCGCCGATCCGCCACGAACGCCTGTATTCCGGCCACTATGTGTGCGTGATGCGGCGCGACCATCCTTTGTCCAAAGTCGAGCTGACGCTGGATAACTATTGCAAAGCTAATCATCTGCTGGTGAGCTTCTCGGGCCGGGCCCATGGCCTGGTCGACGAAGCGCTGGCACAAATCCAGCGCGAGCGCCGCATTCTGCTGACGGTGAACCAGTTCTTTACGGCCGGCAGGGTGGTAGCGAACTCGGATCTGATCACGGTGCTACCACGCCACCTGATCGCCTCGACCGGCATGACCGATGCCCTGATTTCCAAGGAATTACCGTTCCCGCTGCCCGCCGTCCATCTGGATATGCTGTGGCACGAGCGCGATGCCCGCAGCCCGGCTCACAAATGGCTGCGGATGCATCTGGAAGGCATGAATGCTGTAGCGCAACGCACGGCGCCGGGTACGGCACCGCGTAGCGATACCTATTAAACGCTAGCTATTCAGCGCTAGCAATTCAGCGCCACCTATTCAGCGCGCCAGCTTCAACCGTGGCTAGAGCGATAACCGACGCGGAAGCCGCCCCAGTGACGACCGTTCACATAAATCGGCACGGACAGATCGTGCATCACTTCGCCCGTATCGCGTTTATAGGTCTGCAGCAGGAAGGGCTTGGTGCTGCTGCCGCAGCGCTTGCCCGTACGGTCACTGAAAATGCGCTTGGTACGGTTATTCACCATATCCACGGCATAGTCGCCCGTCAGCGGCTGGGAAAATTTCCGGTTATGGGTGGGGAAATAGCCATTGCTATCGACCGCGCCCGCATAGGTCAGTTGCGGCATGGCTTCCAGCACGGCTTCCTGCAGGGCAGGTAATACCTTATCGGTAAAATCGTCGAAGCGGGATTTATGCTTGGGGGGATTGGTATCCGGAATCGGCGTGTAATGCCGGTCGAACAAAGCTTCCTGCGAAATCCTGCCAGCCGCGATGGCCGCTTCGAACAGTTTTCCGACGCCTTGTGCCGCCTGCTGGGCCGCGATACGGATCGGGTCATGCGAGCTGGGGATGGCCGAGGCACTGAGCGCACGGGTAATCACTTCCGCCCGCTCCGCTAAGGCCTGTGCCGAACTGGCCGCACGCGGCAGCTGCTGCTCGGTGGAATGCAGACTATTGCGGATGCTGATCACGGCATCGGCAATCGCTTCGCTGGTACTGACGTGGGCGCGCGCCGCGCGGGCGATCTGGCCGATCTGTTCTTCCGACACACCGGACGACTGGGCGATATTGCCCAGCAAACCATGCACCGTTTCGACATTCCCGGCCGCCACGCTGACACTCTGGGCAAGTGTGGTCATGCCACCGGCGGCCTGTTCGGCCTGCTGATTAATTTCGCGCACCATGGCGCTGATTTCATCGGTGGCTTCCTTGGTACGGAAGGCCAACTGGCGCACCTCGTTGGCCACCACGGCAAAGCCGCGGCCCTGTTCACCGGCACGCGCCGCTTCGATTGCGGCATTCAGCGCCAGCAAATTGGTGCGCGCCGAGATTTCACTGATCGCTTCCGTGAAGCCGTAGATTTTGCGGGAATTGGTTTGCAGACTGGCCATCATGGTGGCAGCGCTCTGGGCTTCGGTACGGGCCGCTTTAATACGCTGCAGCCCCAGATCGACTTCATTGCGCCCGGCCTCCGTTTCACCCCTGACTTGCGCTGCAAGCTGGGCCGCCTGTTCGGCATTGCTGGCAATGGTGGTGGAAGACGCGACGTTTTCTTTGGCACGCTCGGCGATACCGGCACTGGTAGCGACGTCGAGCTCGACCTTGGTTTTGACGGAATCGACAAAGTAGGAAGTTTCGGCGGCGCCGATCATGATGGCGTCAATTTCGTCGCCGACCACCCGGGCAAACTGGCGCGCGCCATCCTGATCGTGACGGCGCCGCTCATACCAGCTGACAAAACTCGCCGCGACCAGCGCTGCGGGCAGAGCCAGTAGCAGGACATTGCCGCCGCTACCATTCAACCCACCCAGCAAACCAATCACGAAGGCGACCACACTACCAAGCAGCGCTGCCGCGCCCAATCCCAATCCACGTACCAGCCACTGGTGCTGTAAAAGCTTCATCGGTCTCCCCCATTACGGGTTGCAGCGGGAGAACGAGGTAAATTTCGCTCGCCGCTACTATTTTATGGGTAACTTGGTGGTATTCTTCACTTCTTCCATGACGGCGTAAGTGTGGGTTTCACGTACGCCTTTCTGGAGCAGGGTTTTACCAAGGAATTCACGGTACGCTGCCATGTCTTTGACGCGGGCTTTCACCAGATAGTCAAAACCGCCAGCGACCATATGGCATTCTAATACTTCCGGTATCACCTGAACGCTATGTTTGAAGGCATCGAAGACTTCGGGTGTAGTGCGATCGAGCACTACCTCTATGAAAACCAGCAGGGAAACGTCCAGCAACTGCGGATTGAGCTGGGCGGTATAACCCATGATGTAGCCGGATTCGTGCAATTTGCGCACGCGTTCCAGGCAGGCAGCCGGTGACAGATTCACCCGCGCAGCCAGTTCTACATTGCTGATGCGGCCATCGCTCTGCAATTCCATCAAGATTTTTTTACTGATCTTGTCTAGCATTTCCGGGTACTCCACAATTAATATTATTTGGTTAAATTGTCTCACCAAAAACAATCTATTGCTAGCCCCCTGTATTACCAGAATTAATCCAGAAGAAATCGCTTTACAATCGAATCATTAGCAGTTCACGCCGAAACACGCTCGCCAGCTCACGCCGGTCGAGCGTTTTTTCTACTGTACGGCAACAAAATTTCTTACTGAAAGTTACCCATGTCTGCAGCCATCAGCCCCCGTTTTACCCCCTTCGCCGCGCTACAGGACGAGATCCTGCGCGATCCGGTTCCCCTGCGTGCCGCAGTGACCGCCGCCTACCGTCGTGACGAAGTCAGCGCTGTGCAATGGTTGCTGGAACAGATAACCAACAATGACGCGCCCACCCTGCAACAGGCGCAGGGACTGGCCCATAAACTGGTCAGTTCGGTACGTGCCGAGCGCACCCGCGCCTCCGGCGTCGACGCCCTGATGCACGAATTTTCCCTGTCGTCGGAAGAAGGCGTTGCACTGATGTGCCTGGCTGAAGCACTGTTGCGTATTCCCGACAATGCCACGGCCGACCGCTTGATTGCCGACAAAATCAGCAAGGGTGACTGGCGCAAGCATCTGGGCGAATCGCCTTCGCTGTTCGTGAATGCCGCCACCTGGGGCTTGCTGATCACCGGCAAACTGGTCAGCACCAGTAGCGAAAACGGTCTCGGTTCGGCCCTGACCAAGCTCATCTCCAAAGGCGGCGAGCCGCTGATCCGCAAAGGCGTCGATCTGGCCATGCGCATGCTGGGTAATCAGTTCGTGACCGGCCAGACCATCGATGAAGCGATTAAAAATGGTCAGGCCAACGAAGCACGCGGCTACCGTTATTCCTACGACATGCTGGGCGAAGCAGCGCTCACCGAAGCCGACGCCAAAAACTACTACGCCTCGTATGAAACGGCGATCCACGCCATCGGCAAGGCCTCGAACGGGCGCGGCATCAAGGATGGTCCCGGCATTTCCGTGAAACTATCGGCACTGCATCCACGCTACAGCCGCGCCCAGCGCGCCCGCGTGATGGCCGAATTGCTGCCACGCGTGCGTGCGCTGGTATTGCTGGCCAAGCAGTACAACATCGGCCTGAACATCGATGCGGAAGAGGCGGATCGTCTGGAACTGTCGCTCGACCTGATGGAAGCGCTGGCGCATGACGCCGAACTGGCCGGTTTCGAAGGCATTGGTTTCGTGGTGCAGGCTTACCAGAAACGTTGCCCGTTCGTGATCGACTACCTGATCGATCTGGCCAAGCGCAGTGGCCGTAAGTTCATGGTGCGCCTGGTCAAAGGCGCATACTGGGATGCCGAAATCAAACGCGCCCAGGTCGATGGCATGAGCGGCTATCCGGTCTACACCCGCAAGGTCTACACCGATGTTTCGTATCTCGTGTGCGCACAGAAACTGCTGGCCGCGACCAGCGTTATCTATCCGCAGTTCGCCACCCACAATGCACAGACGTTGTCGACCATTTATACCTGGGCGAAACGCGACGGCGTGACCGATTACGAATTCCAGTGCCTGCACGGGATGGGTGAATCGCTGTACGACCAGGTGGTGGGCAAGGAGAATCTGGACAAGGCCTGCCGTATCTATGCGCCAGTCGGCACCCACGAAACGCTGCTCGCCTATCTGGTGCGCCGTCTGCTGGAAAATGGCGCCAACTCCTCCTTCGTCAACCAGATCGTCGACGCAGCGATTCCCGTCGAATCGCTGATCAAAGATCCGCTGGCAATGGCACGCGAACAGGGCGGCCTGCCTCACCGCGGCATTGCACTACCGATCGATATGTTTGGCGAGGAACGTAAAAACTCCGCCGGCTTCGATCTGGCCAATGAAAACGTACTGCGCCGCATTTCGGCGGAACTGGCAGAACCCCGTAGCTGGCACGCCGCACCATTGCTGGCAGGTGGCCTGAGCACCGGTCAGCCGGTGCAGAACATTAGCAATCCGGCCCAGCGTAACGATATCGTCGGTCAACTGGTGGAAGCCAGCGCGGCCGATGTGGAAACCGCGCTGGCCAGCGCCAGCCAGTACGCCATGGACTGGCAAGTGACGGAACCGGCCGAACGTGCCGCCGCTCTGAACCGCGCTGCCGATCTGTTCGAAAGCAATGCCATGGAACTGATGACGCTGGCAATTCGCGAAGCCGGCAAATCGCTGCCGAATGCCATCGCGGAATTGCGCGAAGCGGTCGACTTCCTGCGTTATTACGCTGCGGAAGTACGCGGCAAGGTCAACCCGCTGGCGCTGGGTCCGGTCACCTGTATCAGCCCGTGGAACTTCCCGCTGGCCATCTTTACCGGTCAGGTCGCTGCCTCACTGGCTGCCGGTAACGTGGTGCTGGCCAAACCGGCAGAACAGACGCCGCTGATCGCCCATCGCGCTGTTGAACTGCTGCACGAAGCTGGCATTCCGCGTTCCGCACTGCAATTCCTGCCCGGCCGTGGCGAAGTGGTGGGCGCCGCGCTGACGGCCGATGCACGGATCCGTGGCGTGATCTTTACCGGCTCGACCGAAGTGGCGCAACTGATCAACCGCACGCTGGCGCAGCGCGCTGCCGTGGAAAATATCGATATTCCGCTGATCGCGGAAACCGGTGGCCAGAACGCCATGATCGTCGATTCGTCGGCACTGCCAGAGCAAGTGGTGCAAGATGCAATCTCGTCCGCGTTTGACAGTGCCGGCCAGCGCTGCTCGGCGTTGCGGGTACTGTTCTTGCAGGAAGATATCGCTGACAAAACCCTGAAAATGCTGAAAGGCGCGATGCAGGAACTGAATGTGGGCTGCCCGGACCGTCTGGTAACCGATATAGGCCCCGTCATCGATGCCGAAGCGCAGCAAAATCTGCTGGCCCACATCAACAAGCTGAAAGCCACCGCGCTCAACTACTTCTCGCTGGATCTGCCATCGCAGGTCACCACGGCCGGCACGTTTGTTCCGCCTACCGTACTGGAAATTCGTTCGCTGGAAGAACTGACACAGGAAGTGTTCGGCCCGGTATTGCACGTGATTCGCTACAAACGTGCCGATCTGCCGAAACTGATAGACCAGATTAATGGCAGCGGCTTCGGTCTGACGCTGGGCGTCCATTCGCGCATCGATGAAACCATCGACTACATCACCAGCCGTGCCCACGTGGGCAATATCTACGTGAACCGCAACATTGTCGGTGCCGTGGTCGGCGTCCAGCCCTTCGGTGGTGAAGGAAAATCCGGCACCGGCCCGAAAGCCGGTGGTCCGCTGTATCTGAAACGTCTGCAACGTGATGCCCAGGTCAGCGAAAACCGCCAGCCAGTCACCAGCCCGGCACTTGACGCACTGACGGCATGGGCCAGCAGCCACGGACATGACCATCTTGCCCATCTGGCCGAAGCCTATGGCCGTAACAGTCTGCTCAACCAACTGACCGTGTTGCCAGGCCCAACAGGCGAACGCAACACGCTGGCACTGGTTGCGCGTGGCACCATTGTCTGCGCAGCGGCTACCCAGGGCGCGTTGCTGAATCAGCTCGCGGCGACGCTGGCAACTGGCAATATCGCTCTGCTGGCAGGCAGCAGCGCACAATTGCTGCCCAGCGATTTGCCAAGTGCCGTGAAAGAGAGCGTACGAATCGTCGCGCAAGCCGATGATTTCGATGCCGAATTCCAGATTGCACTGGTGGAGTCGGCGCTAACGAGCAGTCTGCGCAGCCGTTTAGCGGCCCGTGAGGGCGCCCTGGTGGGCCTGGTAGAGACCGACGCATGCGCCGCTATCCCCCTGTGGCGTTTGCTCGCTGAGCGTGCTCTGTGCGTCAACACCACCGCTGCTGGCGGCAATGCCAGCCTGATGACACTGGATGCGTAAAATCTGTATTCAGCAGGTGTAAAAAAGGCCGGAATTGCTGAACTGACCCCGTAAAGTTGGACGGTTAGTTTGCCTAGGAGGCCAAGGGCTGAGTTCTGTATTGCACAGGACTCAGCCCTTTTAGTTTGAGTTTGATGCGGTCGTGATTGTAATACCG